>JAPOXG010000112.1 GCA_026707225.1 Chloroflexota bacterium
GGCGCGGATGGCGGTCAGCGTCAAAGTCGCTGGCGCGATATCTGGCCCCGCCGTAGCAGAAACTTTCGTCGGGAGTGGCGTCTCGCTCGCGACGACCACAATGGTCCGCGACTCTGTCTTTGTCGCGGCTGTGCTTAGCGTCGCCGTCGCTGCGATATCTGTCGGGCTTGCCGTCGGCGACGGTCGAACAGCAGTCAACTCTCGGCGTTCGTCAATCGAGGCGCGGATGGCGGTCAGCGTCAAGTTCGCTGGCGCGATTTCTGGCGTCGCCGTCCCGGGAACTTCTGTCGCAATTGGCGTCGCGCTCGCGAGTACCTCAATCGGCGGCGACTCCGACTCTGTCGCAGTTGCGCTTGGCGGCGCCGTCGCAGCGGTATCTGTCGGACTTGCCGTCGGTGACGGGCCAGCAGCAGTCAACTCTCGGCGCTCGTCAATCGCGGCGCGGCTGGCGGTCAGCGTCAAATTCGCCGGCGCGATATCTGGCCCCACCGTCGCGACAGTTTCCCTCGGAAGCGGCGTCGCGCTCGGCAGGATCTCAATCGTCGGCGGCTCTGCCTCTGTCGCGGTTACGGTTGGCGTCGCTGTCGCGGCGATTTCTGTCGTCAGTCCAGTATCATCTGTGGCCAAGGCGCCCTCTGGACGAGCTGTGTCGGCAAGAGCGGCTTGAGTCAGTGAGCGGATTATATCAGTCGGAATAGCCGTATCCGTTGCCTTCGTTGGTTGGTGCGAAGTCGCTGTAATGGTAGATGTCGAAGACGCCACCGCGGGTTCTGAGGGCGCTTCGGTAGGTCTCTGAGAAGTCGAGGTGGAGAGCAGAACAGCAAAAACGGCGGCAAACAAAAGCGATACCGCCGCAAGCAGAGCTACGATCAGCTCATTGCCTAAATTGCGCCGCATTGGCTAATCCTCAATTGACGCAGCCAATTCTAGGGGCAATGCGAGGTGAAAGGCGGACCCTACGCCTGCTTCACTTGTAATCCAAAGATCGCCATTTAGAGCGCGCGCGAACGCTCTGGCAACGGTCATGCCAACGCCGCTATCACCGTAGCCGACAATCTTGCGGTTTTCCGCCCGGTATGTCCGCGCAAAGACTCGTTGCCTGTCTTCAAGTGAAATGCCGCCGCCTTTATCGCTCACTCTGATCTCAATAGCTTCGACTGAATCGGCGCCATTGACCAACTCGAGGGGGCCAACCCCGGCCGAAACTGTGATCCGGGAACCAGCGGGAGATACCGCGCTGGCATTCGAGACGAATTGGGCAAGGATATGCTTTAGGCTGGCGCCATCGGCACCGACCGGCGGCAATTCATCATCCAGCGCCAATTCAATCATGTGCCCCTTTTCCTCGATGCTTGCCTCCGCCTCGTGCAAAACGTCTTCAATGATAGAAAGTAGATCGATGCGGCCGCGCTCCATTTCGAATCGCGCGTCATCTACGCTGCTTAATTTCTGAATCTCGCCGATGATCGCCGCAATACGAGCGATATCCACGGCAATCATGGTAAGCACCTGCCGCTGGGCCGCGCCAAGAATGCCGATGCTCTCTGCCAGAAGCAAGTCAATATAATCTGAAATCGAAGACATTGGCGTGCGCAGATTATCCAGCATGCCGGTGAATAGCTCAGGCGCGTTTGGCTGATGCTCTTCAGTCTCCGATTCAGCGTCGGAATCTTGCTCGGCCAGCGATTCGCGGGCGACTGACAATTCCGTCCGCGCGTCGCTCAAATCCAAAGCAAGCTGTTCTCGCTGCGCCGTCAAGCGTTGCAGGGACGATTGCAGTTCGGCAATGTCGCTGTTGAGATCGGCTTCTCCTTCGCGCGCCACTTCGTCGGCCAGCATGGCATTGACTTTGGCTGTGAGCTGGTCGCGTATTTTGAGCAGGTTGTCGCGCTCTTCCAAAAGGCCGTCAACTTGTCGGCTCATCTCCTTTTGACGGTCTTCCCGCGTCTCGGCTTCCGCTTGCAGCGTCTCCATATTCGCTTGAAGCGCCGTTTTGTCCGCATGCGCGTTCTCAAGCTGTGAGCGCAGGTCTTGCGTGTCTCGCCGTAATTCCTCGCGCGAATTCATCAATTGTTCGTGATCCGCGCTCAAATGCCTGAGCTTTCTTTCCAATTCCTCAGTGGTTCCACCGTCCGCTTCCATCAGCCTCTTACGCGCATCTAGCAGCTTGAGCCGATCCTGATTCGCGGCCGCGAGATGCTGGGTAAATGTCTTCCGTTCCGCGTAAAGTTGAATCAGCAACTGGGTCAAGTGGGAAGCTTCAATGTCGAGTCCCAGCGAATCCATGCGGCCTCTGATGGATTCCAGCCGCCGCTGCAGCTGATCACGTTCCAATTCCAGTTGGGCGGATTCGTCCGCCAGCGTCTGCAAGATAGTGGCGTATCCCTCTGATGCGACCGACCGACCCATCACCAGCAACGCGTTGATTTGCCGGCGCAGCCGATCGCGCGCGGCAAGCAGCAGATTGTAATCCTTGTGTACATATTCGCGAATGACCTGCGCCAGCGCATCATCATTATCTGCGTTTAACACGCGCAATATCGTCTCCGTATCTAGCAGCGCGCGGGCGCTCGCCTCGGAAGCTGCTCGAAGTTTCACCTGCTCATCAATCGTGGCGTTAAATCGCTGCGCCGCATCCGGGCTGTGTTCGCCAGCAGCCAAGGCATCTAGCAGACGCACATGCTGCTCTTCTTGCTGTCGCAGTAGATCGGCAATTTGGCTAACGATTTGCTCGCGGCGTTCATTGACTCGCGCCAGACTGGACTCGAATTCCAGGCGATGGGCGATCAGCGCCTCCTGATCGATAGCGGCATCAGCGCTACGTTCGGCGATGTCATCGAAGACCTGTTCTTGGGAAAGGCTGACGGATGAAGTCGAGTCGTCGCTCCAGGCAAGTAAATGCCCAGCCACGAAGCTGATGTCACGCAGCCATTCCAACTCGTCGGGAGACAGATCCGCCTGGCGGTACGGCATCGCGACCAGCATAAGGGCGACCAATTCGCCATCTACGGCTAGCGGCAGCCCGTACAGGCTGCACAGCGAAGCGATATTCAGCCGTCTATACAGATCCTGGAGTTCAGACGCGTGGTACTCCGGGAAAAGAATTGTCTGCTCCAATCGCGTTGCCGATTCGCGCAAAGTCGGCTGCTCATTTAGATTCAACGAGATTCCGGCGAGGGACTGATCCGCAACCTGATCATAGCCGGCGATCACATCGGCATAGTTGTTTTCTTGCACCCGTAGAAGCGCGCAGACTTCCAACTGAAGCGTTTCCAGCGTCGCCCTGACGATCTGCTCCGGAATGCGAGCGCCATCCCGCGTTTCCAGCATCAAGCCGATGGCATGCAGCAGATGACGCCGGTCACTCGAGACCGGTGATGCGCTGAAATTCCAGGATGAGGGCGCCGCCAGCAGCGCATCTACTTCATTACCTGCGGGCGCCTCGGCTGGAGAAGGAGATGGCATCACCGCTGAACTCGGCTGTGACGCGGCCAGCACCACTTCCACCAAGCTGTTTTCCAGCAGAGCAATCGCCAGGCGATAGATGATGAGCGGCAGCAAAATCAATCCCGTCAGGTAGGCCAGCCGCGCCGCGCCTAAATAGTTGCCGGCGCCAGCGCCCTCGCTCATCTGGTAAAGGTCCCAGCCGTTGCCAACAAGTAAGACGATAAAGAACAGGATTTTGAGTGGCGCGTCGACAATGTGCCTGTAGTTCAAGACGGCGAGCAACAGTCCCGAAGCCGCTAGCGCCGCCGTGACGCCCGACCATAGCAAAGCATGTTCGGTAGCATTGAATGCCAAGTCGCCGCCATAGATTGCCAGCCAGCCACGCGCGCTATTGACATATAGGAGAGCCAAGATGAATGTCGCCGCGACCACCAGCAAGTTGGAGCGGTTCTGCCAACGAAGAAAATCAGCGCTGAGAAATGCCCAGGCAAGGATAAGCAGCGTTACCGCCTGTACCAGCCGTTCCAGCGGGGGCATGATGGCATCGGCTTCCAGCTCGCTAAGCTGCGACAAGAAAGCCACAGCCAGCATGATCAGCCAGAGCATGACCAAGCCCCCCGTCGCAAAGACGAAACGGCGCGTCGCTTGCTCAAATGGAAAGCGGGAACGATGACCAAATGCCAGAAACAATGAGCCCTGGCTCACGGCGATGACTAACAGAAAAAAGACCAGATTGCCGGGAAACTCGACGAAGACATTAAGAATATCCAGCGTCGTAATTGACAACTCACACCGTCCACATAGTTGGCGCCTATGGTGATGCCGCGGCTTTGATTGAAGCTCAAGCCGGACGCGCTAACGCAGAACCTGTTCTTCGAGAGCCGATTCGACGCGTGCCATTCATTCCTGTCGGAGGCGCTTTTCCTGACGAATTAGTATAGCATAAGGGGCATTAGCGCACTTGCGAAAATCTGTGGTCATTTTCCTCTCTCTCATCTGATAAATCCCCTTGCTCGCGCAAGCAGCGAGCTTGTTATTTTCTTTGATCGCGGTTGATTCTTTTCGCTGCCGCCGAGCGGCTGTTCAAGTGGCTGCCACTTCGTTTGCCGTTGACGTAGCCGAATCGTCAATCTAAACTCACAGCGGCGCGCAGATGAGCTGTGAGCATACGGTGACGCGAGCGTTCTCACATTTACTCCGCAGATTTCCCTTCATCATGCGCATGCCCTATCTAGTTTACAGCCGCATGCAAGCGCGCTATACGATTGGCGTTGCGGCGGTTATCCTCGATAGCGCTGACCGCATTCTGTTAGTCGAACACGCCTATCATCCTCGATTTGCCTGGGGGCTGCCGGGCGGCTGGATCGACAAGGACGAAGACCCGTCGTCCGCCATCCTGCGCGAGTTAAGCGAAGAATTGCAGTTGAATGCGCGTGTCCTGCGGGTCGTCCACAGCGCCAAGACGGCGCCCAACCATATCGACTTGGCTTTCCAGTGCGAAGCATTGAGCCCGATTGGGAACCTGAGCCACGAGTTGTTGGGTTTTCGGTGGGTGGCGCGCGCAGATCTGCCCGAAATCAAACGCTTTCATCGCCAAGCCATCGAATTCACCAATGAGCAAATCCAAGGGGACGAAACATGGGAGCGAGTCTAAGCTCGCGTCGCAGCTCTGGCTTTCCCGTACTTCGTACTATTTCCGCCTTCCTCTTGGTTGCGGCCAGCGCCTTGCTGGTCTATGAGCTGGTGGCATTCAGCCAGCGTGAGCAGCAGCTGCCGGCCGGCATAAGCGTCGCCGGGATTAATGTCGGCGGGCTGAGCGAGCGCGACGCCGTCGCCCGCTGGGAACGAACCTATGCTGAGCCCATCATCATGCTCTACAGAGCCCAGGATACGGATTATCCAATCCAGCTGCACCCGGACCAGGTGGGCTGGCGCATCAGCAGCGAACCCATGCTGGCGGCCGCGCTGGCTTCGGGCGAGCAAGGCGGCGGGTTCTGGCGCCGTTTTCTCGATTTCCTCCTGGGCATCGAACAGACCGTCGCCCGCAATATCGCCCTGGTCGCCGATTATCAGGAAAACGCGCTTGAATCGATCTTGCAAGACATCGCCCTGCGCTACGACAGAGCGCCGGTCGGCGCCAACTACGACTTGCAAACTTTGACTGTCTATACCGGCGCCAGCGGTTACGCGCTTGATCTGGGCGCCGCCATGGCCGCTGCGGACGCGGCATTGCGCTCTGCTGATGAGCGCAGGGTTGCGCTACCGGTCGCCGTCAAAGGCAACCAAGGTCCAGATTTGGGCGCGCTGCGTGATCTCATCATCGACTTTCTCGACAGCCGCGGATTCATTTATGACGGCCTCGGAACGGTCGCGTCTATATATGTGCAGGACCTGCTGACAGGTGAAGAGATCAATATTTTGGGCGATGTCGCTTTCTCCGGCGCCAGCACGGTCAAATTGCCCATCATGCTGGATTACTATCGATTCCTATCTTCAGAGCCAAGCGCCGACGAAGCCTGGCTTTTGGCGAATTCGATGCTGTGCAGCAATAATGCCTCCTCTAATCTAATCATGGAGATCATCGGCGGCGGCGACATATTCTTGGGAATTCGAAGCGTCACCGATACCATCCTGGCGACCGGCATCGAAAACACTTACATCTCAGCGCCGTTTTACCTCGGTGTCGCCGGGCAGCGGCTCGGCTCGATTCAGGCGCCGGAGACAAAGCCGAATCCCGCCTTTGACACCGAGCCCGACCCCTATAATCAAACAACGGCCGAAGACATGGGCACGCTCTTCAGCCTGATTTACGATTGCGCCGAATTCAACTCGGGCTTGACCTACGCTCTGCCCGCAGATCAGATAACGCAGCAGGAGTGCCGGCAAATGCTCGAGATCGCCAGCGCCAACGATTTGGAAAGGCTGCTTCAAGGCGGCATACCGCTTGACGCGCGCATTGCGCACAAAAATGGCTGGATATTTGATACGGTCGGCGATGCCGGCATCGTCTATTCACCGAACGGACGCCACTACGTCATATCCGTCTTTTTATGGGAAAAAACCGAGTTTCAAGATTACGAGAAGCTATGGCCTTTGATTGAAGAGATCTCGCGCGCGACTTGGAACTTCTTCAATCCGGAGAATCCGCTGCTGCAGCCGCGCCGGGACCTGCCGCCAACGGCTCTTGAATGCGAAGGCAACTACCTGCCGCCGGGTCCTGAGTACGTGAACCTCAACGACATCAACAGTTGGAAGGAGAATTAGGGCGGCTCAAGCTGGGAAGCGCCAGACGATGCAACTAACGCGAAAATCTGATCCGCTTCAATAGCTCGCCACTGCATCGGCCTGCGATTCAAAGATGCGAAAAATCTCATCCAGGCCGGACATCTCCAGCGCTTCCTGCACACGATCCGATGGCTGCGCCAGCCGCAAATCGCCATCGGCGCGTCTGACGCGCTTCAAAGCGCTCATCATCTCCCAAAGTCCGTCCTGCCCTATACTTTCAACGCGCTGCAAATCCAACACCAAATGGCGCCCGCCGGCGTCAATCTCATAAGACAAGAACGATCCCAGTTGTCCCGCGCTGATCCGATCAACCCGTCCTCCCGCTTCGATGATCAGAATGTTGCCATGGCTGGAACGTTCAATCCGCATCAGCGTTCTCCCTTTTGAGCAGACGTGCTACAATGGCGCAACCAGTCTCGGCATCTCCACGGAAGCAGTAAAGCAGCGGTTAGCCATTGAGCGTATTCAAACCGGCAGCGAGACAAGCATGGACTTAAACTACATTGCGCTGATCACCATCACCGTGTCGCTTCTTTTCATTCTGATTCAACGCACTGATCCGAATCGCCGGCGCCTTTCGATCGCCTTCGTCCTCCTCTGCCTTCTGATCATCCACCACAACACCTCCATCAAGAACGACCTTCACGAGGAGACGCTGCTCGCTTTCCTCCTCGGCGTCTTGCTGAGCGGCCTGTTTTGGCTGCTTATCGGCCGCTACAATCCGGTCGACAACGAAGAGGAGATTCAGGTCATGGGCATGGACGACTGAGCGCGTCCAAGAATTAGCCAACAATGTTAATCGGTATGACGTCGGCGCCTTGGAGCATGGCCACGCTGATTCTGGCCGCCACCTGTTCCGACATCGCGCGAAAGGCGCGGCCTGCCTCTGTATCGGCGTCGTGAATGACAATGGGACGGCCGTAGTCCCCGCCTTCGCGCACATTGGCCGACAAGGGAATCCGACCCAGGAACGGCAGGTCTCGGCTTTCGGCGAACTTCTCCCCGCCTCCGCTGCCGAAGAATTCGCCTGACATATTTTCAACCACACCAAGCAACGGAACCTTTAACTGGTCAAACATCGCGGCTGCGCGAATCGCATCGGCGACAGCGACATCCTGCGGCTGCGTCACAATGATGCTGCCGGTCAGCGGGAAGGATTGCGCCAGCGACAGCGGAGCATCGCCCGTGCCCGGCGGCAGATCAACGATCATATAATCGAGGCGGCCCCATTCCACATCGGTGAAAAACTGCCGGATTGCGTTGTGCAGCATCGGACCGCGCATAATCATGGGCTTGTCCGGCGTCGTGAGGAAGCCGGTGCTGATCAGCTTGACGCCAAAGACTTCCAGTGGCTGCATCTTGTCGTTGAGCACTTTGGGGCGCCCGCTGCCCAAGCCGAACATTTGCGGGATGTTGGGATTGAGAATGTCCGCATCGATCAAGCCGACTTCGGCGCCGGCGTCAGCCAGGCAGACGGCCAGGTTGGTCGCCACCGTGCTCTTGCCGACCCCGCCTTTGCCACTCGCAATCGCCACAATGCTATTCATCGGCACATCAAGTCGACCGTGGATGCGGCGGTCGGTCGGCACCTGCGCATCCCACCGGATTCGCAACGCTTCGATCCCCGCGACTTTGCCGATCACAGCGGCATCGCATCTTTCGACGAAGACATCTTTCAAGGGACAGGCGGGGGTCGTCAGCACGATGGTGAATTCGGCGATGCCTTCGGCCACTTCGAGATCGCGCACCATGTTGAGCGAGACGATATCACGGTTGAGCTCGGGTTCAATGACCGTACTCAGCGCCGCCATCACTTGTTCGCGAAAATTGCTCATGCCCTGCCTCGAAATTTATCAGCGAGATGAACCCAATATATCACTTATTCGAGAATTGGGTAACGGTGACAGGAAGTCTTGGCATTCTAAAGAATCGCCGGGCGTCGCTTGTTGAGTCCCGCAACTCGGTGGTAAGATTAGGCTAAATGTGCCGCGCTAGGAGTGGTGCCCTTGGCAAAGTCTGATGCGATGCAAGGCAATCAAGAGTTGCGATCCAAAGCCATGTCAGAGTCAGCGCAAGAAAATAGCGTAAGCGTCAAGAAGGCTTTGCAGGACAATCTGACGCTCTTTGTGCAGTTGATTGGGCTAGGGGTGGCGCTATGGGGTCCACTAATTGTGATCATGATTTGGATGTCGGGTAATTTCACCGATATTCGGTCGGACATCTCTAATTTGGATAGTAAACTGACCAGACAGATTCAAGAACTCGACACGCGGCTGACCAGACAGATTCAAGAACTCGACACGCGGCTGACCGGACAGATTCAAGAACTCGACACGCGGCTGACCGGACAGATTCAAGAACTTGACACGCGGCTGAGCCGTATAATTCAAGGCCTCGACAACAAAATCGATGCAATTGGCGATATGACTGTCGTCGCATTCACGGATGGCGAAATCAGCAGTGATGAACTAGTTGCCATCTGGGAACGGGCAAGTACACCATAACTAGTCCATTTGCGCGACTGAGCTAGCGCTCTACTCGTGCTATTAGCCTTATTGACCGCGCTTGGCGGCGCGTCTGGCTTTGCGCTCCAGCGCCTTGCGCCGGCGTTCTTCGCGCTTGGCGTCGTCTTCCGACCAAGGCGTGGCGCCCTCAGCAGCCGGAGCGGGCGGCGCGCTGGCTTCCGCCGGCGGAGCTGCTTCACTCGCCGCGGCTGGCGCGGCCACTTCAGCCTGCGGCGCTGGCTGTGGGGCGGATGCGCGAGCACCTGAGGCGCCCCGCCGCGCTTCTTTTGCCGCGTCCTTGTGCTCCCAGGTACCGCGCGCGAGCATTTCTTCGTAGGCGCGCGTAGGCGCGATGCCACGCCAGTATGAATTTGGCTTGGACAGTCGTTCCTTGTCGTGAATGTGATGCGTCGTCCGGTCATAGCTCGCGAGTTCGTAGTCGTGGTCCATCTTGATCGCGTCAAATGGGCAATACTCAGCGCAGAAACCGCAATTCATACAAATGTCAATGTCAATGAAGAAAGCCTCAGGCTCGGGCACGGGACGACCGGTATTGGGGTCGTTGCCGCGTACGATCCAGATGCACTGCGGCGGGCAGACCTTAGCGCAGATGCCGCAGCTGGTGCACCAGTCTTTGCCGCTGCGCGTCGGATGATCTTCATCTTCGACGATGAGAAAAGGCACGAAACGAAATCGCTCCGGCACCGCCACCTTCTCGTCCGGATACTGAACCGTGATCACGCCCTTCGTCTTGGTACCCTGGCGGACGGCGAAGTTGTCGGTCGAGTGATGATACTTGCGGAAGCCGTAACGAATATCGTCCACATAGGAATCAACAAAGTGCCGCAAGGTCAGCAGCAACCCCTTTGCCAATCCAGTTCCGTACATGGCGTCTCCCTGTCAGCCGCGGATGCCCTTCACCGAGGCCGAAAAAGCTAGCGGTCAGTCTCGCCTAACACGATATCGATGCTGCCTAGGATGCCGACGACATCAGCCACTTTGTGTCCCCGGCTCATGATGCCCATCGGCGTCAGATTGATAAAACTGGGCGCGCGCACGTGGTATCTCCAGGGATTGGCTGATCCGCCCCGGCCGCCGGCCGATACGACATAATAGCCCAATTCGCCTTTGCCGTTTTCCACGCGACCATAAGCTTCGCCATGGGGCACGCGCGGCGCATAGGCGCCCGGCTTGCCATCCGCCCAGATCGATTCTCCTTCGGTCGCTTCGAGCCGCGGCAGAATCTGCTTCAAGATGCGCACGCTCTCGCGCAGTTCCGCAACGCGCACTCGATAGCGGGCGTACATATCGCCTTCGTCTTCGACTGCGATATCGAAATCCAGCTCGGGATATATGCTGTAGGGGTCGGCGCGCCGGATGTCGTAAGCCACGCCACTGCCGCGCAAGAGCGGACCGGCGGCGCTGTAATTGATCGCGTCCTCGCGCGTCAAAACACCGACGCCCACCGAACGCTCAAGCAGGATCTCGTTCTGGGTCAGCAGCCGCTCCAGCTCGTCAATCGTGCGCGGAATGCGTTCATTGATCATCTCGGTCAGAAACTGCATGGTATTGTAGTCGCGCACGCGGTCATTGGTCAGATTACTGACGCTCTTGAGGCGCTCGGGCAGATCACCGAACAAGCCGCCAAAGCGCATGTAGTTGCACATCATGCGGCTGCCGGCGACCGCCTCAAAGAAATCGAGGATGCGCTCGCGTTCTTGCACGAAATAAAGCACGGGCGTGAAAAACGCGCCAATGTCATTCAGCCAGAAGCCGATCGCCCACAGGTGATTCACGATGCGGCTCAACTCCACCATCATGACCCGCAGCGCCTCGCAGCGATAAGTTGGCGGATTGTACTTCCGCCCCAGGCTCATCAACTGCTCGACCGCCAGCACGTAACCGTGATTGTTGCCCATGCTGGAGATGTAATCCAGGCGGTCGGTGAAGGGAATGTTATGCAGATAAGTGTTGCGTTCGCCAATCTTTTCATGATTGCGGTGCAAGTAGCCCATAACCGGCTCGAGCGAGGTCACCGTCTCGCCGTCGACCGTCAGCACCATGCGAAATACGCCATGCGTGCTGGGATGATGCGGTCCCATATTGACGACCAGTTCGTTGGTCTCGAAGCCGTCTTTGTCCATGATTCGCTCGACATCAACGCCCAAGCCGAGCGACTGATACACTGCCGTCTCGGAGCTGTCCATCAAACGGCCGAGATCGATGTCCGGCGGATAGGTCACATTCTTGCCAAAGACATTTCTTTCTTCTACGCGGTAAACCTGTCCACCGGGCCAGCGATTGTCAAAGGGCTTCTGATCTTCTTCGTAGTAGGCTTCGCGCCAGTCTTTGCGCAAGGGATGACCGTGAAAACCCTCCCACATCAGAATGCGCTTGAGATTCGGATGGCCCCGGAAACGGATGCCCATAAGATCCCATGCTTCACGTTCCTGGAAATCTGCGCCGCGCCAGATTGGCACTAATGACGGGATCTCGGCCTGCTCGCGATCGGTCTGCGCCTTGAAGACGAGCGACCCGCCACCGCTGGTCCGGTATGCGTGATAGACCATTTCCAAGTGATCGCCGGCGCCGAGATAATCCACAGCGGTCGCGCTCGACAAGTAATCAAATCCAAGGTCGTCACGGATCGCGCGTGCGACGTCAACCAGTCGGTTGCTTTGGACGATGACGCCGCCGTAGCCTTCGCGATCGTCCAGCGTGACCGCGTCGGCATATTCAGCGCGCAGATAGGCGATGGCCTCGTCGACCGTAGTCGCGTCAAGCTGTTTCTCGGGCGCCAATGTCGGCTGGTCCATCAATGGTTATTCCTCTTCTGCTACCGTGGCGCGGCGCGACGCGCGCAGCGCTTTGCGGGCGAGGGCGCGAAGACGCCGCTTCTCGCGGATGTCCTCAGCTTCAGCCCAAGGCGCGCCGCCGGATGGCAAAACGAAACTTAAAGCATCTTCTGAAACGGGAGTCGCATCGGCTACAGCAGTCGCATCAGCCGCGACTCTCGCCGCCACCATCTGCGTCGCCGCCGGCAGATCGCGGATGCCGAGGCTCGATATATCTCCCGCTGCCGCTTCCGCCTGCCGCCGAATCATATCCATTTGGCGGGGATCGATAATGTCCGGTCCCAACACCGGCACCGGGGTCGGCTCGGCGCTGGACACGCCATACCAAGGCACATCGTCGCCATTGGCGATGCTCTGGCCGTCTATCTTGCGCTGCAAAGCGATCATGCCATAGAGCAGCGCTTGCGGCGTTGGCGGGCAGCCAGGCACGTAGACATCCACCGGCAGGTATTTGTCCATGCCCGAAACCACATTGTAGCCCTCTTTGAAAGGTCCGCCACCGCTTGCGCAGGCGCCCATCGCCAGGACGTACTTGGGTTCCGGCATCTGGTTGTACAGCCGCACGATCGGCACGACCATCTTCTTGGTCACGGTCCCAGAGACAATCATTAGATCGGCTTGGCGCGGCGTCGCCCGCATCACTTCGAAGCCAAAGCGCGAGAAATCAAAACGAGACGCGGCGGTGGCGATCATTTCGATCGCGCAGCAGGCCAATCCAAAGAGCATCGGCCACATCGAATTGCGCCGCCCCCAGTTGTAGAGCTGGCTGAGGCTGGTGATGGCGATGTTGTTCTCCAATTCCGCGGGGACGGGAAATTCGGTCTGGTTCAACTCTTGCAGATTCAGATCCATTTAGGCGCTGATCTCCTCATACCAGTCTCGCAGAATCGCCTTGAGTATAGCATCATTCACCAGCGCCGGATCATCGGCGAAGCCCGGAAGGCCTGTTATCCGCTGGGTCAACTCGTCCAGGCTGATGTCTTCCAGTTCAACATTCGGATACGTTTCCATCAAAGCCAAAACAATCTCGTAATCTGAATCCCAATAAAGATGCCGGTCCTTCATGGCCTCCGCGCAATCATCCGACAGACTGAGCGCATTTGTCAGCGCCGCATTAGCGGTTTAACCAGCGCGCGCTTGCAATGTGCGGCTGGTTAAAGCGCAACGCTGTAAGTATAGGTTCGCGCGGGGAGATTGTCAAGAATTTCACAAACTCGTTTGCGCCCGTTTCATTCCAGCTCGATTGCTTCTGCGCCGACATGATTCACCAGCGTATGCCGTGCAAAGCTGTGCATTGCCGCATCGCAGTAAACTTGCCTCATTCTTGCGGCGACAAGCTGCGCTGTCTGTCCACAATCACACAAGGCGCAGAGGGTTGGACCGGCGCCGCCGATAAAAACAGCAATCGCGCCAGCCCGCTTCGCCGCGGCGCGAACCTTTGCTAGATGCGGCACTAGGCAGGCGCGCGCCGGTTCCACCACCGCATCATCTTCCATGGCGGCGCCCAGCGCCTCAAGATCGCTTCGATGCAGGGCGTCGACCAATTGGGCGACCCTGCCGGTTTGGTGAATTAATGTCTTCAGCGAAACACTGGAAGGCAATATCGCGCGCGCTTCATTTGTCGGCACGGGAAAGTCAGGCGTGACCAGCGCCAGATGCAGATCTTCGGGCGCCGGCAAGGGTCGGATCGCCTCAACCGTGATGCCAGCGACCAATATGATGCCGCCAAGCAAGCAAGGCGCCACATTGTCGGCGTGGTAGCCGCTGACAAGCGCCTCCCCCTCCAGGCTGAACGGCAGCAATTCCTCGCGCGTGAAAGGCTCGCCGACCAGCTTGTTCAGCGCCATCACCGCCGCAACCGAACTGGCGGCGCTGCTACCCAGCCCGCTGGAAAGCGGCAGTCCCTTAATCAGCTTGATTCTCAATCCACGCGTCTCGCCGATGTGATTCAAGAAGGCGCGCGCCGAAACCGAGGCGACATTGCGCTCTGGCTCGCGCGGAAGCTGGCCCCCATCGCCTTGGATGTCAGTAATCACAATCTCGGGATCGTCCTGGAACTCGACAATCGCGCGATCGCCAAAGCCATCCAACGCGAGCCCAAGGATATCAAAGCCGACCCCCAAGTTGGCGACAGTCGCCGGGGCGAAGGCTTCTGCTCTGGAAATTGCCATGGAAGGACGTTATCCTTGCCGCGATTTCGGCGCGAGGTGAAGGCAATGCCAAGCAGTCTACAATGTATCAATTGCGCGCAACAATACCCAATCCAGCGCGTGATTTATGCCTGTGAAACCTGCGGCGGCTTGCTGGACGTTCGACATGAATTTGAGACCTCCCGCAAGCCAATTTCAGCCGACACGTTTGACGACCGGCTCGGCGCCTTTGATGAGCCTTACAACAGCGGCGTCTGGCGCTACAAGGAACTGGTTTATCCCGGCATCGACGACCGCTCCATCGTCAGTCGAATGGAGGGCAATACAAATCTTTATGAACTGCCCCGGGTCGCCGCTTTCGCTGGGCTTAACACACTCTTCCTGAAACACGAGGGTGAAAATCCAACCGGTTCCTTCAAAGATCGCGGCATGACCACCGGTGTCACCCAAGCGCGAATTCTAGGTATGGATCGCGTCGCCTGCGCATCCACCGGCAATACCTCGGCCTCGATGGCCTCATACGCGGCGCGCGCGGGCATGCAGGGGATCATCTTCCTGCAAAATCAGCAGATTGCTCTGGGAAAACTGGCGCAGGGCATCGCCTTCGGCGCGACCTGCCTGCAGATTGACGCCGACTTCGATCGCAACATGGAACTGGTGCGGCTGGCTTCGGAAAAGCTCGGCGTCTACTTGCTGAACTCGATCAATCCTTTCCGCCTCGAAGGCCAGAAATCGATCATGTTCGAGGCGCTTCAGCAGCTACGATGGCAGGCGCCAGACTGGATCGTTGTGCCAGGCGGCAACCTAGGAAACAGTTCCGCCTTTGGCAAGGGTCTGCTGGAAATGCTCGAGGTCGGTTTGATCGACCGGCTGCCGCGCCTGGCGATCATCCAGGCGGAAGGCGCCAATCCCCTGTATCGGCACTTCAACAGTGGCTTGCGGCAGTTTGAATCAGTGAAAGCCGAGACCATTGCCACCGCCATCAAGATCGGCAATCCGGTCAATCTGCAAAAGGCGATCCGCGCTCTGGAATGGACGAGTGGCGTGGTTGAAGCGGTCAGCGATCAACAGATTATGGACGCTAAAGCGATCATCGATGGCGTCGGCATCGGCTGCGAGCCGGCCTCCGCCTGTTCAGTGGCGGGCACAAAAAAACTAGTCGAGCGTGGCATCATCAAGCGCGGCGATACGGTGCTCGGCATCTTGACGGGCCACGTGCTCAAGGACCCGGAAGCGACCATCGGTTATCACGCCGATCAACTGGCGGACCTTTCGCCAACGTACGCCAACAGAATGCGGCAAGTCGATGACAACCTCGACGAGATCGTCAGCGTCCTGGGCGCGGGCCCGCCGTCAAGGACCGGTTAGACCTGACGAACAGCAGACTTCGCTGGCACCTGCTCCAATGACCGGCCCAGATCTTCAATGATGTCATCGGCATCTTCAATGCCCAAGGCGAGGCGCGCCAAATTGTCCTTAATGCCGACAGCCAGCCGCTCTTCCCTGCTGAGGTCGTAGTAACTGAAGTAAGCCGGCTGTTCGATCAGGCTCTCAGTGCCGCCCAGGCTGGGCGCGATATAGGGTATCCGCAGCCGGTCAATGAAGTCGCTGGTCGCCTTCATGTCCCCTGCCACTTCAAAGCTGATGACGCCGCCGAAGCCTCGCATCTGCGCCCGAGCCAATTCATGATCGGGGTGAGAAGGCAAGCCAGGATAATGGACGCGTTCAATTTTGGGATGGCGGTCAAGATGCCGCGCAACCTCCAGCGCGGTCTCGTTTTGATGCCGCACGCGCAGAGCCAGCGTCTTGAGACCGCGCTCCACCAGGAAGGCTTGATGCGGATCAATGACGTTGCCCATCATCCCGCGCGCGTCTTTCAGCGCCTTGATTCGACCAGCGGCGCCGGCGATGACGCCAGCCAGCACATCGTTGTGGCCGCCGAAATACTTGGTCGCGCTATGCATGACAAAGTCGATGCCGTATTCCAGCGGCCGCAGATTCACCGGCGTGGCGAAGGTCGTATCCAGCAAGGTCATCGCCCGGTGACGCTTGCCCAGCTCAGCCAATTGATGCAAGTCGGCCACGCGCAGATAGGGGTTGGTAGGCGTCTCGGTAAAGATGAAACGCGTCTTCTTCGGAACTATGGCCGCTTCAAGCGCCGCGCTATCGCCCATGGGCACGACGCTGGTGTCTATCCCAAACTTTTTCAAGGTCGTTTCACAGAATTGCCGCGTCCGCCGATAGCAGTCGTCAGTCATCACGATATGCGCTCCGGGCCGCAGCACGGTCAAAAACAGCGACGTCACCGCGGACATGCCGGAAGGATAGACGATGGCGGCCTCCGCGCCTTCCAGATGGGCGATGCGCCGCTCGAGCGACCAGACGGAGGGATTGCCATAACGCGCGTATTCCTCGCGGTCTAGCTCGCCGCCGTAGACTTTCTTGTCCAGGAACTTGACAACGTCAGCAGTGCTGTCGAAGGTATAAGTCGCGGTCTGAACGATCGGCGTCGTCATCGCATGAAAGCCCTTGTCTCGCGGCGCGCCGCCATGCACCGAGCGCGTGCTGGCGCCCCTGTATTGCCCGTTTTCCCTGATGCTTGTCCTTGTCATGATCCAGTCCTTACTATAGAAAAAGCCCAAACCGAAACGAATACGCCAGTTTGGGCTTCCGTGACTTTCAAGAAAAAGTGACTGAGGCACAGTCAACGGAATGACCTGATTTCGCCCGCAAGCTTTCCTTGCGCCGCTACCACCAGGTGTTTACCCTCATCTTCCAGAATTATCTGCCGAACTTAGCACCTTCCCATTGCCATTTGGGGGTTGCTGTGGCTTCACCGAGTCGGTCTCTCCACCACCTCTGGATAAGCGTAAACTTACTCTTTAGTTGTTAATGGATGCATACTCTATCACAGTTGCCGGCTCAATGCAAATGCCGACGAAGCCGTTATCCCAGTCCGCGCTTCTATGCTATTCTATGGGCTAACTCAGGTTGAAAGTCGAAGGCAGCCTAATCATGGTTGAATCCGCGCTCCGCGTACACGGTGGCAAGCCGCTTCACGGTGAAATCCAGGTGCAGCGCGCCAAGAACTCCATCCTGGCGATGATTGCCGCTTCCATCGTTGTCGAACAGGGCGAGACCATCCTGCATGACGTGCCCGAGATTGAGGATGTCCAGCGCGCATTCGAGTTGCTGCGGGCAGTAGGCGCCCGTGTGCGTCACGACACAGCGAGCAAAAACGTCCGAATCGATGCGTCCAATATCTTTAGCGGTCTGCTGCCTGAAGAGATCGCCTCTCAATTCCGCGGATCCGTACTTTTTCTGGCGCCGCTGCAAGTTCGCATGGGATATGTTGAGCTGCCCGGCAGTGGCGGCTGCGATATCGGCACGCGCAAGATCGACTTTCATCATCGCGGTTTCGCGCGCCTGGGCGCGAATGTGCAATATTTCGAGGACGGACGAACCATTATAGACCTCGATGGACGGCGTTTCCGCGGCGCCTCGCTCTATCTGGATCTGCCCAGCCACACGGGTACGGAGAACCTGATGCTGGCCGCCGCCCTGGCTGATGGACAGACTGTGCTGGAAAACGCGTCGATCGAACCCGAGGTGCTGGACTTCGGCAACTTTCTCAACGCGATGGGCGCCGATATCCGCGGCTTAGGCGGCAATACCTTGGTCATCAACGGAGTAAGCCGGCTTCATGCGATCGAATATACGCCGATGCCGGATCGGCTGGTGGCGGGCACCGTCATGATTGCGGCGGCAATCACCGGCGGCGATGTCACCATACACAATGTGGAACCCGCGCACCTGCGCATCGTCATCGCCAAGTTGGAGCAGATGGGCGTCGATATCAGCGTTGATGGCAAGTCAATTCGCGTACGTCGGTCGCGCCATCTAGCGCTTGACCCGATCAACATTCAGACGCACTTCTACCCCGGCTTCCCCACCGACCTGCAGCCTTGCATAGCGGCGCTCTCGACTCTGGCTGATGGCACCAGCTACATTCGCGAGCGCATTTTCGACAATCGTTACGGCTATGTTGACGCGCTGCTGCAGATGGGCGCGGACATTTTGATCAGCCAGAGCGACGTATGCATCATCCATGGCGTGAGCCGGTTGCGGCCAGCGCGCATCGCGGCCGACAATATCCGCTCCGGCGCCACGGTGCTGCTAGCGGCCCTGGCGACTGAAGGCGAGAGCTTGATCGAAAATGTTTACCAAATTGATCGCGGTTACGAAGCCATTGAGGCGCAGCTGACGCAGCTTGGCGCTGACGTCGTTCGTGTGCAGTCTGAGTTTAGTCCGCTGCCCGCGCTTTAGCGGCCCTTCGGCTTTTGGCGCTGATTAACTCGATGGATTCTACAATCGGCTTCGGACGGCGGCCGCGAATTCTGCGGTAGAGACGGGCCTTTCGCCGGCGCCGGCAATATCGGCCGTGCGCAGCCCCGCCTCAAGCGCCGCGTCAATGGCGGATTCAATCGCTTGCGCTTCCGCTTCCAGTTGCAGGCTGTATCGCAACAGCATGGCGGCGCTGAGGAACATGCCGATGGGATTGGCTTTTCCCTGCCCGGCAATATCGGGCGCCGAACCATGCACCGGTTCATACAAACCAAAACTATCCGCACGCAATGACGCCGATGGCAGCATGCCCAGGCTGCCCGCTAACACCGAAGCCTCATCACTCAAAATATCGCCGAACATGTTGCCCGCGACGATGACGTCAAAGCTGCCCGGTCGCGTCAGCAAGTGCATGGTCGCCGCATCCACCAACAGATGTTCAAGCTCCACATCGTCGTATTCTTCATGCACTTCAACGACGGTGCGCCGCCAAAGACGCATCGAGGCCAGCACATTTGCCTTATCCACCGAGCAGAGCATTTTGCGCCGCCCTTGCGCCGCGCGAAAGGCGACATTGGCCACTTGCTCCACCTCGCTTCGGCTGTAGCGCATCGTATCGTGCGATTCGTCGCCAGCGCCTTGCTCCTGCCGCGCGCCAAAGTAAATGCCGCTGACGAGCTCGCGCACGAACAATATATCGACGTTCTCCAGCAGCTCCGCCCGCAGTGGGGCCTGCTCAACGAGCGCGGGATAGGTCTTCACCGGGCGCAGGTTGGCGAACAAGCCGAAATGCTGGCGAAGCTCCAGCAAGCCGCGCTCCGGCTGTACGCTTGCCGTTGGGTCGGACCATTTGGGTCCGCCGACAGCGCCAAGCAAGATGGCGTCGGCCGCCTCGCAGATGGCGACTGTCTCGGGCGGCAGGGGATTGCCCGTTTCGTCGATCGCAAGGCCGCCGATCAGCCCTTCAACGAAGGTGAACTCATGGCCATGCTTGGCGGCGATGTGCGCCAGCAGATCAGTCGCTTGCCCTACCACTTCGGGCCCGATGCCGTCACCAGGCAATACCGCTATCGTCGCTTTCATGGATGACATTCTCCCGCTTCAAACAAAGAGGCATGCCTGGGACATGCCGTCAAGACACACAGGCAATCCAACGCTAAACACTTACCGCTACCGGCCGTTCTTCACCCTGCATTTCGGCGACGGACAGGCCGTATTCGACGCTGTCCACCAAAGCAAGCCAACTCGCGCAGATGATGTCGGTGCCGGCGCCAACCGTGCTCCAGCGCGCGCTGCCATTGTAGGAGTCAATCAAGACACGGGTCACCGCTCCAGTGGCGTTCTCGCCATCGAGGATGCGCACTTTGTAATCGACCAACTGAATATCGCGCAGCGCCGGATACTTGGGCAGCAGCGCTTTGCGCAGCGCCAGGTCCAACGCATTTACGGGACCATTTCCTTCGGCCGCCGTATGCGCGACATCGCCGTCCACATCGAGCTTCACCATTGCCTCGGCCAATTGTCCACGGCCCCGTCGATCCTCGACGATCACGGTGAAATCCAGTAGGCTGAATAACGGCTTGTAATCGGGCGCGGCGCGGCGCAGGCGAACGGCGACCGACGCCTCAGCCCCTTCGAAAGAGAAACCGGCGTTTTCCAATTCCTTGATGTCGTTCAGCACTTGCGCCGCTTCATCCTTCGTCACATCCAGCCCCAACTCGTCGGCTTTGCTGAGCAAGTTGCCGCGCCCCGACAAATCCGATACCAAAACGCGGGTCTCATTGCCGACCTGTTCCGGCTCTATGTGCTGATAACTGTCGACATTGCGCCGAATCGCCGCCACGTGGATGCCACCCTTGTGGGCGAATGCGCTCTTGCCGACGTATGGCAGATGCGCGTCGGGCGCCAGATTGGCGATCTCCGCCACTGCGCGCGACAAATGCGTCAGCGCTGCCAGATTGCCGTCTTGCGCCAGGCAGGGGGTGGCCAGCTTGATGATGAGATCGGGAATGATGCTGCAGAGATTGGCGTTGCCGCAGCGTTCCCCATAACCATTGATCGTGCCCTGGACGTGGGCCGCGCCCGCTCTCACCGCCGCAAGCGAGTTCGCGACAGCCACTTCACTGTCATTGTGCGTGTGAATGCCGAAGGGCGTCTCCGGGAAGAGCTCGCGCGCTTTGTATACGAATTCCGCTACCTCCCAGGGCATGGAACCGCCATTGGTATCGCATAGCACGATGACATCGGCGCCGCCGGCAGCGGCCGCCGCCAGGGTATCGAAGCCGTATTCCATGTCGAGCTTGGCGCCATCAAAAAAGTGCTCGGCGTCGTAGATGACTTCTTTGCCCTGCCCTTTCAAATACGCCAGGCTGTCTTGAATCATGTTGAGGTTTTCGTCAGCGGTTGTCTGCAAGACGTCAGTAACATGAAGCATGGATGTCTTGCCCACAATGGTGACGACCGGCGTTTGCGCTTCAATCAGCGCGCGGATATTGCCGTCATCCGCGGGCGCAATGCCTTTGCGGCGCGTGGAGCCGAATGCCGTAATCTTGGAGTGCTGCAAGTCAATAGCCCGAACCTGATCGAAATAGGTCACGTCCTTTGGATTTGACCCGGGCCAGCCGCCTTCGATGTAATCGACGCCCAATTCGTCCAGCAGCATGGTAATTCGCATCTTGTCGGCTACGGAAAAAGAAATCCCTTCCCGCTGGCTGCCATCGCGCAAAGTGGTGTCGTATATGGCGACTCGCTGCTTCAAGTCCCGGCTCCTTTTCAGTAGCGCGCCTTCGCCCCCGCCGATTATGCGGTCGTCACGACTCGCTGCGGATTGCGCGCTTCAAAGCGCTGCGTTTCTTCGTCCAAAGCCAGCAGATAACCAAGCTGGTCCACCCCATTCAGCAGACAGTACTTCGAGAAGCCGTCCAGCGGAAAATCGACAGCGCGCCCGTCAGGCAAGGTCAAGGTTTGCGCTTCCACATCGACGCGCACCGATGTGCTCGGGTCTTCCTCGGCCAGGCTGAAGAGCTGCTGCTGCGTATCGCGGTCGACGATGATGGGGAGCAAGCCATTCTTCAGCGCGTTGTTGCGAAAGATATCGGCGAAATCGGTGCTGATGACGGCTTTGAAGCCCGCGCCCATTAAAGCCCAAGGCGCATGCTCGCGCGAGCTGCCGCAGCCGAAGTTATCGCCCGCCACCAGCACCGAAGCTTCTTGATATGCCGCGTTGTTCAGAATGAATTTGGGATTGGGCGTCTCGCCATCTTCCAGATAACGCCAATCGCAAAAAGCCGCCTTGCCCAAACCGGCTTTATCGGTCACTTTCAAGAAGCGCGCCGGAATGATTTGATCGGTATCAATGTCGTTCACCGGTATCGCGACGATGCTGCCTTCGATATGAGAAAGTTTGTCCATTTTTGTGTCCTGTCTCAGTAAAACAGAGGTAGTCGCGCGAATGACTGAATTGCGGTCGGGCGGGTCGCCGCCTCGCCCCTACAGAGTAGAAGACATCATCGCGCGCGGGTCCGCCACGACGCCGGCGATCGCTGACGCAACCGCGGTAAGCGGGCTGGCCAGGAAGGTGCGACCGCCTTTGCCTTGCCGGCCCTCGAAGTTGCGGTTGCTGGTCGAGACGGCGTATTGACCGGGCTGCAGTTGATCCCCATTCATCGCGATGCACATCGAACAGCCGGCTTCACGCCATTCCGCGCCGGCCGCCCGAAAGATCTCGTCCAGCCCTTCGCTCTCGGCTTGCCGCTTGACCGGCTGCGAGCCGGGCACGACCATCATGCGCACCCCGTCCGCCACCTTGCGCCCGCGGAGGAAATCAGCTGCCTGTCGCAGATCCGAGATGCGCGAATTGGTGCAGCTGCCGATGAAGACGACGTCAATCGTCTTGCCCAGCAGCTTCTGTCCCGGCGCGAGCTCCATATAATTCAGCGCCTTTTCCAGCGCGGTTTTCTTGTTGTAATCCGCCTCGTCGTCCGGCATCGGAACAGCCGCCGAAATCGGCATGCCCATGCCCGGGTTGGTGCCATAAGTAATCATCGGGCTCAATTCATCGGCGCGAATCGTGATTTCCTGATCAAAGATCGCGCCATCGTCAGTCGGCAGCTCACGCCAACGTTTCACAGCGGCATCCCAGTCGGCGCCGCTCGGGGCATGGCGGCGGCCGCTGATGTATTCGAAGGCGCTGTCATCCGGCGCGACCATGCCGGCGCGGGCGCCACCTTCGATCGACATGTTACAAACGGTCATGCGCCCTTCCATGCTCAAGCCGCGGATTGCTTCGCCGCGGTATTCAAAGACGTGACCGGTGCCGCCGCCAATGCCGATTTTGGCGATGATCGCGAGGATGATGTCCTTCGCCGTGACGCCATCGCCCAGCCGCCCCTCGACATTGACCGCCATAGTCTTCGGCTTATTCTGCAAGAGCGTCTGCGTCGCCAGCACGTGGCCCACCTCGCTGGTGCCAATGCCGAATGCCAAGGCGCCGAATGCCCCGTGCGTGCTGGTATGGCTGTCTCCGCAGACAATGGTCATGCCCGGCTGCGTCAATCCTTTTTCCGGTCCTATCACGTGCACGATGCCTTGATGCTCGCCGCCGAGCGCGTACATCGGAATGCCGTAGTCGTCGCAATTCTTGCTGAAGACGTCCAACTGTTTCGCCGCTAGCGCATCGGCGACCGGGATGATGCCCAGCTCGTTCCTGGGCGTGGTCGGCGTGCTGTGATCCATCGTGCCAATCGTGAGATCGGGACGCCGCACCGCCAGCCCGCGCTCGCGCAGCGTCGAGAAGGCCTGCGGCGATGTCACTTCGTGCACGAGATGCAAGTCGATATAAAGCACGGCCGGCGTATCGTCGCTTTGGTCGCGCACGGTATGGGCGCCCCATATCTTCTCAAATAATGTACGCGGATTTCCGTTTGCAGTCATTAATCTCTCCTGTATCGATTTAGGCGCCAGCCGCCGCTATGACGAAGTCAAACCGACCACTGCCACTTCGCCCTCGGGAACGACGCCGCCCAAGCCCATGCTCGAAATCATGCGGTTGAGCGCGGCGACATAGGCTTTCACGCTGGAAACGATGATATCGCTGTCGGCGCCGTAGCCGCCAAATGTCCGGCTGCTGTCCGCCGGCGTAATGCGCACGGTCACTTCGCCCAGCGCGTCAATGCCTTCGGTCACGCTGTGCACATTGAACTCGAGTAGTTCATTCGGCGCGTCCACGATGGCGTCGACGGCGCGATAGGAGGCATCAACCGGACCGGTGCCGACAGCCGACACGACCAATGCTTCACCGTCCTGATTCAGCATCTTGACTGTGGCGGTTGGCATGCCCATCGTACCGCAGACGACCTGTATATCAACCAGGCGAAAGTGATCCTCCGGCTTCTGCGCCGCTTCATCGGCGACGAGCGCCTCCAAATCGGCATCGGTCACCGTCTTCTTCAAATCGGCCAACTCTTTGAAGCGCCGGAAGACGTCCACCAGTTCGTCGCCATCGACTTCGTAACCCAGTTCTCGCAGCCGAACGCGGAGGGCATGACGCCCGCTGAGCTTGCCAAGCACCAGCTTGCTTTGCGTCAAGCCGACGTCTTCCGGCATCATGATCTCAAAAGTCTCGGCGTTTTTCAGCACGCCATCTTGGTGAATGCCGGATTCATGGGCGAAGGCGTTGGCGCCGACGATGGCTTTGTTGGGCTGAACCGGCATGCCCATGTAGTTGCGCACCATGCGGCTGGTTTTCATGATCTGCGTGGTGTCGATGTTAGTGCGCAGGTTATAGAAGCTCTTGCGCGTATGGATCGCCATGACGACTTCTTCCATACTCGTGTTGCCGGCGCGCTCGCCGATGCCGTTGATCGTCACCTCGACTTGACGAACGCCGCGCGTCAAACCGGCAAGCGTATTGGCGGTGGCCAAGCCCAAATCGTTGTGACAATGCACTGACCAGATCACGCCGCTGCCCGGTCCGGCGCCGGGCGTTTCATTGATGAGCATCTCAAGCGTATCCGCCCACTCGGCCGGCATCACATAGCCAACCGTGTCGGGAATGTTCAGGGTCGTCGCGCCGCATTCGACCGCTGCCGCGCATGCCCGTATCAAATACTCCGTATCGGTTCTGCCAGCGTCCATCGGGCTGAATTCCACATCATCGCACAAGCTCTTCGCCAGCGTGACGCCGCTGCGGATCCGCTCCAAGCCTTCTTCTTGGTTGATGCGCAGCATTGCCAGGTGGCTCGGCGAGGTGCCGAGAAAGGTATGGATGCGCGGCTTGGACGCTTCCTTGACGCCTTCCCAGGCGGTGCGAATATCGCTCTCGAGCGCGCGCGACAAACCGGCGACAGTCGGTCCCTCAGGCCTGCCCACTTCACGCGCGATACGCTGGACGGCTTTCAGGTCGTCGGGCGACGCCGCCGGGAATCCCGCTTCAATCACATCGACGCCAAGCCGCGAGAGCTGCCGGGCGATCTCCAGCTTCTCCGCGCTGGACAAGGTGGCGCCGGGGCTTTGTTCGCCGTCTCGCAGCGTGGTGTCAAAGATGATGACGGTATTATCGTCGTAGGTTCGTTTTACCATTTGGAGGTGTTCCTTTCCTGAATCGATTCCGGTCGTGAGCGCAAGTCAACTGGCTAAGGCCAGCAAGACCGTCTTCCGACATCAGGCGCCTCCTTTCATATTCGCGCCATTTTCTGCGACAGCGGCATCCATTCGAATTAGTCCTGTTGCTTGATATTCTTGGCATCGAGGAAGGGCATCATTTGTCGCAAATCTGCGCCGACCTTCTCGATCAACAGATCATGTTCGCGCTGGCGGCGAGCGTTGAAGTTGGGTCGGCCCCGCTTGTTCTCTTCAATCCATTTCCGGGCGAATTCGCCGTTCTGGACGTTTTGCAAGACGCCGGCCATTTCTTCTTTAATGGACTCTTCAAATTGGTCGCCGATGACATAGCCGCCGTGCTCGGCTGTGTTGCTGACGCTGTACCACATGTAACTCAGCCCACCTTCATACAGCAGATCGACGATCAGCTTGAGCTCGTGCAGGCATTCAAAGTAGGCGACTTCAGGCTGATAGCCGGCTTTGACCAGCGTTTCGAAGCTGGCGCGGATCAACGCGGTGACGCCGCCACAGAGCACGACCTGCTCGCCGAAGAGATCAGTCTCGGTCTCTTCCTTGAAGGTCGTCTCGATGACGCCGGCGCGCGTGCAGCCGATCGCTTTGGCATAAGCTAGTCCCAGCGCTTTGGCATTGCCGCTGGCATCCTGCTCGATCGCGATGAGCCCGGGTGTGCCGGCGCCCTCGGTGAAGACCTCGCGCACACGATGCCCCGGCGCTTTCGGCGCGACCATCCCGACGTCCACCGACGCCGGCGGCACGATCTCCTTGAAATGGATGTTGAAACCATGCGCGAACATCAGCATGGCGCCCGTTTTCAAATTGGGCGCGATCTGCGCTTCATAGACGCTGCCCTGCAGAGTGTCGGGTATCAGCACCATGACGATATCAGCCTGTTTTGCCGCTTCGGCAACGGTGAAGACATTTAAGCCATCCGCTTCCGCTTTGGCAATGCTGCGGCTGCCCTCGTGCAATCCGATGATGACCTTGCATCCATTGTCGCGGGCGTTCAGCGCATGGGCATGCCCCTGGCTGCCATATCCAATTACGGCAATCGTTTTGCCATCCAGCAATGACAAGTCCGCGTCGTCGTCATAATAGAGTGTCGCCATCGATGCTTCTCTCCTGGTTTGAACCTGAACGAATTGATGCGCGGCTGCTGATTTGCGCAGCCTGCACAAGCCTAAACATTATGACCGTTGCTATTGCGCGCTTTTGAAGCGGCCTCGACCATGGTCCGCCGATTGATGAAGTTGGTATCGTGGATGCGCGTACCCCGCCCCATGGATACGACGCCGGTGCGGATCATCTCGACGATGCCGGTGGGACGCACCTGCTCAATAAATTCCTCGATAATATCTTCTGTGCCCACCATCTCAATAATCGCCACCTTGGGACCAACATCGACGATGCGAGCCGGATAGCGATCACAGATTTCGGTGATCGTATTCCGCGAATCGGCATCATCGTTCCGCACTTTGATCAGCGCCAAATCGCGTTCGACATGCGGCTCATTGTCGATGACTCTGACATCAATCACATTGACCAGCTTCTGCAAGTTGGTCGCGATTTTCCTGGCGTATTCGGGACCGGCCTCAACTCGAATCGTCATGCGCGAAACGTGTGGTTTGTGCGTCCGCCCGACGGTGAGACTATCAATATTGAAGGCGCGCCGGCGAAACAAACTGGCGATGCGGTTCAGAACGCCCGGTTCGTTCTCTACCAGCGCCACCACCGTCACTTTGCTTTCGATCTTTACTTCAGCCATCATGCTTCTCCTGGCTTGGGTCTGCGCTTCATATCGTGCAGGTCGGCGCCAGCCGGCACCATCGGGTACACCATCTCTTCCTTCTCAACCACGAATTCAATCAGCGTGGGTCCGTCGATGCCCTGCGCGAAACGCACCGCGTCTTCAATCTCGCCGCGTTGCCTGACGCAGCGATTGGGGATGCCATAAGCATCGGCCAACTTGCAGAAATCAGGATTGACCATGGGCGTGGCTTGATAGCGTTTCTCGAAGAATAACTCCTGCCACTGCCGCACCATACCGAGAAAGTTATTGTTGATTATGGCGATGTTGACGTTGACGTTTTCTTGCACCGCCGTCGCCATTTCGCAGAGCGTCATCTGAAACCCGCCGTCGCCGACGATAGCCCAGATCTCCTCGTCGGGCTTGCCGAATTTCGCGCCGATGGCCGCCGGGAAACCGAAGCCCATCGTACCTAGTCCGCCACTAGTGAGGAGAGTTGCCGGCCGCTGATGTGGATAGTATTGCGCTTCCAGCATCTGGTGCTGCCCGACATCTGTCACGGTGATCGCATCGCCGCCGGTCAGCTTCCAAATGTCGTTGACGACTTGCGCGGTCAGCAGTATGCCCGGCGTTTCGTAATTCAAAATGTCGCGTTCGCTCGAGTCCTCCAGCCAGTCGCGTATCCGCCCAATCCATGCCGGATGCGATTTGCCCTCCAGGCGCGGCAGCAGCTGAGTCAGTACCGTCTTCAAGTCGCCGGCTATGCCTACATCCGCCTTGACATTTTTGTTGATCTCGGAGCGGTCGATGTCGATGTGAATCTTGCGCGCATTTTGGGCGTAGGTATTGAGATTGCCAGTAACGCGGTCGTCGAAGCGCATGCCGAGCGCTATTAACAGATCGGCCTCTTGAATTGCCAGATTCGACGAGGCTTCGCCGTGCATGCCCATCATGCCAATGACCAGCGGATGGTCTTCGGGCATGGCGCCTTTGCCCAGCAAGGTCAGCGAGACCGGAATCTGCGCCCGCTCGGCCAGTTCACGCACTTCGTTCATCGCGCCGGACATCAAGATGCCGTGCCCGGCGAGAATGATGGGACGATCCGATTCAGCGATCAAACGCAAGGCTGCGTCAATTTCCGTCTCTTGCGCCGCCCAGGGAGGATCGTAACCCGGCAGGACAATGTCGTCATCGGGCCAGATAAATTCGGTCTCGGCGATTTGCACATCCTTCGGCACGTCTACGAGTACCGGACCGGGCCGCCCCGTGCGCGCGATATGAAAAGCCTCTTTAATGGTGTAAGCCAATTCGCGCACATCAGTGACCAGGTAATTGTGCTTGGTGATCGGCAGCGTCACGCCGGTGACATCAGTCTCCTGAAAAGCGTCCGAGCCGATTGCCGGAATCGGAACCTGCCCCGTAATCGCCACGATTGCCGACGAATCCATCATCGCCGTCGCCAGGCCGGTGACCAGGTTTGTCGCGCCAGGACCGCTGGTAGCGATGCAAACGCCAACTTCGCCAGTCGCCCGGGCATAGCCGTCCGCCATATGCGAAGCGCCCTGCTCGTGCCGCACCAAGACATGATGCAGGCGGTCTTCATATTGGCTCATGGCGTCATAAGTGGGTAGAATCGCGCCGCCCGGATAGCCAAACATGACGTCGACGCCCTCGCGCAACAGGCTTTCCATGATGATTTCCGAACCCTTGAGTTTCATCATCGCCTCCCACTCATCCACTCGCCAGCGAACGATACCGCTTAAGAACTATTGACGTGCGTCAGCCAGCCGTACTTGTCCGGCGCCTCACCGGCAGTAATGGCGAAGAACTCGCGCTGCACCGCCTCAGTAATAGGGCCGCGCCCGCCACAGCCAATCGAAATGCGATCAACTGACTTGACCGGCGTTACTTCGGCGGCGGTACCAGTGAAGAAAATTTCATCCGCCATATAGAGCATCTCGCGCGCCACCGGCTGGAAACGCACTTCGACGCCCTGATCCGCCAAGATTCTCAAGGCGCTGTCCCGCGTGATGCCCATCAAGATCGACGACCAGGCGCCCGGCGTATAAACCACCCCATCCAGAATGACAAAGATATTCTCGCCCGCCCCCTCACTGACGTAGCCATTGACATCGAGGGCGATGCCTTCCTCAAATCCATTGTCGTGCGCTTCCATGCTGACAAACTGGCTGTTGACGTAATTGCCGCCGGCTTTGACCAAGGCCATGTGCGTATCCGGCGCCATCCGTCGGAATGAACTGATCTGAACATCGACGCCCTGCTCAATCGCTTCCGCGCCCAGATATCGTCCCCACTCCATCGTGAAGATGACCGTGTCGACCGCGGTGCGATTGCGCCCCTCCAAACCAAGAGCGCCCGCGCCGCGGAAGATGATCGGGCGGATGTAGCAGGAACTGTGCCCATTCTTGCGCACCGTCTCGATGATCGCGCGATCCAGCCTGTCGGCGTCGTTGTCATGCTCTATCCGCATGACGCGCGCCCCATGCAGCAGGCGTTCGCTGTGCTCGCGCAGCCGAAATACGGCCGGACCCGCCGGCGTGTCGTAGGCGCGAATGCCCTCAAATACGCTCGACCCGTAGTGCAAGGCGTGGGCGCTGACATGCACCGTCGCCTCGTCCCACTTAACAAACTCGCCGTTACGCCAAATCCATTCAGCCGTCATTCATTCTTCCTCAATGTTATTTGCTGGCAAAACTTGTAATGTTGCTGCGGTTCCACGTTCATGCTCGTATCGCCAAGCGCCGCCACCATACATACAATCAAAAAGCCCCCCGTGGCTTGGGAGGCTCTGTTGCTTTACCTTTTGCGCGAAACCCGCCCAAGCCGTTACAGTCCACTGATAATCACGAGGACAAGGACGAGGACGAGAATAATACTGAATTTCGCCGATCGCGGGCTTTGCACGATAGTCCTTTGCGACAGAATACAAAAAAAGAGCTTACCCAATGCTTCAAGACTTGTCAAGGATTTCGTGTAAACCATAAGATGACGGCGAATCTTTATAGATAATACCGACATCCAATTATGCGCTATACCCAGTTAGGCATCCAATCTTGCTTTCGCCCGCCGAATTTGCGCCCGTACCGCCTCAGGCGCCGCGCCACCATAGGAATCCCGCCGCTGAATCGAAATCGAAAAGTCGAATACATCGGAGACATCGCTAGCAAAGCGCGGGGATATGCGCTTCAGATCGCTTAGAGGCACTTGAGACAGGGTCAGCTGCCGCTCCGCCGCCGCGCGCACAACCTCTCCCACGATGTGATGCGATTGGCGAAAAGATATGCCCTTCCGCACCAGGTATTCAGCCAGGTCCGTTGCCAGCAAGTCATCCGTCAGCGCGGACTCCATCGCCTCAGCGTTGATCCGGAGATTGCCGACCGTCGCCGTCACCACCGGCAGAAGCTGATGCATCGTCTCCAGGGCATCAAACAGGGCTTCTTTGTCCTCCTGCAAATCCTTGTTGTAGCCACTCGGCAATCCTTTCAGCGTCGTGAGGAATCCGGCCAGATTGCCGATGAGGCGGCCCGTTTTCCCGCGCGTCAACTCCATCGGATCGGCATTGCGCTTTTGGGGCATCAAGCTGGATCCGGTACTGTAGCGATCGTCCAAGGTGATGAAGCCGAAGCTGGGATTGGAATAGATCAGGATGTCTTCGGCGAGTCGGCTCAAATGCGTCGCGGAAACCGAGACGACGTAGAGCATATCGGCGACAAAATCGCGATCGCTGACCGCGTCCAGGCTGTTTTCGCTGGCTCGGTCAAACCCCAGTTCCGCAGCAATCCTGTGGCGATCAATCGAGAAGGGATTGCCCGCCAGCGCGCCCGAACCCAGGGGACAAACCGCCATTCTCGCTCTTGCGCCGCGCAACCGGTCCAGGTCGCGTTCAAGCATCCAGAAGAAGCTCATCAGCCAGTGAGCGGCGGTAATCGGCTGGGCCGGCTGCATGTGCGTGTAGCCGGGCATCACAGTTTCGCTGTGCCCATCCGCAACCGATACGACCGCGGCTTGCAGCATTCGAAGCGCCTCCTGCAGTCGATCGGCGGCGCGCATCGTCCACAGCCGGAAATCAGTCGCGACCTGGTCGTTTCGACTGCGGCCCGTATGCAGCTTGCCGCCCACATCGCCGACGATTTCGATCAGCCGACGCTCGACTGCCGTGTGGATGTCCTCGTCGCCCGCGGCCAGTACAAAGCGGTCCGAATCAAATTCTTGCAGGACTTGGCGCAATCCTTCGACGATTGTCTCCGCCTCGCCCGCGCTAATCACGCCCGCTTCTGCGAGCGCCCGCGCGTAAACCATGCTGCCTTCAATGTCTTCGACGTACAGGGCTTCATCGAAGCGAAAGCTGTCGTTCAGAAGACGCAGTTCTTCATCGCTCGGTTCGCAGAAACGTCCGCCCCAGAGGCTCATCGCTGTCCTTCAGAAGCGCGCTGCTCAATCGCGCTTAAACTTGCTGTAATCCGGGCGCATGTAATCGGTCGTTCCACCGCCTTCGGTCTGCAGCATGGCTTCAACCTTGATCGGCAAACCGAAGAGTTGAATGAACCCGTGGGCATCTTGCTGATTGTAGACGTCTTCTTCGCCGAAGGAGGCGTAATCTTCACGATATAGGCTGTATGGGCTTTTGCGCCCGGCGACGATGATATTGCCCTTGTAGAGTTTCAGCCGCACGGCGCCGGTCACCGTCTTCTGCGTCACATCGACGAAACCATCGAGCGCTACCCGCAGCTTGCTGTACCACATGCCGTTGTATACCAGCTCGGCATACTTGGTGGCGACGGTGTCCTTGTATTGCATCGTATGCTTGTCGAGGCAGATGCTCTCCAGCAATTGATGCGCGCGATGAATGATGGTGCCGGCCGGCGTCTCATAAACGCCGCGGCTCTTCATGCCGACCAGACGATTCTCAACGATATCGGTCCGGCCGATGCTATGCGTCCCGCCCAGGCGATTCAGCGTCGTGAATAACTCCACCGCGTTCATTTCTTCGCCATTCAAGCTGTTCGGATTTCCTTGCAGAAAGCCGATCTCAATATATTCGGCTTCGTCCGGCGCGCGCTCCGGTTCATTGGTCAACTGATACATCGGGCTTTCCGGCTCATTCCACGGGTTCTCCAGCAGCCCGCCCTCATGCGACAAGTGGAATATATTGCGGTCGCGGCTATAGATGTCTTTTTCCGTGTGCGATACCGGGACGCGAAACTCTTCGGCGTAAGCCAGCGCGTCTTCGCGGCTGCGGATGTCCCATTCGCGCCAGGGAGCGATGGTCTTCAACTTTGGATTGAGCGCCATGGTCGAGACTTCAAAGCGCACCTGGTCATTGCCTTTTCCGGTGCAGCCATGAGCGACCGCGTCCGCCTTTTCCCGTTCCGCAATCTCCACCAAATGCTTGGCAATCAGCGGACGGGCGAACGAAGTGCCCAGCAGATATTCCCGTTCATAAACGGCGCCCGCGCGCAATGTCGGATAAACGAAGTCGGTCAAGAATTCTTCTCGCAGGTCACGGACATAAAGATTGGACGCGCCCGAAGCCAGCGCCTTTTCTTCCAGCCCGTCCAACTCCTCTTCCTGCCCTAGATCCGCGCAAAAACAGACGACCTCGCAGCCGTAATTGTTCTTGAGCCAAGGAACGATCACGGAGGTATCCAAGCCCCCGCTATATGCCAGGACTACTTTCTTCACTTCAGATGTCGCCATCGCCTGTCTCCAACATGTCACTTCCAGTCTCGCGCCTAGTTTAATGAAACTTTCGCCTTTTGGAAGTGGACGCTCTGGCGGCGTATCACGTTCTCGCCGCTCCCGGTAGCAATCGCCGCTTGCTGACGACGAATGCTGGCGCTAAAATGAGCGCGTTAGTATCGCAACTTAGGGTGGACTGGATACGCGATGACGACGGTGGACAGGCTGAAAGAAATGCGCGATGAAAAGGCGCGCCCTCATCTGGAACAATACGCGCCGGTGTGGCTGCTGCGGGAGGATATCATCGCGGAAGACGAGTCGATTCAGTTCCACGTGCTATTTCAGCACAACCTGCATGGCTGGGTGAATCGCCGCTATCGTTACGATGGCTTCAACAATACTTTGTATCACAAGGGCCAAATCGTTCTTTCCGAAGCTGATGCGCTGGAGTATATGCTGGACAATCCCTATATTGAGGTAGACGTCGACGATATTCCTAATGCTTACGGTGGTTAAGTCCGCTTCAGCTTTTGACTGGCGACTTCTTCGAAGACCGTGAGCAAACGCTCGGCAATCCCCGACCAGGCGTATTCTTGCGCGATGCGAGAGGCGGCTATGCCCATGTCTTCCGTTCTCGATTGATCGGTCAGCAGTTCAATGATGCATTCCGCCAGCGAGATGGGTTCACGCGCCGGAATGTGAAAACCGGTCTCTTGGTCCCGTACCAAGAATTGCAAGCCGCCCACCTGCGAAGCGATGACCGGCGTGCCCGACGACATCGCTTCCAGCGCCACCATGCCAAAGGACTCGTAGTCAGAAGGCATGATGACCGCCGCCGCCGCCGCATAGAATAACGGCAGCTCCGCTTGCTCTTTCGCGCCGACGAAACTCACCAATTGATCGATTCCCAGCTTGACGCTGAGCGCTTGCAGCCGATTCATTTCTTGGTCGCGACCGCTATATGGGTCGCCGCCGACAATCATAAAATGCAGATTTCGCAGCATAGACGGCGCCTTGTCTCGCAAAACGTGAAGCGCCTCCAGTATGGTGTCCACGGCTTTAAGCGGCTCAATGCGCCCGACAAAGAGAAGCAGATTGCTAGCGAGCGAGATGCCCAGGGTCTCGCGCGCGGCTTCGCGGGATAGCTCCTGGTTGAATCGTTCGGTATTGACTCCGGGCGGAATCACCGCAATCTGCCGGCGCCGGGCGCGATAAAGCCAGCGTAGCTGGGCCTGCTCGGCCGGGGTCGCGGCGATGATGCGGTCCGCCCATTGCAGAATGTTCATCTCGGTCATGATTCGGCGGTCAGGCTGATAGTCCTTAACTTCGATACGTTTCTTCATGTGCCCGAGCGTGTGAAACATGTGCGCAAAACGCAGACCCCAGGCTTCTTTGAGCTTCGCCGCCACCCATCCGCTCAGCCAGTAGTGGCTGTAGACAATGTCGTAGCGCACGTTCTCCAATGTCGCAAATGCCATTAAATTGGCTGTGAATTCAGACAGATGCTCGTACTGCTCGTCCGGCGAAATCGGCTGCGGCGGACCAGCGGCGAGATAAATGACGCGGGCGTTTTCGCCAATGGCGGCGTCAATTGTCTTTTCAATCGGGGAGACGCGTCTGGTGAAAATGTCTACGCATAAGCCTTGCCGTCCCAGCTCGCGCGACAACTCGCGGATGTACATATTCATGCCGCCCGTCTTCGCGCCGCCCATAGGCGCCAGCGGGCTGGTGTGCACACTGATCAGCGCGATTCGCTGGATTGGCATTTCTACTCCGCTGCGCGGGACGCCGGCTTATCTGGCGCGGATGTTCATCACCGCCGTGTCGCGGCCGCCCATGCGGTATTTGTAGGGTTCATCGCCGCGCAAGAAGTCATAGTAGGCATAGCCCTGCTCAATGGCGTGCCGGATGTTATAAGCCAATAGCACTATGCCCGGACTGTACTCGCCAAAATCGTGGTGCGCGTGCCCGGAGTTATAGACCATCACGCGATTGCCATAAACAAAGTTGATGTAAGCAGCCGCGCGCTGCTCGCCGATAGTGAGGAAGTTCAACTGCAGCCAGCCACAAGCCTGCAGCAACGGCACAATAGAATGAAAGAAACGCAGATTGCTCTCGTCTTGCAAGAATCGTTCCTTCTCCGGATCGCTGGCCGCCATCAGGCGAACAAACTGAGCCACTTCCTCATCAAGATCGTGCTGCCCGTTGACGATGTACCAGTCAATCGATGCTTCGCTGCCTTGAATGCGCCGCATCTTGCGCCTGACTTCATGACGCTGCTTCTTATGCAACCGGCTCATGTAGCTGCCCCAATTATCCGGCAGCTCAATGACCGGGCAAACTTCCTGCTGTTCAACATCTGTTTTGAAGCCGCGTTGGCTTAGCAATTCAGGCAGCAGCCGTTGTGTCGGTGAATCAAAGGGGATATTGCAGAAGTCCAGGCAATCATACTCGGCGCGGTGATCCCAGAGGTAATCGGCGAATGCAGCATAGACATCCGCCATTCGCGCTTCGTCGATGATAAAGTCCAAGTAGTCGGTGACATCGACGCAGCCGATGATTTGAACAAAGCGGCCCCGCTCAGACTCGGAGATGAAAAGCGGCGCGATGCCTGTCGCGGCTCCGCGGTCATAGCAGGCCAATATCCAAAGCTCCCCCGGTTCATAAGCCTCCCACCAGGTCTTCTGCCACTCCCAAGTGTAGAAAACGCGGTTCATCGGCGCGCGCTCAAGCAGGTCATTCCACAGCGATTTCAGTTCCAGGAAAGCGGAGCCGTCCCTATAGGCTTTTAATTCCACCAGACTTCTTCACTCCCTTCTGTATCGCCGCGCCGTCCAGTCCTAGCTAGTGACATAGATCGTCGCAAATTTCTTACCTTGCGCGCATTCCGGCGCCGTGCCAGCGAGCGACGCTACGAGCATGTTGCCTTGGGTCTGATGGGATTATTGCCCCATTCCTTCCACGACCCGTCATAAAGACGCAGGTTGCGCGCGCCAGCCAATTCCAGCGCCAGCATGCCAAAGGACGCGGATACACCGGAGTTGCAGTAGATCACCGTGTCGCCGGCATCCAGCGCCACGCCATTTTGGGCGAAGCATTCACGCAGCGCATCTGGCCTCAATACGGTCAGATCCTCCGCCACCATTTTCTTTCGCGGCAGGCTAATCGCGCTCGGAATGTGACCGCCTTGCCGCGCGCGCGACGCTGTGCCAGCGTATTCAGCCGGCGAGCGCACATCGATCAATTGCAAGGCGCCTGAATCCAAGCTGGCCAAGATATCGGCCTCCGTCGCTTTCAACCCGGCATTCACTCGCGGGATGAATTCCGCTTTCTCCAGCCCAGGAATCTCCGCGCTGATCGGTCGTTTTTCCGCGCGCCATTTCTCCCAGCCGCCATCGAGAATGAACACATCCTCATGACCATAGTAGCGCAGGCACCAGCGCAGCCGACAGGCGAACATGCTCGCGGCATTATCGTAGATGACGACGCGCGTGTCGTTGCTGACGCCTAGCTCTCCCATCAGGGCGGCAAAGCGTTCGGGCGAAGCGACATCGTTTGACGGTGATCCCGGCTCCACAATGTCGACCTGCCAATCAACGAAGACCGCGTTCGGTATATGCCCCTTTTCGTAACCAGCTCGATCGGTGAAGTAATGCGGCGGAGGCTCGGTCGGCGGCAGCACTTTGCCACGCAGCTCAACGATGCGAAGCGCCGGATCATGCAGGCGCTGCTCCAGCCAAGCCGTTGTAACCAAGGGCGACTTCATGGCCCTCCCTCACGCTATTCATACAGCTAATCAATGTAATTTTACCCTTGATCGCCTTTGGCTGCGAATTCTGGCATGATTTCCCCTGCCGGTCGATTTCGCTATAATAATGCGAAGCCATCACATCGGGGAATGATGAAGAAGCGTATCCGCGGGCTGAAGCGCTCGGTATTTCATTTGGACTTTGACCTCTATCGCGTCAAGGTGCCCATTCGGGAGTATCCCGGCGCGAACCTGAGCGTCATTGATCTTTGGCCGCAGGATGTCGAAAAGACGCTTTTCTTCCTTCACGGTTTCGCTGGCGTGGCCGAATCGTGGGAATGGCAGTTGGCGCATTTCGCCCATCAGTATCGCGTGATCGCCCCGGACTTGCGCGGCCATGGGCAGAGCGATGCCCCCCACAGCGAATACTCGATGCCGGAATTGATACAGGATCTGCATGACATTGTCGAAGCGCTGAAGCCCTCGGAGAAATTCGTTCTGGTCGGCCATTCCTTCGGCGGCGCCATCTGCATCGAATTCGCGAACGCCTATCCCGAGCGTATCTCGAAGCTCGTTTTGGTCGCCAGCGCGGGCGAGTATCCGCTGCCAAAATTCGCCTCCGCATTGTTTCGCATACCGGTTCATGTCGCCCTGCCGTTTTGGCGCTATCGCCGCCGCTGGGACGCGGAATACCACGTGCTAAAGTCGATGTTTCACAACAATCTGCATGGCTGGCAGGCTTGGTCGCAGCTGCGGGACATCAAGAATGAGACGCTGGTCATCACCGGCGAGCGCGACAATTACTTTCCCCGCTATGTTTACGACGATGTCGCCAAATTGATTCCTGGCGCTGAAGTCCACGATATTGGCTCGGCAAAGCACAAAGTCCAACTAGAGCGCCACGACGCGGTCAATCGGGCGATCGAGCGCTTCGTTGAAACTTCGACCCGAACCAGCTGGCGCTCCACAACGCCAGCGGACGAGCTCAGCCGGGGCCGTCCCTGGCTCGGCCACTACGACAAAGATATCCCGCACACCATACCGATTCCGCATCAGCCGCTCTTTCGTTTTTTGGAAAGCGCCGCCGATTGGGCGCCCCGGCGGGCGGCCACCGTCTTCTATGGCAAGGCATTGAACTACCGCGAGCTGGAAGCCAAAGTCAATCAGTTCGCTCACGGCTTACTGGCGCTGGGCGCGCAAAAGGGGGATCGCGTCCAGATAGTCTTGCCAAATACGCCACAATTCATCATCGCCTATTACGCCATATTGAAGATCGGCGCCGTCGTTGTTTTGTCGAATCCCGACGCCAATGCGGAATTAATTGTCAGCCACGCGCGCGAAACCCACGCCAAGGTTCTCATCACCCTGAGCGCATTCAGTCAGCTGGCGCAATTGCTCCAAGCTCAAGCCGGCGCTGAAACTTTGATATTTAGCGGCATCGGAAAACACGTTACCACAAGCCGAGCGGCGGCATTCGGTCGACACAAGCAGGCTACAACCGAGGACGAAGCCCTTGCCCGGCGGATCGGGCAGCGCATGTCAGACGTCATGATGGGTCAGCAACGGCGTCAGCCCGCTGTCGATGTGGCGGATACCGATCTCGCCGTTATTTCCTATACCAGCGGCACCACCGGCAAGCCCAGAGGCGTCTGCTTGACGCATCGCAACCTGGTCGCCAACGCGCTCCAGACCCGTCATTGGATGTCTGAAATCGAATACGGCAAGGAAGTTGTGATGGCGGTCGTTCCCTTTGAGCATAGCTATGGCATGACCGCCGCCATGAACCTGCCGATCCTGATCGCGGCGAAGATCGTGATCATCTCCGTCTTTGAGCTTCAGCAAGTCTTGGAACAGATCCGCCGTTACAGGCCGACCCTTTTCCCAGGCGTTCCTTCTATGTTCACGCTCATCAACCATGCGGAAAACGTGCGAAGTTACGGCTTGTCGTCAATCAAAGCCTGCATAAGCGGCGCCGCGCCCTTGCCCGTAGAAGTGCAGGAGGCCTTTGAAAAACTGACGCGCGGGCGTCTCGTCGAAGGTTATGGCTTAACCGAAGCCGGTCCAGTCACCCATTCGAATCCGCTATATGGCCTGCGAAAGGTGGGGTCAATCGGCGTGCCATTGCCAAACACCGATGCCAAGATCGTCGATCTGCTCAGCGGCGAAGACCTGCCAAGCGGACAAATTGGAGAGATGCTGGTCAAGGGTCCGCAAGTCATGAGCGGCTATTGGCGTACGGACCCCAATGACGAGACCGTTTTGCGCGACGGCTGGCTGCACACCGGCGATGTCGCCGTGATGGACGACGATGGCTACTTTAAGATTATCAGCCGCAAGCGTGATACGATCTTCACTGGGGATTACAGCGTTTATCCGCGCGATGTCGAAGAGATTCTGTATGAGCACAACAAAGTGCTGGAGGCGGCCGTTGTCGGCGTTGGGCGTGAAGCTGGCAACCAGAAGATCAAGGCATTCGTGGTGCCCCGTCCCAACAGTGACCTGTCCAAAGAAGAATTGCTGGAGCTCTGCAAGCGTCGCTTGGAAGGCTACGCCGTGCCCTGGGAAATCGAGTTTCGGGAATCGCTGCCGCGCTCGTTCATTGGCAAAGTGCTCCGCCGCGTGCTGCATGAAGAAAACAGCGCGAGCTCCTAGCCCTTGAAACTGCCAAAGGTGGCATGCCGAATCGTCCGTCCATTTAGAATCCAATGCCATGTGGCAATCCAGCGCCGACAATCCATAAACAGGTAATTTTCACTGATGGCATACCTGCCCCTGTTTCCACTGAATACCGTGCTTTTCCCAGGCATGCAGATTCAACTGCATATCTTTGAAGAGCGCTACAAGATCATGATCAACAACTGTATTGAAAACAATGAGCCATTTGGCGTCGTCCTCATCAAGCATGGCAGCGAGGCGCTGGGGCCGGTCGCGACGCCCCATCCGGTGGGATGTACGGCGGCTATAAGCGAAGTCCAGCATTTGCCGCTGGGCAGAATGAACATAACTGCCGTCGGACAAAGGCGATTTCGCATCAAGCGCATTGATCGCAGCCAGCCATTTTTGCTAGGCGATGTCGAATTCTTCAAGCCAGCCGACGATCAACCCGATCTCATTCACCGATACAGCAGTTTGCTGCGTCCGCTGGTCATTCACTATTTGGAGACATTGTCGTCATCCGAAGACGCCAACTTTGACCGGGAGCAGATCCCGCATCGCGCTCGATCGATAGCGCAAATTGCGTCAATCTTGCTGCAGGCGGACAGCGCGCAAAAACAACAGCTGCTTGCGATGCCCAGTCTATCTCGCCTCCTGCGAATGCTCGTCGAAATCTACCGCCTGGAGACCTTGCTGCTGCAAGTCCGATTGTCTCCGCCTGACAAGGAATTCAACATTGGCCCCTTCTCCAGCAATTGAAGCAAGCAGAGCGGCTGAATCAATGACTGATAAATTCTTGCCCGTCCGTGTATATTTGGCAGTGTTCACTTGTCTCATACGGCGGCAAGGCTGAATCATTGAAAGCCATCGCAAGCATTGCGCTGCGGGCATTACTGCTATTGCTCGCCACGATTTTCGCGCTGGAGATCGCGCTGCAGCTCGCCTTTCCATATTTGCCGCAAATGCTCACTGAGTACATGCCGCAATACCTGGAACGGATGGGGCACCGTCTGGTTACCGAGCACGGCGCCCGTGAATATCCCGCCGGGCAAGTCGTAGAATACGATGTTAGGCCACTCAGTGGCGATATGTACCGGCTCACATGCATATCGCCGGCAGACGCGCAGCCTTTAGAGCCGTATCATGTATCTTTCAAACGGGACAGGCGCGGCTTCCGCAATGCTGAACCCTGGCCAGAAGATGTAGACCTGGTCGTGCTTGGCGATTCCTTCACGGCCGCGGAATTGGTGCAGCAGCCATTCTGGCAGAATCTCTCCGAATCGATGCTTGTGTTGGCCGTACCCGGGACCGGCACGCTTGAGCAGCAGCGACTCTTCGACGCATTTGCTTTGCCGCGCAAGCCCGAGACTGTTGTTCTCGCCTTCTTTGCCGGCAACGACCTAAGTGACAACCTGTCATTTGCCGAGATGATTGGCGAGGGCGTAACCAGGCATGACTTGCTGCACCGCGGCAAGAATCCCTTGGATTATTCGCTTGTGTTTCGCCTGCTCCAATTCGTCAGCGATGCCACGACTACAGATCCTACGAATAGCTGCCATTATCCCGTGATCGCTCACACTGATCCCCCGACGCCGGTCGCCTTCTACCATAAGTTCCTTCCGATTCTCGGCGCGGACAGGGACGCCCTGCTGCAGTCCGATGCGCTGCAATTGACCGAGCAAAGTATCAGCCAGATGGCGAGCGCTCTCAAATCGTACGACGCGGAGCTCTTGCTGCTGTATATCCCACAGAGAGCGGAACTGTATTGGAATTACCTGGACGAGGCGAGCAAAGACACGATTGTTGAGGTCGAGTCTCGCGACCACGATCTCACCGACCTGGACAAGATTGACAAAAACTTGTCCGTCCAGCGCGACGTTATGCAGGTACTGGCGGCCGACCTTGGCATATCATTTCTTGATTTGACTCCACCGCTTGCAGACGCGATTCACGCCGGGCAATCGCCCTACTTCTTCGCCGACACGCATTGGAATCAGCTGGGGCACAATATCGCCCGAAACACCTTGCTTGACTTTCTGAATCGGTCTAACCTAGAAAAGTAATCCGCACTCTTGGACCCACATAGGTTCTACACTGGGCATTGTCCGCCTAGATGCCATATCTGGAGAGTTGCTTGAAGAAACTCTTGAACATCGCTTGGGATCGCTTCAGCGTCAATTCGGCGATCGTCGCCGACCTGAATGGACGGTTCATCGCCACCGCATTTTATTTCACCATCATGGTGCCTTTCGGCCTGCTGTCGGCGATCTTTATGGACCCGCTGCGCAAGAGAAAAGCCGCGGCGCGCTGGGCGGAGAGAGAGCCGCTGCCGACCGACATTGCCTCAGCAAGGGAACAAGGCTAGCAATGTATATTCTTGGCATATCCGCCTTCTATCATGACTCGGCAGCGGCTTTGCTGAGTGATGGCCTGTTGATCGCCGCCGCCATGGAGGAGCGATTCTCGCGCGTGAAACACGACAATGGTTTCCCGCAGATGGCAGTTGAATTCTGTCTCCAGCAAGCCGAGATAACGGCGCAGGATTTAGAGTACGTCGTGTTCTACGAGAAGCCGCTGCAGAAGTTTGAACGCATCCTGCAAACGGCGCTGAACACCTTCCCCCGCTCATCGGGCCTCTGGCGCGAGTCGATGATGACCTGGCTGAGCGACAAGCTCTGGGTGCGCAGCCATATTGCGCGCGGGCTCGGCGTTGCCGCCGACAAGATTCTATTTTGCGATCACCACATGAGCCACGCGGCCAGCGCATTCTTCGCCTGCCCATTTAAGGACGCCGCCATCTTGACCGTCGATGGCGTGGGCGAGTGGACCACGACGACCTTGGGCAGCGGCAAGAGTTCGCTGGGCGAAGCGGAAGATACGCCGCCCACAATTGAGCTCTTTGAAGAGCAGCGCTTTCCGCATTCGCTGGGTTTGCTCTACTCCACCTTCACCGCCTGGCTTGGTTTTCGCGTCAACAATGGCGAATATAAAGTGATGGGCATGAGCCCTTACGGCGCGCCACGCTATATGGACAAGATTCATAAGGTCGTCTCAGCCGATGAAAGCAATGGCGCCTTCAAACTCAACATGGACTATTTCGACTTTCACCGGTCGACAACGCGCAGTTACAGCAGCAGATTCCTCGAGCTATTCGGTGAGCAGCGAAACGATGAAGCCGAGTTCTTCACCATGCGCACCAATCCGGAACGCGCAGCCGAGCGGGCGGCAATGGAGACCAATCAGTATTACGCCGATGTCGCGGCCAGCATACAGCAGTTCACCGAAGACACCTTGATTAAGATCGCCAATCACCTGCACGAACGCACGGGCATGAGCAAACTGGTCATGGCCGGTGGCGTCGCGCTCAATACCAAGGCAAACTGGCGCATCTTGAATGAAACGCCTTTTGAAGAATTATGGATCCAACCGGCGGCCGGGGATGACGGCGGCGCGCTTGGGGCGGCACTTTGGGTTTGGCACACCCTGCTGGGCAAACCGCGCCAATGGGTGCAGAAGCACGCCTATTACGGACGCAGCTATTCCGACGATGAGTGCCGCGCATTTCTGGACCAGGAAGAGCAGAGATATGAGACCTTTGCCGATGAGGACAAATTGACGGAAGTGATCGTGGATGCCTTGACTTGCCAGCAGGTCATTGGCTTTCATCAGGGGCGCTTTGAATGGGGACCGCGCGCCTTAGGGAACCGGAGCATTTTGGCCGATCCGCGCGGCGCCGATATGAAAGAGATCGTGAATACGAAAATCAAATTCCGCGAGCCATTTCGGCCCTTCGCGCCGGTTGTCCTGCGGGAGCGCGCCCTAGAATATTTCGACTATCCCCAGGTCGCCGATCACGATACGCCTCGCTACATGCTGATGGTGGCGCCGATCAAGCAAGACAAGCAGGCCGAAATTCACGCCGTCAACCACGAAGGCACCGGGCGCCTGCAATCGATTGATCGCGAGACCAACACACGCTACTACGATATCGTCCAGCAATTTGGTGAAGCGACCGGCGTGCCAATTGTGCTCAATACCTCATTCAATTTGCGCGGCGAGCCCATTGTCAATACGCCGCGCGAAGCCTACAATACCTTCAGAAACAGCGATATTGACATGCTCGTCTTGGGTTCGCACATCGTGCGGAAACCCAGCTAAATCCTGAGTGCCTCAGAGGGAGACATCATGGCGACGAAGGCAAAACACGACGACAATTCGCCCAGCGCAATGCAAGACATCTTTATGCGTTTGGGCGTGTTGGGCGAGTTGCTCTCCTACCTATGGAAACGCAAACTCTATTGGATGCTGCCGATGGTCATCACTTTGCTCGTCTTCGCGCTTCTGATCATGCTCGGTGGCTCCAGCCCAATCAGCCCATTCATCTACACGCTATTCTAGATCGTTCGTTGCGGCAGCCAGAGGCAGATGGATCCTTCACTCGTCAAACAGTTGACACTGATTGCCCTGGTCGCAATTATCCTGCGGCTGGGGCTGCTGGTCCATCAGCGGTCAGGGGCGAACAAACCGATACATGGCGGGGCGCTGTCGCGGCTGTTGAACATGCTGTCAGGCATGTGCTTCGTCGCCATCCTGCCATCGGTGTGCCTAAGCGTATTGATACTCCATCCTGAAGCTCTGCGCTTCGGGGGCTTCACCTGGCATCCAATCTTGTTCATCGTCATTTCGCTTGGGCTGGGCAGTTTCCTCTTCGCCCTGCTGCACGCGCTGGTCGAGCGAGCTCCTCTGCAGCGCGCCGAGCGGGAGGCGGCCGCCGTCAAGGCGCGCGGCTGGACCGAAGAGGACGCCAAGACATCGGGCTTATAGCCGCCACTGAGTCAAACTATATGTCGAGGTTGCGGACCTGCTTGGCGTGGGTCTGGATGAACTTGCGGCGAGGCGGCACGCTGGCGCCCATCAGCGTATCGAAAACACGGTCGGCATCAGCGCTGTCTTCAATCGTCACTCGCATCAGCGTACGCGATTCCGGATCCATAGTCGTCTCCCAAAGCTGATCCGGATTCATCTCGCCTAGACCCTTATAGCGCTGTACCGTGACTTTGTCAGGATTCTTGAAGCGCTTCATCGATTGCTGGAGCAAATCCTCATCGGCTGTGCCGCCTTCCGGGTAAATCCACTCCATCTTTTTGCCATTCTTCAGTGAGAAGATTGGCGGCTGAGCGATATACAGATGTCCCTGCTGCACAATCTGGGGCATGTGTCTAAAGAAGAATGTCAATAACAGAGTACGGATATGGCTGCCATCCACATCGGCGTCAGTCATGATGATGACTTTGCCGTAGCGGAGTCGGTCGACTGACAATTCGTCATGGATGCCCGTGCCCAGCGCCGATATCAAGGCTTTGATTTCGTTGTTGTCGAGTATCTTGTCGATGCGCGCCCGCTCCGTATTCAGGATTTTGCCGCGCAAAGGCAGTATCGCCTGGAAGTGCCGATCGCGCCCCTGCTTCGCGCTGCCGCCGGCAGAGTCTCCCTCTACGATGTAAATCTCAGCGTTATCGCCCCGCTCCGAGCAGTCGGCCAGCTTGCCCGGCAAGGTGCTGCTTTCCAGCAGGCTCGGGCCGCTTCGCACAAGATCGCGCGCCTTCTTGGCCGCCTCGCGGGCGCGCTTGCTCGTCATGCATTTGTCGACGATGCGCCGCGCTTCTCGCGAATTCATTTCGAGAAATTCGTTGAAGGACTCGGTGACCGCCTGTGAAACCGCGCCCTGGACCTCCGGATTGAGCAGCTTAACCTTGGTCTGGCTTTCAAATTGCGGATCCGGATGCTTGACGCTGACAATCGCCGTCAAACCCTCGAGCGTGTCATTGCCGGAGAAGTTGCCGTCTTTATCCTTCAGCAATCCCGCCTTCTTGGCATACCGGTTGATAACGCCGGTGATCGACGACCGCAACCCGGTGATATGAGTGCCGCCGTCTGGCGTGTTGATGGTGTTGGTGAAAGCCAGCTCCGTGGTTGTCGCCACATCAGCATACTGGAAGGCGACTTCGACGCCAATCTTGTAAGGGCTGTCGTTGCGGTCATGGTATTCGATATCGCGTTCCACGTGAATGATGTTGTGAATCGCTTTGCGATTGCGATTCAAATAACGCGCGAAGGACCGCAAGCCGCCATCGAAATAAAAGGTCGCCTCACGCGGGATGGGTTTGACGCGCTCGTCGCGCAACCGGATCGTCACCTTGCGCGTCACGAATGCCATCTCACGGAACCGGGTCATCAAGGTGCTGAAGCTAAATTCATTTTCCTCCAGGATAGTGAAGTCCGGCACGAAGGAAATCTCGGTGCCGGTTTCTTCGCCGTCCTTGAGTTGTCTTACTTTGCGCCGGCGGCCAGTCGGAATGCCCGCTTCGTAGGACTGTCTCCAAACATGGCCATCACGACGAATGGTCGCCGTCAAGCGCGCCGACAATGCGTTCACAGCGGATACGCCAACACCGTGCAAGCCACCGCTGACCTTATAGGCTTCGTTATCGAATTTCCCGCCGGAGCCGACTTCGGTCATCACCACCTCGAGCGCCGATTTTCCGCTCTTGTGTTTGTCAACCGGAATGCCGACGCCATTGTCGCGGATCGTTGCCGCGCCGTCGTCATGCAGCGTCACGGCGATGAAATCGCACCGGCCCGCCAGCGCTTCGTCAATGGAGTTGTCCACCACCTCATAAATCAGGTGATGCAGGGCGCGCTCATCCGTGCCGCCGACATACATACCCGGACGCCGCCGGATATGCTCGCGCGGTTCCAATTTCTGAATATTATCGGCGCCGTACTCACGCTCTTGCTGGGCGACGAGTTCACGATCCTTTGCCATTTTTACTCCTGACAATCTTGCCAATAAGCTACAATCGCCAATCCTGCATCCCGATCATTTGACGCGCGCCAATCGCGCCGAATTCTCGCCTTTAACAGACCCAGTTTGTCTACATATATTATACAGCAGCGTTGGCTTTCGGACAATCCGAAGCGAGGGGGAAAGCAGGCGCGTAGCATTGACAACGCAAGGCGCCGCCCATACAATCGCGGCTGATGCCTCTGTAGCTCAGTGGACAGAGCACCGGTCTTCTAAACCGTTGGTCGCAGGTTCGAGTCCTGCCAGGGGCGACTGCCCAATTGGTCCCTTATCTGAAACGCAAAATCAAGCCGTGATGTCGCTGAACAGTTGGCGAACCTGCCCGCTCAATGTCGTCTTGTTCGTCTTTGACCAGCGCTCCAGCGTTCGGTAGTGCTCCACAGCTTCGGCGCGGCGGCCCAATTGCACGTATAGCCTTAACAGCCTGAGATGTATTTCTTCACGCCTGAAGTCAGTTTCCAGCGCGCGGATCAGTGTGTGCAGCGCCAGCTCGAAACTTTCGCGCGCTTGCCAAATGGCTGCGATATTCTCCAGCGCCTCGACATAAGCATTCTGGTAAGCTTCTCGCCGCTCAAGGATCCAACCTTCGTCGTGACCCTGCAAGAAAGGTCCACGGTACAGTTTCGCCACGCGCTGCCACAGCGCGAAGGGCTCCGCCGGTTTGCCATGACGGCCCTCGAGCAGCGCTTCAACGAACTCAAATGCGTCAAAGTAAAATGGCGTATCCCGATCTACTCGATAGTATTTCCCGTCGTGCGCCAAAACATCCATGCCAATTGCCTTGTGCAGGCGCCGCTTAGTCACATGAAATACGTTAACCGCCGGGTCGATATCCAATTTCGGCCAAAAGGTCTCGCAGATCTGATTGCGCGTAACTTCCGGTCGATCCATTGCGAAGAATAGCAGCAGTCGCGGCAGATGCCCTTCCCAGTTATCGATCAGATAGTCATCCGAAAAAACATATCCAGGTCCCAACGAGAGCACTTTGAGGCTGGCGTCCGCCGCATTTGGCATGCCGTAAATGTTCTTCCGTACGATTTGTCCATCGCGAATGATAACAGCCTGCCTATTGGCAATCATCGAAAGCCACGGCATTCGCGGAAGCGAACGGCCGTTTAGCACGATCTTGCAGCGCGCAGGCGCCTGGCGCGAAAGGCGCTCGACGAACCGCTTCACATCATCAGCGAGGTCCGCGCGGTCGAATTCATCGAGAACCAGCCAAATCTCTCTATCTCCCAACTCAGACAGTTCGGCAATGAAGGTCCGCAGTATCACTTCCATGTGCTTGTACGGGTCGTCAAAAACGTTTGGCGGCAAGACGTTCATTTGGCGCCCAAAGATGACATTCTGCCGCGACAAGGTTGCCATCAGGCTCGGCAGAAAATTGCCCAGTTTGATGTCGTCCACGTCCAGCGCGTAATAGAATGAGTTCAAGTCGCTGTCAGCTAGTAGCCGGGCCATGATTACCGAGCGCCAGCGGCTCTGCGGATGGAGCAGTATGATCTTTACCTCCCTGGAAAAGCGAAGGAAATTCTGGTACGCGGCAAAAGATTGATCGTGAATGTTCATTTGCTTCTGTCTTAGCAGACTCGCCACATTGCAATACGCATTTACATCATAACCATACTGACGCCATCAATGCGGCCAATCGGTCGTCATACGCTTATGATTTGTCGCTGCCATAGCAATTTAGCAGACTCTTGGCGCTTGCTGTATATGCAGGCCATTGGCATTCCTGCGCAATCGCTCCCGATGGTATGTCAGCTTCCCTCGCCTTCCATTCGCACCAGTTCACGCCTTAATGTTTTGCCGACAGCAGTCTTGGGAAGCTCTTCAATAAAGGCAATCCGCCGCGGAATCTCATACGGCGCCAGCTTGTCACCCAGAAACTCGATGACTTCATCAGCGTCCAGACTCGCGCCGGGCTTGACTGCGATCCAGGCTTTCAGCGCCTCCTGACCCGCTCTCTCCGGATGAGGAATCGCCGCCACCCCAACTTCCAATACCGCCGCGTGTGAAGCGATAGCGTTTTCGACCGTGGTCGGGTATACGTTGTACCCGCCAATCAGCGCCATGTCCTTCTTGCGATCGACGATGTAGAAATAGCCATCTTCGTCCATGCGCGCGATATCGCCCGTATAGAGCCAGCGCTTGCCGTCCTTCTCTCGCAGCGCTTCCTGTGTTTCCTCCAACATGCCATGATAACCTGCCATGACATTCGGTCCCGCCATCAACAGCTCGCCAATTTCGCCAACAGGCACATCGGTTTCACCGTCCTCCAGGCTGACGATTCGCATATCCATCTCAGGCAGCGGCAAGCCGATCGAGCCGGGACGATTCTCCTTGAAGATCGGATTGACGTGAGTGGCCGTCGGCGCCTCACTCATACCAAAGCCTTCGCGCACCGAGCCGCCAGACAGGCGCTCGAATTCCGTCTTTGTCGCTTCCGGCAATGGCGCCGATCCGCTCAAACAAAGGTGCAAGGAACTCAAGTCGATTTCGCCGCTTTGCACTTTCGGATGATTGTTGATGGCGTTATACAGCGCCGGAACACCAGGAAACAGCGTCGTGCGGAAGGTCTCAATATTTCCCAAGACATCGTCGATATCACGCGGATTGGGCACGAGCACCACTTTACATCCGCGGTAGACACTGGTGCTGACCACGACGACCAGACCATAAACATGGAAAAATGGTATCGCCCCTAGAAAGATCTCATCTTCAACCGGCGTATCAAAAAGGTCGAGGAAGCCCTCGGTCTGCATCATATTCGCCACCAATGCCCGGTGCTTTGACATCGCGGCTTTGGCAACGCCGGTTGTCCCGCCGGTGTATTGGAAGATCGCCAGATCATCAGGCTGCACTTGTACGTTCGCTTGCTGGCCATCGTACTTGCCAAGCAGGTCCTGAAACCAGTGATCGCCAGCCTCGACGTCCTCCAGGTAATGCCCTTCTTTCTTCTCTTTTGCGATCGTGAAAAGAAACTTCGCCAAGGGCGGCAGGTATTCCTTGATATTGGCGACGATCACGGTTTTGACTTTGCTCCTGGGCTGGACCTGCTTGACCAAGCCGTAGAAGAGTGTCATCGTCAGCACAAATTCGGCGTCACAATCGTTAATCTGATGCGCCATTCTTTCCGCGGGATATGTTGGGTTGGTCGCCGCGACCACCCCGCCCGCCTTCAATATTGAGTAGAAGCTAATCACAAAGGCGACCGAATTCGGCATGACGATGGCGACGCGGTCACTCTTTTGCAGACCCAAATCGACAAGCGCGGCCGCCAGCGCATCCGACGCCCGGTCTAGCTCTTCGTAAGTGATCGACCGGCTGACGCGCCCCACCAAGGGCAGGTTTGCCGGCGTTATCAAGGCCGTATTGTGCGGTATGCGAACGCGCGTATCTTTCAAGAATTGATGCAGCGGCGCCTCCGGAATATCAACCGAGGCCGAGATACCGACATCGTAATTACTGATCCAGGGCCTTTCGGCATAAGTCACCATTTGCACTCCCCCGCGCTCGACGCTTATGTAACAGGTGAAAATTGTAACCTACTTCTTAGACAGTTCAAAACATTGTGGCTTCCTTGCGATACAAATGCACGTGAAATAAAGCACTCGCTTGGTCTCATCTGGCCTCAGTCAACTGCCGCGCAGCCCCTTGCATTTTCATAGGCATGCAGAGGATAGCGAAACTGCTAAGTCGATACGCTAATGATAACAGAATGGATAGGGGCAGACTATACGGCGAGTAATTGCCCCTGCGACGCGGTGGCGCCGTTACGTTTCGCCAGCCTGTGGATAAAGCCAGTTCATCCAGTCATTTGGAACCCGCGTGATTTCGCCAGACGCGTTCAAACAGATCAGCTTGAGAGTAGCCTCAAACAGGATTGCATGTGTCTCCGCCTCAACAATTTCGCAGCCGAAACTTATCGTGCGGCTCCTGACGTCTTCAATCCAGGTCTTTACCGTGACACGTTGATCATAACGCGCGGCCCGTCTGTACTTCGCCTTGAGATCTCCCGCCGCCAAGAAATAGCCGGACTGTTCAATATCGGCGTAACTCCAGCCATGATCGCGAATATAGGCGCTGCGTCCCTCTTCAAACCACACAAGGTACATGGAGTGATGCACGACGCCCATGCTGTCCGTTTCCGCATAACGCACGCGGAAAGTTGTCTCGCAGATGAATCGATCCTTAGGCATTTCGCCATTTTCCTGTACAGCGACGATGCCAGTAGTCTAATGCCGGAATTGTGCGGGACACAAGCATTGAAACCTGACGCAAATGTGCAAGACTTTATGCGGCGTCCACAGACAAAGGGCTGACAATGTCACGACTTCGAATGCTTCTGATTTTCGCGCTTTTCGCCGGCTTGTTTGCGCTCGCGGCTACAGCGCAGGACGGCGCCGACCCCTATGCCGAGCTGCCGCAGTCGCGCGCCGCCGACGGCGGTTTCGTGCTCGGCAATCCCGCGGCCGGAGTCAAACTGATTGAATTCTCCGACTTTCTCTGCACCAGTTGCCAAAACTACGAGCCTGTCATTAGGCGCTTCATTCAGGATTATGTGCAAACCGGGCAAGCCCAGATGGAATATCGCATCTATCCGGTGATTGATCCCGCCCTCTCAGTGCGCAGCGCCAGCCTGGTGGAATGCGCGGATACGCTTCAGCCGGGCCAGTTTTGGCGGGCGCGCGATGTGATGTTTGAGCTGATTTCGACGCGTGGATTCACCGATCATACGGTCGCCGCCTTCGCTGACGAATTGCGACTTGATCACGCTCAACTGACGGAGTGCGCGGCGAGCGCGGGCCAGCATGCGATTGACGCAAGTTACGGCTTGTCCTTGGGCGCTGGCGCGGCGCCGTCTCTTTTCGTGCAATATGGGGACGCAGCTCCTATACCCATCGCCTTGGCGTTGCCGGAGCACCACGACGCGCTGGTGAACGCAATTCGCCCGCGGTCGACCGCTCCGGTGTTGATCGAACGTGGGCGCTACGCCGGGCTTCAGACTTTTCGGCGAGCCGATGGCGGCTTCGTACTCGGCGAGACGGCGGCGCCCATTACCATCGTCGCCTTTGAAGATTTCCTCTGTCCGCACTGCCAGAATTATCAGGCGAACGTCGATACCTTCGTCGAAGAGTATGTACGAACGGGTCAAGCCCAATTTGAGTTTCGCTTCTACCCCTTGGTGAATCCGCAATATTCGACGACATTCGCCAAGGCCGCTGAATGCGTGGCGGCGCAGGATCTGTCTCGCTTCTGGGACGCCCATGATCTGCTCTTCGAGTTTGCGCGGCGCGGCGCCCTGGATGACGTGACCGCTAGCAGCGCCGGTCTGCTCAATCTAAACGCGGACGCGCTGGCTGAGTGTGTTGATCGCTCCATCCAATTCCTGATTGACACGCAGCTTGCCCAGTCCGCCTTCGTCTCCGGTACGCCCGCTGTCCGCGCCCGCAGAGATGGCGGAGATCCGCAGCTTATCTTCTTCGGTGAACAGCCGATCGATCGCGGCGCGCCCACCATATTTCAACTGCGCGCGCTGATGGAAGGCTCGGGTGAAGTCACCATCGGTCGACCCCAGCCAACGCTGCTCAATGACCGCTACTTGGCCGATACAAGCCTGATTTCGGGAGATCCCTGCGCGCCGCCCTGCTGGCAGAACATCGTCCCGGGCGAAACATCGCTTGCTGACGCCCTGAGAATTGTGAGTGCCTTGGACACAGTTACGGTGCTGCAGGAAACTGAGCAGGCTTTTCAATTTGGTCGCCCGGATGCGCCTGCCTGCTGTCAAGTGTCCGCTGACGAAACGCTAACCGTTGACGCCATCATCCTTCAGTTCGCGCCAGAAATGACCATGGGCGAGGCTTTGGCCAAGCACGGCGAACCGCTGTTTTTCCGCGGCCAACCATACAGGGATGGCGAAGCGATTCTCTGGTTCTACTATCCGGAGCTCTTCACGATGATTCAAGCCGTCGTGCCGGGTGTGGAAGCGTCGCTGCAAGCCAGCTCGCCGCTGGTCGCCGCCTATTATTTGAGGGAGCGGGATATGTCCGATGCGTTAGCTGCCGGTATGTTTTCTCAGTGGCAGGGTTACGCGTCGTATCAGGCATACGCAACTGGCTGAGGCGCTGGCTGTTTAACGGACTTGTCAGCGAGGTTGATGGCGTTCCCGCAGCCGCCGCTTCAAGTCATCAAGCGAAATATCTAATTCGGCCATGAGCACCAGCGTGTGGTAAAACATATCCGCTAGTTCGTCCAGTTGCTCGTCACGGTTCTCGCGCAAGGCGGCGATCACTACCTCGACCGCTTCTTCACCGACTTTCTGCGTGATCTTTTCCCGCCCTTCATCAAATAGCCGGCTGGTGTAACTGCCCGGGACCGGATTGCGCCGCCGATCGGCGATGATGATTTCCAATTGCTCCAGCATATCGTCCACGATTGACTCCTGGTTAGTATCGCTTGGGCTCCGCGATGAATTCATCCAAGTCGCGAAAGAAGCAACTGCGCGCGTTGGTGTGGCAGGTCGGTCCAGACGGATCGACAAGAAGCAGCAGCGCGTCGGCGTCGCAGTCGATCCGAATCTCCTTGAGCGCGAGGATGTTGCCCGAGGTTTCGCCTTTGCGCCATAGCTCAGCCCGACGGCGGCTCCAGAACACCGCCTGCCCCAGCTCCAGCGACCGCTTCAGCGAGTCTGCGTTCATGAAAGCCAGCATCAGCACTTCGCCAGTTTGCGCGTCTTGCGCAATGGCCGGAATCAATCCACCCTCGTTCCAGTTGATTTCTGCCAGCCGCGCGTCTTCAAGCGTCATTCAGATTCTCCCATCCAGTCAAACGTATCGGCAGGTCCCGCGCATGCAGATAGCGCTTGAGATCGCCGACGCGCAATTCGTTGAAGTGAAAAAGGCTCGCGGCCAGCGCGGCGTCGGCGCGGCCTTCCTGCAGCGCCTCGCGAAAATGGTCTTCGTTGCCAGCGCCGCCTGACGCGATTACCGGAATCGAAACCGCCTCGGCCACCGCCTGCGTCATCTCAATATCATAGCCGGACTTGGTGCCGTCTTTGTCCATGCTCGTCAGCAGAATCTCGCCAGCGCCGCGCTCCTCCGCCTCTTTCGCCCAAGACACCGCCTCTTTGTCGGTGGGAATTCGCCCGCCATTGATATGCACCACCCACTTGTTATCAACCCGGCGCGGATCAATCGCCACAACTATGCACTGGCTGCCGAAACCCCATGCGCCAGCTGAAATCAGTTCAGGATCGCGCACCGCCGCGCTATTGATTGAGACCTTGTCCGCGCCCGCCAGCAAGGTGTCGCGGATGTCGTCAATCGTGCGGATGCCGCCACCCACGCAATAGGGAATGAAGATGCTATCCGCCACCCGCCGCACCATTTCCAGCATCGTCGCCCGCGCTTCATGCGACGCGGTGATATCAAGAAACACCAACTCGTCGGCGCCTTCGCGGTCGTAAATCATCGCTTGCTCAACCGGGTCGCCGGCGTCGCGCAGATTGACAAAATTCACGCCCTTTACCACCCGGCCATCCTTGACATCCAAGCAGGGGATTATCCGTTTCGCCAACATGCTTAGTCGCACCTCGCCGCGCTTAGCGCATCCGTCAGGGTGAATCGCTTCTTATACAGCGCCATGCCGATGATAACACCGGCGACCATGCCACTCCGCGACAGCTGCTCGATCTCTACTAATCGGCTGATGCCGCCAGAGGCAATCACCTGTAGACCGGTGGCGCGCGCCAGCGCAACCGTGTCTTCGATATTCGCCCCAACCAGGCCGCCGTCGCGCCTGACATCCGTATAGAGCGCGTGTCTCGCCCCATGTCCATAGAGCAGCGCGCCCAATTCAATGGGGGTATACGCGGAGGACTCGGTCCAGCCGTGAGAGACGACCTTGCCATCTTTGGCGTCCAAAGCCACGCAGATCGCGTCTTTTCCAAAGAGCGCCACTGCCTCCTCCACGCGCGCCGGTTCGCGCACAGCCAGCGTGCCAATGACCAGGCGGCTGGCGCCGGTATCCCAAGCCTGCCTGAGCGCGGCCAGTTCACGCAATCCCCCAGTGTATTGCACGCTGACGTCCAGTTTGGCCACCTTCTCCAGAACGCTCAGATTTTTACTTTCGCCCTCGAAGGCGCCGTCCAGATTCACCATGTGCAGCCAGGTCGCGCCCTGATCAATCCATGATTGGGCAGTCGCGACCGGATCGTCGCTGAACAGCGTCTGCTGATTGGGATCGCCCTCGCGCAGGCGAACGACCTTGCCGCCACGCAGGTCAATAGCGGGGTAGACGATCATCGAATCCTCCTAAATCCGCAAGAAATTCGCCAGGATCCGCAGACCCGTTTTCTGGCTTTTCTCAGGATGAAATTGCACGCCGAATATATTCCCCCGCTGCACGAAGGCGGCAAATTCAACGCCATAGTCCACGGACGCCACCACCGTATCGCTGTCGGCCGGCGCGCAATAATAGCTATGAACAAAATAGACGTAATTTTCCTCGCCCAAGCCCTTCAGTAGCGCGGACTCTCGCCGGAATTTCAACTGATTCCAGCCCATGTGCGGCACCTTGCGATCGTCGAAGCGCGGGAAGCGAATCACGCGTCCGCGGAGAATGCCCAAACCGGCGTGCTCGCCCAATTCTTCGCCGACATCAAATAGCATTTGCATCCCGACGCAAATGCCCAGATAAGGTATGCCAGCCGCCAGCGCCTCCTTGAGCGGCGCGACCAGCTCTTGCTTATGCATCTGCGCCATGCATGCGCCGAACGCGCCAACGCCGGGCAGGATGATCTTCTCCGCCCCGGCCAACTGCTCGGGCCGCTGAACCACCTGCATTTCTGTTGCGTTAAGATGCTTAAGGGCATGAATGACGCTGCGCAGATTTCCCGCGCCATAATCGATGACCGCCAGCATAGGCGCTCCCTCGCACAAAAAAGCCCCGCGAATCAGCGAGGCAAGTCTTACAGAATTGGCGACGTGTAGAGCTAGACGCCACGCCTCGCGTTGACTAGAGCGTTACGATGGTGATGGCGCAAGCGTTCAAATCTCATGACAAACTCTCTCTTCACGTCGAAACGAAGTATAGGCGGGTTTTAGAAGGCTGTCAACAAGAAATTGCCTGCGCGAACGGGAGCGGCGTCACATTCCGACTACAAGCTAGCTACACGAATTTCACAGTAAAACGATGTGTCCTATGCGTGTTCAGTAGCAAATAATCGATCCAGCCTCCGCAAACAGGATCCTATCCGCGACCTTGCCGCCTCTCCTAATCGCGCCATGATTGAAGCGGACTGCGGTAAATGTTATAATCGCCTTAATCCGTAATCTTTGCCACCGAGCTGTGGCAATCGGGGACGAAGCCATGGAGATCAATCAAATCGCCAGCATGATTGAATGGCTGGATGAAGAACGCCGGCGCGACAAGGCGCTGATCGCGACATTGGAAGAACGCGTGGCTCATCAGTCGGACTCCGTTGACACCATGCAGCGCCGCGTCAACACAATGGAATCGGATCAGGCTCTGATTAAGCAAGAATCCCTCCCGGCGAAGAAGGAACATGACATTATCGAGCAGCTGCGCCAAGATATGGAGCAGTTGCTGGAAAACGCCGAGGCGCGCCGCCTCACTGCCGAGCGCGAAGCCGAGCGCCGCCTTGAGTTGCAGCGAGAAAACATCCAGCGGGCGGTGGCCGAGTTGAGCGAAAAGGCGGACCGGTTGGAAAGGCAGCTCGCCAATATCAGCGACATTCAAACCGAAGGCGACCGCCTAACCAACGCCATGCGCCTGCTCAACCAGGAAGTCGACGATCTGACCAAAAAGCTGGAGGGACCGGATCGACGCCTCGCCTTCCTTGAAGAACAGCGCCGCACCGATGCCAGGCGGCTGGCTGAATTAGAATCTGAATTGCCCGACTACAAAAAATCGGTGGACAGCCTGCAGCCCAAACTGACGCTGCTGGAAGATCTGGCCGTCCGCAATGAACGCCGCATTCAGGACTTCAACAATGTGGACCGCGAACGCCGCGACCAGATTCAGCAATTCATCGACCAGCAGCAATTGCTCGTGCAGCAGCGCGACCAGCAACTGGCTGATCTCACAAAACGATTCGGCGTTCATGATGAAGAGCTCCAGAAAAACATTGAGCGATTCGAAGTCTGGGCGCAAGCCTACCGTGAGATGAAACGAATCGTTGACGATTTCAATCGAATCGGCGACCGTCTCGAACGGCGTATCAGCGAAACCTCCGAGATGCAGCGCCTGAGCGAAGAGCGATTCCGCGAAGAATGGAACGACTGGCGCGATGAAGACCAGAAGCGCTGGAAGCAATTGACGCTGTCGAGCGACGAGGTCTGGCGCAATCACGACCGCGAATTCGCCAATTTCATCAGACGCATTGATGATCTCGAGGGCGCGATTCCCGGTCTGCGCAACAATATTGAGCGGCTTTGGCATCTCGAGCGCGCCCGCGCCGAGCTCTATCGCGAACGCTATCAAGCTATGCTGCACGAATTCGATGTGAGCGATGCGGCTGACGGGGCTGGCGCAAACATTCGCGTCAATATGGATCGCTTCGGCAACCCCTAATTCCATGCGCGTAATCGGGACCGCCGGGCATGTAGACCACGGCAAATCAACGCTGGTTGAAGCGCTGAGCGGCATCAATCCGGATCGGCTCGCCGAAGAGCAAAACCGCCAAATGACCATCGACTTGGGTTTTGCCTGGCTTGATCTGCCTGACGGCGAAACCATTGGCATTGTCGATGTTCCCGGTCATCGAGACTTCATCGAAAATATGCTCGCTGGCGTCGGCGGAATTGACGCCGCCCTGCTCATCATCGCGGCGGACGAAGGCATCATGCCGCAGACGCGCGAGCATCTCGCCATCCTCGAGCTGCTGGATATTCGCAACATCATCATCGTCCTCAGCAAAATCGACTTGATCGATGACCCGGAATGGATTGAACTGGTCGAGCTCGAGATCGACGAGCTGCTGGCGCAGAGGGGATTGCGCGCCCTGCCTCTCGTCGCCGTTTCCGCGCAAACCGGCGCCGGACTGGATCAACTCGTTGAGACGCTGCAGCGCGTCCTGATAAAACTTCCGGAGCGCGTCAATTATCATCAGCCGCGCTTGCCAATTGACCGCGTCTTCGTCGTCAGCGGCTTCGGCGCCGTCGTCACCGGCACCCTATCCAGCGGGGCGCTCGCTATCGGCGACGGCGTTGAACTGCAACCGTCTGGAGCAGCTGGACGCATCCGCGGGCTGCAGAGCTACCGGCGCGATGTAGCCGTCGCCTCGCCGGGCAGCCGCGTTGCCGTCAACATCGCCGGCGTCAAAAGCGGCGAGATTCAGCGGGGCGATGTCTTGACCTATCCTCGCCAGCTTCAGCCCACTCTGCTTGCCGATGCTCACTTTACTCAGCTCAACGATATCGAGCGTCCGCTGGCGCATAATGCCGAAGTAAAGATCTTCTGCGGCGCCGCCGAGTCGGTCGCCCGTGTGCGCCTGCTCGAATCTGATGCGATGGCGCCAGGATCCGCTGGCTGGCTGCAGATTCGCCTGCCTGAGCCGATGCCCCTGTCGCGCGGCGACCGCTTTATTCTGCGCTATCCGTCGCCGGCCGAAACCATCGGCGGCGGCGTCATCGTCAACGCCCATCCTGGCCGCCGTCTGAAACGATTTCAGCCGGAAATCATCAAGCAGATGGAATTGGCTTTGAGCGGCACGCCAGGTGAGCGACTGGCGCTGGCTGCCAAAGGCGACGAGCCACAAACACGGAGCGAGCTGCAAAAGCGGCTGGGCTACAGCGACGACGAACTGTCAACTGCGCTCGCCGAAGCCTTGAATGGCGGCCTCATTAGACAGCTTGACGCGCAAGGCTATTGGGCGGCTGAATCCTGGCAGCGTCTCAGCCGGGCAATTGAAACGGAACTCAGCGCTTTTCATCAGGTCAATCCCCTTCGGCTGGGCATGCCGCGGCCGACGCTTCAGAGCCGGTTGAACACCAAGTTGGGCTTGCTAGATGCGATTGTTGAAAACGAAGAAGGGCTGACAATCGAATCCGGCTTTGTTCGTCTGCGCGAGCACTCCATCCGCTTCTCCGACGAACAGAGCCAGGCCGTCAAGCGCGTGATGAAGGCGCTCGAAGCGGAACCTTTTTCGCCACCGGGCATCGCCGAACTCAATCGATTGGCGGGCGAGGAAGTGGTGCGCGCCTTAAGCGATCTGCGGCGCATCGTCAGCGTCAACGACAATATCGCCTTCGCCGCCGACAGTTACGATCGGCTCGTTGCCGAAGTGAGAAGGCATATCACTGAATGCGAAGAGATCGACGCCAAGACGCTGCGCGACAAGTTTGGCAGCTCGCGCAAATACGCTATCGCCGTGCTGGATCACCTCGACTCCTTAGGCATTACCCAGCGCGTCGGCGATGTGCGCAAAGGGGGCCGTAATCTCTAAGGGCGCTCGGACGGCTAGGACAAAAGCGCCGGCAGGAAACCGCCGACGAAAGCGTCGCCCAAACCAATGGTTGTTGCCTTCGCCTGTTCGACTTCCGCCACCGGCACACAGTAGAGATCGCCGCCGCCCATCGAATTGATCGCCATGGCGAACTCTGTGTTTTCACTGCTCGGCGCCCGATTCTCGATTTCGCGGTAATTCGCCACGGTGAAGCCGTCGCCGTATCGAAACCGCGTCGTCGCCATGGTGACGCCTGCTTTCAAGGCGCCGGCAAACTCACTCGCGCCTGCACCATGGGCAAGCGCCCAATGCTCCGTGTGCAAGACAATGGCGGCGGCGGGAATAATCCGATGCAGTTCGTCAAGCGCGGTCCGCACTTGCGCCGCGTCGCTTAGTTCGATCCGCCGCTTCAGATGTTCTTGCAGCTCATCTTCGTTCATGCTGTAGACGCTGACTCTGCGGCCTAGCGTACGATAAAGCTCTTGCCGAAATCGGGGATCGAAATAGCCCCCGTCCTCGAGGAAAACCTTGGCGCCGCCCGGCAGCTTGGCCAACATGAGCGACACCGTCGCCAAGCGTTCCGCCAATAGCCGCTGGTCTTGCATCGCGTTGAAGCCGGATATCAACAGCACCTCGGCGCCAGCGATCAGGTCAGCGAAGTCCGGCGCGAGCCTCATCGCGATCCGGTCGGCGTTGCAGTGGAAGATGAGCCGGTTGGACCGGCGCGCGCGAATGTCGATCTCGCCGGCGCATATCCGGTCGCCTGCCCCATATTGCACAATCAGATGCGGATAGACGCTGTCGCTCGAATTGCTGCACACATACGGGCTGTCGGACGGAATCAGGCGGCGAACATGGTCGTTCTGCGTGATCAGATGCAGCGCGGACCGCTGCCCGAGCTTCCGCATGGCGATGGCGGCGCGGACTGAAGTGCCGCCGAGCGTGATATTCTTTTCGAAGCGCGCGGCGAATCGCTCTATGAGCGCCGAGTCGAGAACGAAGCGCTCCCCGCCTTCAGCCCTTCGCATGAAGCCAAGAATTGAAACCAGCAGGTCGCGCTCTGACTGAATCTGGCAGCGCGTTTGCAATTCGCCTGGGCGGATCTGGTAGAGTATGACAAGATCTTCAAGAACCGCGCGACTCCATAAGATCTCATAATCGACGTTGTTGCAGAAACCGAGCGCGATCTTTTCGCTCATAGCAAGTGGGATTCTGTAGGGGCGAGACTTGTCTCTCCCGTCTTGGCGATACGATACTTTTTCGGGCGAGTCACCGCCTCGCCCCTACAATCGTAGTCAATAGAGCTCCGCTTTGCCCGTCGTGCTGAACAGGTCGAATTTCTGGCGGCAGACGACTTTCATCGCCTCAATGCAGGGCGGATATATGCTGCTCGGTTCGCGCAATATCGGATTCTGCAAAACCTCGCGCGCTCTCTGATAAAAGGCGTTCTTCATATCGGCGGAAATATTAATCTTGCAAATACCAAGCGCAACCGCCTGCGCAATTTCCGCGTCCGGATTGCCAGAACCACCGTGCAGCACGAGCGGAATCGAAACCTTGGCGCTGATATCTCGAAGCAGATCCAGCCTTATTTCCGGCTTCATGTCCTTCGGGTACAAGCCATGCGAAGTGCCGATCGCGACCGCCAGCGTATCAACATCAGTCGCGTCAACGAACATCTTCACCTCGTCGGGATCGACAAAAATGACCTCGTCAGCGCCCGCTTCCGCCTCTTCATCAAGCTCGCCAATCGTGCCCAATTCGCCCTCGACCGACACATTCACCGCGTGCGCTAGCGCCGTGATCTCCTGGCAGGCGGCGATATTTTCTTCCAGCGGCAGCATCGATTTGTCGATCATCACCGACGTGAAGCCGGCGCGAATGGCGCCCATCACTTGCTCCAGCGACGAGCCATGATCAAGGTGGATCACCACCGGTATCGTCGCCTCATGCGCCAGCTCGAGCGCCATCCTGACGAATGCCGTCCCCACAAAAGCCAACTCGTCGGGATGAATGGCGATGATGACCGGCGCGCGCGCTTCCTCCGCCGCCTCTATCGCGCCGCTAAGCAGCATGTTGCTGCTGATGTTGTAAGCCGGCACGGCAAACTGGTTCGCGCGGGCAACGGCCAGCAGGTCTTTCATATTGATTAACATAATGGCTTCTTCATCTCGTGGTGGTCGGACAGGTCTCGCGGCGCCTAGTTTACCCTTTTACCGACCCGGCGGACATACCGGCGATGAAATAACGCTGAAACAAGAGGAAGAGTATCAAAACCGGCAGCGAGCCAAGCACGCTCAAAGCCAGCATCTGATTCCATTCAAAGGAATGCTGCCCCATCAGCAAGTGGATGCCAATCGGAACGGTGCGCATGTCGTTGGTTCGCGTCAAGGTCAGCGCGAAGAGGAACTCATTCCAAGCCAGCATGAAGGTATAGACACCGACCGCCACAATCCCGGGCAGCGATATCGGCACCAAAATGCGCCAAAGCGTCACAAAGCTGCCGCCGCCGTCGATCATGACCGCCTCGTCCAAATCGCGCGGCAAGGTATTGAAATAACCGGTCATCATGATGATGGCGTATGAGAGCGTGAACACCATATAGGTTAAGACCAGCGCGGTATAAGAGTTGTAAATCCCCAGCCAGACGATCAGACCGAAATAAGGGATCATCAGCGTGATCGGCGGCACCGATTGCACGCCGATGATGATCAAATTCAAGACTTTCTTGAAGCGAAAGTCGTAGCGGCTGAAGCTGTATCCCGCCAATATGCTGGTGACTACCGTGCAAATGGTCACCAGAATCGCGACCAGATAACTGTTGAAGAAAAAGCGCAATTGCCCCGGATCGCCCAGCACCGCCAGGTAAGCGTCAAATGAAAAAGAGTAATCAATAAGCGCGGGCGGGTAAGCAAATATCTCCAGATTCGACTTGAAAGACGAAGAAACCATCCATACCACTGGCAAGCCCGCGAAGCACGCGCCGAGGATTAGCGCAATCCAAAGGAGCGCTTTTCTGAATAGAATCTGTCTGCGACTACCAATCATACCCGTTTCGAATTCCTCGAATCGCGCTGCCGTCGGGTGGTTACTCGTCCGTCATTCTTTGACTGCGCACGTAGAAGATCGCCACAAAGGTGCAGATTGCCAAGATCACCATTGCAATCGTAGACGCGATTGAATACTCATGCGAGCTAAACGCCGCTTTGTAAGTATAAGTGCTTAAGACCTCGGTGGAGCGCAATGGGCCGCCGCCCGTTGTCATCCATATCAAAGTGAATTGATGAATTGTCCAGATGAAATCCAGCAGCGCAAGACTGATGATGATCGGTCGCAGCTGCGGCAAAGTAATATGCCGAAACAGCTGCCAGGCGTTGCCGCCATCGACCCGACCCGATTCATACAGGTCATCGGGAATGCCCTGCAAGCCAGCTAAGAAACTGACCATATAAAAGGGATAACCTGACCAGATATTGATGAAGGTCACCGCGTTCAGCGCCAATTTTCGATCCGAAAGCCACTCATTCAACTCTGGGATAATCCCCAACTCGAGCAGCATAAAATTGACAACGCCGTGCGGGTTCAGCAGCAGACGCCACAAAATGGCGATGATCGACGCGGTAAAGACCCAAGGCAGAATGTAGATGACGCGGAACACCGCCTTGACATTGGCGCTGAGCAGGCGCGAGTTCAGTAGCAGCGCGAATGACAAGCCGATGATGAAATGCACCACAACGCTGACAATCGAGAAATACAGCGTATTGCTGAGCGCGCCCCTAAATTTCCGGTTCGTCAAGACCTCTTCGTAATTCTCAAGCCCGACGAAAACCGGCGGATTGGGATTGACGATAACATTATCGACCAGGGAATAGAGGAATACCGTTCCGATTGGAATAACCGTCAATGCCGCGAGCAAGAGCAGCGTCGGCGATAGATAGCCATAAGGCAACAGTTTGCGTTTCTTCTGCTCCCAGCCGATATTCGCGGGTTCAGAGATGTCGCGCTGCGCGGCTATGCTCATGCCTTCTCCAGTTGAACCGAGGCAGCCAGTGGAAATCCCTGGCCGCCTCAGCGTTACATAGTGCGGAAGTCCGCGTTTGGGGAGCTACTCGAAGATCGCTTCCCACTCTTCTTGCGCGATTTCCAGGAACTCTTCCAGTTCGATTTCGCCTTCCAGATAGAATTGGAATGGCTCGTCGAATTGACGCATCAGTTCTTCCGCGGCGGGCAATCCGGTGAACTCATTCGCCAGATAACCTTCTTGGAAGATCTCGAAGGCGGTCATAAAGAGCTGATCCGTCTGGATGAAGTCCGGCGTCGCGTTGACATTGCCGGGAAAGGCGTTGGCAATCGACGTCAGCTTCGTGTTGCCTTCGACGCTGACCAAGTATTCGATCAGCTTCCAAGCTTCGGCTTTGTGCTCGGTATTGGCGCCGATGCCGATGCCCCAGGAGGCGTAAGGCAAACCGCGCGGACCATCGTAGCCTTCAGCCGCCGGCAGCGGCGTGATATCGAAGTTCAGATCCGGATTGCGCTCGCGAATCAGCGTGAAGTGCGCCAGCGTGTTGATGATCATGGCGACGCGCTCGTTCACGAATTCTTCGACCTTTTCGTTCTCCTTCATGGCGAAGGCGCCAGGCGCGACCACGCCGGCATCGTGCAGGCTCTTGATGTAAGCCATCGTTTCGGCCAGCTGCTCGTTGCCGGCCAGGTTGGGTTGCCCCATGTCATCGAGCATGCTGCCGCCGGTTGCCCAGAGCCAGGACATGGTGTCGTTCTGGATGCCGTTGGGCTGCTCCAGCGAAAGCGGCTGCGCCCAGCCATACACGTTGTTGTCGGGGTCGGTCAATGCCTCGGCCGCGGCGGCGAATTCGGCGCGCGTCGACGGCGGATCGATGCCAGCGGCGCCCAGCATGTCAAGATTGACGAAGACCGGGTAAATGAAGTTGGCGATGGGGATCATGTAGGTCTCGCCAGCCAGTTGAATTTGCGCCGCCAACTCGCTGTCATCGTACATTGCGTCGGCCATGGCTTGCGTCAGACTATGCAGCGCGCCTTGCTTCCAAAGCACATTGACCCAAGCGCCATCCAAGCCGACCACGTCAGCCATCGTGCCAGTCGCCGCGCTCGCGATGATCTGGTCCTTCGTGGTCAGATAGGGTCCGCTGATCGTCTCCACCCGAATGCCCGGGTTGGCCGCTTCAAAGTCGTCCAAGATCGCGCGGAAAGAACCCTCCGGTAATTCCGGCTCCCACCATTGCTGGAATTCCAGCACAACATCCTGCGCCATGCTGATGCCGCTTAGCAGCAGCAGCACAACCATCAAACCAAGCGCATACTTCTTCATTTTCGAATTCTCCTTACATTCTCAATTGGTTGCAATCGAATTCACGCGAGGCTGCCCGTCTACGGAATTCGCCAGTCCACCTCGCATGAGACGCCCGATATTCTCGCATAAATCCCCTTTCGCCAAATAGCCAGTCTTATGTTGCGGCAACCGATTCCTGGCGAGCGCCAGCCAAAGCCGCCACGAACCTCGCACCTGTCAAGCGCGCGGTCGAAGCTGCCGAAACATCATGGAATACAGCACTGAAACTTGATGCCGTGAACAAGACGCGCCACAAACACATGCATCCATTCCAGTAAGATATTGGTCAAGATTTGAACACATACAAGCCGCATTGTCAAATATTTGCTGCAACGCGCGACGCCGCGCCGATTCAGTCAAGCCAGGCGCAGCATCACTTTGTCTCCCAACTGCACGTCCAGTCGGTCGGCGGCGTCATCCTGGTTGGCGCCGATTTCGAGGAATCCATTGCTGTCAATCTGCGCCAAAATCTCACCGGGCGGGACTTCGTGGTAAGCCTGCGATATGCCATGCACGGTATGGCTGTGTATAGTGATTTGCGCCTTGCGCGCTTTCAGCTGCAATGGCGGAATGTCTTGACCCCAGACCGCCGTCGCCGTCAGTTCCTCCTCGCTTGTCCAATGAAAAGCGCCAATGCTGGTGATGATATTGCCAAAGTGATCGATATGCATCACTTCGCCGATCAGCCGCTTTCGCGCGTAACTTAGCTCCGGCAGCGGATAGCTCGCAATCCGGTCCAGCGCTCCTCCCAGATCCAGGAACAGCTCGGGTGACTGCGACAGATGGGCGGCGGCCGGCGCAAAGATGTCTCGGCCGTGAAAGGTGCGGCTGACAGTATCAGCCTGGTAGCTTTGATTTTCCAGCTTTACCGACCGGTAATCCATGCCATGATGCGCCAGGGCATAGCTCAAGACGCCATTGTCAGGGCTGACAAAACAATAATGCTGGCTCTGCACCGCAATCGCCAGACGATCGCTGCCCACGCCGGGGTCTACCACAACGCAGAATACCGTCCCGGTTGGGAAATAGCGATAACTGTTCAATAAGGCGAAAGCGGCTTCCCGCACATTCTGCGGTCGAATCGCGTGCGTGATGTCAATGATTTGGGCCGACGGGCAGATATTGAGAATCGATGCCTTCATCGTGCCCACATAGATGTCTTCCCATCCAAAATCAGTCAACAAAGCGATGACATTTGCCATTTGCAATCTCAATGGTCCATTGCGGACTTATACCTTGTCGATAATAAGTATACTGTAATTGTAATCGACGCTCGCTATGAGAGGCATCATTCATCGACTGACACTACAATGAAAGTGGGGGCAAGGGATGCACTCACTACGGCTGAAGCTGGAAGACAACGAGCAGAGTTCGCTGGCCAAATACGCGCTGTTCAGCCGCCATTCGCGCGGACGCCTGCGCCATGAATCGGAACCGCGCTACCGCACCGCTTTTCAGCGCGACCGCGATCGCATTGTGCACTCAGCCGCCTTTCGGCTCCTCGAATACAAAACGCAGGTCTTTGTCAACGATGCCGGCGATTATTATCGAACGCGCCTGACGCATACCTTGGAAGTGGCGCAAATCGGCCGGACGCTTGCGCGGGCGCTGGGCGCCAACGAAGACCTGGTCGAAGCGATCTGCCTGGCGCACGATCTAGGTCACCCGCCCTTTGGCCACGCCGGCGAAGACGTGCTGAACGAATTGATGGGCGATCATGGCGGATTCAATCACAACCATCAGAGCTACCGCGTGGTGACCAAACTGGAGCATCGGTATCCCAAATGGAATGGACTCAACCTCACATTCGAGACTCTCGAAGGCATCGCCAAGCATGAAACCGCTTACGACCGCAGCGCCTTTCGCGAGATCTCCGAAGAAACAGGTCCCGGTTTGGAAGCGCAAATCGCCAATGTCGCCGATGAGCTCGCTTACAACGCGCATGATTTGGACGACGGCTTGCAATCTGGATTGATTCATGTTGCGCAGATGCAAAATCTCGAAATCTGGCGGCGCGTGGCAGAGCGCATCAAGTGGACGGGCGCTTACTTGGATGATGTTTCGCGCCACAATATCATTCGCGAATTGGTCGGCCAATTGGTCGATGATGTCTTGCATGAAAGCGCGCGGCGAATCGAAGCGCTGGCGCCGGAAGATTCGCTGGACATTCAACGCCATCCGGAAGCGGTCGTCCGCCACAGCGATGAGCAGCAGTCACTGAACGCTGCGCTGAAGGACTTCCTCTATCAGAACATGTATCGCCACTTTAGAATAGTGCGCATGCAGACGCGCGCCGAGCGCTTTATTCGCGCTTTGTTCGCCAGCTACATCGGTGAGCCGCGCCAGTTGCCCGATAGCTATCGCGCTAAACTGGATGACGAACCGACCCATCGAGTGGTGGTTGATTACATCGCCAGTTTGACCGACCGCAGCGCATTGCGGGAATTCCAGCAGTTGTTCGATCCCATATCGAAACCCTGAACGAGGTCATTTCATGCCCGGTGAAACTTTACTGAACCAGCGCTATGAGCTCGTTGCCCAGCAGGGCTCGGGCGGCATGTCAGTCATTTACAAGGCTCTCGACCGCATGTTAGGCCGTATGGTCGCCATCAAAATCTTGCGACCCAACCTGACAAAAGACCCGGCTTTCCTGGACAAATTCCAGCAAGAAGCGCGCAGCGTCGCCATGATGTCTCATCCGAACATCGTCACTGTGCATGATGTGGGCAGCGACGGCGCGACCCACTACATCGTCATGGAGATGATCGAGGGAAATGACCTCAAGAAGCTCATCAAAGCTCGCGGGGGCCTGCCGCTGGACAAGGCGCTGGAATACGGCATCCAGATTTGCGCCGGGCTCGGCTTCGCGCATCGTTCACAACTCGTGCACGCCGATGTCAAGCCGCAGAATATCCTCATCAACAGCGAAGGCGTGCTCAAGGTCACCGACTTCGGCATCGCCCAAGCCTATACCGATACCATGACGCGGACGCGCAGCGATGTGGTTTGGGGCAGCCCGCATTATTTCGCCCCTGAGCAAGCGCGTGGAGAAAGCCCGACGCCGGCCTCAGATGTTTATTCCATCGGCATCGTCCTGTTTGAAATGTTTACGGGCCGCCTGCCCTATGTCGGCAGCTCGCAGCGAGAGCTGGCGCTGGCGCATATCCAGGGCGATATTCCCCATATCAAGAACTTCAATGGCGAACTGCCCGACGACCTCAACAATGTCATCGTCAAAGTGATGAACAAACGCCCCAACGACCGCTACAAACATGCCGATCAATTGGGCCATATCCTGCAAGAAATCCGCGAGCGCACTCGAAGAGCCGCCCAGCGCGCCGCCTCCGGGCGAATGGCGCCGCCAACTGCTGTCGGTGGTCAGCCCGTTAGAAGGTCCCAACCGTCGAATCCGCCGCAAGCGCCAGCTTATTCAGCCGCGGCCGCGCGCGCGCCGATTCCCATCGCCCCGCGTCGATCGGCGCCCGCCTCACAGTCGCCGCCAGGAAGAGCCCCCATCCCCGCGCAGCCGCTGAATCCGCCGCTGCCTCCCGCCGCGCCATCGCCGCTGCTCAACCCGGACGGCACAATCAATGTCGAGGCGACCGGCGGTTATACCGGCCCCTTCGCGCCTCGGCGGCAGGCCAAGGGTGAAGGCGCTGACATCGTGACGATCATTCTGGTGATATTGGCATTTCTGGCGGTGGCTGGTCTGGCGCCGCTCTATCTGTTGGGCGTTTTTCCGCTGCTCTAGATCTTAGCGCCGCCTGAATTCGTCAGCCAAGTCCTCGCGGCTGAGATGAATCAGCGTTTTGCGCCCGCTCGGTGACGCGAAAGGTGAAGGGCAGCGCTCCAACTGAGCGATTAGCGATTGCATTTCCTCTTGCTGCAGCATCTGGCCGCTGCGTACCGCCGCCACCGCAGCGAGGGCTTCCGCGGCGCAATCGGCAGTTTTCTCCGACTGGCGCAGGCTGGCGAGGATGCGCGGCAGAACCTCCGAAGCGGACACGCTGGATAGAATAGAGGGCGCCCGCCGAATGAGAAAGCTGTTGGGACCGAAGACTTCGATCTCAAAGTTCATTTGCGTGAACAATTCGCTGACTTCGCGCAGCAATTCCGCATCGTCCGGCGCCAGGAGGGCAGTTTGACTCTCCAGCAGCGTTTTGCTTGGCACGCCGCCATTTGCCGCTTCGTCGATCAGTTGATGATAGAGCACGCGCTCATGAGCCGCGTTTTGATCGATGAGGTACAAGCCCGCCGGTCCCTCAGCAATGATGTAGGCCGCGCCAACCTGCCCCACGACGCGCAACACCGGCAGCGTACGCGGTCTCGTCGGCGCTTCTGCGGCTTCCGGTATATGATCAATCCCCTCGTCGTCGAATGGATCATCGGCTGGCCCCTGCCGCCAAGCTGGCTGGGTCTGCTGATATGAGATGTATGCTTCCCCGTAACCGGTCGAAGTCCAGAGATCGGCGGCCGGCGCGCTATCTGTCGACTTCAACAAAGTTTCTCTTACGGCGCGCTGCACCGCCACGAACACCAGCTGAGAATCGCGGAAGCGGACTTCCGCCTTCGTCGGATGGACGTTGACATCGACAAAATCCGGCGGCATCGAAATCAGCAGAACGGCGAAGGGAAAGGCGCCCGCCTTCAGCAAGCCGTCGTAAGCCTGCGTAATCGCATGGCTGAGACTGCTGTCTTGAATCGCCCGACCGTTGACGAAGAGGATGATCCGGTCGCGGCTGGCGCGGCTCAAGGGCGGCTGCGATACGTAGCCCGTGACATCAATCTGCGGTCGGCCGGGACGGCGCTCCTGGGCTTCGTCAACCGCCACCATGTAGCGGAATGCCTTGAGCCCCAGGGCATTGGCCAGCACATCAGCCAGCTCCCCGCCGCCAGAGGATCGGAAGCGCTCGCGCCCGTCCTGCTTCAGCGCGAAAGCGATATTGGGATAAGCCATGGCGTATCGCAAGACCAACCAATGGACATGTCGCTTTTCAGTCGCCTCGCTCTTGAGAAAGGCGAAACGCGCCGGGGTATTGAAGAAGAGATTCTCTATCGTCACCGCCGTGCCGGCCGGGGCGCCGACGAGCCGCCGCTGCTCAATGACGCCGCCACTCGCTTTCAGCGACACGCCCATTTCGTCATCGCGGTGGCGCGTCACGACTGTCGCCCGGCTGACCGCCGCGATGCTCGCCAGCGCCTCGCCACGGAAGCCCAGCGTCGATATATCCCGCAGATCCTCAGCTGTCCTCAGCTTGCTGGTGGCGTGGCGCTTGAAAGCCAGCTCAATTTCGCCGGCACGGATGCCCGTGCCATTATCAGTCACTCGCAGGCTGCGCCGCCCGCCCGCTTCAACCTCGACATACACCGAGCTCGCGCCCGCGTCAATGGCATTCTCAATCAGTTCTTTGGCCGCTGAAGCCGGGCGTTCGATCGCTTCGCCAGCGGCAATCCGCCCGATGACCTCTTCCGGCAGCAACTCAATGGCGAAGGCATTGGGACCTTCGCGAGTCCCGTCCTCGCCCGTTCTTTCCGCTACCAGCGGTTCTGCCAGCATCTCCCGCAGCATATCGAAGGGCGCCGCTCGTCGTCAATCAACAAAAGTACTTCAAGTATAGCAGATTTCTCCCGCTGCCGCCTTCCCGCGCCCGTGGGTGAGTATCGAATTCGGTTGAAATCACTTTGCTAGCACTCGTTTATCCACAGCGTTGCAAATGACAAATGATTCTCGGAGTCCTCATTTTTCTCGGTGTCCTCGGTGGTGAATAAACCTGTGAGTGTCCGCTTTGGGGAATATATCCGCGCTGTTTCACTCACCCATCGACTCGAACCTTGAACGGACGGCGTCTGACCGCTATACTGCTGCTGTGTCCGCCACCCTAGCTCAATTGGCAGAGCGATCGCTTCGTAAGCGATAGGTTATGGGTTCAAGTCCCATGGGTGGCTCAACTCCAGCCCGCGCGTGGCTGGAGGATGATTTTCAAAACTGAATAGCCAAAAACGTTGATCGGGAAGAGTAGACAATTCCCTCCACAGCAGAGATTGCGGGTCACAGGCTGAGAGCCCGCTTGTGAGCAATTGTCGAAGGTCGCCCGGGAGTTGCCCGAAAGAAGGCGTTCGCCAGTAGAATCGGGCCGGTTTGCGCCCGTCATCGCGTCTCGAGCGCAGTGGACCGTCGTCCACTGAAGCAAGGTGGTACCGCGGAAGGCAGCCTTTCGTCCTTGTAGGGGATGGAAGGCTTTTTTGTTGGAGCGATTGGGAGGACCAGCGATGAAGGCACAGGCGGAAAAAAACATGCCGCGCAATTTCGACTTTGCCGAGGTCGAACCGCGGGTCTACGACTGGTGGCAAGAGCAGGGCTGGTTCAAGCCGGAGCGCGCCGCCGGCGATGCCGAGCCCTATGTCATCAGCATGCCGCCGCCCAACGTCACCGGCAGCCTGCATATCGGCCATGCCCTCTTCACCGCGCTGGAAGATCTCATGATCCGCTACGAGCGCATGCGGGGCAAAGCCGCGCTTTGGCTGCCCGGCACTGATCATGCCGGCATCGCCACGCAGCTGCAAGTCGAAAAGATGCTGAGTGACGAAGGGACCAGCCGCCAGGAAGTCGGCTACGAAGAATTCCTCCATCGCACCTGGCAGTTCAAGGAAGCGCAAGGCGGCGCCATCACCAGCCAGCTGAGGCGGCTCGGCGCCAGTTGCGATTGGGATCGCGAGCGCTTTACCCTGGACGACAGCTTGTCGAATGCCGTCATTCAAGCCTTCATGACGCTCTGGGAGCAGGGTCTGATCTATCGCGGACCCCGCCTGGTGAATTGGAGCCCCGGCTTGCAGACCGCCGTCTCCGATCTCGAGGTGGAATCGAACGAAGAAGAAGTCACGCTTTATTATTTCCGCTACCCGGTCGAGGGCGGCGAATATCTGCCGGTCGCCACCACGCGCCCGGAGACGATTCTCGGCGATACCGCCGTCGCCGTGCACCCGGAAGATGAGCGCTATCGCCATCTAATCGGCAGGCGCGCTTATGTGCCGGTCCTAGGGCGCGAGATTCCCATCATTGGCGACGACTACGTCGATATGGAATTCGGCGCCGGCGCCTTGAAGGTGACGCCGGGGCATGACTTCAGCGATAACGAGCTGGCGCAGAGACACAATCTCGAGCTGCTGAACATCCTCAACAAGGACGCCAGCATGAACGCCAATGCGGGCAAATACGCTGGCCTGGATCGTTATGATTGCCGCGAACAGCTCTGGAGCGATATGGAAGCGGCCGCGCTGACGATCAGGACCGAGCCCTACGTCACGCGCATTCCGCGCAGCCAACGCGGCGGCGAAGTTGTCGAGCCAATGATGAGCACGCAGTGGTACGTCCGCATCCAGCCGCTGGCGGACAAGGCGATCGCCGCCGTTCGCGACGGACGCGTCAAAATCGTGCCCGAGCGCTTCGAGAAGGTCTACTTTCACTGGCTGGAAAACATCCAGGACTGGTGCGTAAGCCGTCAGTTATGGTGGGGGCATCGCATCCCTGCCTGGTACCGCGAAAAAGATGGGGACCCGGAAGGCGAGATCTACGTCGGCCGCGATGCCCCGCCCGGCGACGGCTGGGTGATGGAGCAGGATGTGCTCGACACCTGGTTCAGCAGCGGCCTCTGGCCCTTCAGCACTCTTGGCTGGCCCCAGGAAACTGACGACCTGGCGCGCTTCTATCCGACGCAGATGATGGAAACCGGCCACGACATCCTATTCTTTTGGGTGGCGCGCATGATCATGATGGGCTTGTGGTTCACCGATACCCCGCCCTTCCACACCGTATACCTGCACGGGCTGGTGCGTGCCGAAGGCGGGGCGAAGTTCAGCAAGACCCTGGGCAACGCCATTGATCCGCTGACGGTCGTCGACAGGCTTGGCGCCGATCCGCTGCGCTTCACACTGATCACCAGCGGCACGCCAGGCAACGACTGCCATCTCGACGAGACGCGCCTTGATCACAGCTTCCGCTTCATCAATAAGATTTGGCAGATGACGTCCTTCATCAACATGAATCTGGCGGGCGAGCTCGAGCTGGGCGCCCCGCCCCTTGATGAACTGGATCTGCCATCGCGCTGGATCTTGAGCCGGGTGAATCGCCTCATCGAAAATGTCCAGTATCTCTTCGATATCTATCAGTACGGCGAGGCTGGCAATCAGATCCTGGCTTTCATGTGGGATGAGTTTGCGCCCTTTTACCTGGAGATCAGCAAAGAGGCGCTGTATCAAGGCGCGGATGCGCAAAAATCGGCCGTGCGCCGCGTTCTCGTCTATGTACAGGACCGCTGCCTGCGCCTGCTGCACCCCTTTATGCCCTTCGTGACTGAAGAAGCCTGGTCATTCATCCCCCACGACGGCGAGGCGCTGATCATCGCCGACTGGCCCCAAGCGGACAGCGCTCTGATTGATGACGAAGCTGAAGCGCGCATGGGTGCCTATCTCGAAGTCGTGCGCGAAATACGCAACACGCGCGGGGAATTCAACGTGGAGCCGGGACGACGCATTCAAGCGATCGCAAGTGCGAACGCCTCCACGGCCGACCTCGCGACAAACGCCCATATTCTTAGACGGCTCTGCAACGTGGAATCACTGACGATGCTTCGAGCTGATGCTGAAGAGCCGGCAAACTCGGCCAGCATCGTTGTCGGTGATATGTCCATTTTCCTGCCGCTGGAAGGCATGCTTGATATCGCGGCCGAGTGCCAGCGGCTCGCGGGAGAACGGGCGAAGATAGCGGAGCAGCTCAGCCGCACGGCGAAGATGCTGGACAATGAGAAATTCGTCAGCCGCGCCCGGCCCGATGTCGTTCAGCGTGAACGCGACCGACTGGATGATCTCAAATCGGCTCAGGCGCAAATTGAAGAACGCATCGCCAATTTATGCGCTTGACCTGCCGATCGTTGAAGCCCTCGTTTGACGCTTGACCGACGGTCATTCGAATCGCGGCGCGCCCTTCGGGTATAATCGGGCTGAGAATCGTCTAGTCTTGGGGATGCCGATTGTCAGAAGTCTTCAAGGTCTGTCCGATCTGCGATACCCGCAATCAGCGTCATGCCGCCCTCTGTTCGACTTGTGGGGCGACTATCGCCGAGATCGTGCCGCAGGAATCGCCAGAGGAACGGGGTCCAGTTGAGCCTCGCTATGAGTTTCGAATGGGCGAAACAGACCTCGCCGAAGAATCGCTGCGCGGGCCAGGGCGCATCCTTAGCGCGGTGCTCATCTTGTGCATCATTATTGGCCTGCTGGGAACCTCCCTGGCTGTCTTCTCGATGCGCGCGGGCGACCCGGCCGCCGCCGGCGAACCAATCCCCACGCTAAAGCCAACGCGAATCGCGGGTCCTACGGTCACGCCGGGACCGCCAACGGCGTCTTTTACGCCCAGTCCGAGGCCGACCATGCCGCCCACCGATACCTTGACGCCATCCCCTTGCCTGCGCAAGGTGGCGGCGGGCGACTCTCTGATCGGCATTATCACGCGCTGCGGCCATCAGAATCTCGATATCCTGCCGACCGTCATGAAACTCAACGCCATCGCCGATGAGGCGCTGATTCAAATCGGGCAGGAGATTATCGTGCCATTGCCCAGCCCAACGCTTGACCCCGCCGCAACAGCCGCCCCGGCAGGCGCCGAAATCGGTTCGGCATCCGCCAATTCCCTGTCGGAAGGTTTGGCTTTGCAGGCTTTTGATCCCTTGTCGCCGACGGAAACGCCGACGCTGCTTCCCGGGCTCATGTGGCATATCGTGCAGCCGGCCGAAAATATGATCCTCATCGCCGTCAAATACGAAACCACCGCCAAGGCGCTCTCGGACCTGAATCCGGAAATCGACTTTTCGCTTTGTGATTTTAGCGCCGCTTATGGGGGACCGGAGTGTACGGTACAATTGAGGCAGGACCAAAGGATCCGAGTGCCAGCGCCCACACCGACAGTAACGCCAATTCCAACCGCATCCGGCAGCGAAACGCCGACCCCGCTGCCAACAGCCACCTTCAACGCGCCCATCGCGCAAAGCCCGCCGAGCGAGGCTTTCTTCGCGCCGACGGAACAAGTGACGCTGCGCTGGGTGGCGACCGGCCGTCTGTCGCCGGCGGATGTCTACCAAATCACACTGACCGATACGGACACCGGGGCGAGCTACACCGCCGAAACGCGCGAGCTATTCTTCATCGTGCCGGACGTACTGCAACCGCGTGACGCAGTCAGCCATCATTATTCCTGGCGTGTCAGCGTCCTGGACACCAGCAACGGACGCGTCTCGCATAGCTCAAGCGAGCGCAGTTTCGTCTGGCAAGGCGCAGGACAATCCAGCTAATGACGCTGCGCCTCTCGTCGGTTCTATTGGTCCTCATTGCTTGGCTGGCGGCCGGCTGCAATATCTCCATGCCCGATGCCAAGCCTTCGCCTACGATTGAAATAGAAGCGATCGCGACCGCCTCTCCAGCGCCAAGCGCGACTGACTCGCTCGTTCCATCAACGCCATCCCCCACCGCTGCGCCCTTGCAGCTTGTGACAGCCCTGCCCAGCGCAACAGAGCCGCAACCATCGCCACCGCCGGAACCAAGCGCCACATCACCCTTTTTTGAATACACAGTGCAAGAAGGAGAGACGCTCTTCTACATCATTCAGTTGCCGCAGCACGGTTATTCCTACGAACCAAATGTGGCGGCGACCGTCGTCGCTCTGAATGACAATATCCGCGATGCCGATTCGGTCATCGGCGGGATCACAATCTTGATACCTCGACCGACCGCGACCGCGACGCCGGCTGGCGCGCAAGCGACCCAAGCCCTGCTGGCGACCATCGGCTTGGATGATTCCTCCGGCGCCGTCTTGGATTCGGGCGCGGCAGTTGGCTGCCACGATGTCGTCGCCGGCGACTCCATGGTTACGATCGCGCATACCTACAGCACGACGCTGGAAATCCTGAGCGACCTAAACCAAGGCGAAGTCAACTGGTATGGCTGCAATTTTAAGGAACCGGCTGGCGGGCCGGATTGCCGGCCAACCCTCAGCATCGGCCAATGCGTGCGCGTCCCCAAGCCCACTCCCTTGCCAACCAAAGCGCCGACGCCCACCGGCAATGAGACGGCCACGCCAACCGCAACCAAGTTGGCCCCACGGCTGCTTCACCCGGCTGACGGCGCCCTCATAGCGCCCACAGCGCTCACCCTCCACTGGGTGGGGCTCGCCGGTTTGCATCCCGCTGAAGTGTACTTGCTTGAACTCATCGACCAGACAGCCAACGCGGCTTATCGACAAGTCACCCGCGCCAATTCCTTTCGCGTTCCAGAAGCACTCATACCGGCCGACGGGCAGCCCCATCTTATACAGTGGCAGGTTACGGTCGCGCGAAAAAACGATCAGGGCGCGTATTTTTATGTCGGCGCTCCCGGCGAAGTGAACACGTTTCAATGGCGCAGCCGCTAGGGCGCTCACGCGTCATTATGCAAACGGGCATACAGCCAGCGCGCCGGTTCTGTGGAAGCCAGCCGACGGGGCTCAGGCGGATTCTGATGTCTTGGGGACGGATTGATAAGCGGCAAACACGGGCCGCATTTGTCCATCAGCGTCTTCCAGGCTGAAAAAGCAGGCTTCCTCATCGCCAACCGCGCAGCCGTTGAGATTGTACAAAAACATGGCTGCCACATTTTCCAGGCTCTGCGCGATTCTGTAGGCTTGCGTCACGTAGAGCGCCTGCTCGTCCTCGTTCGTATAATGCAGCCATTCAAAGCCCGTTGACGGTACTGCGAGATTGGCGCCCTCCTTCGTGCCCCAGCCCAACTGCGTCACGATAATCGGCGATTCAACGCCGTGCGCCAGCAGCGTCACGTCATAGAAAGCCATCAGGTCGACAAAATACTGCAGAAAGGACTCATAGTGCGTGTCGACGCCGGGTGGCTTGTCACAGCAGCGCAACGTTGGCGGAACCGCCGAGGCGCTGAATATCGCCCCGATTGCGTCGCTGACGTCCGCGGCGCCTTCGAGCAGCATGTTGTTCAGGAAGGTCCCGGTGTCAATCGAATTGTAATTGTCATTGAAACCTACCGGCGCCAAACCAGCCGCGACCACCAAAGCCGCCTCATCATGCGCCTTGATCGTGTCGTAGGCGATCTCAAGCAGCGGGACATAATATCGCGCCCCGATCTGAATCCGGTCGGGAATGCCGTAGTCTCCGTCATCGGTCATTTCTTGCGCGCGCGTATAGACGGGCACAGTCCAGAACTTCAAAAGATTGGGCGATTTCCAGATTTCGTATGCATCGACCAGTCCGGCGTAGCGAATGACAAGATTCGCCAAGAAACTGGCGAAGTCGCCGTAGTCCTCCGGCGGACCCACATAATCTAGGAATTGACTGTTCAGTTTCTCGGTATAGGTCTCGCGGCTCCATGCCGGCGCATCAAATACATTCAGCATGATCTTCAAACCGGCCAGCTCCATCGCCGCCACCATCGAATCCAGCGCGGCGTACGAATAAACCATGGGCGCCGTTTCGATCTTCGCCCAGGGCACGTCAATCTTGACCCAGTCGACGCCGAGCTTGACCGCCCTTGCGGCGAGATCAGTCGCGCGCGAGCCGTCAATAAACGCCTGAAGCCCAAATCCGAAACCAGGGCGCGCCTTAATTTCCGCCGGCGCTGGAACCAATATCGCCTTGCCCAGAACGATCAGGCTGGGGTCGACAATGCCATTCAGCGCCTGAATCCGCGCCACCGATGTCTCGTACTGCTCCGCTAATGCCTCCAGCGTATCGCCCCGTCCAATGACATGCAGCACCAGCGATACATCCTCAAGTTTGGGCACAAGGATTGCTTGGCCGACCCGTATATCACGCGCGTCAGCCAGTCGATTGAGCGCTTGCAGCACCGGCCAGTCGACATCGTAGCGCTGCGCGATGCTGTAGAGAGAATCGCCCAATTGCACAATGTACCGTTCCAGAATGGTCTCGTCGATCTTGGGCACGACGAGGCTGCTCCCGATGGTAATACTGGAGCTGCCTTCCAGGTTATTGAGGCTGCGCAACCGGGCGACGGTGGTATTGTACATGAGAGAAAGCTCGAATAGCGTGTCTCCGCGCTGAACCACGTGGACCGTGACCATGGAATCATCAAGGCTCGGAACAGGCATCGTAGAGTCATCGGCTTCAACGACCTCAACTTCCTGGCTGCTTTCCGCAGCCGCCGGCGCCAAGATACTCTCACCGGCGACAATCTCGCTGGAAGCCCCAAGCGCATTGAGAGCCTGCAAAACGCCCACACTTGTGTTGAAGCGTTTGGATATGCTGAACAAGGTGTCCCCCGGCTGAATGACATAGACCTCAACAGGTCTGGCTTCTCCCCGCGGAATCAGCAGCGCTTGGCCCGCGAAAATCTGACCGCCATCGGCAATCGAATTCGCCGCCTTCAAGTCCTCAACAGTCGTGTTGAAACGCCGGGCAATGGCGACAAGCGTATCGCCGCGCTGAATGATGTAGCTGTCGTAAGCCGCCGGGATTTCGGATTCGGATGAAGCAGCAGGCTTTTCGACGCCATCGTCCTGCGCGTGAAACAATGAGCTCATTGCCAGTAGCAAAATGGAACATACGAAGAGAGTACGGCGGCGCATGACCAACTCCTTTGAAAGACAAAGAATGGTCGATGTTTGCAGTCTACAAGCATGCGCAGTATCGCGCCAATTCAAACTGTCCGATTACCCTTCGGCGCCGCTCGCCGCCGCGATCTGCACTGAATCCAGCGCGTAAGCGTCGCTCCCCCCGGCCAAAGCCAGGCGCGCGCCGCTGGCGGGGTCATACCAGCCAACGCTGATCTGGTATTCGCCATCTGTCAAGTCGCCCGCGGGCAGATAATACACATCGCGATAGACCCTGCCCGCATTCCAGCGCTTCGTATCCAGCCTGCCCTCCTGCGGATACTGATCGTCTTGCGACCAAAGCGCGCTGCCTGTCGCCGGATTGACATCGCCATACACATGCACAAATGACTTCAAAGAATGCTCGGTCCGCGCGAGTGGCTTCCAGTAAATCCAAAGCAGCAGCTCGCCGGTCGGCAGCGGGTAGGGCGTCAACTCATGCCCAAGCAGCGCGACCGCATCGCCGAAACTGGCTAGTTCTCGGTCGAATTGCTGTCGAATCGTCCAGTCCATATACTGCCTGACCGGCAGACCCGACGTGTCAGTCAGCAGCACTGCCTGCAGCTGGTCCTTCATCCAAGCCTCGACCGCGCCGGCATTTGCCCAGCCAGCTTGCTCGCGCGCTACCACATACACGCTGTCGTAGCTGCCGCGCAGTCGCTCCAGCTCAGCCTCGATTTCATCGACCGGCTGCGCTGAATGAACTGGCAATGCCATTTCAGGCGCCGCGGCCTGGTAATAGTAGCCAAAGGCCGGATCCACCGACAGCTGAATGACCAGGTCCCGGTCCTCCACGCGAGCGTTGAGAAAGCGGCCCAGCTCGTCCCAAGCCGGCGCCCGGCGAAAAGCCGGGTCATTATAGTGCGCCTGCAGCGTCGCCAAAGCCAGCACAAGCCAGGGCGCCAGCAGCAAGAGGCCAAGAGCGCCAGGGCGCAGCGGGATGAAGCGCTTCAAACGCGCCGCCAGCCCGAAGCAGCCCAGGACCAATGCCAGGATAAACGCCGGCGCAGCCGACAGTACGTAGCGTGGATGGAAGAGATTGTAGTGCGACGAGACCAATCCCAGCAGCAGCAGCGGCATCAGCGCAGCCAGCGCGACGAAGCGGAATTGCCGCCTGCATGACCGAAACAGAATGAAGCCGGCGAAGGCGACCGCGAGCGACGTCGCGAGGCCAACCGCGGACATATCGAAGGGGATGGTCGTGCCCAAGACCAGTACGGGTACGAAACGCATGAGGTAATCGGCGGGGGAAAAAGCCTGCACCAGACCGGGATACGAAGTAGCGAAGCCCGGCAGCACTTGAATAAGCGCGAATCCAATGACCAATAGCAAGCCGATGCTAGCCTGCAGCAGCAGCAGACGCCGCAAAAATCGGGGATCGCCTCGCCGTTCGATGATGGCGAAGCAAGCGAGCGCGATCAGCGAAAATGGCTCGGTGTAAATCGTCAGCGTCGTGAAGCAGGCGGCGATGGCATAGAGGACCCAGTCTAATCTGCCACCGCGCTCAATCAGCCGCAGGCCGAGCCATAAGGTCGTCACGCTCATGCCGGCCCAATAACCATAATTGCGGAATTCTTGACTGTGCCAAATCTCGAAGGGGTGCAGCGCAAACATCCAGGCGGCGACCAAGCCAAGGCTGCTCATCCCCGTTAGGCGGCCGCCCAGCGCATACATTGCCGATACGCCCAGCAAATTGCCCAGTGCCGACAGCATGCGCAGCGAAAAGACGGAATCGATCCCGCCGACGATATGCCGCCAGACGCGCGCCACCAGGTAGACCAGCGGCGTGTGCGGTTCGCCTTGCGCGATCTGCGTCAAAGACTCGCTGACCGGCAGATCAGCCCAGTAGAGCACGCTGAAAGCCTCATCGCCTCGCAGCGGCGCCGACTCCAATTTGTGCAGTCTCAGGAAAAAACCAAGGAGAATCGCGAGCAGGAGCGGAAGATAAAGACGAAGCGAAGACATCCGCGCTTAGATGGTCGCCTCTTCAAACGCGTCAATCTGCTTTTCGCTCAGGGGCATTAAGCTGGCGTTCCTGGTCTTGCTCTCATCGGCGCCGTCGCTCAATTGACGTTTGGCGTCGCGCATGAAGTCCTTGAGATTCGGGCTCTTCTTCGGGTCGGCATAGAGAACGGGCGTCTCCGGTTCGCTCTCGAAGACGATCTCGGACGAGGGATCGACGAAGACCACCAGCGGCTGCACCTTGACTTCGGGGTCGATTTCGTCGATGGCGCGCTGGACATGGGCGCGGGCGAATTCGGCGTCGCGCATGGGCTTGCCCACGCCATCAAAGCGGATCAGCGAGAAAAATTTGCTGATGATGTTGCGCCGGCTGATAAACTTCCCGTCTCTGAAGGTGAAAGCCTGGTCATGCCAGCGCGTGGCGATGGCGAACACGCCCTGCGGGCAAATCAAAACATGCCGCGCCGGAAAATGATAATAATTGTAGAGGATGCTCTTGTTGCTGAGCCCCTTCAAGCCATTCTCGATCGCGTTTTCGGGCCGGGGGGCGCGCGCCCACATATTAGTCATGCGCACCGAAATCACCGTCAGGATCAGCAGCACCGGCAGCACCGCCGACTGCGCGATCAAGGTCAAGTTGGTGGGCACGTCGCCGGTGAAGAGCAAGGCGTTGATCAGGACGAAACCCAGGATCAAAGCGCCAAAGGTGCCGAAGAAGAGATAATTGGTGATCTTCTTGTTGCGTCGCGCCAGCTTCTTGTTGGTGACAATTCGCATAGGAATCCCTAACTAGCCTCGCATTCAGCGTGACGTATTAAGGCCCGCGCCGACCGACCGCTGATGAAAACCTGCGTGCCCCAGATTAGACGCAGCGCTTCCCATTCTTCCGCGCTGAACAAAGGTGCTAAACGATCTCTCACCTGGGCTGCAATTTGGTCTACGTCTGAGATGGGAGTGACGTCTGGACTTAGTGCCGCGATGTTCACAACATTCGTCTCACCAGAAAGTTTGCGAACAGCGTCTTCAACCAGTTCGAGCAGAAGGAAGTTATGACCGCCGAAACCCTTCGTACGCAAACTCAGCCTGCAATCATCGCCAAGCGCCCACCAGGGTCGGCGCGGTCCCTCCGGATCCGGCTCGGGACCACATTCGTCATCATCAAACCAGGGTGGATGCTGCAAAACATACTCCGTGACCCAGATATTATCTGCTTCGTTCGTCTCCGGGACGGCGTTGGCGTCGTCCAGCCGCACCTCAATTCGATGCAATTCGTCGACGAACTGTTCGACAAAGATAGGACCCAGATCCAGCACGCGCCGCACGCCTGGACCAAATTGATCAGTGTTGACTTGCAAGACATACCTGGCTGTCGATATCCCGGTGCCCACGTGGAAATCTTCCACCGCCACGCTCACGTGGCCTGATGGCGTCTTGAACCAGCTCAAGCCCGTATTGACGATCGGCACGCGCAGCCTCGCCTCCGCCCCGCAGTGCAAGGGATGGGGGGTCACTTCCGTCCAGCCGACCACGAGATTGATATTGGGCGCCGATTCCGCCGTTCGCGGCACGAAGTAGGACAGGTAATTGGCCACAGACACCTCGGCGCAGACGGCATCACCGATGCGCGCGGTCGGCAAAATATACCAGCGCTCGCCGGCCGTCTCCGATTCGCGAACCTCACCGATGACGGCGCGTTCCAAATCGTCCGGCGCGATTCTCATACAATGGGTGACGCGGACCGGCAATTGGCTGGCTCTTCCGGGAACGAACTGATCATCAGTCAAAAAGGTCGACAGCTTGTACAGTTGCCCGCGGCGGTCCACTTCCAGAATCTGGTCGGGCGGATTGGCGATCTGGTACGGCGTCTCATAGGCGTCGGCGTGACGGCAATAGAGCGGGAATGACAGCCCGGTGGAAATGGAGTTGTCAGCCGGGTCATAAGCGAGATTGCGGCAATCATCGTAATCGCGCAGCAATGAGGTGTCCTGCGCCGAACTGGTCGTCATCTGTTCCGTGAGCGGAAAAGCGGCGGCCGTCTCGTCATAGTCTGGCGTCCGCGTTTCCGCCGTGATGCGGGCGATGCCTTCCATGGAGATTTCCACCGGCTCTGTCCCGTCTCCCGGCCCGAGCACCGCGGCGTTCGCCAGCGAAGTCAGATCAAAGGTCCCCTCAGGCGTCCACGCCCAATAGGTCAAGGTGGACGAGCCGGATTGGTCGGCGAAAAAGCGAAAATCAACCGGCAGATAGAAACCGACCCATACGACTGGCTCGGTAATGATCGCCGCTCGATCCAGTTCAATTCGATTGACGCCGGGTCGGTTCATCGATATCGACTGGCGGTGAACGAGCGTCGCGTCAATTGGCGAGCCGCCATTGGCGTCTTGATACACCACCAAATCAATGGTGCTGCCGGGCACAGGCGCGTCGACAGAAATGCTGATCGCATCCAGCGCCGTGGGCAGGTCCATCCCCAGCGGCGTCAAATCAAAGCCATTGATGACCAGCGACGGTTCATCCTTGATGAAAAAGACAGCGCTTTCAGAGCCACGGTTATTGGTCAGGTAGACATCGCCGGCGCTCGCCGGAAGCGCGATGACAGAAAGAAGCATAAACAAAAGGACTGGTAGCAAAGTGGATCGGTTCAGCATTTTACGCGTCATTGGGTTCACCTCAATCAGCGAGCGGCGATTCCATTCGCTATTTTAGATTCGATTCAAGAATTGGTCAAGCAAGCCAGGCGGCGCTTATTGCCGACCGCATGATTTGCTTGACCGGCCAATCACGCATCTTTGTCGTTCAAAGCCAGTCAGGTGAGAAGTCGATGGCAATCTTTATCCAGAGCGGGCGAGCCGCCGGCTAGCCCGTACGCACTTTGCATTGTATTCAGGATTTCATTCCAGCGGCGGTCTTTTCATTGCTAACGTGGGTTTACCTTGGCGCCCTCGCTGGCGATAAAGCGGGAGCGGCGTTCGCCCCCGCCAGTATTGCCGCGCAGCCCAGCGCTCAAGGGATGCGAATGGGACTGGCTTAAGCGGCGCTTCACCCATATAATGTTCTCGTTTTGCGTACAGTGGATGGGTGGAAATGCCGGAGTTTGTCCTCGTATTCGCGATCCTCGCCCTGGTCCTAGGCGGCTATTGGTCGCTGATCATCTTTCCCAAACAGCGCGCTTTCCAGCACAAGCAGAAGGTCGTGCGTTCCTTGCACGTGGGCGACGAGATCGTCACCTACGGCGGCATCGTTGGCAAGATCATCGATATTGACGTCGACCAAGGCGTCTCGCATATTGAGATCGCGGACGGCGTCCGGATTAAGCTGTTGACGGCGGCATTGCAGCAAGTTTATGATCCCGATGAACTCGCTTACAACGCGAAGCTTGGTATCAAGACGCGGCGCGGCGAGCAGACTTCAGCCTGAAAGATCTTCAACTGACGGAAGGCGAAGCGAATGAGCAGCCACGCTCGATGGCTCATCTTCATAGCCTTGCTGAGCGCCTTTTGCATCTGGGTGGCGACGCCGCCGGCATTCAAGGGCGTGCAAAGCGAAGCTTGCGCCGCGGCCGCCGACAGCGCCAATCTCAAATGCAGTGAAAACCTCGAGCTTGACTTCAACGGCGATGGCGAATACGACTTTGTTCTGAACATCACCCAAAGCCTGGGGCTGGATCTCGTCGGCGGATTGCGCGTGCTGCTGCAAGCCGATACGGCGATTGATAACTTTACGCTGGAAGACTTGGGCGAGACCGCCAACAACGTCGCCCGCCGCGTGAATGCGCTGGGATTGACCGAAGCCACCGTACAAGTTCAAGGGCGCGATCGCATCCTGGTTGAGCTGCCCGGCGTGCGCGATCCGGCGCAAGCGGTAGCGACCATCCAGCGCACCGCTCTGCTGGAATTCGTTGACTTCGGCGGATTGCGCAATCAAGTGGTCGATCTCGTCGGTCGAGAGATTGTGACCAGCGAGCAAGTTGCCCTGCGCCAGAACGCGACGCTGGCGGAAGGCGAAACGGACCCGCTGGCTGATCGGCGGACGCATCCGGTGACGGGCCTGCCCTTCCGAACGGTGATGACCGGCGCCGGCTTGCAAGCGGCCAGCGCAGTCCTCTCGCCGCCACAAGGCACGGGCAGCCCGGAATGGATGATCAATTTCGAAGTCAAAGAAGATTTCCAGGACGTCTTCGGCAGCTTCACGCGCGATCGCATCGGCGAGCCCATGGCGATTGTCCTGGACGGCGAAGTGCTGTCGGCGCCCATTATTCAAGCTCAGCTATCATCCGGCGGCGTCATCACCGGTCAATTCAGCGAAGAAGAAGCCAATACCCTGGCGCTGCAGCTGCGCTCCGGCGCCTTGCCGATCCCGCTGCGTATCGAAAGCACGCAGGAAGTGGGCGCCACGCTGGGCCAGGAATCGGTGCGGCTGAGCGTGCAGGCCGGCGTCGTTGGCGTTATCGTCGTCCTGGCTTTCATGCTGATCTATTATCGCCTGCCTGGCTTCGCCGCCGATCTGGCGCTGGTCGTTTTCATCTTTCTCAATATCGCCGTGTTCAAGCTGCTGCCGGTCACGCTGACCCTGCCCGCCATCACCGGTTTTCTAATCTCGATCGGCACTGCTGTCGATGGCAACATTCTCATCTTTGAGCGCATCAAGGAAGAACTGCGCGCTGGCTTGCCGCTGGATGCCGCGCTGAAAGCCGGCTTCGACCGCGCCTGGACATCCATCCGCGATTCCAACCTGTCCACCATCATCATCTGCGGGATTCTCTTCATGTTCGGGCAGACGCCCGGCGCCAGCATCGTCGCCGGCTTCGCCGTGACTTTAGCGATCGGGCTGGTGCTGAATCTGTTCACAGCCGTGATCGTCACGCGTACCTTTCTATACATCCTTGTCGGCCTCTTTCGCGGTACCATATCGAACAACCGCGCGATCCTGGGCGCATGAGGTTGACCAGCCATGTTTAGCATCGTTCAGAAACGCCGCTGGTTCTTCATCCTGTCCGCCCTGGTCATCGTGCCCGGCCTCGTGATCATGATCTATTCAACGCTGACGACGGGCGCCCCCTTTCGCCTGAGCATAGACTTCCTGGGCGGCAGCATCTACGAACTGAAGTTTGATCAGAGCGGCGCCAGCGAAGATGGCATCCGCCGCGTTTTCAATGCCGTCGGCGACGACAATGTGATCATTCAGCAGATTGGGGGGCGGGAGGAATTCCGCTGGTCGGTGCGCGCCAGCTTCCACGACGTTAGCGTCACCGAGAGCATCATCGCGCGGCTGTCCGAGTTGTCGCCGCTGAACCGAGACAGCTTCCGCGTTGAGACGGTTTCCGCCACCATCGGCCAAGAAGTGACCCGATCGGCGCTGGCAGCGGTAGCCGTCGGCGCGCTGGTCATCACCGGCTTCATCGTGATCGCTTTCCGGCAGGTGCCCAATGCGATCCGTTATGGCGTTTGCGCCATCGCCGCCATGATTCACGACATTCTGGTGGTGATGGGCGTCATGTCACTCCTTGGGCTGCTGCTCGGCTGGGAGATTGACGCGCTCTTCCTGACCGCCGTCTTGACTGTGGTCGGCTTCTCAGTCCAAGACTCGATCGTCGTCTTCGACCGCATCCGCGAAAACATCCCCAAGCATCTGGGCGAGCCTTATGAAACGATCGTCAACCGCAGCATCTGGGAGACGATCCACCGTTCGCTGGCCACCCAATTGAACGCTTTCTTCATCATGATTGCGATTCTGCTCTTCGGTGGCGAAACCGTGAAACAGTTCATCGCCATCTTGTTTATTGGGCTGCTGTCGGGGACCTATTCCTCAATCTTCACCGCCGTGCCGCTCTTGGTGGCTTGGGAAAAAGGCGAGCTGCCCTTCCTCGGCAGCCGCCGACAGACCGATTCCGCGGAAAATGGGGAAGACTCGGACTAGCATCTGACTAGTGACGAAAATGTCGCGTGCCGGTGAATATCATCGCCATGTCGAAATAGTTGGCAGCCTTGATCACCTGAGCGTCACGAATTGATCCGCCGGGCTGGATGACGCTGGTGACGCCGGCTCTGGCTGCAAACTCAATGCTGTCGGGAAATGGGAAGAAGGCGTCTGATGCCATCGCCGCATCCACCGTCTCCCCCTCCGCCTTCTTGATCGCTAGCTCCGCCGCGTCAACCCGGCTGGGCAAGCCGCCGCCGATTCCCACCGTGCGCTTGCCTTGCGCCAGCACAATCGCGTTGGATTTCACGTGCTGAACCGCCTTCCAGGCGAACAACAGCGACTCCATCTCTTCGTCGGTTGGCAGTCGCCTCGTCACCATTTTCATGCGGGCTTCCGGCGGCGCGCCGATGTCCGGTCGCTGCAATAGCAGACCGTTCGTCACACTGCGAAACTCGTAAGCGCCCCCGGTGAAAGGATGGGGCATTTGCAGAACCCGGCAATTCTTGCGGTTGCCTTGCAGTTGCTTGACCACCTCAAAGGCGAAACTCGGCGCAATGATCGCCTCTATGAACATTGAGCCCAAAGCATCCACGAATTCTGAGTCCACCGCGCGATTGGCCGCGATGATGCCGCCGAAAGCCGACTTCGAGTCCGACGCCAGCGCCAGCGGAAAGGCGCCCGTCACCGTGTCCGCGCTCGCGACGCCGGTTGGATTGAGATGCTTGACAATGACAACGGTCGGCTCTTCAAAGCCGCAGACAGCGCGCCAAGCCGCGTCGACGTCCAGGATATTGTTGTATGAGAGCTGTTTGCCCGCCAATTGATCGGCGCCCAGCGGAGAAGGTTCCGCGTTCCGCGCATAGTAGGCGGCCGACTGATGCGGATTCTCTCCATAGCGCAATTCATGACTGCGCTGCAGGCCAATCGAGATTAACTCAGGCACATCGCTGTCGGCTGGCTCGGCAAGATCCGATTCGCTAAGATAAGCGTGGATGGCTTCGTCGTAATCGCGGCTGTGGGCAAAAGCCTTGACAGCCAGTTCCCGGCGCTGCGCCAAACTTGTGCTGCCTTCAGCTTTCATTGCGACCAGGACACTCGAATAATCTAGTGGGTCGCATAGCACCGTTACGCGAGAGAAATTCTTCGCCGCCGCGCGAAGCAGCGTCACCCCGCCGATGTCAATCTGCTCAATCGCCGCTTCGACTGTTACATCCGGGCGCCGAATCGTCTCGCTGAAGGGATATAAGTTGCAGACAACCAGGCTGATGGGCGCGATTCCGCGCGCGGCCAATTCCGCGAAGTCATCGCTCGTGTCGCGCGCCAGAATGCCGCTGTGGATTGCCGGGTGCAAAGTTTTGACCCGTCCGCCCAGCATCTCTCCCTGCCCGGTGACGCGCTCGACTTTGGTTATCGGGATGCCGGCATCGGACAAAGTCTGGCCCGTGCCGCCACTGGCGACGATCTCCCAGCCAAGCCCAACCAATTCCCGGGCAAAGCCGATAATGCCTTGCTTGCTCGACACACTGAACAGCGCTCTCGGCATAGACATAACCCACAGTACTTAGCTGTGCGCAACAACAAACCAATTATACTGTTTAGACTTGGGAAGGCATAGGGACTTCACGCGCTAGGCATCCAACGGGATGATCGCGCCTGGCATAATGTAAACTTTCAGCTTCCCGCCAATACTCACCGGGAGTTCGCCCAGCGCAAAAGACAAGCGCAAGCCGGATACGGTCGCCGCGGTCAAATCGTAGCTCTCGCCGCGAAATATGGCGGCTTCCAGCGTGACCTCGGCCGATATCGCATCGTTGCTGCAGCCACCCTCAAGGCGAATGCCCGCAGGATGAATCAATATACTTGAACCAGTGCTCCAATTCTCGCCGCCAGCCAGGCTTAGCAGACCGGTCATGCGCCCGTCACTGGTTGAATATACGTTTTTCAAGCCCAGGAAACGCGCGACAAAGGCGCAAGAGGGCCGCCGATAAACCTGGCGCGGACTGCCATGCTGTCGTACGCTGCCGATGTTCATCACGGCAATGCGGTCGGCGACGGCGTAAGCTTCGCGGTGGTCATGGGTGACGTAAATCGCGCTCAATCCAGCGCTCTTGATAATCTGTCGCAACTCGAGCGCCAGTTGATCGCGAAGCTGCGCATCCAGGGACCCAAGCGGCTCGTCAAGCATCAGCAAGCGTGGATTCGGCGCCAGGCTGCGCGCCAGCGCCACCCGCTGTTTTTGGCCGCCGGAGAGCGATGCCACATCGCGCTCTTCGAACTGCTCCAAGCCGACGCGCTTCAAGAGCGATTGTACTTTCTCGCCGATTTCCTGGCGTCGTAAGCCGAGCCTCTTCAAGCCATAAGCGATGTTTTCCCCGGTCGACAGATGCGGGAAGAGCGCAAAGTCTTGAAACATCAAGCCGAATCCGCGCTGATGCGCCGCTACCGGACCTATGTCTTCGCCATCAAAGAGGACGGCGCCATCATACTCGGTCTCCAATCCGGCGATGATACGCAGCAGGGTCGTCTTGCCGCAGCCGCTGGGACCAAGCAGGCAAAGGATTTCGCCCGGTTCAAGGTCCAGCGTCACGTCACGCAGCGAATCGATGCTGCCATAGGCGTGAGATACACGCTCAATTCTCAGCATCAGAATTCACCGACGCCGGCAATCCGCAGCCGTTCGATAATCACGAAGCCACCAGCGCAGACCAGCATCAAGAGGACGCTCATCGCCAGCGACTGACGGTACGAGGCAAAGCCCGGATCGCCCAGCAAGCGGTAGATCACCACCGGAATCGTCACTGATTCTCGCTGCGCGACGAAGAGCGACGCGCCGAACTCGCCCATGCTGACCGTGAATGCGAAAATGGCGCCAACCGCAAGGCCCCGGCCCAGTAGTGGCAACTCAATAGTCAGCAAGGAGTCTATGGGCTTGGCGCCGAGCGTCTGCGCCGCCTCCCGCAATGACGGAGGAATCGCCCGCAAGCTGGGCAAAACGCTGCGGATCACGAAAGGCAGCGCGACCAAGGCGTGCGAAATGGGAATGATCAGCCAAGAGGCGCGCAGGTTTAGAGGCGGTTCGTCCAGCGCGATGATGAAACCAAAGCCCAAGGTGACCGCGCTCGTCGCCAGCGGCAGCATGAACAGCGGATCCAGCAGCCGCGACAGCCGTCCCCGGCGCTCAATCATATAGGAGGCGATGAGTCCCAGGCACAATGCGGTGAACATGGCGATCAGCGCGAAACGCAGGGAGTTGAATATCGCCTCGATAGGGGCGATAAACAGCAGCGAACCACGAGACTTTTCCACCAAGCTGGCGAAATTGGCGAAGTCCAACTGACCCGCGACCAAAATCGAGCGCAAGACAAGCGCCAGCAATGGAGAAAATAGCAGGATAGCCATCAAAGCGACGCAAAGACTGAGGCACAACCGCTCCAGCAGCGTGCGAGGCCGCTTCGCGACGGCTGCGCTGCTGTCAAGCGCGAGCTGCAGTCTCTTCTGCGTGGACGTGTAGAGCATCATCATGAACAGCATGCTCAATATCTGCACCAGTGACAGCGCCGCCGCCAGTGGCAGGTTGAACATATTCACCGCCTGGTAGTAAATCTGCACCTCCAGCGTGGCGAAGCGAATGCCGCCCAGTATCAGAATCACGCCGAAGCTGGTGAAGGAAAAGATGAACACCAGCAGGCCAGCCGAAAGCATGGCCGGGCGAATCAGCGGCAGACGAATGTCGCGCCAGAGCGACAACTCATCCGCCCCCAGGCAGCGAGCCGCCTCTTCGACCCTGAAACCCAGCGACGACCAGTAGCTCGTCATGATGCGCAGCGCCACCGCAAAGTTGTAAAAGACGTGCGCAATGATGATCATCGCCAAGCTGCGCTCAAGCTGGATCGGCTGGTACTCCAGCGAAGACATTGTCGTCAGCAAATCGTTCAGCAAGCCGTTCACCCCCAGCAAGGTCGCGAATGCCAGCGCGACCACCACGGTCGGCAAGACAAAAGGCAGCGTCGCCAGCGACAGCAGCAGCGTCTTGCCGCGGAATTGATAGCGAGCAAAGACGAATGCGCAAGGAGTGGCCAGCAGCAGCGTGACGGCGGTCGAAAGCGCCGCTTGATAGACAGTGAAAAGAAGCGTCCCGATGTAATAGTCGCTCGACAGCAGCCGAACAAAAGCCGACAGGTCCAGAAAGCCGGCGGGACGCAGGCTGACATCGAAGATCGACAGCAGCGGATAGACGTAAAAGAGCCCTAGAAAAGCCAGCGGGAGCAGAAAAACGGCGATCCAGAGCTCACGCGCGCGCCGCATCAACGCAGCATGACCTCCATCCAGGCTTGAATCCAGTCCTCGCGATTGGCTTCGATTTCCGCCGGTTTCACCAATGCCGGATTCTCAGGAATCATAGCGTGCTCGGCGAACACCGCCGGCAGCATGACATCCTCCCGCACCGGGAAGACAAACATATTGAGCGGCAAATCTTCCTGGAAGGCCGGGCTCAGCATAAAGTCGACGAATTGCCGAGCCGCTTCTTCGTTGGCCGCCCCAGCCAATATGCCGACGTATTCCACCTGGCGGAAGCACATATTGTCGCCAACGATGGCGCCGGTGATCGCGCCCGCATCGGGATCTTCACTGTAGTAAACTTCCGCCGGCGGACTGCTGGCGTAGCTGACGACCATGGGGCGCGTACCGGAATCCCGGCCTGTCACCATGAACTCGCCGTAGTAGGCATCGGTCCAGCCATCGACAACGAGCAGATCGTTCTCATCCAAATCTTGCCAGTAGTCCAGATAGGTATATTCGCCGTCAGCGCCGAATGCGGCGATGGTCGCCAGCAGAAATGCCAGCCCGGGTGAAGAAGTCGCCGGGTTTTCCGCGACCAGCAAACCGCGGTATTCCGCTTTCGTCAAGTCGCTTAGGCTCCCAGGCAATTCCAGCTCGTTCTCTTCAAAAAAGGCGATGTCATAATTGAGGCAGACATCGCCGAAGTTGATCGGCGTCACGCGGAAACTCTCGTCGGGAAGGAAACCCTCCCCAACAAATTTCAGCGCCGGCGATTCATAGGGCGCGAAAATCTCAGCAGCCAGCGCCCGGCTCAAGAAGGTATTGTCCACGCCATAGAGCAAATCGCCGAGCGGGTTGTTCTTGCTCAAGATCGCCTGATTCACCATCTGACCCGCGTCGCCCGAGCGCAGGATTTCGACCGATACGCCGCTGTCGGCTTCGAATGCCGCCAGCACTTCTTCAGTCATGGCGAAGCTGTCATGCGTCAGGACAATCAGCCGGCTCGTCTCTTGAGCGAGAACGGGGCAAGCCGCAACAAAGACCAGCAAAAGGATTGCAATCGCGCGCGCACTCATGATTCAGCTCCAATCGTCTTATTTGCAAAGTCGACCATCATGGCGCATGCTCGAATCGGACGCGCCATGATTTCACACTTGCCTGAGACTGAAGAAGCTGGATCTGCTGTATGCAAAAGCCACCCCTGTCGGGGTGTGTACAGGGGTGGCTAAAGCAAGGGTGTTGCAGACATCCCTACGCCAGCATTATCTGGATCAGGTTTATGGGTCGGCATGATTGTCACGCCCTCTCAGCCCGCTCGCGCAAGCTCCCCAAGTCTCGACATTGGGTTGTTGATTGCTATTATACTGTGCAAATACCTTCGCCGCAACAATTTGCTTTCAAGACTGCGCAAAACGCGACACGTACTCGTCAAACCGGCCCCCGTTGCAGGCATCGGTATATTCAAGAATGGTTTCGCCGGCCAAGGGGTACAGGGGATAGCAGCTGCTCGGCGCGGCGCCGCCCGGCAGCTCCACCACCATGTCGCAACCGGGGCGGGGGATGATGACTCCGTCCGTCGACCGCTCCAATCGGTCAACGACACGCTCGACCGTCGCGATGACTGTATCAGCGACATAGACGAGCTCCAAGTCGATTCCCAGATTGTTATTGATCAGCACATTGCCCTGCCGATCGCCCGCTAGCCCGTGGATGACAGCCACATCGCAGGGGATCGCCGGAAAAGCCATCAGCGCTTCACTGCTGTAGGGGTCAATCACCGTCTTTACGTCGGGGCGCAGCGATGGCAAGTCGGTGCCCAGCCAGGCATTCGACGGGAGGAAGCCGACGCCAGCGATTTTAGCGCGAATCCCCATCACGATGCTCGCTTCCGTCTCCTCGACAAGCTCAAGGCGCTGTGCTTGGACGAATTGCGTGAACATGGGCGCCAGGCCAAATGCCTCCAGTCCAAAATAGGCGGATCGCACACGCTTGACACAACCAGCGCCCACCAGCAAATCCGATTCCATCCCGCCGGTAAAGCTCAGCAAAGTCAATTCCGCCGGGGGCCGGCGGCGCATAAGCAGCGCTTTCACAAAACCAATCGGCCGGCGATAGAGCGTCATCCCGCCTAGAGCCAGGGTTGCGCCATCTTTCACCGTCGTCGCCGCTTCTTCAAGCGGCACATAGATATCATCAACAGGCATTTGCTCTGTCAATCTGCGTCCGTCACGCTCGTTTGCCGCTCGTCAGCCGCGTCCCCATCACCAGACGGCTGTTCCGAAGCGGCGCAATATTCGCCTATACTATATCGGTAAGGAGACTTCTGCACCTATGGGAGATGATCGATGAATGGCTTGCCTGCGATGCGCCGTCGCTCGCGCATTGGAGAATCTTTGATTGTCATCCTCGTGGTATTCGTCACCGGTTTCGCCGCCGGCAGCTTGTCTCAATCCAACACCGAAGCGCAAGAGGGCGCGGCGATCACTGAAACCGAGCGGGCTTTCGAGCCATTTTGGGATGCCTTCTCCATAATTGAATCACGCTACCTGGACCCGGTCGAGGTGGATACGCTCGTAAATGGCGCGATCAGAGGCATGGTCAATGCGCTGGGCGACGCGCATAGCGGCTATATTCGTCCTGAATTATGCCCGCGCAGCCGCGACTTCTCCGGTGAATTTTCGGGTATCGGCGTGACTGTCAAGACGGATGAAGCAACGGAGCGGATTGAAGTAGTAACGGTCATTCCCAACACGCCGGCGGAGAAAGTCGGCGTGCTGCCCGGCGATATCTTTCATGAAGTCGACGGCGAACGTGTAACGGGCTTTTCCCAAGCCGAGCTGTCGGCGCTTGTCCCCGGACCGCCTGGAACAACGGTTGCCATTGTATTCAAGCGTGGAGAAGAATTTGTTGACTACGAAATCGTTCGCGACCGCTTCGAAATGCCAAACGTGTCCTACGACATTGTCGGCGAGGACATCGCATATATAGCGATGCTGGATTTTCACGATCTCTCACGATCGCAACTGGATGAGGCTTTGGATGCCGTCGACATCCACAATGCGGGCGGGCTGATATTCGACATTCGCAATAATCCGGGCGGACCCTTGGCCAGCGCCATAGAAATCGGCAGCGCCTTCATCGAGGAAGGCGTCTTGTTGCGGCAAGTCTCTCGCAACCAAAGTGAGGAGGTCACTCGCGCCAGTGGCGATTCCATCGCTATCGACGTGCCGATTGTCGTCCTGGTCGACGAAACCAGCGCGAGCGCCTCGGAAGTGATCGCCGGCGCCATGCAAGACCACGGCGTCGCCACCATCATCGGCGAGACGACCTTCGGCAAAGGCACGGTGCAGAACTTGCCGGATCTCTCAAACGGCGGCTGCCTGCGCATCACCGTAGGGCGTTGGCTGACGCCCAATGGGCACTGGATCCACAAACAGGGCATCACACCGGATATCATCGTCGAGTGGAATCGGCCAGAGGGGGGCAACGATGACACAAGGGACCCGCAGCTGGCCGCCGCGATTGAATATCTCGAGTCCCGGCGCGACTAATCGGCGCCAGCATCGTATACCTTGTATGTGGTCGCCTGCAGTCTGTCGGTTCGCGCTAGGCAGAACCCACGTCAACTGATATAGTTCAGGTGTTGCGTTCTTGAAGTTTCGCGGGGAGAGGCGTCATGGCGGTTGCCTTACAGATATCGTCCATCGTTTTATCAATCGCGCTTATCATCTTGATTTTGTTGCAGGTGAAGGGCGGCGCGCTGGGCAGCCTCCTGGGCGGCGACGCCGGCGGCGGCATCGCGCGCACCCGCCGCGGGCTGGAGAAGACGCTATTCCGCATCACCATCTTTTTGTCGATCGCCTTTCTTGGCATCGCTCTGTTCGCGGTGGCAACGCCGGGCTGAGCCTAGCGGCCATCTCACTTACGCTACCCAATCGATGATTTTTCGCCGTTCTGTCACCGCAGCAGAACGCTTTTTGGGTTTTGGGTAACTCAACATGTTGCGCGGTTTCCGTTGGCAATTTATCTTGTTGACACTGGCAATCGTCGTATTCATGGCGAGCGCCCTTTTTCGCCTCAGCCGGCAAACGAGCCAGCCGCAGCCTGAGGCGCCCAAGCCCACTGCTGAATCTTCCCTTCCGGCAACGACTGAAGCGACCGAGGCGCCTCGCCCGAATCCTAGCGCGACAGCTTCTTTAGAGACCGCCACCGGTCCTTCAATCGAGCCAACGCCGGCGTACCGCGAAGGCTTGGTCGGAACCGTTCGCCGATTGAATCCGCTCTTCGCGCATTTGAATCCGGTCGACCGCGACATATCCAGCCTCATCTTCGAGGGGCTTTTCGCCACCAACGACTATGGCGAAGTCGTCCCCCGGCTTGCCGAGCAACTTGTCATCTCCGCCGACGGCATCGCCTACGTGGTCAAATTGCGCGAAGACATAGGCTGGCAAGATGGCACAGCATTCAGCGCCGATGATGTCGTCTACACGATGTCCCTGCTGAGCGATACCGAATTTGCCAGATTCTCGCCGGACGGGGCTTTCTGGGCCACGGTCGAAACGCAGAAGCTCAACGAATATCTGCTGCGCTTCCGCCTTGCGCAGCCGCTAAGCAGCTTTCCACATCTATTGACGATCGGCATTTTGCCCGAGCATGCGCTGCGCGGCACGACGATAGCACAACTGGCGCAACATCCATTTAATCTCTCGCCGATTGGGACTGGTCCATTTCAGCTGGCCGCCTTGCAGCTGGGCGCGGACAACGCTATACGCACTGTGGAATTGGCGCGCTCGCCCATATTCCTCGAACGACAGGAATCACAGGGAAGCTACTCTCTCACCCGATTGAGCTTTCATCTATATCCGAATGCGGAGGCGGCGCTGGCAGGATACAAAGCTGGCCTGATTAACGCGCTCGCCAATCTCGCGCCGCGGGACCAATTGCTCGACTTGCCCCATAGCCAAGTCTATACGCAAGCCGCCCCCTCGATTGTCATGCTCATCTTCAATTGGAAGGAGACGAGCTTTGCCGAGCGCCGCCTGCGCCAGGCGCTTTCGCTTAGCCTGGACGTGCCCGAACTGGTCGCAAGGCGCTTGGGCGCGGCAGTCGCCTACGCCGACAGTCCCTACACTCCCGGCTCTTCCGTTTACCTGCCTCATCCATTCTGGCGCCGCCATGACATCGCGCAGGCGCGCGCGCTCTTGGAGGCGGCCGGATCCTTCGCAGCGGGCGCTGAGGCAACCGAGTCAGACGCGGAAGCGGCGGATCTTGAAGGAGCGGCCGCCCGCTTCAGCTTGCTGATTGCAGACGAAATAACACTGAGAAATCTGGCCGCTGACATCGCGACTCACTGGCGTCAGCTCGGCATAGAATTGGAAATTGAGGCGGTCGGCGCTGACGAATACACAAATCGGCTCTCAACCGGGCGCTTCGAGACGGCGATTGTCGCGCTGCCAGCCGCCAGCGATTTCGATCTGTACCGCCATTGGCATCCGGCTCAATATGGCAGCGGACAAAATTACGGCGCCGCCTCAAACCACGAAGTGGCCGAACTCATCGAAAAAGCGCGCCGCGAAATCTACAGCAGCCGCCGCGCCGCGCTCCACCAGCAACTGCAAGACGCCTTTGCCGAAGAGGCGATCGCGATACCGCTCTATTACCGACTTTTCTCGTTTGTGGTCAGCGACCAGATCGAGGGTGTTCAAGTGGGTTTTTTGGCGTCGCCAGCCGATCGCTTTCGCGGGATCGGTGACTGGCGAATGGCCGCCCCTCCCAGCTAACGCGACCCTTCGCGCCGGAGGATCTCCCGCAGCAAAGCCTTGCGCGCCGCGCCGCCCAAGGTTTCCAGCTTCCGCGTATCCAGCGGGTCAATCTCTTCTCGCAACAGCCGCAGGTCCTCTTCTTCGGGGGGATTCGTCTCAGCCAAGTTTTCAGCGACATCCAGCGCGAAGCCCGTCTTGCGTTGTATTCGATCCAACTCGACATAGGGGTGAATGCTTGTGAGGCGCATCCTGCCGCTCTCCCAGTCGAACTGACCCAGATCGGTGATCAGGTAGCGCGGTCCGCCGCCTCGAAGGCGCCCCGGCACATGCCCCATCCCGCTGGTGAAGTCGATTTTGCGCGCAAAGGTCAGCCGCGAGTGGCGCGGCACGTACAGGTAGCTGTGATCATAATTGGGCGTGACATCGGGGATGCCGCCGCTGCCGGGCAAGCGCATGCGCGGCTTATGGTAGTCCTTACCGATGGCGATATTATTCAAGTTGCCCCGCTGATCCACTTGCGCCGGCCGAAAGAATTCCTTGGGCTGAAACTTAGGCAGGATCTCGGCAGCGCCCGCGGCGAATCCCAGGTGAATCAGTCCCTTGCCCACCCACAGATTCTCAATATCGGAGATGCCGAGCGGACCCCAGTCTTGCACCAGCGCTTGTCCGATCGCCGAGGTGAAGCGAGCATTTGGCGCATGGCGGATTTTTCCCAATATCAGACCAGCGGCGACCAGCGGCGTGTTTATGCCCTGCGCCCATACATCGCCATCCCGCACCTGCCGCGAGATGCAAACGCAGATTAGCTCGTCGATGGAGTAATCGCTTGGAGTCGGCAATGCCCTAGCCACTGCCGTCGCCGTTCGCGCGGATCAAACGCACAAACTGGCGCTTGCCCACCTGCAGCACCGCCGGCAGCATCTCCAACTTGACCGACGCCTGCAGGCTGTCCACCTTGGCATCGTTCAGCCGGACGCCGCTCTGCTGGATCAAACGCCGAGCTTCGCCGCGGCTGCCCACCATATTGAGCCGCACCAGAATATCGCGGATCTCTTCTTCGACCTTTAATTCCGCTTCGGCGATGTCTTCGGGCACGCCCGCCCCGCCGCGAAAGACTTCGTCCCAGCGCGCCTGAGCAACCTCCGCGTCGACCGGGCTGTGAAAGATCCCCACGATTTCGCGCGCCAGGCGCATTTTGGTCTCATTCGGATGCGCCGCGCCCGAGCGCAAATCAGCCTCCAGCGCCGCCACCTGCGCCGGCGCCCAGCCCAGAATCAGCTTGTGGTACACAGCCATCGCCTTGTCCGGCAGGCTCATCACCTTGCCGAACATATCCCAAGGCTCGGAAAGCAACGGAATATGATTCCCCAGGCTCTTGGACATCTTGATTTCGCCATCGGTGCCGGGCAGGCTCTCGCCCATGATGATGGCAATCTGCGGCTTCTGACCCAAGCCGGTCTGCAATTTGCGCCCGGCGACCAGGATATTGAAGAGTTGATCCTGCCCGCCGACCTGTACATCGGCTTCCTGCGCCACCGCGTCATAAGCCTGCATCAGCGCATAAAAGAATTCGTGCAGGTAGATGGCTTTTTCGTCCTCGATGCGCTTGGCGAAATTCTCCCGCGCCATGAACTGCTGCACAGTGAAGTGGCTGGCCAATCGGATGATGTCGGCGAAATCGAGCGGCGCCAGCCATTCATCGTTGCGGCGCACGCGCGTCCTATCTTCATCCAGAATCTTAAATGCCTGCTCGGCATAGGTGCGCGCATTGTCTTCCACATTCTGCATCGTCAGTTGATCGCGCGCGCTGTCCTTGTCGGACGGGTCGCCGATCAAGCTGGTGAAAGTGCCGACCAGAAATGTCACGTCATGGCCGAAGTCCTGAAACTGCCGCAGCTTGCGCATAGTGATTGTGTGACCCAAATGCAAGTCCGACGTGCGCGGATCATAGCCACAGTACACCCGCAGCGGTCGCCCGTCGCGTTCGCATTCCTCCAAACGCCCGCGCAGATCTTTCGCCATGTTTTCTCGCGTTTCCGGATCTCCGTAAGCTGTTCCGGACATCAACACTTCGATCTGTTCTTCGATTGTTGCCATCACACATCCCTAATTGACAAAGCAAGCTCCACAGCGTCAGTATACCATAGCGGCGCGCCCCTGTTCAGTGCCGCGCGCGCTCGCTATAATGCCGCCGAGAGCGGCTCGAAACCGACTTCGAAGGTCGCCGCTTCATCAATAACCAGTGAAGGATAGAGCCATGGACATGATGAGCAGCGCGGAAGTACGGCAGAGCTTTCTCGACTTCTTCGAGGAAAAGGGACATCGAGCGGTCGCCTCCTCCTCGCTCGTGCCCGCCGACGATCCCACGCTGCTCTTCGTCAACGCCGGCATGGTACAATTCAAGGACGTATTCCTCGGGCACGACAAGCGTGATTACCAGCGCGCCGCCACCTCGCAGAAGTGCATGCGCGTCAGCGGCAAGCATAACGATCTGGAAAACGTGGGACCATCGCCCCGCCATCACACCTTCTTCGAAATGCTCGGCAATTTCAGCTTTGGCGATTACTTCAAGCGCGATGCCATCAAGTACGCCCACGAATTGCTGACCGAAGTCTATGGGCTGCCGGCCGATCGCCTCGCCGTCACCATCTACGAATACGACGACGAATCCTACGATTGCTGGGTCAACGAGGTCGGCATCAGTCCTATGCGCGTCGCTCGCATGGGACCGTCCACCAATTTCTGGCAGATGGCTGATACCGGACCCTGTGGACCAAACACAGAAATCCATTGGGATAAATTTCCCGAACGAGGCGACGAGGATGTCATCGCCTTGCTGCAAGCGGAAGACGACCGCTTCCTCGAGATCTGGAATCTGGTATTCATGCAATTCAACCGGCAGCAGGCTGATCCCGATCACAGCGGACGGTGGGACGTCCCCTTGCCCGCGCCCGGCGTCGATACCGGCATGGGTCTTGAACGCATCCTGACTATTTTGCAAGGCGTCGAAGCCAATTACGAAACCGATCTCTTCACGCCCATCATCGAGCGCACGCAAGAATTAACGGCGCACAGCGACGCCGAACGCGACGCTGACATCGTTCCCTACCGCGTCATTGCCGATCACATCCGCGCGGCTATCTTCCTGGTCAGCGATGGCGTCTTGCCCGGCGCCAAGGGACGGGCCGCCATCCCCCGCATCGTGATTCGGCGGGCGGCCCGCTTCGGGCGAGCGATCGGCTTCGAGCGACCTTTCCTGGCCGACGTAGCCGATTCGGTCATCGACATCATGGGCGAGCACTATGCCGAGCTCGTCGAGAACGCCGATAGCATCAAGCGCGCCATCACCTTGGAGGAAGAACGCTTCCACCGCACGATGGACCGCGGCTTGAATGAACTGGACGATATGCTTGCCAACGTCGGTGATGATCGTGAATTATCCGGTGAGGGTGCCTTTTATCTGAAAGCCACGCTCGGTCTGCCTTTCCAAGTCACAAAAGATGTTGTGGAAGAGCGTGGATACAGCATCGATGAAGCCGGCTTCGCAGAGGCTGAAGCGGAACATGCGCGCATAAGCGGCGGCGGATCTTCCCTAGGCGAAATCGAGACGGGCGAGTTTTATCGCGAGCTCCTCGCCGATTTGCAGTCGAGCGCTCAGCTGCCGGCGAGCGGCCTGACCTACCAGCCCTACACCGATTCACCGGCTGAGGGCGCGCTCCTGGCATTGGCGCAAGACGGCACAATGGTGGACAGCGCCATCGTCGGCGACAAGGTGGAGCTGGTGCTCAGCGAGACCCACTTCTACGTCGAAGCCGGCGGCCAAGTCAGCGACACTGGCACGATCAGCGGAGACAGCTGGATGGTGAAAGTCGAAGCGATGAAACAACCCGTCGCCGGTCTCGTCGTCCACATCGGCGAAGTGGTCGAGGGGGTTCCCGCCATCGGCGACAAAGCGACGGCGCAGGTGGATGAAGCGCGCCGAAAAGACATCACCCGCAACCACACCGCCACGCACTTGCTGCACGCGGCGCTGCGCAATCAGTTGGGCGCGCATGTGCAGCAGAGAGGCTCGCTGGTCGCGCCTGACCGGCTGCGCTTCGATTTCTCGCATCCGGAGAAGGTCGCGGACGAGCAATTGTCCGCCGTAACTGCCGAGATTCGCGGAGCGATGCTGCAGAATTACGATGTTCGCGCTGCCAACACGTCGCTTGAGCAAGCGCGGAGAGATGGGGCGATGGCGCTCTTCGGCGAGAAATACGGCGAAACCGTGCGAACTGTCAGCATCGCCGATGACGCAGAACGCTACAGCTACGAACTCTGCGGCGGCGTTCACGTCAATCGGACAGCCGAGATCGGCAACTTTGTCTTCACCAGCGAAGGCAGCGTCAGCGCTGGCATTCGCCGCGTCGAAGCGCTCACCGGGAGAGCCGCCAATGCCCACTTGCAAGCGCAGCATAAGACCTTGAACGCCATCGCGCGGCAGCTCGGCACGGTACCTGAGCTGGCGGAAAATCGAATCAGCGTGATCCAGGCTGAACTTGGCGCGGCTCAGCGCGAGATTGAAGACTTGCAGCGCAAGCTGGCGCGCCTCAGCTTCAACCAAATGATTGAGGGCGAGCTGGAAAGCCTGAACGGCGTCCAAGCATTGCTCGCCGAACTGGACAACACGCCCATGGAAACCATGCGCCAAATGACCGACTGGTTTCGCAACCGCGTCGACAAAGGTGTGATGGTGCTAGCCAGCGACATCAATGGACGCCCGCAGATTGTGGTGGCTGTATCCGACGCGCTGGTAAATGACGGAATGCGCGCCGGCGACTTGATCAAACCCATCGCCCGCATCGTCGGCGGCGGTGGCGGCGGCCGCCCGCAAATGGCGCAAGCCGGCGGCGTCGACAGCAGCAAAATCCCGCAAGCCCTGGAAGCCGCTCGCCATCTGATTGCCGACGCCTGATTCCGCATTTCACCGTTGGCGGTCAGTCCGCTCATCCATCTCGGACTATACTTTTAGGTGATGTCCAGCGAAACAGAACAGCTCCATCTCGAGGCGGCGGATACCGTCGTCACCGTTCGCGAACGTCTCTCACGCTTGCGGGGGCGCCGCGTCCTCCTTGTTTGGCATGCCGACAGCCCGCTTCTGCGGCGCAAGCTGGACCTGGTGCTTATCCAGCGCGAAGCCTACCGCCGCGCGATTCAACTGGCGCTCGTTCCCGAGGACGGGCACATCATCGCCCACGCCGCCGAATTGAATATCAGTTGCTTCGCCTCTGTTGAAGCCAGCAAAAGAGAGCGCTGGAAAAGGGGCCGGCAGAAACGCTTCCTGCCGCGTTATCACAAGCCGAGCGCCGACCTGCAACCTGAGGATCTTGCCCGGATTGCCGCTCGCATCGAAAATCGCAAACGGCATTCTCCCTGGCGCAGCGCCATTGAACGAGGCTTTGTCCTGCTCCTGCTCATCGCTGTCATCGGCGCCGCGTTCTACATCGTGCTGCCGAGCGCGGTCGTTGAAGTCAGTCTGGCGCAGGAAGACGTCATCGCAGTCGTGGACATCACCGCTGACCGCAAGTTGTCGGCTGTAAACCTGGAGCGAGGCCTTATTCCGGCGCAAACCCTGCTTCAGACTGTAGAAACCACCGCGACGATTCCCGCCAGCGGAACCTTCTGGCTGGATAGCGTCTCGGCAGCCGGTGTGGTGACCTTCACTAACATTGGCGAGGACCCTGTGATCATACCGGCGACGACCATCCTCGGAACCAGCGCCGGCGAGCCAATCCTCTTTGAGACCACAGCCAATGTCCTGGTTCCGGGCGGCGTCGGACGCAGCGTTGACGCCACTGTCGTAGCGAGAGAGGGCTACCGCGGCAGCATCGGAAATGTCAGCGCCGGCATGATTAATACCGTCTTTGGCGCGCTGGCGGAGAGCGTGTCAGTCATCAATCTGGCGCCCCTCGCTGGGGGCGGAGTAAGCAGTGTCAGTGTGGTCGCCGCCGAGGACCAGGCGCGCCTAGTAGAAAGTGTGCGTATACAGTTGCAATCGCTGGCATTCGAAAAAATGCGCTCAACCCTGTCCGACAGCCAGATCATAATCATCGAGTCGATACGTGTAGAAGAAGAGCGCAAAGAGTGGACCCATTTCTCGGCCGATGTCGGGACGATGACGAGTGAACTGTCGCTTACCATGCGCGCCGTCGTTAGCGCTATCGCGGTGGACGAACGTCTCGGCAAGCAGGTTGCGCAGGCTAGACTAAAATTGATGCTTCCGCCGGGCAGCGACCTCGTAGCCGGCTCCCTTGATTACACGCGAGGTCCCTTTACGCTGGGTCGCCTCGACGGGCAAGTCAAATTCACCGCCAGCGCCAGCGCCAGAGCCGCCGCGGCCATAGACTTGGATGCGCTGCGCGCGGAACTGGCCGGTTTGAGCGTAGACGAGGCGCATCGCCTGCTGGCATCACAGCCCGAACTCTCCACGACTGATCCTCCCGTAATGAAACTGTATCCGAAGGGCATTCAAAATTTGCCGATTCTCGCGATCCGAATTGATCTGCGCCTCGAAGGAGGAGCATGATCGGACGTCTGATCGGCATCGACCACGGCCGCAAACGCATCGGCTTGGCGGTCAGCGACGCCTTGGGCGTCAGCGCGCGCGAACTGACGATCCTCGCCAGCAAAGGCGCCCGATCCGACTTCTCCGCCATCGCCAAGATCGCGGAACAAGAATCTGCAGTCGGGCTTGTTGTCGGCGTCCCGCACAATCCCAACGCGCCCGCCGGCCTGCCGCGACAAGCCGACGCCGTCCTGGATTGGATTGCCCGCTTGCGCCGCGCCGTCCCTCTGCCAGTCGCAGAAGTGAGCGAGTATCTAACCAGCGACGAGGCGCGCGCCTTGGCGAAGCAAACGAAGCGGAACCCGCGCGAGCCCATTGACGATCTGGCGGCTCGGATCATCTTGCAGTCTTATCTCGATGCCTTAAGCTACGGTTCGGCAACGTTTCCCCCGTCCCCGTCAAGCAGTTAAGCGAAATCGGCTATATTATGAAGTGGTGTTGTCAGACGGCGCTTGGCGCTGACAACGCGCAACCGCTTCGATTTCAGACGCCGCAGGCATTTGCGAGGGCGAAAACTTGCGCAAATTGCACGATACGCAGCCGAGCCCCAGCTTGTATCTCAAAAGCCGCCACGACGGTCTGCGGGCGCCGCCGAAGCTGCTTCTCTGGGGAGTGACGCTCTTCTTCCTCCTCGTCGTGCTCGGCATCGCCGGATTTATCTTCGGGTTCCGCGAAGTTCTGCGGCCCGCGCAGCAGCAGCGGATGATCGACCAATTGCCCTTCCTGAGCGTTCTGCGCAATCCAACGCCAATCGGCGGCGTTTTCCCCACCATTGTTTCGGCGGAGAACGTCGACGACGCCATGTCCTTGCTGGACATGCCGCTCGAAATCGCCTCGCCAACCGGATCAGCCAACGCAGTCCAAGCCGCTGTCGATCAGCCGCCCACGGTCACAGCGGCGCTCGCAACGGCAACTGCCCTTCCCACCTTGGTAATCGCCGCCCCTGCGACAGCGGCCGCGCCAAGTCCCGTCCCAACCCGTCCAGCGTCGTCGCCGGTCCCGACTTTGGCCGCGCTCGTGGAGACGGCGGCGCCACGCTCGTCGCAAAACAGGCTGCCGACTTCCGCCCGCATTTACGGACTTCTGCATCAGCAGCAAACCTGGAACAACTGTGGACCGGCGACGATCACCATGGCGCTGAGCTACTATGGCTGGCGGCGCGACCAGGCATTTGCCGCCGAGCGCCTCAAGCCCAACCGCGAGGACAAGAACGTCAGCCCAGAAGAGCTGGCCGCCTTTGTGGAAGCGGAAAGCAACGTCAAGGCGGTCGTCCGCATGGGCGGAACGCTTGATTTGCTTAAGCTATTGGTCGCCAATGAATTTCCAGTTGTCATCGAGACCGGCGCCATGTTTGAAGCCTACGACTGGATCGGCCATTATCGCGCGCTAATCGCCTATGATGACGCCTACGATGTCATTTATTTTTTCGACAGCTTCCTTGGCGTGGGCGATGGCGCGCAAGGCGTCAGCATCCCTTACGTCGATGTCGATGCCCACTGGCAAGCCTTTAATCGGACCTTCATCGTGGTCTACGAGCCCCAGCGCGAACCGCTCTTGCGTGAACTGATGGGGCGCTATTGGAACGCGGAAGACGCCGCCTTGATCGCCTTCGAGACCGCGCAGTTGGAAGCGCGCCGCGAGCCGCAAAACCCCTTCGCCTGGTTCAACATGGGCTCCTCCCTGGTCGCGCTGGAGCGGTATCAGGAAGCCGCGACCGCCTTCGATCAAGCGAATCGCACCGGGCAACTGCCCTGGCGCATGCACTGGTATCAATACGGCGCGTTCGCCGCTTACTTCCAGGTCGGCCGCTTTGACGATGTCATGAGCCTGGTGCGCATCAATCAGAATAACGCCAGAGAGCTGGAAGAAACCTATTATTGGCAGGGGCGCGTACAAGAAGCGCAGGGAAATCCTCAGGCGGCGGCGGCCTCCTACCGCCGCGCGCTGGCTTATAATCCGCAGTTCGACGCCGTCCGCGAAGCCTTGGCTGCCCTCAACTAGGAAACTGAATGGCAGCAAAAGACAAGGCGCGCCCCTCCCGCCTGCAGCGCAATCGCCGCATCGCCCGCTCCACGTTCACCGTCATGATCGCCTTCGCCGCCGCCAAGCTGATCAGCCTCGCGCAGACTCTGATCATCGCGCGGGCTTTTGGCGTCGGCAGCGAACTGGACGCCTATGTCGCCGCCAATCGCATCCCGGAACTCATCGTCATCCTGATCTCCGGCGGCGCCCTGACACATGCCTTCATACCCATCTTCAGCGGCTTCCTGGCGCAAGGGGATCTGGATGCCGCCTGGAAGCTGTCGAGTAATTTGATCACAACTATCTTTATGCTCGCGCTCGTGATCAGCGCTGCCGTTTTCTTGCTCGCGCCCTGGCTGGTCAGCAACGTGGTCGCGCCTGGCTTCGGCCCGGCTACCGCCGACGACACCGTCGACATGATGCGCGTCTTGCTGTTCAGCACCATCATCTTCGCGGTCAGCGGCATTTTCAGCGGCATCCTCAACTCGCATCAGCATTTTCTGCTGCCGGCTCTGGCGCCGATCATGTTTGACATTGGCATCCTGGCGGGCGTTTTGTTTTTGCTGCCCCGTTTCGGCGTGCGCGGCATCGCTTTCGGCGCGGTCTTGGGCGCCGCCCTGCACTTCTCGATACAGCTGCCGGGGCTGTTTCGCTACCGCATGAGATGGCGCTTTGAGCTGGGATTGGATAATCCCCAGCTTTGGCGCGTCGTCCGCTTGATGCTCCCGCGCATCGGCGGCCTCGGCGTATTCAGCCTCAACTTCCTGGTGATGAACAATATCGCCTCTCGGCTGGGCGTCGGCTCGGTGAGCGCTCTCGATTGGGGCTGGCGTCTCATGCAGATTCCCCAGACCTTGCTCGGCACGGCAATGGGAATCGTCATCTTCCCCACCTTGGCTGCCTTGAGCGAAATGAACGACCTGGACGGCAAACGAGACGCCATGTCGGGCGCGCTGCGATTCATCCTTGTAAGCAGCATCCCCTCCGCCATCGGCTTGATCGTGCTGGGTCGGCCGCTGATCAGCCTGCTGGAACGCGGCGCCTTTGACGCATCGGCATCGGCTCTCGTCTACAGCACGCTGAGCATGTTCACCATCGGTCTTATCGTGCACTCGGCTTTGGAAATCATCGCGCGCAGCTTCTACGCCGATAAAGACACGCTGACGCCACTCTTTGCCGCTCTCGGCGGCGCGGCGATCAACCTGGTCGCCGCCTTTCTGCTTAGCGATGTTCGCTCAGTCGACGCCGGTATCTTCCTCAATTCGGCGGCGGAAATGATGCCGTCGATTGGCCTCCAGCGTGAAATCGGCAATGTGAGCGGCCTCGCGCTCGCCAATTCGCTGGGCGTCATGTTTGAGGTGTTATCATTGCTCTACATCCTGCGGCGGCGCTGGTACGGCATTCAGGAGATGGCTCTGGCGCGCGCGCTGCTGAAGACGCTCGTGGCTTCGCTCATCATGGCGGCCGCGATCGTGCTGGCGGACACGATCTGGATCGCGGCTGTACCGGGGCGCGGTCTTGCCTTCACAATGATGCGGCTGATAATAGAGACAGTCGTCGGACTAGTCGTTTTCGCCATCGTCGCTTTGCTGCTGAAAATGCGGGAAGCGACCGAACTGTGGTCCATCGTCCAGCGCGTTCCAGTCGCCGAGTGAAAGAGCAAGTATGTCCCTCCAAATCAAATCGCTTACGCTAGGACCCTTCGCCACCAACGCCTACCTGGTCGCCGATACGGAGACCAATAACGCCATCTTGATTGACCCGGTCGATGACGCGCCAGCGATTCTGGGCGCCGCGAAAGACGAAGGCTGGACGATCAAATTGATGCTGGCCACGCACGCTCATCTCGATCACGTTTTGGCCAGCGCCGCCATTCAAGAGGCGCTGCGGATTCCCTTTCTCATCCACGCGGATTGCGAGGCGCTGCTGGACGAGATTCCGCTTCAAGGCATGTATTTTGGCTTGGGACAGCTGCCCGAACCGGCGAAACCGGATCGTCTGCTCCATGACAACGAATTGATAGAACTCGACTCAATAGGTCTGACCAGCTTATATACGCCCGGGCACGCGCCGGGGCACCTCAGCTTCTTCCTCGCCCAGCACAAGATTCTCTTCAGCGGCGATTCGCTGTTCGCCGGCAGCATCGGGCGCACCGACTTGCCAGGCGGCGACCATGACTTGCTGATGAATTCCATCATGACACGGCTGATGACCCTGGACGACGACGTGCGCGTCCTGCCCGGCCACATGGGCGCGACCACCATCGGGCGCGAGCGGCTGACCAACCCGTTCATCTTGTCTTACAGCCCATGATCAGGACTGCTGCTCCGCTGCCAGCGCCATGCGCATATTGACACTGTTTTTGGACGGTATCGGTCTCGGTGAAGACGACGCGGGCGCGAACCCCTTCGCCATCGCAGAGGCGCCAACCATGCGCAGCCTGGCGAATGGCAAGCGCTGGCTCGCCTCGACCGGATTACAGCGCGGGAGCGAGGCGATCTTCATCCCGACCGATGCGCGCCTCGGCGTTCCCGGCCGACCGCAAAGCGGAACCGGGCAAGCGAGCCTGCTCACCGGCTTGAACCTGCCGCAGCGAATTGGCCGCCACTACGGACCCAAGCCCGACGCCGTTACGCGCGCCATCATTTCCGAGCACAGTTATTTCAAGCGCTTGACTGAGCGGGGCAAGTCCGCGCGATTGCTGACTGCCTACCCAGCGGGGCTGCTGCGGAATTTCGCCCGCGGCAAAACGCTGCGCTCCAGCGTGCAGCAAGCCGCCTTCGATTCTGGCGCGCCTCACTTCACCGTCGACGACGTCATCGCCCGCCGCGCCCTCACCGCCGAATGGACAACTGACAGCTGGCGAGAGCATCTCAGCATCAACGGCCTGCCGGCCTACTCGCCGCGCGAAGCCGGGCGGCTGCTGGCTCGCTTGTCCCGCGAGTACGATTTCGCCTTTCACTCGCACTGGTTGACCGACCGCATCGGGCATCGGGGCACGCTCCAACGCGGCGTAGAGACGCTGGAACGGTTTGACCAGGTGCTCGCCGGCTTGCTGCAAGAATGGCGCGCCGACGAAGGCTTGATCGTGATCACCAGCGATCATGGCAACATGGAAGACCTCAACACGCGGCGCCATACCCTCAATGATGTGCCAACCGTGGTCATTGGAAGGCGCGCCTCTGAGTTCGCCGCCGGCTACCAAAGTCTGACGGACTTCGCGCCCGCTTGTGATAAAATGCTTTTCGGTAACCGGCAATCCATCGACGACGAATTGAGCCGCCCTTGAGCAAAAGTGTCGCTCGGTCAATCTTCGCCATCTTCTTCGCCAGGCTGGCCATCAACGTAACCAGACGATTCCCCTATCCCTTCGTTTCTCCGATTGGCGCCGCCTTTGGCCTGCCAGCAAACAGCATCCAAAATATCATCGCGCTGACCAATGGCGCTGGTTTGTTCAGCCCGCTCTTCGGCACGCTTTCCGAGCGCTATGGCAAGAAAACGGTCATGCTCGGCGCGCTCGTGATGATGACAGCCATGAGCCTGCTCGGCGCCCTATTCGCCGACTACGGCGTCTTTGTCCTGGTTATGTTCGGTTTCGGCGTCGGCAAGATCATTTATGACCCAACCTTTCAAGCCTATATAGGCGATGTCATCCATTTCAGCCGGCGCGCGCGCGTCATGGGCATCGCCGAGCTCAGTTGGGCGCTTTCGCTAGTCATCGCCGCTCCGGTGGCTGGTTTCCTGCTCGATGTCAGCAGCTTGCAGGCGATATTCGCCTTCCTCGCCATCTTGCTCGGAACCAGCGCGATCGTGTTCTGGCTGCTGGTAGAAGCCGCGCCAGAAAAACGGCGCCAAGATCGACCGCGCATCATGAATCCCTTGTCCGCCATGCGTGCTGTCAGCGCCCATCCGCCGTCGGTATTCGCGCTGATTTTCACCGTCTGCCTGACCGCTTCGCACGAGATCTTCTATATCAACTACGGACTATGGATGGAAGATAGCTTCGGGCTGGTGCTGACCGCCCTGGGCGCCGTCACCATTGTGATTGCGGCGGCGGAGGTCATCGGCGAGTTGATCGTCATCACTCTCGCCGATCGCTTCGGCACCAAGCGGACCACGATGTGCGGTATGCTGATCGCCGCTGCCCTGTTTCTGATCGTTCCCTATCTGTCCTTCAGCCTGCCAGCCGCGATGTTCGGCGTTTTTCTGATTTTCATCAGCATCGAGGCGGCGATTGTTTCCGCCTTGCCGCTGTTCAGCGAGATACTTCCCCAGGCGCGGGCGGTAATGATGAGCGCGAACGTGGGCGCGCACTCGCTGGGCCGGGTCGCTGGCGGCGCGCTCGGCGCCGTCATCTACAAGTTCAGCGACGGCAACTTCCTTTTCATTGGGCTGGTCGCCGGCGGGCTGGGCATCCTGGCCTTCCTAATCATGTTCCGTCTCGTGCCCGCGGGCGAGAGCTCTCCATCGTGAGCGCCCCGCATTTTGCAACGGGCGCCAAGCCTCACCTTGACTATGCTCCCGCGCTACCCTAAAATCCTACAGGGAAATTTCTGCGGGAATATCTATGTTTGAATCCCTAAGTCAAAGACTCGACACTGCCTTTGAGGGCTTGCGCAAGGGCGGGCGCGTCAAAGAATCCGATGTCAAAGCCGTCATGCGCGAAGTGCGAATGGCTCTGCTTGAGGCTGATGTCGCCCTGCCCATCGTCAAGGACTTTATCAAAGACGTTCGAGAGCGCGCGCTCGGCGAAGAAGCGCATAAGGCGCTGAAGCCCAGCGAGCAGGTCGTCAAGATCATCCATGAAGAGATGGTGGATATGCTGGGCGAGCCGGGCCGCCTGAGCTTCAGCGGAAGCATGAAACCCCATGTCATCATGATGGTCGGCTTGCAAGGCTCGGGCAAGACCACCAATACGGCAAAACTGGCGCTTCACTTGCGGGCGGAAAGGCGCAAGCCGCTCATGGTCGCCGCCGACACCTATCGCCCCGCCGCCGTCGACCAGTTGGTGACGCTGGCGAAACAGATCAACGTGCCATATTACGAAGAAGGCACATCGCATGCGCCTACCGCCATTGTCCGGCGCGCGTTAAAGCAAGCGCGCGAGGATGACATTGATATCGTGCTCGTCGATACCGCCGGCCGCCTGCAAATTGATGAGACCCGCATGGATGAGCTGGAGGCGATCAAGCGCATTGCCTCGCCGGCGGAGATCCTGCTGGTCGCCGACGCCATGACCGGGCAAGAGGCGGTCAACATCGCGCGCGGCTTTAACGAAAGTCTCGGCATCACCGGCTTGATCCTGACCCGCGTAGACGGCGATGCCCGCGGTGGCGCCGCCCTATCCATGCGCGCAGTGACCGGCGTGCCGATCAAGTACATGGGTACGGGCGAAAAGGTCAGCGCCGATACCCTGGAGCTTTTCCATCCCGATCGCATCGCGCAGCGAATTCTCGGAATGGGCGATATCATGTCGCTCATCGAGAAGACCGAGACGCTCTACGAAGAGGAAGAAGCGCTGCGCCTGCAAAGCAAAATCATGAAGAATGAATTCACTTTGCAAGATTTCCTTGACCAGCTCCAGAAAATCCGCCGCATGGGCCCGCTGGGCAAAGTGCTCGGCATGATTCCCGGCATGTCTAAACTGCAAACGCAGGCCGATTTCAACGACGACGATATCGAGAAGCGCATAAAGAAGGTCGAGGCGATCATCAATTCGATGACGCCGCAAGAACGCCGACACCCGCGCCTGCTGAAAGCGAGCCGCAAAAAGCGTATCGCCTCGGGCAGCGGCGTCGAAGTCCGTGATGTCAACGAGCTGCTCAAGCAATTCAAGCAGATGAGCCGGCTTATGAATCAAATTAGCAGAGGCAAGATGCCCAATATCCCCGGCCTCACCGCTTGAGCCCCGGGGCAGGAGAAGAGATATGGTACGCATTCGTCTACGCCGTCAAGGTCTTAAGCGCCAGCCCAGCTATCGCGTCGTCGTCACCGATCAGCGCAAGGCGCGCAATGGCAGCTACCTGGAAAACATCGGCCACTACAATCCGCGCACGCGGCCGGCCACCGAAATCATCGAAGAAGAACGCGCCCTTTACTGGCTCAGCGTTGGCGCTCAACCCAGCGACGCTGTGCGGCGTCTGCTGGAGCACACCGGCACCTGGGATCGCTTTCAGCGCCTGCGCGCCGGCGAAGACCTCGAAGACCTCGTCCGAGAAGCGGAAGAAAACCGGCCCGAGTTGCCCAGCCCCAGAACCAATTATCCGGCGCCGGGCGACGGCGAGAGCAAAATCAAAGCGCGTGAGGCCGCTCGCATGGCCGCTGAAAACGCGAACGACGCCGGCTAAGCGAAGCGACTGGAATGCCCATAATGGAAGAAGATTTGGTCCAATACATCGCTGAGAATCTGGTCAACTCACCGGATGAGATCAGCGTAAAACGCAAGGAGACCGGCCGCAGCCTCGTTCTTGAGCTGTCGGTTGCCTCTGACGATATGGGGCGCGTCATCGGACGCAACGGCCGCGTCGCCAATTCGATCCGAGCGCTGCTGCGCGCCATGCCATCGTCCGATTCGGAACGTGGGCGCGACCGGCGCCGGCGGGTCATCCTGGAGATCGAATAACTGAGGCGTGTCGGTCCAGCGCAGTCAGCCGAAATACCTTTTGGTTGGTGTAATCCTGCGCCCGCACGGTGTGCGAGGCGAGCTTCGCATGCGCGTGCTCACCGATGATCCCGAGAACTTGACCCAGCTCGATTCGGTCTATTTGGCCGAGTCGCCCAATGACGCCGCGCCGCGCCAGTATGAGATGAAGGGCTTGCGCTTCAACAAGAAATATGTCCTGCTCCACTTGGAAGGCTGCCGCAGTCGAAATGACGCCGAGACGCTCCGCGACAAAAAGGTTTTGATTCGAAATGATCAAGCGCCCCCGCTTGAAGACGGCGAATACTATCTCTCTGAGTTGATCGGCCTGCAAGTCGTCGCCGATGATATGGAAATCGGTCTGGTCAAGGAAGTGCTGCAGACTGGCGCCAACGATGTTTACGTCGTCGACGGCGTGGAATATGGCGAAGTTCTGATCCCGGCGCACGACGAGACGATCCTTAGCATTGACTTCGATTCGGGCGTCATCATCATGACGCTGCCGGAAGGGCTGCTGCCACCACGTTAATGACCTGAGTCCATTCCTGACAGATTATCTCGCTGCGCTCAGTGGTGAAAATCATTCAATGGCTGCGCCAGCAAATCTATAATCGCGATGTTTGCCGCTCCCGTCTCGCGCACTTGACAAAGAAAAATGCAGCGTTATATGCTTTTGCTGTTAGCGCTTCATTGACGGACCCTTATGCAAGCTCCACCGCATCAACAGTATTGGCTGGGGCTCCACCTCGTCCCCAACTTCGGCGTCGCCAGGATATCGCAGCTTCTCGCGCACTTTGAGTCGGCCGAAGCTTTGTGGCGGGAGCCGGACGCGAACCTCATGCGCCTCAACCTGCCAGGCAACCTGCTGCGTCAATTCTGCGATGCGCGGCGGAGAATCGATCTGCCGCAAATGATGGAGGCGGTTGCCCGCGCCGGCGCATCCCTGATCACGCTGGACGATGAAGCGTATCCAGCGCTTCTACGTCAGCTTTCCGATCGACCACTCTTGCTCTATGTTCGCGGTCAACTCCAGGCGGAGGACGAGAAATGCCTCGCCATAGTCGGCACGCGAAAAGCCAGCAAATACGGCTGGGATGTCGCCAATCAGATGGCAGCGGAAATCGCGGATCAAGGCATCACCATCGTATCCGGGCTGGCGCAAGGCATTGACGCGGCCGCGCACCGAGGCGCCCTGGGTGCCGGTGCGCGAACCATCGCCTTGATTGGCACGGGCATCGACAAGGTATATCCGCGCGAAAATGCCGGATTGGCCGAGGAGATAGTGGCAAATGGCGCCATTGTCAGTGAGATGCCGCTGGGAACGATGCCGCTTGCCAAAAACTTTCCGCAGCGCAATCGGCTCATCAGCGGGATGTCTCTCGGCGTTCTGGTCGTGGAAGCGCCGGCTAAGAGTGGCGCGCTCAACACCGTGTCTCACGCGCTGGATCAGGGACGTGAGGTCTTCGCCGTGCCGCATAACATTTTCAGCCTGTCCGGGCGCGGCTGCAACCGATTGATTCAGGACGGCGCAAAGCTCGTCGCCGATGTCGATGACATCCTTGATGAACTGGACTTGTCTCACATCAATGCGCAGACGCGAATCACAACGGAGCGGCTGCAACCCGCCAATGAGGCAGAAGATGCGATATTCGAGCAACTGGGCGCCGACCCGATTCATGTCGATGTCATCGTCAGACTAACGCATTTGCCGACCGCCACGGTGACCAGCACCTTAACGATGCTGGAGCTAAAGGGACTTGCGGAGAGCGCAGGACCTATGCAATACTGCCGTGCGCCCAATTCGAGAAGGCAATAGCCGACAAGATGAATCACTACTACGCCCTGATTGCCGCCGGCGGGCATGGCACAAGGCTCTGGCCAATGAGCCGCGCGCGCCTGCCCAAGCAGATGCTGCCGCTGATTGACGACCACTCCATGTTCCGCACCAGCGTGGATCGCATAAGAACGCTGTTCTCTCCCGAGGATATCTTCGTCGTCACCAGCCGTGAGCTGGCGCCGGAGCTGCAAAAAGAAGTCGGCCAGATTCCGCCGGAAAACTTCATCATAGAACCCTACGCCAAGAACACCGCGCCCGCCCTCGCCCTCGCCCTCAGCTATATCCAAAAGCGCGATCCGGAAGCCACCGTCGCCATCCTGCCAGCAGATCATCATATCGTGCAGCAAGAGAAATTCTGTCGCGTTCTGGAAGCGGCTTGGCAAGTCGCGCAAGAGGGCCAGATCGTCACCCTGGGCATCTCGCCCTCGCATCCCGCCACCGGGTTCGGCTACATTCAGCAGGGACGCGGCCTCGCCGAGGTTGATGGCTTCATGGTCTATCAATCCCGCCGCTTTACCGAGAAGCCGGACATTGTGCGGGCGACGCAGTTTCTCGCTTCCGGTCAATACAGCTGGAACTCCGGCATGTTCATCTGGCGCGTCGACCGGGCGATGCGAGACTTTGAACGCTACCAGCCCGCGATCTTCGCCATGTGCTCTTACCTGCAATCGGCTTTTGACGCGCCCGATTACGCCGAGAAACTGAACGACATCTGGGAGACCATGCCCAGTCTTTCTATCGACTTCGCCATCATGGAAAAGGCGGACAATATCGCCGTCATCCCAAATGATATCGGCTGGAGCGATGTCGGCAACTGGACTTCGCTCTATGACATTCTGCCGCAAGACAACTTCGGCAACTGCATCAAAGGCGACGCCAGCGATATCCGCGTCATCCTCGACACGCGCGACACCCTAGTATTGAGCGACAGATTGACGGTGGCTATCGGCGTCGAAGATATTGTCGTCGTCGATACCGACGACGCCCTGCTCATCTGCCACAAAGATCGCACGCAAGATGTCAAGCAGGTGGTCGATTACCTGCGTGAAAACGGAAACGAAGAATATCTCTAATCGTCCACACTCACTCTCGAGGACGGGATATGACTGAAAGCCATGTCGAAGCGTTTCAGGCTTATTGCGTGAAATGCAGGACTAAACGAGATATGGGCGCTGCTGAGCCTGTGTACACCAAGACAGGCGCACCCGGCACGCGTGGACAGTGCTCCGAATGTGGCACAAAGCTCTTCAGGATGGGCGCGACCGCCGCCCACGAAGGCATCCCCAAGCCGGATAAGGTTGAGCGTCCAAAACGCAAAAAGCCCAAAGGCAAAGCCAAGCCGAAATCCAAAGCGAAGTCCCGCGCGAAATCAACTGCCAAACGCCAGAAAGTCGGCAAGCTGGTCATCGTCGAGTCGCCAGCCAAAGCGCGTAGCATCGGCGGCTATCTTGGCGACGGTTACACCGTCATGTCGTCATTGGGGCACGTGCGCGATCTACTGAAGAGCCGGCTGTCTGTCGATGTCGAGCATGACTTTGAACCGGAATATCGCGTGCCCAACGACAAACGCGCGATTGTAAAGGAACTAAGAGCAGCCGCTGAAGGCGCCGACGAAATCTTCCTCGCCACCGATCCCGACCGCGAAGGTGAAGCGATCGCCTGGCATTTGGTAGCCGCAGCCGAAATGCCGCAGACGAACGTCAAGCGAGTCGTCTTCCATGAAATCACCGATGGCGCCGTCGCCGATGCATTTGCCCAGCCGCGTCAAATCAACATGGACTTGGTCAACGCGCAGCAGGCGCGGCGCATCCTTGACCGCCTGGTTGGCTATCAAGTCTCCCAGCTGCTCTGGTCGAAAGTGCGTGGGGGTCTCTCCGCCGGGCGCGTTCAAAGCATTGCTTTGCGTCTCGTGGTCGAGCGCGAAAAAGAAATCGAAGCGCATGCGCCGGTCGAGTATTGGACTATCAGCGCCGATCTGGCGAAGCGAACCAATGGCAGAGACTCGTCCAACTTCAGATCGCGCCTTGCTAAAATCTCCGGCGTCAACGTGACTTTCAACACAAAGGGCGGCAAATCGCCGATTCTGGATAGCGAGGCGACGGTAAAGCCGCATGTTGAAATCTTGCGCCAGAGCCAGTATGTCGTCGACAAGATCAAGCGCGGCACGAGCCAAAGCCGGCCCTCCCCGCCCTACACCACCAGCACCTTGCAGCAAGCCGCTTCCAGCCGCCGCGGTTTCAGCGCCCGCCGAACCATGCAACTCGCTCAACAGCTCTACGAAGGCATTGATATCGGCCAAGGAAACCCGGTCGGCCTCATTACCTATATGCGGACCGACAGCGTCCAGGTCTCCAAAGGGGCGGTCGCCGAGGCGCGGACATACATCGGGAATCAGCATGGCAACGCGTACTTACCCAAGAAACCGCCGATCTACAAAACCAGGTCAAAAGGCGCGCAGGAAGCGCACGAAGCCATTCGACCCACCAGCGTCATGCGCAGTCCCGAATCGATGGGGGCATATCTCAGCCGGCCGCAGCTGCAGCTCTACACGTTGATCTGGCAGCGTTTCGTCGGCAGCCAGATGTCGCCCGCCATTTTTGACACGCTCAGCATCGAGGTGAAAGCGGGGCAGAAATCCAGCGACATGTCCTATCTCTTCCGAGCGTCCGGGCGCAAATTAAAATTCGCCGGACATCTCGCTGTTTATGGCAAAGACGACCCGCGCATGCGCCAAGCTCGGAACGAACAGAATCAAACATTTCCTGATCTGGAAGTGGGCGAAACGCTCGATCTTAGGAAGATTCTGCCGGAACAGCATTTCACGCAGCCGCCGCCGCGATACACCGAAGCGACGCTTATCAAGCAGTTGGAAGACAAGGGCATCGGCAGGCCAAGCACCTACGCCCCCACCGTCAGCGTCATTCAAACGCGCGATTACGTCACCCAGACCGATCGCCGCTTGCATCCCACCAAGACCGGGACGATCGTCAGCGATCTGCTGTCTGAATACTTTGACGTGGAGATGGATTACGATTTCACCGCCAACATGGAAGATCAGCTTGACGAGGTCTCCCATGGCAAATCCAATTGGCGGCCCATGCTTAATGAATTTTACGGCCCGTTTTCCCAGCGTCTCAATGCGGCGCGAGACAATATGCCGAGGCAAAACATCGTTGAGAAGGTCGGACGACGCTGCCCGAGCTGCGAAGACGGCGACCTGGTCATCAAGCACTCGCGCTACGGGAAATTCATCGGCTGTTCCAGTTACCCGGATTGCAAGCACACCGAACGCTATCTCGAGCGAATGGGGTTGCTTTGCCCCCAGTGCGGCGAGGAAGATCGCGGCGAAATCGTCCAGCAGCGCAGCCGCAAGGGCCGCGTCTTTTATGGCTGCAGCCGCTACCCCGCTTGCGACTATACCGTGTGGCGGCTTCCGAGAGACCTGAAGAAGCTGGAAGAGCAATCGACGGAAGCAGAGGCTCCGAAACTGCAATCAGTGGATCAAGCCGCGGAAGAAAGCGCCGTCTTTTAAGGCTGCCGCCGTCTCGCTTTGCGCCGATTTAGAACTGTGACTATACTGAATGTCGTTGGTGCGCGATGCCCCTGCCGCGCACCGCTTCTTGACGTAATATCTCAGTTATGCTGAGAAACCTGGACTCGAAAGGTTGCTGCTAATGAGTCTACAAGGTCACCAATCGGATCGCGCGCAATCCGCCTCGTTTTCGGCCGGCGGGCTGAGTATCTCAAATCCGCGGATTCAAAAGCTGATTGAATCGGGCCCAAAACGCGGCACTATTCTGCTTGTTTTAGTCGGCATGATGCTCGGGATGGTTGCCGCTTATGGCATCATCCCAACGGAATTCACCGGCGCCTCGCCCCGTCACATGAGCCAGCAGGCAATTGAACAGTGGGTGCGCATGGTCGCCGTTGGGCACTCGCAAGACGTGCACTATGACGACAGCAACGCGCTGCTATTCTTGCAGCAAATCCCTGATCCACAGCGCTTCGTAGAAGGCTTGGCCGGCAGAGCCTCCGTTCCGGCAGCCGAACGCGCCGCTCTGGAAGCGCTGACAGAGATAAACGGTTATGGCAATCTAGTCGGCGCCCTTGCGCCGCAAGACCCCGGTATCGCTCTGAGCACTTTGCAGATTGCACTGGCGCTTGCTGCTGTGGCTGTCATCATCCCGATCCTGACCATCGCGGGGCGGATGGTCTATCCCAGGCAAGAGCAAACGAGCGAGGACGCCGGACCGATATCCCGAACCAGCTCGCAAGTGTCCCCGTCCACGGCCGCTGCCCCGCAGCAATTTCAATCTTACAGCGAGGCGGCGCCCGCAACGCAATGGGGCGAAGACGAAACGGAAAAGAGCGGCAACTTTCATCCTCAATTCGGCGCGCCTGTCATGCGCGCGGTATCAACCTACGTGAAAGGGCAGAACTATGACGACTCTTTCGCGATTGAAATGGGGCCGGAGCAAGGCAATCAGTTCCTAGGCGAATGCGGCATATCTGTCGCCACGCGAGTAGGCAGCGAGCTGCAATCGGTCGAGTTCTGGGGCTTCGACATGGCATCGCAGGAGACCCTGACCAAGGTCTTCGCCGCGCCGGCGGCATTGAGCGATCCAGCCCTGCTTTCAGCCGTGGCCAACCGCGTCAAAGATCCGACAACGGATATCATCGCCGCTGAATCCGGTGCCCGGCTGATAGTCGATAGCAGCGCCATCCAGATCCAGGCTGAAGTCAAATCCCTGCTCTTCAATTACGGTGGCGGCACCCCAAACAGCGGGATTGAAACCTTGCAGATCGAGCTGTTGGCTTGGCATAAGCAGAACCAGGGCGCTTCAATGCCGGCCGAGGGTTATCCGGCGCCAGCGCACTCGCCATTCAACGAATATGCTGATTTGCAAGTTACGCCGCCAGCGCAGGCCGCATCGCCAACGCCGCCGCCAGCGGCCGGGGGCGCGGGAACGCCGCCAGCCAAGCGTCCGGAAGACGACGAGGAAGATCCCTTCGGCGGCACCGGCAACTTCATGCCCTACTCCTAGGCAACTGCAAGCCCCATCCAGCGCGATGGGGCTTCTTGAATTCGTTCCAAGCTAGTGATGATAGTGAAAGCAGATTGAAAGAATTTGCCTGGAAGATAGTAAAGCTGTACGGGCGAGCCGGTAGCTCGCCCCCCATTTCTGCTTGTTGCCAGCAAGTTTTCTCACGAACGATTTGAGAGTGCTGAGTACGCTGACCGCGGGAATCAGCTACGTTTGGGTTGCCGCCCTCAGCGGATAGCGACAATCTTGAACTTGATGACGCCGTCCGGCGTCTCTACTTTCACCTTCTTGCCAATACCTTTGCCGAGCAGTGCCGAGCCTATCGGGCTCTTCTCGGAAATCTTACGCTCGCGCGGGTTGGCCTCGGCGCTGCCAACGATGCGGTATTCTTCGTCGATGTCCTCGCCTTCTTCTTGAATCACCACGGTAGAACCGACGCGCACCTCATCGCTGGGCTCACTATTGTCGACCACAATCGCGTTTCGCAAGATCGCTTCAATATGCTGAACGCGCCCTTCAATGAAGCCGAGCTGCTCCTTGGCATCGTGATAGTCGGCATTCTCCTTCAGGTCGCCTTGCGCCGCCGCCTCCTTCAGCTTTTGCGCCAGCGCGGGACGCCGAGTTTCCTGGAGCTGTCTCAACTCGCGGCGCAGCGCGTCCTCGCCTTCTCTCGTCAGATAAATTTCTTCTGTGACCATGCGTCGTTTCTTTCTAATTGATACCTGGACGGCCCGTCTTGCGCCTTCGCAGGGTCATCACGATAGCGCTCAACCAAGGCGCGGATGTTTTGCTGATGCAACTGCTGGACGATGCCGTTTAGCAAAACATGGCTCTTGCCACAGCGCCTTAGCGAGACCTGATTTTCAATGTCTTCCTGCCCTTTATCCAGAGCGACTTTGACCGCTTCGTCGAGCCTTCGCAGATACTCGAGGTCGCTCGAAATTTTTTCCGACACTTCGCCGCGCAAGATGATCTCGCCATGTCCCTGCACGATATTCTCATAATCCCGTTCCCGAAGCCGCGTCAAAGACGCTATGAAGTCGGAGGAACTGCCGTCGACAAAGTAAGGAATCGGCATAATCGTATCGGCCGCGAAAAGCACCTCTTCCTCTTCCAGCAAACAAACAATGGAATCTTGACTGTGCCCTGGGCTGGCGCGCAGCTTGAAGATCGTTCCGCCGATGTCCAGCGCCATTTCGTCGTCAAAGGTGATTTCAGGCAAGATCAACTCAACCCGATCAAATTCTCCCGCATTTGCCTTCATCTGGCGCAAGCTCTCGCGTCCCCGTGAAGCAAGCATTTCTCGGCACAGCCGGTGCGATACGACAAGAGCGCCGGGGAAAAAACAAGTCCCGGTCGTGTGATCGGCGTGGAAGTGTGTATTTATGACATAGTTCACGCGCGAGCCCAAGCCCTCTTCGACGTACCGGCGGATCAGCATCGTCTCCTCCGGATACATCAAGGTGTCGATCAGCACCGCGCCGTCGCGGGTCAAAACGACGCCGGCCGTCACCTGTGCGTACTGGTCACTGCGGAAGACGAAAATGTGATCCGTGATTCGTTCGCGCTGCATCGACAGTAGGACTATTCCGGTTCTCAGGCGGGGGCGCCGCCACGTTCAGTATAGAGGGCGCGCAATTGAAAATCAAGTGAGCGGACGCCAACCAATGTTGCCTCTCAAACTCGCTGCAGTATACTGAATGCAAGTAAATGCGCGAAAGAAAACCAACGACCATGTCATACCCGATATTGGTTTTGCGCAGTCTTGCGCTTCTGTTCGCTCTAACCGTCATGTCGCTCGACCAGCCGGCATTCGCTCAGAGCGCGCTGCGGATTGGCGTCATCGACGCGGCAGACGGTTCGATGGTCAAGGGCGCGCAGCTAGCCGCGCGACAGATTAACGACGAGGGCGGCATCGTGGCGGCTGATGGCGCCGCCTTCAGCTTGACAGTCGTGCACACGCCCCCGGACAATATGGAAATCGCCATTGCCAATATGGGTCAGGCAAGCGTCGTCGCTGTCATCGGACCGGCGCGCGATGAGCTTGTGACGCGCTACATGACCCAGTTGCAGGCGCTTGACGTTCCGGTCATCACACCGGCAACCGGCGACACCGTCCTGCTGCAAGATAATTCGAATCGGATCTTTCGCAGCCGCGCGCGAGGCAGCGTCACGACCGCCGCCCTGTCCGACTATCTGGTAAACGCGCTGGGGATCCGTAGCATCCGGACAGTGCAACTCGACCGAGCCAGCACAGTCGCTCTGATCACCTTGGCGAATGCGCTCTCGCCTTATGGCGTTAGCCTCTCAAACACGCTTGTCAATGAGATCGAGCTAGACGCGGACGCCATCGCCCGCGACATCATCGAATCCGATCCGGACCTGGTCGCCATCTACGGTCCGCCGCTGGCTTCGGCCCAAGTGTACAATCGATTGCGCGCCGCCGGCTACTCGGGCGCGATGGTCTATGACCAGGCGGACGATCCCGCGTTTTCCAATATCGTGCCAGCGGATAATCTTATGGGAATCATCGCCGCCGACACCTGGTCGCCATCGCTTCGGGACGCCGCTAGCGAGGCTTTCGTGCTGGATTATGCGCGCGCCTTCGGTCAACTGCCTGACGCTCTCGCCGCCGCCAGCTTTGACGCGACTCGCGCAGTCGCTGCTTCCATCGCTGGCTTTGGCAGCGTCAGCGAGAATCTGGCCGTGCTAAGCCGTTTCCGAGGCGTTCAAGGCCAGCTGAATCCAGCCGATCTCGTTCACGGCGAGCTCAGCAGCAACGCGGTGGTGACCCGGCTGAACGAGCGCGGCACGGCGAATGTCGTCGCTCGCTATCGCGGCGGAAGACGGATCAGTGAGGGCGCGCCGCTCGTGGCTTGGGAATCCCCCACACCGGCGCCAATTCCAACGCTCGCTCCGACTTCGACTCCATCGGGCCATACCCTGGTTGTCCAGAGCCCGGTACAAAATGTGCGGAGCGGGCCCGGGCTGCAATTTGATGTCATCGGTCAATTGCCAAGCGGCACGCAAGCTCGCGTGCTCGGGGCCACTCCCGACTACGTCTGGCTGGTCATTGATTTCCAGGGCCAATGGGGATGGCTGGCTTCTTATCTGGTCGAAACCTTCGGCAACCACGCGCTCTTGCCGGTGATTCAGCCGCCGGCCTCGCCCACGCCAGCGCCAACTTCCACCGCGGCGCCTTCGCGTGATCCCGATCTTGTCGTCCTGCGCGTGGATCCGCCCCGAATCATCCTGGACCAGCCCGTGACTGTCAGTGTCACAATACGCAATCAAGGTTTAACCGCCGCCGGACCATTTGCCATCGCCACCTCTTTCCAGCCAGGCGACCGGTACGCTGGCTTAAATTCCGCTGGCCTGGATGCCGGCGAACAAACCACCCTGCAACTGAGCCAGATCCTCAGCGGCGCGACCGGCCCGCAGTCGGTCATCATTGTCGTTGATCTCAATGAACAGGTTCCGGAAGGCGCTGCGGGCGAAGCCAACAACCGCGTCTATGCTTACAGCTACATCGCTGACCGCGCCATTCTCGCCAGCGGGACGACGACCATCGGCGTCGGCAATATCGACCTGGACGGATTCGGCTACCCAGACCTTACCTGGAGCGGCGCCGACCTGATTGCGCTGGGCGAGGCGGGCATGTATTTGCTGAATGACGTTAGCTCAATCGGCCATGTTCATTACGATGCCGTCGACACATCGCTGGCCACGCTCACGTCGCTGCCCTTGGCTCTCTTAAACGGCGCGGTACTTGGACTGCGCACCGCCGACGGCCATCACGCCGTCCTGCAGCTGATCAATGCGACGCGAGACGGAACAATCACTTTCGACTACCGCGTGTACCGCTAGACTGCCTATTTCTCGATGGTTCTGACATTTCCGTCAGCGAGCACAATGTCGACAAATGTCGTGCGATATGCCTCTACCTGCACACGCTCCTGATACGCCAGCGCGTCATTCTCGTCCAGCACCACGATCTCATACTCGTCCGCGAGCAGGTCGCCCGCCACGAAGTTTTCTCGCCAAACCGGATCGGAATTCACTTCCTCGCCGCCGTAGGTAAATACATCGCGGCTGCCGAGAGTCGAGGTCGAACGCACCGTCAAGCGCTTGCCCGCGATCGGGTCGCCATCCTGATTGCGCAGGGAACCCACAATCATCCCATGTTCGAGATAATGCTGCAGCCAGAGCTCTGGATTGCGCGTTTGCCGATAGTCAAATGGATCGCTCACCCGCACCTCAAAATGCAAATGCGGACCGAGGGCAACGCCAGTCGAACCGACCCATCCCAGGCGCGATTGGTCACCCACGACTTGACCCGTTCGCACATGGATCTTTTCCAAGTGCCCGTATAATGTAAAAAGCTGACGTCCAGCCAGCGAATACAGATTGTGCGCCAGAACAACCACATTGCCGTAATAATCCAGTTGAGGTCCCAGCAACGTTTTCGAGTCATCGCCGGCGAAGACCACCCTCCCCGCTTTGGCCGCGTACACCGCCGTATTTCGCTCGTTCACGAATTCTACGCCGAGATGCACCGAGCGCGTATTCAAGCGCGTATCCCCATAAGCGTAGGCGCGGGCGATCCAATGATTGTTGTCCTCCGTCAATTCGATCGGCCGGTGAAGGATATTGTGTTCGACCCTTTCAACCGCCACGATCTCGGTTGCGGAGAACGGAACCAGATTGAGCGTCTCGCGCGTCGGGGTGGCGTCCTGCGACAAGGCGCGCCAAGCCCAGAGCAGAACCGTCAAAGCCAGCCAGAGTTTGCGCCAACATGGATAAAATCGCCGATTCATTACCAGCCTGTTATCCGCTCGCTATCGAAAACTCAGTGACGCCTTGCGCCTCGCCATCGGCATACAGCGTCGCCGCATAGTCGCCGGGCAGGAAGGGGAAAGCGACCGGCGTCGCGTAAAACCAAATGCATACCGATGAGCGCGAGAAATCGGCCAGCCACTCCACACGATAGACGCTGCGCCCATTGAACAGCCAATCCACTTCAAACAGTGTGCCCGATTGCAAGGCCGAGACGCGTGCCGTGACGTAAATGTGTTCATCGCTCGGGCGAAACTGGCTCACCGGCCCGCTCGAACAACCGCTACCGGGATCGGTGCCGCGCGCCGTCGAGAGATCTGTGACGCGCATGGTCGAATCGAGCGGCCGCTGCGCCGTTTCGTCATCCATCATATCGTCGTCCAGCGAACTGCCCATATCTTCCGCGCTCACCACAACCGCCCGCACCTCTGGCGTGCCCGTGTGATGCGCGCGCAGCGTCGCGCCCAAAGCCCCATTCACCGCGGACAGCCGGGCAATGCGCGTCCCAGCCGCGGCAATGGTCTCGACCGCCATGACCTTTTCTTCAGTCGCGGCCGCGCGAATCGAGTCGTTTTCCGCTGCGTATTCCGTCAAGTCAGTATCAATTTCCGCGACGGCGTCGTCGCCGCTGAGCGCCTGGCAGCCCGCCAGCAATAGCAATCCGCCTAAACAAAGCGCGCTCGTGATTCTCCGCACCAATGCTTCGCCTTCCAGGCAATACCTCTGCGCACAGTACTCAGCCGAAAACATTATATCCATTCGCAGAGGACTGTGGTGAATGCGACTCGATGCCGCAAGAACAAAACTTGGCAAGTCTTGACGAATTATAGACTTGTCCAGGCAATCCAAACTGCTCAGTGTCTTCGGTGACATAACGCGGCAACTGACTTAGACGCCCACTCACTCGGCGCTTGAAGAAGACGGCTCTCTCTGTTAACATGTGGGCAGATTGCCCCCGTAGCTCAGGGGATAGAGCGCTGGTTTCCGGAACCAGGCGCACAGGTTCGAATCCTGTCGGGGGTGCACGGCAACTGGCGTCGGTTCTGGTAAATGTGAAGCTGGCGATTGTCCAGTCAGACAGCGAGTTGATTTCTAAATTCGCCCATGTTAATAACTGTCTTTCCCCGCCGCGATTCCTCCGCCGCGAAAGCCAGCAGATGACTCTCCAGCGACGCGCGCGCGGTGGTCACGCTGTCGTCTGGCTGCCCCTTTAGCGTGTTGACAAAGCTGCGCACGATGCCGTAATCGCCGCCGCCGTGGCCGCTGCTGTCGCGGGCAATCACCGGCACATCTTCGACTTCCCCGCTCAAGTGATGGTGCAACCGTATCTCGTGACCGCGCGAAGAAAACTTTCCATATAACGTCGCCTTGGCGCCATCCCAGCGCATCGTACGGCATTCTTCGTCGCTCTGCCCGTTCATGACCAGCGTGACAGTCGTGCCATCTTCCATCTCCATATTCACCGTCTGATGATCAACCACGTCGTTGTCGCATTGATAGACGCATCGACCGTACCAATCCGTCTTCAGCTGCTCCAGCCTTGCCGCCCCGGTCGGGACGTAGGACACAGCATTCTGCGGCCAGCCTTCGCCATCGCGGGCATAGCGTTTCGTCGCCTCATACTTGCAAGTGTCCGCCGCCGGGCAAGGATCCGTGCAGCGCTCGGTCGCGCCTTCGGGCGCATTCTCGGGGCGGAAGTGAATCAAACTGCCAAAAGACTGAAGCCAAGCCACCTTCTGCTGCAATATCCACAATAGAACATCAAAATCGTGGCAGCACTTGCACAGAATCATCGGCCCGGAGGTCGCTTCCTGGCGCCAATTGCCGCGAACAAAGCTATGCGCCATGTGGTAATAGATCAAGTTCTCGCGGTGGCTGACGCTGATGACCTTGCCTAATTTCCCCGACTGCACAACCGCGCGCAGCGCCTGCCAGAAAGGCGTGTAGCGGAGGACATGGCAAATCTGCAGCAATCGCCCCGTTTCTTCCGCCTTTTGCACCAGACGCAGGTTTTCTTCCAACAGCGGCGCCATCGGCTTCTCCAGCAGCACATCATAGCCCAGGTCCAGCATCCCCATCGTCGACTCGAAGTGCATGCGGTCCATCGTGCAATTGATGACGGTCGGCGCCAGTTGACGGCCGCTCGCTAGCAGCGACTGCCAATCGTGAAAGACCATCTCAGGCGCGATCTCATGTTCGCTCAAGAAGCGCTCGCGCCGAATTGGATCCGGCTCGGCCAAGCCTACGACCCGTAATTCGCTCGGAAACTGAGTCGCAAATCGACCATAAGCCAAACCGCGACTCCCCGCCCCTACGATAACGGTGTCAATCGCTGCCATAGGTCTTTCTCCCGCGCTATCTCGCCGACCGCCATGCTGATTCTACCGCATATCGGCGCCGCATACCGCGAGCCGCCCGATGAATGACCATCAGCTTGGCGCGAATGCGACTGTCAGCAACCGTCGCTTGCTGTTAGATTTGAGTCAAAGGCGCCTGACAAATTCCAAGAGGCATATGATTGGCGGAAGAACTCACCATCGGTCTTGACATAGGCGGCACAAAAATGGCCTTCGTCGTCGCGGACCGCCACGGCAACATTCATCATGCTTCATCGCTGCCAACAGAGGCGCAGGCCGAATTCACTCACGCGCTCAATCGAATCGCCGGGCACTTAAATTCGCTCATTGCGCGATTCATAAGCGTCCGCGGAATAGGCGTCGGCGTTCCTGGTCCCGTTGATTCCGACCGCGGCATCGCCTTGCATGCCGCCAATCTCGGTTGGCGGAATGTCGGCCTGCGCGACGCCATCGCCGAGCGGCTTTCCCGTCCACTGCCGATAGTCCTGGAAAATGACGTCAACGCAGGCGCGATTGGCGAACAGCTTTTCGGCGCGGCAAAGGGCATCTCAATTTGTCTCTATCTAATAGCCGGCACCGGACTGGGCGGCGCCGTCATTTCAAACAATCGGCTTCTGCGCGGCGCCTCAAATTCGGAAATGGAAATCGGGCATGTTTCTTTGGATCCGATCAACGGGCTTCCATGCGCTTGCGGCCAGCGTGGCTGCTTGGAAATGACTGCTTCGGGAAAAGGCATTGTCGCCCAAGCCCTCGATCGCATCGCCGATTACCCCGATTCGAGGCTGAGCGCGCAAGCGATCACGACGCGTCAAATCATCCGACTGGCCGAAGAAGGCGACGCCTTGGCCGCTACGGTGATGAACGAAGCGGCTCAAGCGCTCGGCATCGCCTGCGCCTGGTGCGTCAACCTCTTCAACCCGTCTCTGATCATCGTCGCCGGCGGTCTCGCCCGCGCCAGTTGGCATCTGCTGGAGAAGCCGCTTCTGCAATCCATGCGCGCGCGCTGCTTGCCAATAAACGCCGAAGCAGTCACCGTATCACTGTCTAAATTGACCGATGGGGCATTGGGCGCCTCCGCCCTCGTTTGGCACAAAGAAGAACAGACGAATCGATCATGAGAATCGCCATCGCCGGCATCGCCACCGAGAGCTGCTCCTTCTCGCCCTTGCCGACCCAACTCGCAGATTTTCGTCTGACCCGCGCGGGCGATCCGCAATTCGCCGACCTCTATCCATTTCTGCCAAAGTTCCCGCATGTCGAATTCCTGGGCACGGTCACCGCCAAGGCAATGCCCGGCGGGCCAGTCGAAGCCTGCGCATACGAAGTACTCAAAAGGGAGATTCTCAATAGGCTGGCTCGCCTGCGCCCGCTGGATGGACTCTATCTCGATATGCACGGCGCCATGAGCGTCAGCGGCATGGACGATGCCGAAGGCGACTTCTACAGCGCGATCCGCGCGGCGCTGGGGCCGGACTGTCTCCTCTCCGCCAGTTACGACTTGCATGGCAATGCCTCCGAACGCGCCATGGCCGCTCTCGACATCATCACCGGCTATCGAACGGCGCCTCATATCGACGTTATTCAGACGCGCGAAAGAGCGGTCCGGCTGTTGCTGCGCTGCCTGCGTGAGGGCATACGTCCGCAGAAAGCCTTCGTGAAGATCCCGGTCGGCCTGCCAGGCGAGAAGACCAGCACCGAATGGGAGCCGGGCCGCGGCATCTATCGGGCGATTGAGATAGAGATCGACGGCGAACGCGTGATGGACGCTTCGATTCAGGTTGGATACGTCTGGGCGGACGAACCTCGTATGACCGCTTGCGCCATCACTTTGGGAAAAGACATCGCCGCGATTTCCGCTGCTGCGCGGCGTCTCGCTCAACGCTACTGGGATCATCGCGCGGACTTCCGCTTCGGCGTCGAGGCGCTCTCGGTGGACGACTGCATTCAACGGGCGATGCAAGAAACGGTTCAGCCCGTTCTCATCAGCGACTCCGGCGACAATCCTACAGCTGGCGGCGTCGGCGATGCGACCTATTTCCTGCAGCGCGCCCTATTGCTTCAGCCGCCCGATCTGGTCTACGCCAGCATTCCCGACCCCGAAGCGGTGGAGCGCTGTCTCCTTGCCGGTTTGGGCGCCAATGTCGAGTTGGAAATCGGCGGAAAGCTGGACCGGCGCCACGCGGCGCCACTGCCGGTCCGCGGTCGGGTCCTCTTCATCAAGGCTGACGATAACAACCCGCAAGTTGTGCTTAAAGTGAATGGCATCCGCATCATCCTGACAGCGCGGCGCACAGCCTTCCATCACCGCCGGCAATTTCTCGATCTGAATATCAGGCCCGAAGCGCATCGCATCATCGCCGTCAAGGTCGGCTATCTCGTGCCCGAGCTCAAGGCGATGGCGCGCGGAAGCTATCTGGCGCTTTCGCCGGGCACCGTCAATCAAGATATCACCGCGCTGCCATTCAAACGCATAACCCGTCCCTGCTATCCCTTCGACCCCGACGTGGAATGGACGCCACAGGTACAGCTTTTCTAGCACCGCCGTTGACAGTCTGCCCGCAGCCCTGGCTCGCCCCCCCAGGCTAGATATAGCAGGACCGCCCCTGTCTTTGTTATACTAGCTACGCTTGAGCGGTTGTACGAAGCGAACGCAAATTGTAGTGAAAGAGGAGCATATGATGAACAAGACAGTCAAAGTCCTCCTTATGGTCGCGATCCTTGGCCTCTTTGTGGTCAGCGCCAGCGCCCAGACCGGCGGCATACTCATCGGCACAAACTTCGGCGGCGATCCCACCACGATTAACCCGCTGCTCACCAACAATACGGTCGATCTCTCACTGACCGAATTTCTCTTCCCGAACATCTACAACATCGATCCGGTCACGCGCGCGCCGATGAAAGGCGGACGCAACGACCAGGACAATGGCTTGGCGCTGGATTGGTCGCTCTCCGATGACGGCTTGGTCTATACCTTCACCTTGCGCGACGATGTCACCTGGAATGACGGCGCGCCCGTTACCGCTCATGATTACAAATTCACCTTTGACGCCCTGGCCAGCGGCGAGACGTCGTCGCCCCGCGGCAGCGTGCTGCAAAGCGTGGAAAGCGTGGAGGCGGTTGATGACACGACCCTGGTCGTGAACTTGAAGCTGGCTTCTTGCCGCGCGCTGGACGAATTGAATGACTTCGGCATCCTGCCCAAACATCACATCGAACCGCTGATCGCAGGCGACTTCGCCGAAATAGACAATCTCGAATACAACAAGAATCCATCCGTCACCTCAGGCGTCTTCAACTTTGGCGCCTTGGTCGCCGACGAACAGACCAGCATGATTCGCAACGAAAATCACTGGTTGGAAGTCTCGCCAGAGGGCTATATCCTTCGCAACGTACCGGATCAGTTGGTCGGCATCGAGCAATTCCTGGCGGGCGAGGTCAACTCGGTCGGCACGGCTGGCTCCGCATCCGTTCCCGCTGTGCGCATGCAGGAGTTCCGCAATCGCGCGGAAGCAGGCGAATTCCAGGTTTACGAATATGTCGATGACGGTCTGACCTTCGTTGGCTTCAATCTGGCCGACCGCAGCAATCCGCTCAACGGCTTGGACGAGGACGGCAATCCCGTCGATCAAGGCAATCACCACTTCTTCGGCGACATCCGCGTGCGCCAAGCTCTCGCCCAGGCGGTGAACTATGCCGATATCATTGAAGGCGCGGCCGAGGGCGAAGGCATCCAGGTGAACAGCTTCGGCACGCCCGCGCTCTGGGGCTACGATGACAGCATCGAGCCCTGGGAATACAACCCCGAGGCGGCGCTGGCCCTGCTGGCGGAAGCCGGCTTCGTCGATCATGACGATGACCCCGGCACGCCGCTCGTTGCCACCGAAGACGCCCTTTACGCCGAAGCCGGGACCGAGTTCGCCTTCGAATTGCTGACGAACTCCGGCAATCTGGTGCGTGAAGCGGCCGGCACCGTCATCCAGGATCAACTGGGGCAGATCGGCATCGCGGTCGATTTCCAGACGATCGAGTTCGGTCCCCTGGTCACCTTCCTGCTGGGCCAAGACTTTGACGCCATCATGATCGGCTTCACCAATCTCGCTCAGGATACCGATGCGCGCAACGTCTTCACGCCAGTTGGCGATACGGTCGGCGGCGGATTCAACTTCGTATCCTACCGCAATGATCGCGTCACCGAGCTCTACAACCAGGCGCTCTCACTGCCCGGCTGCGATCTTTCCGAGCGGCAGGCGCTCTATCACGAAATCAGCCAGATCCTGCACGATGAGGTGCCCTGGTGGTGGCTCTTCGCCCCATTCTCCATGTATGCGGAATCGAACGACGTGCAGAATTGGATGCCATACGCTGAAACGCGCTACGCCAACATGGCGAATCTCGCCATCAGCCCCTAGCATCTTGGCATAAGCATAGACGGAATGCGCCGGTTCGAACTGGCGCGTTCCCTTTTCCCTTCCCGTGCGCGCGTTTGGATGCGGATATCCCACATGATCAAATACATATTCCGCCGCCTGGTACAATCCATTCCGACATTTTTTGGCATCACCCTGCTTTCCTATCTGCTGCTTTGGCTGGCGCCGGGCAGCGTTGTCGAACGCCTTTATTTGGCGCCCAATATCAAAGCCGAAACCCGCGCGCGCCTGGCCGCCCAATTGGGCATTAACGACCCCTTCCACATCCAGTATCTGCGCTGGCTGGCCGGCGATGACTGGCTGCGCTGGGACAGCGATGGCGATGGCATCGCCGATCAGTCCTTCAGCTTGCTCGCGAAGTTGGATGAAGACGGCGACGGCATCCCCGAGCCGCCGGGCGACAACTATGGCATCCTGCGCGGCGATTTCGGCCGTTCATTTGTGAAAAAACAACCGGTGATGGAGATCCTGTTAACGAACTTGCCCGCCACCCTTGAGTTGGGCATTGCCGCCGTTGTGACGTCACTTGTGATCGGCATTCCAGTCGGCGTCATTTCGGCGGTGAACAGAGGGCGCGCCTTCGATAATGTCTCGCGCGTCATGGCGGTGATCTTCGACGCCGTGCCCAATTTCTGGTTGGCTTACATCCTCCTGTTTATCTTTGGCATTTTGCTGGATATCGTGCCCCTGGGCGGGCGCTGCGTACCCAATCTTTATGGCGTCTGCCCCCCTCTTTTCGGTCGCATTGAATACCTGCCCCTGCCCACAATTGTTTTCGCCGCCGGCTTCATCGCCCTCTTCTCGCGCTATATCCGCACCTCCACCTTGGAAGTGCTAAACCAGGATTATATCCGCACCGCCCGCGCCAAGGGTCTCTCGCCCCAAGTCGTCAATTTCCGCCACGCCATGCGCAACGCCATGATTCCCGTCGCCACGCTGTTGGGTCCCATCATCACCAATTTATGGGCCGGCGCCATAATTATAGAGAGAGTCTTTGCCTGGCCCGGCGTCGGACGCATCGCCTTCACATCAGCCATTCAGCAAGATTATCCCGTCGTCATGGGTATCGTCATCTTTGCCTCCATTGGCACAATTCTCGGTTTTCTACTGTCCGACATTCTCTACGTGATCATTGATCCCCGCATACGTATCCACTAGGAGCCGCCGATGCAGGCTGATGATCTCAAACTCAAGCTCAACGCGGAAGCCATCCTCCACAGCCGCTCGCTTACGGATTTGGCGCTCGCGCGGCTTTGGCGGGACCGCCTGTCGCTTACGGCAATCGGCGTTTTGCTGTTCCTGACCGCCGCGTCTGTCGCCGCCCCGCTCATCACCGGCGTCCTCGGCGTCGACCCCAATACGACCGATGCTTCAGGTTCAAAGTATCTGCCCCTCTTCAGCGAGGGGCACTTGCTCGGCACCGACAATTTGGGCCGCGATCACCTGGCGCGACTGCTTTACGCGGGCCAAGTTTCGCTATTCATCGGCTTCATGTCCGCCTTCCTCGCCCTCGTGATCGGCGTAGCGCTCGGCATTATCACCGGCTACTACGGCGGCTTTGTCGATGACTTCGTCAATTGGATTATCACAACGCTCAATTCCATCCCGGTGCTAGTCCTGCTGATCGTGATTTCGGCTGTCTTCAAGCCAACCGCCCAGGCGCTCATCATAATAATAGTCCTCATTACCTGGACGCCGACGACGCGGCTCGTGCGCGGCGAGACCTTGTCCATACGATCACGAGAATACATCGTCAGCGCGCGGGCAATTGGCGCTTCAAGCTATCGCATCATGCGCGCGCACATCTTGCCCAACGTCTTTTCGCTGACCATCGTCACCCTCGCTCGCAACATCGGCATCGTCATCCTGATTGAGTCCGCATTGAGTTTTCTCGGGCTTGGCGTGCAGCCGCCAACCGCCACCTGGGGCAATATGCTCAGCAAATCAGGTGAGTTTTACGGTAAAGCGCTGCACCTGGTGCTCTTGCCCGGCTTGCTCATTACGGCGGTCGTGCTATGCCTTTACATCATCGGCGACGGTCTTCGCGACGCCTTTGACCCGACCGCGCAAGATTAAGGCCGACCCCGCGCGCTAATCCGTCGAAAACCGATAAACGGTGGTCGATTCAAATCGCTCGCCAGGCCGCAACACCGTCGATGGAAACTGCGGCTTATTGGGCGAATCGGGAAAGTGCTGCGTCTCCAGAGCGAAGCCATCGCTCTGTCGGTAGAGACGTCCGCTCGTCCCCACCTGCGTCGCGTCCAGAAAGTTGCCAGCGTAGAATTGCAGCCCCGGTTCGGTCGTCCAGACCTCCATGATTCGCCCCGATCTCGGCTCATAGACGCGCGCCGCCAGCCCCAGATCGCCAGCCGCCAAACCAGCGCGATTCAAAACGAAATTGTGATCATATCCCTTGGCCATCACGATCTGGGGATGCGCCGAGCGCTGGCCCGATCCGATCGTCTTCGCCTGACGAAAGTCAAATGGCGTTCCTTCCACCGGCGCGATCTCGCCCGTCGGAATCTGACCGGCATCTGACGGCGTGTAATGGTCGGCATTCAAGGTCAGGACATGATCGTAAATGGCGCCCTCGCCCTCGCCCATCAAATTGAAGTAACTGTGATTCGTCAGGTTCAGCACCGTCGGCGCGTCGGTCACTGCGGCGTAGTCTATCTGGAGCGCGCTGCCTTCGCTCAAGCTATAGCGCACAGTCACATCGAGATTGCCCGGATAGCCCTCTTCACCATCGGGGCTGCGATACTTCAGCTCCAGCGCGCCACCGGATTGGCTGGCTTGCCATATTCGCTTGTCGAACCCGACTTGACCGCCATGAAGCGAGTTGTCGCCATCGTTCTGATAAAGCTGGTAGGCAACGCCATCCAGGCTGAAATTGCCGCCGCCGATCCGATTGGCATAGCGCCCGGTTATCGCGCCGAAATACGGGTGCTCGGCTTCGTATTTGGCCAGGCTGTCGAATCCTAAAGCGACATTGGCGAATCTGCCCATCCGGTCCGGCACGCGAATTGAAGTCAGAATGCCGCCGAAACTTATGCACTTGACTTCCATGCCGGCCGCATTGCGCAGCGTATATTCTTCAATCGTGTGACCATTTTGAGTCCTGCCGTAAATCCGCATATCGCCTCCCTTCATCCGCTCGCCCTCAACCAGACAAATGATACCCTGTTCTCCTTCAACTGGCTTCGTTCCGACTGAAAGTGGCTCTCGTGGCGGAAATTGCAGTTGCGACCGATCCGCTGTGTCTACGCGCGGCATTGGGTCGCCCGTCCGCCCAAACCAAGGATGCCCCAGCCGATTGCGCATAGCCAATACCTTGAGCGTCGCTACAATTAGCGCGAACAATCACTTGCGAAGGGAGCATGTCATGGATTATCGCGCGCTTGGCCGCACTGGCGTCATGGTCAGCGAGCTCTGCCTCGGCTGTATGAACTTCGGTCAACCCACGCCGGAGGCGGAAAGTTTCGACATCATGGACCGCGCCATTGACGCCGGCGTCAACTTCTTCGATACCGCCAACGTTTATTCGCGCGGCGGCAGCGAGACTGTGGTCGGCAAGGCGCTGCAGCGCAACGGCAAACGCCATCGGATTGTGCTGGCGACCAAGGTCCACGGCCGCATGGACGAAGATGATATCCTGGCGGCCGGCAATAATCGGCGTCATATCATCCAGCAGTGCGACGCCTCCCTGAAGCGCCTTCAAACCGACTATATTGATCTCTACCAGCTTCATCGCGCCAACCCGGAGATCCCGATCGACGAGACCCTGCGCGCCCTGGATGATCTCATTCGCGCGGGCAAAGTGCGCTACATCGGCGCCAGCACTTTCCCCTCCTGGCGCGTGATGGAGTCATTCTGGGTATCCAAGGAATTGGGATTGAACCGTTTCGTCAGCGAGCAGCCGCCCTATCACCTGCTCGACCGCAGCATCGAGCGCGAATTGATTCCCATGGCGCAGAGCTATGGCTTGGCCATCATCCCCTGGTCACCACTGGCGCGCGGCTTTCTGACCGGCAAATACAAGCGCGGCGAGCCGATTCCTGGCAACAGTCGCTTCTCCGCCGATGCCGGGCGTGGCGCCGCCGTCGAGCGCCGCCGCGATCAACATTTCACCGATCGCGGCTTCGACATCCTGGATGGCGTCACCGAGCTGGCTGACCAAAATGGCTGCAGCCCGAGCCAGATCGCCCTGGCTTGGGTCCTGAGCAAGCCCGGCGTGACCAGCCCCATTATCGGCCCGCGAACTATGTCGCACTTGGAAGACAATCTTGGCGCGACTGAGGTCGCCCTGACTGATGAAGATCACGCCCGCCTTGACGCGCTGGCAGAGCCGGAAATGGCCACCGTGCCCTATTACCATGGCCGCATGGTCAATCTCAGAGCCTCCGATTACAGCTGGCTGTAAGTAAAAGGCGACAATGTAGGAGGGGCGAGCCGTTGGGTCGTCTCGCCGAAACGCCCGTGCTTGTCATAGTGCGTGCTTTTGGGCGACTCACAGAGTCGCCCCTACAGATCTCGCTATGAATGAAGACGGAATTTAACAGGCTTTTCAAGAAAGAGGAGAGGGGTAGGCAAACCTCCGCAGCCTTAACGAAGCGCCGCCTCCCGCTTGACCGCCGCCAGCCGCTCATACTCAGCGCTGGACTTGTAGAATTCGTCCAATGGATAACAGCCCGAGACGATCCCGTGTCGCGGCGCCGTGGTGCAATCGCTGAAGGTACGGCAGATCCGCTTGCGCAGGAGCGTTTTACCCGCCAGCAGGTCAGCCGGCAATTCCGGGTAGCTCAAAGCCATTCGGCCCAAGCCGACAAAATCAGTCATGCCCGCGCCAACGGTCGCCTGCGCCACATTGGGCAGCCAATCCTGCAAATACGAATAACCGGAGCCTACAAACGTCAGATCGGGGAAACTCGCCTTGAGCTCCGCCGTGACCTTGATCTGACGCGCCACGCCCACCAGCGGATCTTCCGGCAGGGTATAGCCGTCAGACGGCGGAAATAGAGCCGGGCGCTGGATGTGGAAGTTGTAATAGGGGCTGCCCGCGGTGATGCAGACGAGCTGAATATCAAGCGCTTGCAGCAGCGCGAGGAACTTCCGCGGCTCGCTCAGGTTGTAACCGATGCCGCTGCCATCGCCGCCAAAGGCATAGGGATATTTGCCGCCATTGAATGGCGCCGGCTCACCAACCTGGTCTGCTCCCGCTTGAAAGGGAATCCAGTCCACAGCGCTGAGGCGAACGCCAATATCCAGCCCGGGCGCCCGCGCGCGAACCAGTTCAACTGTGTCCCGCAGAAAGCGGCTGCGATTCTCGAAGCTGCCGCCGTACTTGCCGGGTCGATCGATCGCGCTCAGAAACTCATGCCCGAGATAACCGTGACAGTGCTTGATGTCGATGAAGTCAAATCCCGCCTTCTGCGCCAGCGCCGCCGCCTCGCCGAAGTCCTCTATCAGCTCTTCGACCTCGGCATCGGTCATGACGCAGGAATCGTCATGGACCTGAAACTTGTCATCGAGCAGCGGATGGCGATACAAAACGACTGGCTCGAGCTTGGCTCTGTTCGGCCGACAGAATCGGCCCGAATGCGTCAGCTGCAAGCCGATCAGCAGATCGTCATCGGCGCCGAATTTCTCCAGATGCGCGTTGATCAAGCCCGCGCGCAACGCAGCGATGCCAGCGACCGTCGCCTCGTTGATGACCAACTGCCGCGCATTCGCCCGTCCATCATGGCGGACGGCCACCGCCTCCCCGCCCCAAATCAACTTCGCGCCACTCTGTCCAAAGCGCCGCCAGCGCCGGCGCGTCAATTCGGTCGGCGCTCCGTCGGCATCGCCATCCCAGCCCTCCATCGGCAACACCGCAAATCGGTTGGATAGCTCAATATCCCGATAGACATAAGGCTGCGCCAGCGGTGACTCGGCGCCGAATACGGCGTTTACGTCGACGGGCAAATCCGCCCCGACGGCTTCGCAGTAGCTCTTAAACTGGGCGTAGGTCCGCAGCTGCGCCACGCGCTTCGGCGTCATCAGCTAGCTCTCCTTCAAAACGCCCATCCGCGCGGCAATGTCGCGCAATATGGCGATATCGCTTGAGGGTCGCTTCGGCGAATCGTCGTGACTGCGATCTGAGCCGATCCAGCCGCGCAGCTTGAGGAATTGCGCCGCCGTATGCTTGTAAGCGGGCACTGGCGGGCGAAACGCAAAAAAGCCCAGATACTGAATGAGGTCGTTGAGCTGGTAAAATCCGGCGTCGCCCGCCCGCCACATGGCGTCTCTCTGCGCGAAGAGATCGGGCGCGAAACTGCTCAAACCGAGCAGGTAATCACTGCCGTAGATGACCATGTCAATCGCCAGGTCGTTGCCGGTGAATACTTTGAAATCGGGACGCGCGGCATCACGCAGCGCAATCCGCTCCCACTCGAGCTGGCGGCTGAGCGAGGAGTGCTTCGCGCCGATGCAGCTGGCGACGCCCATCAATCCGCCATAGGTCTCGAGATCGTAAATCGCGCCGAAATTGGCGAACATCGTACCCAATTCAAAGGCGATGAACCTGTCCGTCTCCGCGTCAATCGCCTCATAGGCGCTTACGATTTCCGCCCCATTCTGCTGCGTCAAGCCGTATGATTGAAAGATGATCGGCGTTCCGCCCAGGCGCTGAATGCTCTCGATCTGGCGAAAATAGGCATCGGCGTCGAATGCATCGCCGGGCTTATCGGCGACGAAAGCGCCCGCGACAAATTCGCCTCCAGCCAGGGCGCAGCGCGTCGCCCGCAACACCATTTGCCGCTCATCCTCGCTGATCAAGTTGGCGAAGCCGGTGTCCATATTGACCGCCGGCGTCAACCCCGCGTCGGCCGTGCGCCGCACATGGTCCGCCAGACCGGGCCAATCGATATCGCCATTCTTTCTGAACGGCAGCAATATCGCCGAGACGCCAGTTATCTTGCGCTTGGGCCGGATCATCGCGGTAGGGTTGACCTGTAACTGCACAACCTGATTCATCGCCGCATCCCTATCCCATATCTCATGACTATTGCCCGGGCAGCCTGTCAACTTTGCCTGTCATCCTCGACAATTACTCGTTCGCCGGCGATATCGCATCCACCGGCTTCAAATCATAACGAGGATTCTCTTTCAGCAAGCCCATATCAAGGCCATCGCGAGACGCCCGCACATCGTCTCGATGGAACTGAACGGCATAACCCAATCGCGGCTGATCGCTGCTGTTGGCGCCAGAGCCATGCAAGGTCAAGCGCGAAAAAGCGACCGCGTCCCCCGGCATCATCCGCAGCGGCAGAAAATCTTCCGGCTCAATCGCCACCGTCCGGTGCCCATCAAGGTCTTCGCTTTCGATCGAATCCAGCGTGCCCTTTAAATGCGATCCCGGCGCCATCTGCAGGCAGCCATTTTCGGGACTCATTTCCATCAACGCGAACCAGATATTGATGCCCGGACCGTCAAAGCGCGTGTACTGATTATCCTGATGAAAGTGAAAGCGGCCGCCGCCACCGCCGCTCTTCACCGCCGTGAACGGCATGTACAGCGTAGATGGACCGCCCATCAGCCGCGCCGCGATCGCCAGCAAACTGTCGCTATGCACAAGCCGTTCCAGTTGCGATCCCGCCAGATACTGCCTGCTTTGACGCAGTTTATCCTTTGATGCAGTTGCCCGGCAAAGCCGCTCCTGTGAAACACCCAGCGCCGCCATCACCGCGACAACTTCTTCGCCCAGCGTCGCTGCGGCACCTTGGCTGATCAAACCCGGCAACGACAAGTATCCAGTGTTGCAATAGAATTGGACTTCGTTGTCGGTCAATTTGGAATATCGCAGGATTTCATATGCCATCATCCAACCTTTCATGAGCGCCAGCAACTTGGATTTAGACATCGTAGCGTATATTATCATCAAAACGCTATTCAGTTTGAGGCTCAACACATGCAATTTAGATTCGGCTACCGTGACCTTCAGTTCCCGAGCGATCAGCTCCAACCGCTTCGCGAAAGCCAATCGCTACTCGCGGATGTCGAGGCGCTCTGGCGGCGCTTTGACGAAGACGGTTACTTGCTCCTGCGCGGCCTGCTGGAGCGCGAGATGGTGCTAAACGCTCGCAATGTCATCTTGCAGCACATGCAAGCCCAACAGGCTTTGCAGCCGGATACGCCCCTGCTCCAGGGCGTCATGCCGCGCGGCGGTAAATCCGTGCAAATGATGGGCCGCAAAGGCATCGCCCATCATCCAGCTGTTCTCGCCACGGTGGAAAATCCCGCTCTTTTCGACCTATTCGAAGGTCTCTTCGCCGAGCCAGCGTTGACCTACTCCTACAAGTGGCTGCGTGGAGTCGGCAACGAAGAATACACGGGCGCCCACTTCGATTTTGTATATATGGGGCGCGGCTCGCCGAATCTCTACACCGTCTGGATTCCTTTGGACGATATCGAAATCACGCGCGGCACCCTCGCCATCTGCCGCGGCTCGCACAACCTGGCGAGCTTCGCCCGCATCCGCGACACATACGGCAAAATGGATGTCGATCGCGACCGCATCGAGGGCTGGTTCGAGCTTGATCCGCTGAAAATCGTTGAGCGCTTCGGCGGTCAATGGCTCGGCGCCGACTATCGCGCCGGCGATGTGATCATCTTCGGCATGCACACCATGCACGCTTCCACCACGAACCTCAGCAACCGCTTCCGCCTTAGCTGCGACGTCCGCTTTCAGCCAGCCGGCGATCCAGTCGATGAGCGCTGGAAACACGGTGGGCCCGGACACTATAGCGCAGGGACAGCAACGCGCGATATGGCTTCGGCGCGCGCCGAATGGGGTGTCTAGCGGCGCATTCCATTTGCACCTGCCGAAAGGACGCAACATGCAGATCTCCGAAATGAACTGGATGCAGGTCGAACAATTTCTTCAGGACGACGACCGCTGCATCTTGCCCACCGGCAGCACCGAGCAGCACGCCTATTTGAGTTTGACTGTTGACGCCATCCTCGCAGCGCGCCTCGCCCTGGAAGTCGGTAAAGCCGCCCAGGCGCCGGTCTATCCCGTCATCCCTTATGGCTTGGCGCAGGCTTGGACCGCTTTCCCCGGCACCGTCACCCTCCGCGTCGAGACCTATCTGGCGCTGATTCGCGACGTCCTGGATAGCATCCGCCGCGCCGGATTCCGCCGGATTCTGCTGGTCAACGGCCATGGCGGGAACGCGCCCGCGCAAGGCATGCTGCGCGAATGGATGATGGACAATCCGGATTCGACCGTCAAATGGCACAACTGGTACAACGCGCCCCGTACCTGGGCAAAAGTGCTGGAGACCGATCCGGTCGCCTCGCATGCCTCTTGGATGGAGAATTACCCCTGGACGCGCCTCACAGATGTCGCCATGCCCGACGGCGCGAAGCCGGTTATGGCTCTCGACGCGCTGTCGACGCTCAACCCAGACAAAACGAGGCAGGCTCTCGGCGATGGCAACATGGGCGGCCTCTATCAGCGCGATGACGAAGAGATGCTGGCGATCTGGCGAGTCGCGGTCGCTGAGACCCTCGCCATGCTCGAAGGAGGCTGGGACTGATGCGCATCGTAATATGGGGCGCTGGCGCCATCGGCGGCACTCTGGGCGCCTACTTGATCCGCGCCGGGCAGGACGTTGGCTTCGTCGACATCGTCGAGCAGCACGTCAATGCGATCAACCATTCGGGCTTGCGGATCAAAGGTCCGGTAGATGAATTCCAGGTGGCGGCGGAAGCGTTTCTGCCCGATCAGTTGAGCGGGAAGTACCCTGCGATACTCCTCTGCGCCAAATCACAGCATACGCGCGCGGCGACTGAGGCGCTGGCGCCCTTCCTCGCTGAAGACGGCTTCGTCATGTCGGTCCAGAATGGACTGAACGAATTGATCATCGAAAAGATCGTTGGGCGCGAACGGACTCTTGGCGCCTTTGTAAACTTCAGCGCCGATTATCACGCGCCCGGCGAAATCCTCTTCGGTGGTCGCGGCGCAGTCGTCATCGGAGAACTCGATGGCGCCATCAGCCCACGAGTCAAACGCATGGAAGCGATCTTCCGCAAATTCGACGACGACACGCTGGTCACAGATAATATCTGGGGCTATCTCTGGGGCAAAGAAGCTTACGGCGCCATGCTCTTCATTTCCGCTCTGACGCATCAATCCATCGCTGAAGCCCTTGCAGACGGTCGCTACCGCCATCTCTACATCCGCGCGGCGGGTGAGATCCTTCAACTCGCCGACCGGTTTGGCATCGAAGCTTATGGCTTCAATGGCTTTGAGCCAGCCGCCTTCCTGGATGACGACCGGGAAAGCATCAACCGATCGCTCGACACGCTGGTGGCATTCAACAAGCGCTCAGCCAAGACGCATAGCGGCATCTGGCGCGACCTCGCCGTGCGCAAGCGCAAAACAGAAGTAATCATGTACCAGCCCATCCTCACTCAAGCGAAGTCCATTGATCTCGCCCTGCCCTTGACCCGCCGCTGGATCCAGATGATCCGCGAGATTGAAGACGGCCTGCGCGAACAATCACTGGCAAACCTCGACGAACTGAAGGCGGCTGTTTCATGAATATAGATTTTGCAGGCAAGACCGCGATCGTCACCGGCGCCGCCCACGGATTCGGCCGCGCGATCGCCCTCGCTTTCGCCGAGCGCGGCACCTCAGTCTGGGCTTGCGATGTGCTGGGCGATGAACTGGCCGAGACGAAACAGCTCTGCAAAGACGCCGGCGGTCGCTGCCGCGTCACGGTGGTCGATGTTAGAAATCGTGATCAAGTGTTCGCTTTCGTTGCTGAGATATTGGCGTCTGCTGAATCCGTTCAGATCCTGGTCAACAATGCGGGCGGCGTCTTGGGACAAGTGGGCAGACCGCTGGAAGAAATCAGCGAGCCGGACTGGAACAGCATATTCGAGGTCAACGCGCGAGGCGCCTTTTATTTCGCGCAAGCGGTCGCGCCGAGCATGAAAGCGCAGCAATACGGCCGCATCATCAATATCTCCAGCGGCGCCGGCCTGGGCGTCAGCCTCACCGGCATCCAAGCCTACGCATCGGCCAAGGCGGCGCAAATCGGCTTGACCCGCCAACTGGCGCAGGAACTCGGCGAATGGAACATCACCGTCAACAATATCGCGCCCGGCTTTGTCTTGTCCAACCCGAATTCGATCAGGCAGTTCGAGTCCTACGGTGGGGAGGGTCAGCGCGCGCTGGTCAATCGCTTCGCCCTCAAGCGGCTGGGCTCCGCGGCAGATATCGCCAACGGCGTCCTCTTTTTCGCCTCCGATTACGCGAACTGGATTACGGGCCAAGTCTTGCCCATCGACGGCGGCAAGCTCTAAGCATTCGCCAGTCTCCCAAATGTAGGGACGCCCAGTGGGTCGCCCGCCATGCCATGCTGCCTGTATAGGCGTTTCGTGAAACGCCCGCGAAAACGCTCAAATTGACTACCGCTGCTCAAGCGCCTCCAGCACACGAGGCGCCGTCATCGGCGTCTGCGTCATGCGTACGCCGGTGGCATGCGCGACCGCATTGGCAATCGCCGCAACCGTCGGTATCACCGGCGGCTCGCCGACGCCGCGCGCGCCATAAGGTCCGCTGATCGAGGGCACCTCTACAATCTGCGTTTGAATCGGCGACGCTTGCACCGCGTCCGGCATCGCATAATCCATCCAGGAACCGGATAGCAACTGACCGTCATCGTCATAGCGCATCTCTTCATATAGCGCCCAGCCGACGCCCTGCACGGCGCCTCCCTGCATCTGCCCTTCCACCGTCAGCGGATTGATCGCCCGGCCCACTTCCTGCACGACCGCTAGATTCAGCAGATTGACCTCGCCCGTCTCTTCGTCGACCTCTACTTCAGCGATTTGCGCGCAAAACGAAGGCGCGCGGTCGGTCACCGACTGGCTGCCGCTGCCATGAATCGGATCGTATTGGCCGCCAAATGTCATCGCTTTGCCAGCGAGATCACCCAGCGGAACCGAGCGATCGGGGAATCCGCGCACCTGCACCCGCCCATCGACGATTTCCAAGTCTTCGGCTGATACTTCAAACTCCTCAGCCGCAATGGCCAGCGTCTGACGGCGGGCGTCTTCCGCCGCGCGTATCACGGCGTTGCCCAAGGTGTACAAGGTCTTGCTGCCGCCGACGCCGCCACCGTAGGGCGCGCTGTCGGTATCACTGTATACAAAGCGCACCTTGTCAACATCGACTCCATAAGCTTCGGCCGCCAACTGGGCGAAAGATGTGGGCGTGCCGGACAAGTCCGCCGTGCCGATCTGCACTTGCAAGACACCGTCGCGGTTTAGCTTGCAGACGGACGCGCCCGGCTCCAAGCCGCCCATCCAGCCGCCGATCGCGATGCCGACGCCACGACCCCGCGCCCGCGATTCTTCTCGGTTTGTCCAGAGCGGATGCTCGCGCGCCGCTTCCAGCGTTTCGACCATGCCGATGACCGGAAAGTCGCCGCCATCAGGCGCCGGATCGCCGGAGCGCGCCGCATTCTTCAAGCGCAATTCCACCGGGTCCATGCCCAATTGCGCCGCCGCTTCGTCAAAGAGGGTCTCAACCGCCATGAAAGCGGTCGGCGATGTCGGCGCGCGATAAGCGCCCACCGACTGCTTGTTCGTCACCATATTGGTCGATTCCAACCGCAAATTCGGGCTGCGATAAAAGCTGGCGAATTGCATCGCCGCGAATCCGCCAAGCCCGCTCGGATACACGCCCGTGTCCGCCGTCACATCGGACTGCATGGCGATCAGAGTGCCATCGCTCTTGAATCCCAGCTTGCCGCGGATGCGCAGCGCCGGCGCCGGATTGGTGCTCAGCAATTCTTCGCCGCGCGTCAATATCAAGCTGATCGGTCGGCCGACAGTGGCGGCGACCAAGGCAACCAAGGGTTCGTACAAGCCAAATTTGGCGCCGAACGCGCCGCCGACCGGCATGCCATACACAGTAACGTCCGATTCCGGTACGCCCAGCACCTCGGCGACATCGTAGCGTACGCCGAAGGGCGACTGAATGCTGCCCCACATCGTCAAGCCACCATTCAGCGGATTGGGCTGCGCGACCCAGCCTTGTGTTTCGATCGAGCTTTGATGCACCATCGGCGTATCAAAACTGCGCTCGACAACCACGTCCGCCTCAGCAAAAGCGGCGTCGACATCGCCCGTTTCCATCTTGGTTTGGCCCGCGATATTTGAAATCGCTTCATCATCTTCTTCCGCTTCGCCGCCCGTATCGGCTCCGTGCGCCGCCTCGTCTCCCGCGCCGGTCGGGATCCCGGTCGGCCACACAATCGAAGCGCCCTCCGCGGCCGCGTCATCCATGGAGGTGACGGCCGGAAGCGGCTCATAATCCACCGCGACCGCCTCGGCGCCATCAGCCGCCGCCGCCGCCGTATCCGCCAAGACAATCGCAATCGGCTGGCCAACAAAGATCACGCGACCGCGCGCGAGCATCAGGCGGGCGCGCGACGAAGGCGTCACATCGGGCAGATCATTGCAAGTCAAGACCCGCTGTACGCCGGGCGCCTCAAGAGCGCCGCTGCAATCTACGCCCGTGATATTGGCATGGGCATAGGTGCTCAAGACGAAGCGCGCGTGCAGCATGCCCGCCAGTTTGAGATCGCCAGTATATTTCAAATTGCCAGTCACCTTGGCGGGACCGTCAATCACCGGTGTCGGTTTGCCTACAAATGAGAAATCTGACATTGAAAATCGCTCCTTTTGACTAGGAGATGAATAAGCAGAGTCTAACCCGGAGACGCCATTTCCACCACCTGATAACCATCGCGCTCCGTGCGTTCACGGAACAGCGCGCTCAATCGCCTCGACATCGGTCCGACTTCGCCATCGCCGATCTGTCGGCCATCTAGCTCAACCACCGGCGCCAATTCGCCCATCGTGCCGGTGCAGAACATCTCATCGGCCCGATACGCCTCGCTCAATGAGATGTCCTTGACCTTGTACGCGATTTCGTTTCGCTCGCAGATCTCCAGAACCGTCGCCCGCGTGATGCCTTCCGGGCAGGAACCGGTATCCGACGTCTGGAGTTCACCTTCGCGCGCGATGAAGACGTGAGTGGCGTTGGTCTCCGCCACATAGCCCTGATAATCGAGCATCAGCGCATCGTCGGCGCCGGCCGCATTGGCTTGAATCTTGGCCAGTATCGAATTGATAAGATTGCAGGAATGGATATTCTGATCCACGCAATCCGGCGGAATGCGCCGAATGCTCGACGTGATAAGCCGAATGCCGCCCTTGTCGTAAACTGGCGGCTTGTGCTCCGCCAGCACAATCAACGTAGGACCCTGCGTGTTCAGCCGCGTGTCCATGCCGCTGGTATATTTGACGCCGCGGCTGAGGGTCAATCGGATATGAACGCCGTCAGTCATGCCGTTCGCCATCAGCGTCTTGCTGACTTCCGCGATGATCTGCTCGTGTGACGGGATCTCGCTGAAAGCCATCGCCACCGCCGAATCGCGCAGACGATCCAAATGCGGGAGCAATTTGAAGATACGCCCCTGATACAAGCGCAGCCCTTCCCAGACAGCATCGCCGCCTTGCACGGCCGAATCAAAGGGGCTGATGCCGGCGACGTCGCGGTGATACAGCTCGCCATTGATGTTGATCAGCAGGTCCCTATTCTTCGGATTGAATTCCTGTTTCATCTCGCCCCTCAACGAATACAATACTGCGCCATCTGCTCGTACAATTCCTGACACTCGACGAGCAGACCATTCATTTGCGCGGGCACGGGCGTATCGTCATGCTTGTATGGCGCAAAACCGGTGGACTTTTCCACAGCGCCATACCAGTGCTTAGCCCAGACGCCATCGCTCTCTCGCCGCCCCGCCTCCCAGCTCAGCATCGCCCGATCAAAGCTCAGATCCAGCGCGGCGCACAGCTTTCGCAGCATGCGCTCCGGATTGAGCAATACATCCTTCGCCGCAATCACCGGTGGAATCGCGCCGGCTGCCTCGCGAACCGCATTGAAAATCTCAACTTGCTGCGGCAGCCCGGTTTGGTCGAGATTTGGGTTCGGGATCACCTTCGAAAACGAAAGCAGCATCCGCCGCGGGTCGCGCAGAAGAAAGCAATTTGAGACATTGTCAAGCCAAGATCGGTCAATATGTTCGAGCATGTGTTGGGTCATGTGCTTTTGAAATGTGATCGCTTCCTCGCCACTATGCGTCGCCAGGCTCGCGACAACTTTGCGCCAGTCCGTTTCCCCACAGGCGATGACCTCATCGGCTCCTGGGTGATCATATCCCGAATAGGACAAATAGTGCGCATAAAATGGTTCGTCGATGACCCGGGTATCCGAGCGGCTCTCCCAAGACCGCATCAATGCAGTCGAGATATTTCGCGGCCCCGACCACATGGCGATGATTCGCTGCGTCACCGGCAGTCGTCCCCAATACACACTTCGCGGCAAAATCGTCACATCGCACTTGCGCCACGGCAAATACTGATTCTATAGTGAATGAGCCGCGCCACAGCCGCCATTGTAACTGATTGCGAAAGCATTGTCATATATCGCGTCTCCGATGAAATCAAAGCGCTCAATGATAATTCGCATGCTCAAACACCGGCTTAGACGCATAGCCGCGCTCATCGCCCTGCTCATAATTGCGATCGCCCTTGCTTGGCCCCGCCCCCTTGTCGATCATGTCCCGCTGGGCGAGCAGCAAATTGTGCAAACTGACCAGCCGCTGGTCTGCGTCCATACCTTGCTCGAGAATGAAGTCCAGGAAGCGAAGATCAAGCGCTCGCTGCAATTGACGCGCGAGCTTGGGGCTTCAACCATTGTGCAGTTTTTCCCCTGGGCTTATGCCGAGCCAGCGCCAGGAAAATATGACTGGTTTCACGCGGATAGAATCGTCCGTCACGCGCGCCGCCAAGGATTGCGCATCATCGCCCGGCTCGGTCTCGTGCCGGCCTGGGCGCGCCCGAGCCAACCTGATTCTCCAACCACGCTGAACTTTCTGCCCGAGCAATCTTTTGACGATTTCGCTCGCTACGCCGGCGCATTTGCCGAGCGTTATCGCGACGCCATCGACGTCATCATCATTTGGAACGAGCCGAATCTCAGCTTCGAATGGGGCTATCGCCCGGTGGATCCGGCCGCGTACACGCGTCTGCTGCGCGCCAGCTACCAGCAAATCAAGGCGGCGAATCCGGACGCGCAAGTGCTCGCCGGCGCCCTGGCGCCCACACTGGAGGGGGCAGGCAGCGCCGCAGGCTTAAACGAACTCGATTTTCTGACCGGGATGTACCAAGCCGGCGCAGCCGCATACTTTGACGCGCTGGCGATCCACACCTATGGCTTCCGCGATCCGCCCGCCGCTGAGCCGGCGCCCGAGCGCTTGAACTTCCGCCGGGCGGAATTGCTGCGCGAGACGATGATCGCGCAGGGCGATGGCGATAAGCCGGCGTTTATCACCGAATCCGGCTGGAACGACCATCCACGCTGGGCGGCCGCCGTTCGCCCGTCTCAGCGTTCCGCCTACACGATTCAGGCATTCAAATTTGTCGCGGCAAATTGGACATGGGTCGAGAAATTATGTCTCTGGGCGTTCCGATATCCGGCTGACCTGTTAAGTTATCCCGATTACTTCACTCTGATCAGCGCGGACTTCACCATGAAGCCAATCTATTATGCGCTGCAGGATTACGCCCGCGGCTGGGAAAGGAACGAGAACCCGTGGCTGCCGCCGCCGCGCGAAAGCTGAGCCGAAGAAAGGCGCTCTACTTGGCAATCCCTATGGCCGCTGCTTTGGCGGCTGTCTTGGCTGGCGTCCTTGTTCCTCTCGAAAGGCCCCCAAGCATCAGCAGCGCCTTCCCAGCCGGCGCAATCGTTGTCGGCGTCGACGCCAGTTACCCGCCCTTCGCCCTCGATGACGGCGATTCCATGCGTGGTCTGGATATCGATCTCGCTCGCGCTATCGCCGCTGAGCTGGATTTGCCGGTCCGCTTCTTGAACATCGGCTTCTACGCCTTGCATGACGCGCTCATAAGCGGGCAGGTCGATATCCTGGTGTCGGCGCTGCGGATTGATCCCGCCCGCATGGACGACTTGCGCTATACGCAATCTTATTTCGACAATGGCCTCGTGCTGGTCAGGGCGGCGGATGACCCTCTGTCAGATGTCAATACGCTCACCAATGGACGCATCGCCTACGAATACGCCAGCAGCGCCGAGGGGCAGGTCCGCGTCTGGGAAGAGAATGGGCAGTCGATTGCGAGGCTGCCCTACGAATTACCGCAATACGCGCTGGATGCGCTGCGGCTTGGGCAGGCCGACGCCGCTATCGTGGACGCCACTACGGCGCGGCTCTACCTGAGCGCGCAGCGCGAATGGCAGGCGCGCTACGAGCGCCTTACACACGAGCCTTATGCCATCGCCCTGCGCATTGACCGCGCCGACGCCTGGCAGCTGGTGGATGCCGCCCTCGAAACTTTGATAGAAAGCGGCGAACTCGCTAGAATCATCGATAAGTGGCTGTAACTGAATTTAAGTCGAATTGTAGGGGCGACCTATCAGGTCGCCCGCCGAAGCGCCAAAACATGTAGGCAGGAGTCTAACATGACCGACAAGATCCGCTGGGGCATCCTGAGCACGGCGAGAATTGGCCGGCGCGTCATCCCTGCGATTCAGGCGTCGCATAATGGCGAAGTCGCCGCGGTCGCCAGCCGCTCGCTCGAACGCGCGCAGGCTTGGGCGGACCTCCATAAGATTCCGCGCGCTTACGGCAGTTACGAGGCGCTGTTCGAAGACGAAGGCATCGACGCCATCTACAATCCCCTGCCGAACAGCATGCATGCCGAGTGGAGCATCCGATGCGCCGAAGCCGGCATGCCAACCCTCAGTGAAAAGCCCTTCGCCAGCGACGCGCCCGAAGCCCAGAGCATCGTCGACGCCTTCGAGCAGCATGACCTGCCGCTGGCGGAAGCCTTCATGTACCGATTTCATCCGCAGCATGCCAAAGCGCAGGAGATCATCGCGGCCGGCGGCATCGGCGAATTGCAAATCATCAACAGCAGTTTCACCTTTCCCATTTCAGACGGAGCCAACATTCGCTTGAACAAAGCCTTGGCCGGCGGCGCCTTAATGGATGTCGGCTGCTATTGCGTCAATCTGATGCGCTTTATGACTGGCGAAGAACCGGAGGGCGTCCGCGCGGCAGCTCGAATCGGCGAGCGAACCGGAGTCGATGAGACGCTGGTCGGCATGCTCGAGTTTCCCTCCGGCGTCATCGGGCACTTCGACTGCGGCCTGCGCTCCTTCGGTCAGCACACGTATACGCTCAAAGGCGCGGAAGGCATGATCGTCGTGCCGCAGAGCTTCGTCATCGACAAGACTGTCGACGGCATCGTGCGGCATTGGCAGGGCGACAACTACAGCGAACAGGTCGTTCCCGCGGTCGATCAATATCAGTTGATGGTCGAGGATTTCGCGGACGCCCTGCTCAACCAGCGCCCGCCGCGCTTTGCCCCCGCCGACGCGGTGAAGAATATGGTGGTGGTTGACCGGCTGCTGGCGGACGCGCGCTAGTGAATTGCCTGAGCCAGCACAAGCTCGCCGGTCTGCACCCGCCACAGCGAGGCGTACAGGCCATTCAGCAGCACCAGGTCATCGTGATGACCGCTCTCCAGGAGTTGGCCGTCGGCTAGCACGTAGATCATATCGGCGTTGCGCACGGTCGATAGCCGATGAGCGATGACGATCGTCGTCCGGCCGACGACGATGCGCTCCAAGGATCGCTGAATCGCCGCTTCCGTCTCGTTATCCACGGACGAAGTGGCTTCGTCCAGAATCAGGATCGGCGGATCTTTGAGCACGGCGCGCGCGATCGACAGGCGCTGGCGCTGCCCGCCGGAGAGCTTTTGCCCGCGTTCGCCGACGATAGTGTCATAACCCTGCGGCAGCTCGGCAATGAATTCATGCGCTTCGGCGATCATCGCCGCTTCTCTGATCAATTCGTCCGGGATGTCGCCGTTGCGGCCATAGGCGATGTTTTCACGCACCGTCCCGTGGAATAGAAAGACATCCTGGCTGACCAGGCCGATGGCGCTGCGAATGTCCTCTTGTTTCAAGTCGCGCAATTCGATGCCGTCTAGCGTGACGCTGCCGCCGGTGACATCGTAATAGCGCAGCAGCAGCTTGATCACGGTGCTCTTGCCGGCGCCGGTCGCCCCCACGATCGCCACCGTATCCCCGGCCGGCACATCCAGGGTCAGCCCCCTGATGATCTCGCGGCCATCGCTATAAGCAAATTCGGCTTCATCCAGACGCATATGCCCGCGAACCTGGTCCAGCGGCAGGCGCTTGCCCCCGTCAATGACGTTGGACTTGATGCCCAGCAGATCCAAGATCCGATTCGTCGAAGCCATGGCGCGCTGATATTGATCGAAGGTTTCGCCCAATTTCGTCAGCGGCCAGAGCAAGCGCTGCGTCATGAAGATGAGCACGCTGTAGGCGCCGATATCCAGCGCGCCGCTCAGCGCCAGCTGGCCGCCGGCGACGGTGATGGCGATGAAGCCGCAAACGATGGCCATGCGAATCAAGGGCGTGAAAGCCGAGCTCAAGCGAATCGCGCGGCGATTGCGCTCGACATATTCATCGCTCTCGATGCGCAGGCGCTCCGCTTCGTAGTCCTCAGCCGTGAAGCTCTTGATGGTGGCGATGCCGCTCAAACTGTTGGCCAGGTGATGATTTATCATGCTCACCTGTTCACGCACGGCGCTATAGCGTGGTCCCAGCATTTCCTGGAAGCGGAAGGAACCCCAGATGATCAAGGGAATGGGCACCGCCGCCATCCAGGCGACGCTCGGGGCGACAAAGAAGAAGATCCCGCCGATGACGATGACGGTCGTCAGAATCTGCACCACATCGCTGGCGCCGATATCGAGAAAGCGCTCCAACTGATTGATGTCGTCGTTGAGCACGGACATCAAGCCGCCGGTGCTTTGATCCTCGAAGTAGGCCATTTCCAGGTGCTGCACGTGATCATAGGCGTCGACGCGCAAGTCATGCTGCAGCGATTGCGCCAGGTTGCGCCAGTAAATGCGTTGGATGTAGCCGAAGACAGATTCCAGCGTCCAGACGATCAGCGTGACCAGGCCGAGGATGATGAGTTGGGCGGACAGGTCGCGGATGCCCAGGCGACCGAGCAGCGAGTCACCCCGCTGGACGACGATATCGACCGCCATGCCGATGAGCACGGGCGGCATGATGTCGAATATCTTGCCCAGCACTGAATAGAGCGTCGCCAGCGCCACACGCCTTTTGTAGACGGAGGCGTAGTTGAGCAGGCGAATGAAGGGGTGGCGGTTTTTGACTTTGGCGGTTGACATTTGCGGGCGCGGTTTCCTGTTGGGCATAAGCTGCCGATTATACGAGATTGGGGGTCGACGCGCCAGATGGCAGCGCGGTTTTGGACAAGTGTATAGATAGGGTATGGAGAGGCGAGGGACTTCAGGACGGCTGCTGTGTCGTGTCAGCGGATCAAGCCGCCGCCCGCCGCGCCAGCGACCAAGGCGGCCACCGCGTCGCGATCCACCAGCGGCAAATCCCCGGGGATGGTGTACTTATGCGCGGACATCGCCACGCCCCATTTCAGCGCGGCGTCGACATCGGCGAAGGTCAGCCAGGCGTACAGGAAGCCGGCGGTGAAGGCGTCGCCGCCGCCAATTCGCCCCACTTCGCCGGCCAGGATCGCGGTCTGATGCAGAATCGCGCCATCGGTGTCGCGCGTCAACGCGCCGCCCGCGCCCAAGGTCATGATGATCAGCGCCTGCGGATATTTCGCCGCCAGCGCTTTAATCGCCTCCCGCTCATCTGCTTCGCCGTAGATGACGTGATAATCGCCCAAGGGACAGAATATCACATCAGCCTGCGACATCGCTTCATCGCAGCCGCTCGCCGCTTCGGTGCCGCTCCAGAGTTTACCGCGATAGTTGGTGTCGAAGCTGACGCGCCAGCCGGCCGCCTTGGCTCGGCGGATCGCCGCCTGGACCGTTTCCCGCGCCGTCTTGCTGATGGCCAATGTGATGCCGGTGACATGCAGCACGCGCGCCACATCCGCCTGAAACAGCCCGCCAGGCAAGTCAGCGGGCCTCATGCGGCTCATCGCCGAATCTTTGCGATCGTATATGATTTCACTGGCGCGGGGCGCTTGCGCCTTTTCGTGGAAGTATATGCCAAGCCGTTCTTCCGCATCCGCCCAGACCACATGGCTGACGTCAACGCCGTATTGCCCGACGCGATTGCTGATGTAGCGCCCCATCGGCGTCGCCGGCAGGCGGGACAGCCAGGCGGCTTTCATGCCTAGGCGCGCCAATCCAACGGCCGTGTTCGATTCAGTGCCGCCCACCCAGATGTCGAAGCTGCGCGTCTGCTCAATGCGCAGGAAGCCCGGCGGCGTCAAGCGCATCATCGATTCGCCGAAGGTCAAGACATCGTATTGGGTCATGCCGTTCTCCTGCTGTGGCTGTTTGCGGACGAGACAAGGGTCGCGCAGACTCTGACCGTCTTTCGCCCTTACAGATTGTGAATTGGCGGGCGAGTTGATAAGCCGCCCTACCATGAATGCAGGCCGGCGGCGCTTTCCGCTAGCGTGCGCCTGATGATACCGCTATACTCGCGATATGGCACATATCGGAATTGATGCCCGTTTGACCCACTATCGGCTGGGCGGCATCAGCAGATACATCACCGCGATCATCAGCGCCTTTGAAGAGCTTGAGCCCGCGCACGAAATCAAAATATTGCAGAGCCGCAAGGCAAAGAAACGATTGTCCGAGCGCTTTGGCAGCGCTGGGCTGTGGACGCCGCCCCATCATCGGCTGGAGCGCGCCGCCCTTTCGCTAGAGTTGTGGCGCCATCAACTTGACCTGCTGCACAGCCCGGATTTCATCGCTCCCTACCGCGCCGCTCGCCGCCACGTCATCACGGTGCATGACCTCAGTTTCATGCACTATCCAGAATACATCACCGCCGAGAGCCGCCGGTACTACAACGATCAAATCAAAGCCTCCATCGCTCGCGCCGATCACATCCTGGTGGATAGCTTAGCCACCAAGCGGGATCTGATCGAAATCCTCTCAGCCCCCGCCGATCTGATCACGGTGCACATGCTGGGCGTCGATGAGGCTTTTCGACCATTGCCGCGCGAGACGACGGCAGCCGTCATTGGCGCGCTTGGTCTTCCCGCAGCTTACTTCCTCTTCGTCGGCACGCTTGAGCCGCGCAAGAATCTTGTCGGCTTGGCAAATGCCTATCGCGACCTCAAAACCGAGCTGCCCGACGCGCCGAAGCTCGTCATTGTTGGGCGGCCCGGCTGGCATTATGAGCATCTGATGGCTGAACTGCGTATGGTGGGTATAGATCAGCATCTGGTGATTCGGCAAGATGTGTCTGATGCGCAGCTGCCAGCATTGTACAACCACGCGCTGGCTTTGGTGACGCCGTCATTCTACGAGGGATTCGGCTTAACCGCGCTGGAGGCCATGGCTTGCGGCACGGTACCGATCGTAAGTTGCGTCGCCTCGCTGCCTGAGATCGTAGGAGATGTCGGCCTGCTCATTGACCCGCAGGACACGGCTTCGATATCCCAAGCGCTGAAGACCGCGCTGACGGATGACCGCTGGCGCGAGGCGCAATCGGAGGCGGCGCTGCGGCGGGCGGCGCGCTTCAGCTGGATTGACACGGCACGCCGCGCGCTCGAGTGCTACGACGCGGCGCTCGGATAGAAGCGCAATGAAGATCCTGCTGCTGACGCCAATTCTGCCCTATCCGAGCGAATCGGGCGTCGCCATCCGCAACATCGGCATCATTCGGGGCTTGGCGCAGGCGGGTCAGCGAATCACCGTATTGAGTTTCGCCGAACATGCGCCCGACCGGGACGCGAACCCGCTCTATCAACTCTGCGATAGCGTCCGAGCACTCCCATTACCCGCTCACGGTAAACGCAAGCGCATCGCCAAACTGCTTCTGAGTCGCCAGGCGGATATCGCGATTCGGCTGGCAAGCGAAGACTTCGCGCGGACTTTGACCGCGATTCTAAGGGAGAATGCGTTTGGTCTGATTCAGTTTGCCGGCATTGAATTGGGGTGCTATCTGCCGCTCATTCAGGCTGACAAGAAGAATGCCAAGGTCGTCTACGACGCGCAGAACGCCGAAGCGGAGCTGCAGCGGGTCGTGGCGCAGATTGACCGGCAGCGCCCCCGACGCTGGCCTGCCGCCGTTTATTCGACGCTGCAAACTGAGCGCTTGTCACGATTCGAAGGCGCGATCTGCAGCGGTGTGGACGCCGTCATCGCCGTCAGCGACGAAGACCGCGCTTACCTAATCAAGCACGGTGGCGCGCCTGTTTACGTCATGCCCAACGGAATTACAGCCGACGACTACGCGCCCCCGGCGGATGCGACGCGTGAGCCATTCCAATTGGTATTCAGCGGCAAGATGGATTATCGGCCCAACGTTGACGCTGTCGAATGGTTTCATCATTCTGTCTTTCCTTTGGTGCGCGAGCAATTCCCGGAAACGCGCCTGGTCATCGTCGGGCGCAATCCGCATCGGCGGCTGGCATCGTTGGCTGCCGACGAAGGTGTTCAGGTCACCGGCTGGGTGGATTCTGTTCAGCCTTATCTCCACCGGGCGACGATTTATGTGGCGCCCTTGCGGATGGGAAGCGGCACCCGCTTGAAGATTTTGCAGGCGATGGCGGCTCGCTGCGCGGTCGTATCGACTTCGATTGGCGCGGCCGGCCTCAATGACTCGGTGCAGAGCGCGCTTTCGATCGCCGATGGGGCGGAAGACTTCGCGGAGAAGATCGTCTCGCTGCTGGCCGATGAGAGCAGGCGGCGCGCCCTGGGCCAGCTGGCGCAAGATCAGGTGCGCAGACATTATGACTGGTCAGCGCTGATTCCACGGCTGCTAAGGGATTACCGGGAGATCGGCCTTGGATAGAGCGGCGCTCGCGGCGCGCAATCAAGAGCTGGTCCAGAAGCTCCGTCAGCCGTCTTTAAAGCATCACCTTCGCAACGCGCTGCTCCGGCTCATCGCCAAGGCGCCCCTACCGCCTCAACGCGCGGATAGCAATCGCCTTCTCATCATCCGGCCCGATCATTTGGGCGATATGCTGTTGACGACGCCGGCGATCAAGGCGATCAAGACGCAGCGCCCACAACTCAGCATTCATGTGCTTTGCGGCGACTGGTGCGCTGACGCCCTCGCCCATTTTGAGGAAATTGACCAGGTATTGACGCTGCCTTTTCCGGGATTCCAGCGCGGCGGGTCGGCGGGCGGCAATCCCTATCGGCTGGCGCTGCAGTCGGCGCGGAAGCTGCGCCAGGTCGGCTATGACAGCGCTATCATCATGCGACCCGATCACTGGTGGGGCGCGCTGCTGGCTTATCTGGCGGGCATCCGGCAGCGAGTCGGTTACAGCGAGCCGGGGGTCGTGCCCTTTTTGACTGACGCGCGAGCGCTGCAAAATGAGCATGTCGTCGAGCAGAACTGGCGGCTGGCGGAGGCTTACGTCGAACTGCCCTTGCCCTGCGAGATTCGTCTCGAGTTCCGGCTTCAAAATTCTGACAGCAGGCGTATCGACAGCTTGCTTGCTGATCGAGGCATCGACGCCGGCAAGCCAATCGTCTGCATTCATCCCGGTTCAGGCGCGAGCAGCAAGCTCTGGCTCGCCGAGAAATGGGCGGCGGTCGCCGATGCGATCTCGCGCGAATACGATGAGGAGATCGTCTTCAGCGGCACAGCGGGAGATACTGCAATGATTGAAGACATCGCGGCGATTATGTCGGCGGCGCCCCATCATCTCGCTGGATCGACGAGCGTCGGCGAGCTGGCCGCCTTGTATCGGCGCGCGTCCCTCGTGATGGGACCCGATAGCGGCGCGATGCATGTGGCCGCGTCCGTAAATTGCCCCACGGTGGCCTTGTTTGGTCCCGCCGATCCGACAGAATTCGCGCCCTGGGGCGACCCGGGCCGGCACGCAGTCATCGCATCCGATATCGCCTGCGGTCCTTGCCGCATCCTGGATTGGCGGGGCGACAAGCCGGATTTCCATCCCTGCGTACGCGACATTTCTGTCGAGCGCGTTTTGGGCGAGGCGCGGCGGGTGTTGGAGGATGGTTGAAGGCGGAAACATAGATGACGGGCGAGACAAGGGGCGTCCCGACATGGTCTACTTTGGAGCGGGCGACACAAGTGTCGCCCCTACAGTTTGCGTTTTAGCGGGGTTGGGATCACTTGAGAATGGATTCGTCGCGCGGCTGCGCGTTGATCGATTTTTCATTGCGGTAGGTCGCCATGCCCGGTCCGCCGCCTTTGATTGCTCTCACGTATTTCACGCGGGTATAATCGACTTGGACATTGGAATCGTTCCGACGCTTGCTATACCAGGCGGCGATGGCGGCGGCCTCCGCGATTAATGCCTGGCTGATTCGCCGGCCGTCATTGCGGATCACCACATGCGCGCCCGGCACATCGCGGGCATGCAGCCAGATATCTTGCGGGTTCGCCAGCTTGAAGCTGACTTTTTCATTCTGCCGGCTGTTGCGCCCGACCCAAATCACGTAGCCATCGCGGCTGACGACGCGCAGGGGGCCTTGGCGGCCGCCGCCGATTCGCTTGCGCCGCGCGCCCTGCCAATGACCGCGCTCATCCAGAATCTGAATGACGTCATCAATCTCTGGCCAGTTTGCCGCCGCCGCCAAATCGCTTTCCAATTGCTCAACGAAGTCAAGCTCCAGTTGCGCTCCCGCGATGAGCGCGGGAAGAGCAGCCGCCGCCAATTTGGCTTTCTCGTAGCGGCGGAAATAAGCCTGGGCGTTGTCGAGCGGCGAGCGTTCGGGATCCAGCGCCACTAACAGCTCCGGTCCCTCCGGATCGTATTGAGCGCGCAGTTCGCGCTGCCCCGCTGACAAGTCATACTGATAAGCGAGGATCAGTTCACCCGCCTGCTTCAGTCGCTGCAACTCGCCCTCGTCGGGCAATCCGCGCCGCAAAGATTCAATTTTCGCCCGCAGTTTCGCTCTCGTCTCGTCAATAGCCGCTTGCACCGGTTTCTTGGCTTCTTTGTAAGCGTCGACGCCGGTCATCGCGCCGAAGCAGTCTTGTATCGCCTGGCTGATTGTATCGGATTCAGTCCAATCCAGGTGGGTCAAGGGGAATACGCTGAAGGCTTCCGGCAGGCCGTCGACGCTGCCAATGCCGGGCTGCCAGCGTCTTTCAACGAGCGGAGTGACGACATCGTGAAAGGCGGCGAATAGTTGGCCGGCGTCGGTATCGGCGGCGAGCGCGTTCAGATCTCCCGCCGCTCGAAAGACAATTTCTCTCGCCAAGAGCGGACTCAGACCCAGGATGCGCCCCGGAAGAAGTCGCCTGGTCTGGGTCGATTCTTTTTCGGCGCTCGCGAGCAAGTTCTGGATGTCAGCTTCCGTCACCATTGAAGGATCGAGTTGACCACGAATTGGCGGCGGCGGCCGATATTCATGATTGGGCAAGCTGAGCCGATAGCGATTGTCTTTTGGCCCCACACGATTCAGGCAATCCATAATCATGCCGTCGCGCAGGAGCAGCACATTGGCGCGCCGCGGCATGAGCTCGGCGACAAGCCAAAAAGTTTCGTCTTGACCGCCGATTTCGATTTCCAGCAGCCGTTCCCAAGCCGGTTGCGTCACGCGCAGTATCCGGCCGCCCTCGACAAAACGCCGAAGGAGCAGCCCCAATTGAGTGGGCCGCTGGAGGCCGCGGCGCAGCTTGGCATCAAAGAGATGCAGGCGCGGATGCAGGGCATGGGCGCTGAGGTAGAGATAGCGCCGCCTGCGATCGGCGTAGATTTCCAAGCCGATCGAGAGGGCGTCGACATCAATCACATCCTGAACGCGACCGCCGACGATCGTTTCGCTGAGTTCATCCGCAAGAGCGGAAATGGTGAAGGTGTCGAGGTTCATGTTTCGCTAGAATACGATGTGCAGATGTGGTCATAATCGGGCGAGGTAGGGATCGCCCATACAATTTGCGTTTTGGCGGGCGACCAATGGCTCGCCCCTACAGATGGCGCTTTGGCGGGCGACGAGGCGCGGCTTACGCTTCGACTCCTTCGCCGGTAAGCGTCAGCAGATAGGCGATCATGTGTCCGATGTCGGCGATGGAGAATCGCTGACCGTAGTCATTGGGCATGGCGTTGGCGTAGCCATCCACCAGATGCGCCCCCGGATAGACGATCGCCTCATAGAGATACTGCTCGGCGCTGAGCGGGGAGCGCCGCTGGCCCGCGACAGATGCCAGACGGTCGAAGAGTGGCGCTGTTCGTCCTTCCCCGGTTAAATGGCAGGTGGCGCAGTCCCTCTCGGCAATCAGCCGCTCGCCAAATGCCGCGTCCGCTCCCGTCAAAGCCGCATCCAGCTCATCACTGTAGGAAGCGCTATCGATTTCCCCGCCGTTGGATGATGAGGTGGCGCCAATTAGCAAAGCCAAGATCAACGCAAATCCGGCGACCGCCAAGACAGTGGCCGCGACGATCAGCTTGATTTGCGACTGGCGGGGACTTGTCCTCATCGACTGCCCGCGGCTCGGCAAGGTCAAATTAGCTGCCGAAGGAAATCAGTTGCTGGACTCTTGACGGACAGCGGTCACCTGGCGGTTGAGCAGCCAGAACAGAATCATCAGGGTCAAGCCGGCGCCGAGGACGTTGAAGATAATGAAGCCGGTGACCAGAATGAAAGCGACCGCTTGGTCAGGCGTGGCGGTCAAGAAATCGCCGCTGGGGTCGGTTGTTTGCTGGATGGCCAGGTCTGACGAGAGCATGTTGGAGGTGATGGCGCCGCCCGCCAGCAGGATCACCAATACCAGTGCCACTGTGCCCAAGGCTTTCATCCGGTTTCTCCTCAAGCCGCCATTGCTGGTCGCATTTTACTATCCATAGTGGTTAGACGCAAGATGATCAACCGGCGGCCGTTACCATGTCCGCCGCGCCCTTCAAGACCAGTTGATCGCGTTCCGGTCCCACGCTTACGATGTCGATCGGCACATCACAGAGCTCGGAGACGCGTCGGATATAATCCCTGGCCGCGGCGGGCAGGTCGCCAAAGTTGCGGCAATTGCTGATGTCTTGACGCCAGCCCGGCATCGTCTCGTAGACCGGCTTGGCGCGCGCCAACTGTTCATTGGTTACCGGCGGATAGACGAATCGTTGGCCGTCTATCTCGTAGGCGGTGGCCAGCTTCAATTCATCCAGCCCGGAAAGAATATCCATCTTGGTCAACATGAGTTCGCTCAAGCCGTTGACGCCGACGGCATAACGCAGCATGACTACATCGAGCCAGCCGCAGCGCCGCGGACGCCCGGTGGTGGTGCCGAATTCATCCCAGAAGTTGACGCCGCTGCCACGGAAGTGTTCGGCGATATCGCCGCCCAGCTCGGTCGGCATTGGTCCGCCGCCGACGCGCGTGCTGAAGGCTTTGGCAACGCCAAGCACGCGCTCCACAAAGAGCGGACCCACTCCCAGCCCGGTGAGGGCGCCGCCGGCTGTCGGCGAGGAGCTGGTGACGAAGGGATAGCTGCCGTGATCGATATCCAGCAGCGTACCCTGCGCGCCTTCACAGACGACATTTTTGCCCGCCTTCAGCGCTTCATACAGATATATCGACACATCGCGGATATAGGGTCGCAGGAAGTCAGCCGCCTCGAGATAGCTTTGCGCCGCCTCGCGCGCGTCCAGCGTACCCAAGCCCTGCGCCCGCAAGTCTTCATTGCTTAGTTCAACTGCTGAGACCATTCGTTCCACAAATTCCTCGACATCGAGCAGCATGTCGCCGGTGCGGATGCCAGCGCGCCCGGTTTTATCGAGGTAGGCCGGCCCGATCCCGCGCAGGGTGGTGCCGATTTTGTCGTCGCCGAGCGCGAGTTCCTTGGCTTTGTCGAGGGCAATATGCGCTGGCGTGATAATGTGAGCGCGCGAGCTGATTACAAGCCGATCCGGTGTTATGTCCACGCCCATCTTGCGCAGTACGTCAATCTCGCGCACGAGATTGACTGGATTAACCACCATGCCGTTGCCCATAACGGAGACGACATTGCTGTGAAGGATGCCGGAGGGAATCAGATGCAGCTTGTACACTTCGCCGTCGAGCGCAACAGTGTGGCCCGCATTATCGCCGCCGGCGTAACGCGCGACGATATCGGCTGAGGCGGCCAGCCAGTCGACGACTCGTCCCTTGCCTTCGTCGCCCCATTGCGCGCCGATCAAGATTGTAATTGGCATGTCACCCTTCTTTGTGTCTTAGGCGGGCGACTCATAAAGTCGCCCCTTCAGTTTGCGTCTTGGCGGGCGAGACAAGGGTCGCGCCGACACTGACCGCCGACACTGACCGCCTCTCGCCCCTACCGTTTTACGTTTTGACGGGCCGGCGGGCCGGATCGCGCAGACTGATCGTGACCTCGCCATCGCCCCAGGTTTCTATTTGCCGCGCCGGTCCCAGCGCCAAAGCCGCGCCTGGCGCGAAGATCATGACCGGCACATCGAGCGGCGCGCCATGTTCAGCTGGCGGCAATGCGTCCTGCGCGTCGCAATCGGCGCTCGATGCGATCAGCGCATTCTGTATGAAATTCAAGCCGGTGGTCCATTCCCCGCGCGCGTTCAACCTTCGCTCGCCAGCGATCGAAGCGGCCGCTCCTTCAAACAGAATCAAGGCGCCGCGCTCCAAAGCGGCCTTCAAGGCGCTGACGACCGTCTGCGAGATCAAGCCCTCCAGTGTCTCGGTATTGCGATCGGCTTCAATGACAATCATGCCCGCGGCGCTTAGCCGCTCGTAGATTTCGTTATTGTCGCACGCTTCCAGGGCAACAAGATATCCTGACGGCGCGCCCAATTCGGCCATATCATCCATCAGCGCGTCACCGAGGTCGGCCGCCAGCGAGATGTAGGCGATGGCGCTGGAGCCATCGTAACGGCTCAGCGACCGGGCGCGAATGTCACCCAGCGCATCCGGTTTGCCGGAGAGAACCAGCCAGCCGTTCGAGTCTAGCCAGCTGAAGGGCGTTGCCGTGGACATCTAGCCAGCCGCCCCCAGATAATCGGCGATCAGCGCCGACATCATGCCGACGCTCAAAGGCAGCGCATCTTCATCAATGTCGAAGCGGGGATGATGGTGCGGATAATCCAAATCACGCTCATGATTCGCCGAACCCACCAGCAGGTAGGCGCTCGGATTCCGCTGCATGAACAAGCCGACGTCCTCCGATGCCATCCAGGGCTGCTCCACCACGTTGACGGCGTCGCCCAAGCCGGCGAAGACATCGCGCGCCCGTCCGGCAACTTCGGCGTCATTCACGACCGGACCGATGCCCAAGCCGAAATTCACATCGGCGCGGCAGCCCATGGCGCTCGCGACGCCCTCGGTGACTTCGCGAATGCGCCGTTTGATCATCTCCCGCGATTCCTCGCGGAAGAGCCGAAAAGACCCGCTGAAGGCGACCGACTGCGGGATGATATTGCGCGCCGTGCCGCCCTGAAGCGTACCGATGGTGATCACCACCAGATCCAATGGATCTACGTTGCGGCTAACGATAGACTGAAGCGCCACGATGACTTGCGCGCTGCAAACAATCGGATCGGCGGTTTGATGCGGCATCGCGCCGTGTCCGCCGACGCCGGTGATGGTAATTTCGAATATGCCGGCGCCGGACATCGTTGGTCCTGAGACGACGCTCACCTGGCCGACTTCCAGATCATTCCAGAGATGGATGCCCAGACAATAATCGGGCGCGGGCGCTTCCAGCGCGCCATCGGCGATCATGTACTCGGCGCCTCTGCCCTGCTCTTCCGCCGGCTGGAAGACAAACTTGACTGTGCCGCCCAATGATTCGCGATGATTCGACAGCAGCTTGGCGATGCCCAGAGCGATCGCCGTATGGCCGTCGTGACCGCAGGCGTGCATCTTGCCCGCCGTTCGCGATACATAATCGGTCTCGTTTTCTTCTTGAACGGGCAGCGCGTCCATATCGGCGCGGTAAAGCACCGTGGGACCGTCGCCCGCGCCCTCCAGGATTCCGATTACGCCGGTCTGGCCGACGCCGGTCTGCACTTCCAAGCCCAATCCATTCAGTTCATCGGCGACGATGCCGGCCGTGCGATGCTCTTCAAATGCCAATTCCGGATGCTGATGAAAGTCACGCCGCCTGTGTATCAATTCATCATGCAGCCCCTGCGCTTCCGCCAGAAAGTCTATCGCCATATTGCATTCACCTCATGTTAATCACGTGAAATCGCTCAATCCGCCGCGGGTATTCCGGCGGCGAATTTGGATCCAGCGAGCGCTGGCGGATATTCGCCGCCATTTTGTCCATATCGGAAATCTGCGTCTTGTGCGCGCGCAGGGATTCAATCTGCCGTTCAACCGCGTCGGTCACATCGACGGTCACTGTGGGATTGACGGCGCCGGCAATGTACACCGTGCCCACCTTGTGCGTCTCCAAGCCCTCGTCGCGTTCATGCTCGATAAAGTTGAGCCGATCGCGGGCGGTTGGGAAAACCGCTTCCAGGGTCGCCGCGCCAATTGCCCGATGATCCGGGTGGTTGATGCCGCGCGTACTATACCAGCGCGTCGGGTCGAGCGTCACCACCACATCCGGCTTTTTCAGGCGAATCAGCCGTGTGATATCGCGGCGCAATTCAAGGGTCGGGAAGAGCTCGCCATCTTTGTAGCGCAGGAAGATGACATCGTTCACGCCCAGGGCGGCGGCGGCGGCCCGCTCTTCCTCCTCGCGGATTTGAGCCAGGCGCTCCTGCGTCATGTCGGGATCGGCACTGCCCTTGTCGCCGCTGGTCGCGATGACGAAGCTGATATCGGCGCCGTCGGCGGCCCACTTGGCGAAGGCGCCGCCGGCGAAAAATTCTGGATCATCGGGATGCGCGAAGACGCCAAGCACGCGCCCGATGTTTCCGGTTTGGGTTTGGTCGGAGTCAGTCAAGAGCTTGGCGCTCCAGCGGGCAACCAAGGGGCGCCCCTGCAGTTTGCGCTTTGGCAGGCGACCCTATGGATCGCCCCTACGAATACTAATTTGGCGCTTGCGTCAATTAGTCGGGATCGCTGCCGTCTGGGCGGTCCGTTCTTTGGTTGGAACGCCGGCCGCCGCGGCGCCTTCCTCGCCGTCGATTCGACTGGGAAGCGCCTCCGCCTGACCGACCGCGCGACTTGCGAGATCGGCGTCTGCGCGGTTTCTCTTCCTCAGTCTTGTCTTCCTTCTCAGCCTTTGGCGCCGGCTCGCGCTCCGCAGGCAGTCGATCGGCCTGACGCTGGCCGGGAGGCATGCCGCATTCGCAACTCCCGTCGCCATGCTTGTCACAGGGGGAATGCGCCTTTTCCGCCAGCTTGCGGAATTCTTCCAGCGGGATGATGTCCTCGCGCTCGACCACTTTGCGCACGCCCTCGCCGACCTCCACCAGCACCGCGTCACGCAGCGGCAGCTGGTCGAGCACGCGCCCTTCGCCCTGCGGCGTGCCAACCCGTTTATTGCGCCGCGGCAATTGACGGCGCGCCTCAACGTATTGCTCGTATTCAAACACCAGGCAGCAGCGCAGGCGACCACACATCCCGGTAATTTCCGATGGATTCAGCGAAATGCCCTGCGCCTTCGCCATCTTGATGGATATGGGGCTGAAATCGGTGAGGAAGGTGCTGCAGCAGCGCGTGATGCCACAGGCGCCAAAGCCACCCAGCAGCTTGGCCACATCGCGCGGGCCGATCTGCCGCATTTCGATGCGCGCTTCGAACTTGCGCTGCAAGCGTTTCTCAAGGACGGAGGTGTCGATCTTCTGCTCGGCGCTGAACAAGAATGTAACCACGCTGCCGTCATAATTGTATTGCGCCGCGACAAATTTCACCTCGGACATGCGGCGCAGGTTTGAAGCCGCCTCGCGGCAAGTCTCGAGCGCTTCGTCTTGTTTCGCGTCCCAATGCTGGCGCAGCACGTGATCACGCGCCGTCGCCGGGCGCAGAATCTGACGCGCTGCGCGGCCCTCGTCGGGCGCGGTAAAGCCCATTATCTGGCCCATCTGCCGGCCGCGGCGGGTATCGACGATGACGAAATCGCCTCGCTTCAATTCAGGGTGACCGGAAAAGTCAAAATGATACAGCTTGCCGATCTTCTGAAAGCGAACGCCGGCGACCAACTCGCTATGTTCCACCCTGGCAGTAGCCATAATTTCGATGCCTCTTAACGGCGCCCGCAACCAAAAGCTACTCGACTTTGACCCAGTTGCTTCTCGGCAGCGATGGCGCTCTCAAACGCCACTCACTGTACTCGAAAACGCTGACAAAAGCAACCGGATTGAGGAGCGAGCATCCGGGCAACCATGCAAACTTCTCACGCCAGCAAAATCACACGGGGCGCGTAGACCTTAAACTTCTCTCGCCCCTGCAGATTGGGATGGCATGAGGGCGAGCCAAGTGGCGGCTTTACACGGCTGGTTCTAGAGACGGGGCTTGGGCATGACAACCCGAAAGTTTTGAGGAACGCGCGCATTGCTTGTCAATTTGCCGCCGCGCTTGCTACAATCAGATTAGATTGAGGACGGTCCAGCAATGACTCGCCAACGCGAACAATCAGTTTTGGGAGGCGCGTCCGCGCAACAATGACTACCTTGGTTATGAAGTTTGGCGGGGCAGCGCTGGGGACGTCGGCTGGGCTCGCGCAGGTCTTGGCCATTATCGCCGACGAACTGGAAAACTGGGACCAGCTTTTAGTCGTCGTCTCGGCATTGGATGGCGTCACTGATTCACTGCTGGACGCTGCTCACTTCGCGCGGATTGACCATCCGCGGGGATATCGCCGCATCGCCGCCAACCTGCGCACGCGCCACTTGGCCTTGATAGACCAGCTTCCACTTGACCGCCCGGACCGCAATACGCTGCAAGCCGATATCGATCAACTGATTTCGGGATTGCTTGATGATTGCCTGGCTATCGCCAACAACCTGAATGAAGAGCTTTCGCCGATTCACAGCGATACGGTGGTGGCGGTTGGCGAGCGGCTCTCGGCGCGCATCATCGCGGCTCTGCTGCGCCAGAATAACATCCGCGGCGTCGCCGTCGATGGCGCCGATGTGTTGATCACTGACGATGTTCACGGCAACGCCAATCCTGAGATTGTTCCTACTGCCCAGCGCGTCAACAGCGTACTCATGCCGATTCTGCAGCGGGATATGATCCCGGTGGTGACGGGCTTTATCGGCGCGACCGCCGACGGCGTTACGACCACCCTGGGACGCGGCGGCACTGACTTCACCGCATCGGTGCTTAGCGCGCTGATCGGCGCCGACGAATTGTGGATTTGGACGGATGTCGATGGCATCATGTCGGCCGATCCGCGACAGCAGCGGCAGGCGCGGGTCATTCCCCGGCTCAGCTATAACGAAGCTGCTGACATTGCCTATTTTGGCGCCCGAATTCTGCACGCGCGCATGATCGCTCCCTTGGCTGAAGCCCATTTGCCACTGCGCGTCAAGAATATCTTTGCGCCGGCGCAATCCGGTACGCTGGTCGCCAGCGGTGAAGGCGACGCGATTCCAGTTCTGAAAGCGGTTACATCGATTCAGGGGCTATCGTTGCGCCGCCCGACCAGCGGCTCGCTCGCCGGTGTGACGCGGCTGGTGGGCAATACGCTCTTCAAGACTTTGGGCATGCGCTCGGAGGTGCTGATCGCCTCCCAATCCGCGAACAGCAGTTTCATCTGCCTCGTCATCCCAACCAGTATTGGCATTGACGGCGTTGATCGCCTGCAGCGCGCATTGCAGGCGAAGATGGCGGAGTATCCAGAGAAGATGCCCTGGGAAATCGACAGGGTTTCCCTGGTGACGGCTATCGGCGGCGGCCTCCATCAGGCGCCGCGGCTGATGTCGCGCGTATTGGAACAAATGGATGGCATCGAGATTTTCGGGATGGCGCTGGGGGCGTCTAATTGCAGCGTGACCGTGGCGCTGGCGGACAAAGACAGTCGCGAAGCCGTAACCCGGATTCACGATCTGATCATTAAAAGCGATTCAGATAGCGCCTGATTTCCCACTCGGTCACCTGCCGATTGTACTCATCGGATTCTTGCCGCTTGGCGGCGATGTAGCGGTCGCTGACGTAGGGTCCCAAAGCGGACAAGATGACGTCGTCGTTGCTGAGCGCCTCAAGCGCCTCTTCCAGCGAATGAGGCAAAACCTCGATCTGCCGCAGCCGCTCGGGCATGCCCTGCATCAGCGTCTCTTCCATTGGTTCCGCCAGTGGCATCTTGTGCAGAATGCCGTCGAGCCCCGCTAGCAGCATCACGGTCATCGCCAGGTATGGATTGGCTGTCGGGTCCGGGCAGCGCAACTCGAGCCGGGTGTGGAATTCCTTGCCCGGCGCCGTGCTGGGCACGCGTATCAAGGCGCTGCGGTTCACATGGGCCCAGGTCACGTTGACGGGCGCTTCAAAGCTGGTGCCTAAGCGCTTGTAGGAATTGACCAGTGGCGCCAGCACGGCGCACATCGCCCGCGCGTGCTCTAACTGCCCAGCCAGAAAATACTTAGCGGTATCGGAGAGACTGTATTCGCCTTCGCTGTTTGCGAAGAGGTTGAGCCCGCTTTCAGAATCGTGCAAGCTTTGATGCGTGTGCATGCCGGAGCCAGGCAGGTCGACATGCGGGCGCGGCATAAAGGTGCAAAAGTAATTGAACTTGCTGGCGATGGTTTTGAGGACGATGCGCGCCGTCAGGATGTTATCGGCCGACCGCAAGGCATCATCATACTGAAAGTCAATTTCATGCTGGCCGCTGCCCGTTTCAGAGTGCGTCGAATCGACGCGAATACCCATGTCGCTGAGCGCGGCGAGCATGTGGCGGCGCATTGAGCGAATCGGATCGTCGGGGATATCGAAGTAACCGGCAATATCGTTTTTGGCGCTGAGAATGGGCTGCCCGCTTGCGTCTAATGGAAAGAGAAAGAACTCCAGTTCCATGCCCGTCTTGAAGCGCAAATTCTGGTTCTGCGCCTGATCGAGCGCCTTCTTCAGCAGGCTGCGCGGATCGCCTATGAAGGAATCGCCGTTCTGCGTACAAATTGAACAGATCAACCGCGCCGTCTTTTCCTCGCCCGCGGTCCAGGGCAAGATCACGAAGCTCGTCAAATCCGGCGTCAATACCATGTCGCTTTCGGCCACACGCGCGAAGCCCTCGATCGCCGAGCCATCAAAGTGCGAGCCATTCGCGATGACGTTCTCCAGCTCGCCAGCCGGTATCATGACACTCTTCACCAAGCCGGTGATGTCGGTGAACCAGAGCGCGACAAAGCGCACCTGCTGCTCTTCAACTGTCTCGAGGATCTCCGCCGCTGTCGACATCGCGCGTCCCGTCAAGCTTGAATATTCAGGCAACCGAGAAGTATAGCGGGCGAAAGCGGTCGTCTTCTATTGGCGAGATAAACAAAATCTGACTTGAGTCTTCATACGTTCTGACCAGCTAATCGCGCAGCAGCTCCCAACGCCGGAGGAACGCATCCAGCGCGAGGAGATAGCCCTGCCAGCCGAAACCGGCGATCTGTCCCAGGCAGACGCCCGCCAGCAAGGACTTGTGACGGAACGTTTCCCGCTCGTGAATATTGGAGATGTGCACTTCGATCACCGGCGTCTCGATCGCGGTGATGGCGTCCCGCAGAGCGACCGATGTGTGGGTGTAGGCGCCAGGATTGAATACGATGCCATCAGCCCATTCGCGGGCGTCGTGGAGCAAGTCAACCAACTCGCCCTCATGATTCGACTGCGCCGTCCGCAGTGAAACATCATAGCGGTCCAGGTGACGCCCGGCGGCGGCATTGATGTCATCCAGAGTCAAACTGCCGTAGGTCTCCGGCTGCCGCGTCCCCAAGAGATTCAGATTTGGTCCATGCAAGAGCAGAATTTTTCTGGTCATAAAACAGTTAATCCTGGTTAAAGGACGGCACAGATCTCTTCTTTTGGCAGTCCTTCGATGACGGCGGCTTCACCCAAACGCTTCAGGACCACCAGCCGCGAAGTTCCCGCCTTCCATTTCTTGTCAGTGGCCATCGCCGCGTACCAGCGTTCCGGATCCAGCGCGATATCCGTCGGCAATTCAAGCCGCCACATCATCTTGAGGATGCGCTCGACCAAGCCATCGTCAATGAAGCCCAGATTGCGCGACAGCCTCGCCGCCTTGACGATGCCGATCGCGACAGCCTCACCATGGGGAATCGCGTATTCCGTCGCCTTTTCAATGGCGTGACCAAAGGTGTGGCCCAGGTTCAGGTGGGCGCGTATGCCGCGCTCGTAGGGGTCGATTTCGACGACGTCTATCTTGACCTGCACCGCCTGCCGCACGAGCGATTCGGCATTTTGTAGATTCCACAGATCCGGATCGAGCAGAGCCGGGCGCGCGATCAATCCGTGCTTGATGACCTCGGCCATGCCACAGCGCCACTGCAATGGCGGCAAGGAATTCAATACATCGGTGTCGATGATGACGCGGCGCGGCTGTTTGAAGGCGCCGATCAAATTCTTTCCCTGCGGCAGATCCACCCCGACTTTGCCGCCCACGCTGGAATCGACCATGGAAAGCAAGGTGGTCGGTATTTGAAACAGCGGGATGCCGCGCATGTAAGTGGCGGCGACATAGCCAGCCATGTCGCCAACTACGCCGCCACCCAAGGCGATCAAGGTCGTGCTGCGGTCGGCGCCTAGAGCAAGCAGCTCATCGTATATTTCTCTTGCCGTGTCGAGATTCTTGTAGGCTTCGCCATCGCGCGCGACAAGCAGATGGGCCTTTGGCAGGGTTTGGACGAGCGTTTCGCCATAGAGCGGCGCCACGGTCTCATTCGTTACCACGACGACATGGCCGGCCAAAGCGAGCAAATCGGCTTTATCCGCGACCCAGCTCAACAGACCGCCGCCGACATGAATGGGATAGCCGCCGCCATCGGGTGTGTTCACATAGAGCGCGCCACTGGCGAGCGCCGCAATTTCATCGGCGATCTCCTCAGGCGTCTTGCCCGTGGTCATTATCTGGTAGGGCATCCCCGCGTAAGCGCTGCGCCGCGCTTCGAACAGACGCTCCCAGCCAGCCGCCAAGGGGCGATTCGCGTTTTCCGCCAGGCGCTCACGAATATCCGCCTTGCTCGCGTTCAGACAGACGACCATACCGCTTTGGGCCATCGCGTCGCGCATGGCGTCATCAATCAAGGCGCCCCCGCCAGTCGCGATTACCAAGCCGCTGCGCAGCGCCAATTCATAGACTAAGCGCCTTTCATGCGCGCGGAATACGTCTTCGCCGCGACGTGCAAAAATCTGCGGAATCGTCATCTGCGCGCGCGCTTCAATCACGGCGTCCATATCGACAAATTCGCGATTGAGTTTGCTGGCCAGGAGCTGCCCGACCGTGGTCTTGCCCACCCCCATGAAACCGGTGATGATGATGTTCGTGGCGAATTTCATACATCGTACCCAAAGCGCCACGCGCGATTGTCCATCGGCAGGTCTTCCAGCCGATTGCGCCGCAGGGACGCGAAGCGAGGAAGCATCTCTTCAATGCTATCGCCGCCGAGCTTCTCAAGCAGCGCATCTGCCAGCACAATCGCCATCATGGCTTCGCCTACGGGAACGGCGCGCGGCAGGGCGCAGAAATCGCTGCGCTCATAAACGGTCGGATTGGCCGAGCCGGTCGCCAGATCGACCGACTGCGCGCCCCGCAGCATGGTCGAAATCGGCTTCATGGCGACGCGCACGAGGATCGGCTCTCCGGTGGTGATGCCGCCTTCGAGGCCGCCGGCGCGGTTGCTGCGGCGGGATAGATTGCCCGCCCCATCGACGATGATGTCATCATGGACCTGCGAGCCGCGCCTGCCAGCGTTTTCAAAAGCCGAGCCGATTTCCGCGCCCTTCATCGCTTGAATGCTGACCATCGCGGCGACCAGCCGGGCATCCAGCTTGCGGTCATAATGCACATGCGAGCCGAGGCCGGGGGGCAAGCCCTGCGCCACCACCTCGAAGACGCCGCCAAGCGTATCTTTGTCGATCTTGATTTGGCGAATCGCGCCGTGCATCGCTTCCGCAGCGACCGGATCCGGGCAGCGCACATCGTTGTCTTCGTTGCGGGCGATGCGCTCCGCAATTGGCATATCGGACAAGTCGGCGATGACATCGCCAAGCTGTGAGACATAGCCGGCGACAGTGGTATCAAATTCAGCGAGAAACTTCTTGCAAATGGCGCCGATGGCCACGCGCATCGTCGTTTCGCGCGCGCTGGCTCGTTCCAGCGAAAGCCGCAATTCGCGGTAGCCATATTTGACCGCGCCGGTTAAATCGGCGTGACCGGGCCGCGGCGTCGTGATCGGCGTGATATCGCGCTCTTTCCAGCTCTTGAAATCGCGATTTTGCACGTGCAGCGCGATGGGCGCGCCGGTGGTCAAGCCATTCATCAAGCCTGAGGTGACGACGATGCCGTCCTTCTCAATTTGCATGCGGCCGCCGGCGCCGTAACCCTTTTGCCGCCGCCGCAGATCCAGGTTGATGTCTTCCGCGGTCAATGGCAAGCCGGCCGGCATCCCTTCCAATATGGCGGTCAGTCCAGGTCCGTGGCTCTCGCCGGCGGTGAGAAATCGAATTGGCATTGGCGCGATTCCCGCTTTAGTTGTCCGGTCGTTTCCAGATTTGAAGCGCCACACTGCCGAGAAAACGTGCACGTTTCTCGATTTGGCACTTGTTCCAAGTTTCGCATTCACTGAAGTAGGTATTCAGCGCAAAGCTGCTACGGTTAAAGGTTTCTTTCTTTAGCCTAAAAGGCTTGTTGCCCATAGATTCGTTCATGCCTGTTAGTGTCAAGTTGCCAATGGTATGGACATAGTTTTCATGAATTGACTCTGCGTCCTTGCCCAACATTCTTCGCCATTCTTCGGACAGTGTTTGTGGCATGATATGTTCCCGAGTAATGTCTTCATGGAAGAGATCTACAGGCTCGTTGTTCTGCTTAATTTCAGTCTCTAGAGACTCAAGAACAAACCTCGATCTATCCTGATTCCCGGTGCCGTAAATCGGATACCTAATCCATCCTTCAATAAACTCTTCATCAGTCGGAAACTTACGCACCAAGAGATATTGACTGGCTGCCCTGACCATATCTGCTTCGCCTACAATGCTTCTATACATTCTCGTGAAAATTAGGTTCAAGCCTCTGCTGTGGATACGACAGAAATACCGTCGAACGATGAATGACTCGATAGTTTCCAGTATTTCAGACATATTTGTTTTGCTTAGTTTCCCGCTGTCAAGTTCATGATAGAGGTTTAACAGGAGAGGATACGGTGTAGTAGTCCTTAGCGAGTTTAGGCGAGAAAGCAGTCTACCTAATCTCGGATCCGTTTCGTTACCTGGATCGACGAGCTTTAGGTAGTAGTGGAAATATATAGCGAGATTCTCCAATAGGTCTTGAACATACTTTTTCGGGTCAGTTGCTTGGCTTGTAGCATGCCGAATCGAGTCATACACTGAATTCCTGCTGATGAATTCACCATCTTTGAGCACAAAGTCGATCATGAAATTATCCAACTTGTTGCGTTTATCAAGCGCAGACTGAATCGGAAACCAGTAATCTTGGTATGCGATTTCCTGGTCATTGTCGTCGACGTGCATAAATATGTGATTGCGAACGAGATCACTTTGAGTGAGTGCTTCACCAGTGCCGTTCAAGCTGTGAAAGATTCGGTACGGATTATCTTCCTTATCAATTACAATGCTTGCGAATACTAGGCGCTCAATCATTGTGTCAAGAAAGTGTTCTAAGTCCAGAGATTCGCGTTCGTCATTCGTTGTCCGAAGTCTTCGTCTGAACTGCGTATAGACCTGTGAAATCGACGACTCAATTTGCTCTTTGCGATCGAGTATTCTGCGAAAGGAGTCTACATCGATCTGGGTTGGAAGAAGTTTGTGGCGATTACTCTCATCAGTAAACTGATTTTGAAGGTACAACTTATCGATTTTCTCTGCCAGATCTCCATGATTGCCTATTAGGTCGCGAATGCATGCAAGAATCAGTAGGATTGTGGTTAGTCGTTGCTGTCCGTCTATCAACAAGAACTTGTTGACTCCGTGCGGTTGCATTTCTACCGGCATTGTGACAATGACACCCATAAAGTGCTCTCGGTACTTCTTGTCATCATATAGCTCTTCGAGGTCATTCCATAAGTCGTCCCAGTGTCTTTTCTCCCAAGAGTAAGTCCGCTGGAATCGGGGAACAACAAATTGCCTTGAACCTTCAAGCAGGTCTTTCAGCTTTACGTTGTCAACTTTCATTCTCGTGTCTCCAAAGCCCGCGTGACGAAGCTTCCTAGTTTAGTAATCTACTACGTGAATCACGCAACCTTATCTTATGAGGTTACAGTTGTCGAGTTTCAAGCGCCTCTTGCAGAACGCGCTGCATCAAGTCTATCGGCGGGGGGACGCCGGTCCACAGCTCAAAGGAGATGGCGCCCTGCCGCGCCAGCATACCCAGCCCGCCGATGGCGCGTCCGTCATGCGCCAGGCATTGTCGCATCAGCGCCGTCATCGCCGGGCGATAGACCATATCATAAACGGTAAGCCCGGCAGGAAAAGGCAGACTATGGCGCCAGGGCGATTGATCAACCTGAGGATGCAAGCCGACCGATGTGCAATTGACGATTAGGGACATGCCCCAGTCGGCGGCTTCGTCCAGCGTCATCAGGCGAAGTCCGTCGATGCCAGCGGAGGCGCGCAGATGGTCGACGAGGGCCTCTGCTCGCGATTGGGTGCGGTTCACGATAGCGACCTCGGCCCCGGCGCCCACCAATCCGTAGACGGCGGCCCGCGCCGCGCCGCCCGCGCCCAGCACCAGCACACGCTCAGCGGCGATCTTGACGTCATGGGCGCGGAGGTCGTTAATGAATCCATCAGCATCGGTGTTGGTGCCGACATTGCTGCGGAAATCCACCGTATTCACCGCGCCGATTGCCCGCGCTTTTTCATCGGGGCGCACGTAGTCCATGATCGCTTCCTTGTGCGGCACGGTCACATTGATGCCGATGTAGCCGTGGTCCCGTGGCTCACGCAAGCCCAAGCGCAAGATATCGGGCGGGATGGACATGGCGTCGTAATGCCAGTCGTCCATGCGCAGCGCCTTGAAAGCCGCGTTGTGCATGATGGGGCTGAGGCTGTGCTCCACCGGAAAGCCGATGAGGCCGACGCGTTTGAGTGCCACCTTGGTCCCCTTAGCTTTTGTGGCAAGTTCGGGCGGCACAAGTGTTTCCCCTACAGATTGGGAGTTGCGGGAGAGCGCTCATGTCGCGATCATTCGGGCGCCGCAGCTCATGAGCGTTTCGGCGAAACCGGGAAAACTGTCGCCGGCGCAGGCTGCGTCCGTCACGAGCGTGCCTTCTGCAGCCAGCAAACCGGCGACGGTCAAGCTCATGGCGATGCGATGGTCGTCATGCCCGTCGACGATGGCGCCATTCAGGGCTTGCGGACCCTGGATGCGGAAGCCGTCTTCGTGTTCTTCGATCTCGGCGCCCAGCGCGCGCAGCTCCCTCGCCATCACGGCGATGCGATCGGTCTCTTTGACGCGCAGCTCCTTGGCGTCCCGCACGACGGTCTCGCCCTCGGCGCGCAGAGCAGCCACCATCAAAATGGGGAACTCATCAATCATTCGCACGACCGTTTCCCCGCCAATGTCGACGCCTTTGAGTTGACTTGTTCGAGCGCGAATGTCGCCGATAGGTTCGCCCGCCTGTTCGTCAAGATTGCTAATCGTGATATCGGCGCCCATCTCATTTAGCACATCAATGATGCCGGTGCGCGTCGGATTCAAGTTGACGCCCAGGATCGTGATGTCGCTGTCCGGAACCAGCAGACCCGCCACCAGTATGAAAGCCGCAGACGAGACATCGCCGGGCACGGTCATTTCCAGCGGCGCCAAGTGGTCGTTGGGTGTCAAGGTGATAGTGTTGACATCAGCGCCGTCTGTGCGGATGTCCACGCCCAGGGAGCGCAGCATCCGCTCGGTATGATCTCGGGCCGGACCCGGCTGAACCACCGTCGTTGGCGAATCGCCATACAAGGCAGCCAGCAGGATCGCGCTTTTCACCTGGGCGCTGGCGACCGGCATCGCGTAATTGATGCCCTGGAGCGCGGCGGGCTTGATGCGCAGCGGGGGAGCGCCGCCGCTCGATTCAATGTCCGCGCCCATCAATTGCAGGGGATCGGTAATCCGTTTCATCGGCCGCCGCCTGAGCTGCGCGCTGCCATCGAGGACGCTGGGGAAATCCTGCCCGGCCATGATGCCGGCGAGCAGGCGAATGCCCGTTCCCGCATTCATCAGGTTGAGCGGACGCGCCGCCGGCCGCAAGCCGCCGCCCTCGATAGACAAGGTGTTGGCGTCATGCCGTTCGACTTGAATGCCCAGATCGCGCATGGAGCCAAGGGTCGCTTCGGTATCGCCGGCGGCCAGCCAATTGCGAATCTCCGACCTGCCCTGGGCGATCGCCGCCAGCATCACCGCCCGATGTGAAATCGACTTGTCGCCGGGCACGGGCACACTGCCGCGCAAAGTGCCGCCCGGACGGATGTTAAATTGCTGGTGACTATTGCCTGCTGTCATAATTCTGCGCCCATTTCTTACGCGCCTGCCGGATTGGCTGCAGTGATTCGCCCAGCCGATGGTCGTCGCCGGCGATGAGAAGCGTCTCCAGCATAGCCAGTTGCATGCGAAACTGCGCCAGCAAGGTGGCGACCGCCTGCGTATTCGTGCTGAGAATATCGCCCATCATGGTCACATCGCTGGCGGCCAGACGGCTGGTATCGCGGAATCCGCCGGCGGCCAATTCCCAATAAGCGGCGTCTTCGCGCGCTTGATTGGCAACGGTCGCCACCAGCGTCGCGCTCAGCAGATAAGGCAAGTGGCTGATGCCGGCGACAATCTGGTCATGGCGCTGCGCCTCCATCTCGATCGGCAGAGCGCCCAGCGTTTCCACAAAAGCAAGGGCGTGCAAGCGCGCGGCCGGCGTGCTTCGGCGGGAGGGACAGAGCACGAATGGACGACCCCGGTAGAGTGACTCATCCGACTCTTCGATGCCGCCATTTTCCTTGCCCGTCATCGGATGACCGCCGACCGCGTTGACGCCGATGGGCAGGCTCGCCATCGCGTCGACGATATCCTGCTTGGTGCTGCCGATATCGATCACCAGCGTGTTCGAGCGCAAGTATGAGCCAATGCGCATTTGCAACATCTCAACGATGACGCGCACGGGCGCCGCCAGAACGACCACATCGGCGCGATTGACGCCTTCGTACAAGTCGCCGGTGGCGCAATCCACCATGCCGCGCTCCAAGGCGAAAGCGCGCGCCCGCTCATCCTGGTCGATGCCGCTTATGCGGTCCGAGTGAGCGCGCATCGCCAGCGCCAGCGAGCCGCCCATCAACCCCAAGCCGACGATGGCCAAATGGCGGACGCGAAATCCGTTGGACATCAGACGCCCTCCGCCCCATCGCCCGTTGCCAGATCAGGGCGCAGGACGACAGCGCCATGCAGGAAGACGTGCTGAATCTCGTCGATGGTCTTGTCGGTATTCCAGTGGATCAACACGCGGACGCACATCGGTAGGCCGTGCTTGACATCGGCTTCCTGGAAACCCATCAAGGCGGTGCGCGTCCAGCCCATCATGCGGGCGGCTTTGGCCGGAAAGGTATCGTCCAACTCCGGCGTGGCGCTGAAGAGCACGCTGGCCACATCGTCTTCAATGATGCCGTTGCGGTCGATCATGACGCGCAGCAATTCTTGAGTCGCTTTGGTAATACCATCGTTGGAATTGTGCTCCACTGTTGTCGCGCCGCGTACCCCACGAATCATGTTGTGTCTTCCCCCATACAACGAAAAAGGCGCTGAGTGCTTCACTCTGCGCCCTTGCTATTGTTCACTTCAGCGTCGGATATCAGTTGCCAGCGCGAATCACCCCAGACCGGTCTATGCAGTTTGGGTAATAATAATAATCGAAGCTCGCGAAACTAACCAGACTGCCCTCAATCATAATCAATGCTCGCTCCGCGCGGAATCGGATAGGACTTGAAACGTGACGCGATGCGCCGCCAGTTGATGTCGCTCGGGTCGTTGCCGCGGCAGACGATGCGATTGGCGTTGCCCGCGCTGATGTGCATTTCCACGCTCGGTCCGGTGAATTTGCGCCCGACTTCGCTCTTGAAATGCGTATGCCCGATAAACTTTAGCGTATCTGGAATCGGTTGTCCATTCCGAATCGCGCAGATGATCTTGAAGGCGACTTCGTTCGCGATGGATTCGTTGGGCACGAAGGGCCAGGGCTTCAGGTCGTATTCAATGGTAGTAGCGTTAGAAGCGGTCTCGATATCAAGGATGCGGATGTCGTCGGTGTGGCGGGCGATGAGGGTGCGGATGGTGCGGGCGTCGAGGTCAGATGATGGCTTGGGTGCGGGGGTTGGACGTGACGATGTGCTGATACTTGTCCTAGAGCCGGTACCGTCGGTGATGGGCAGGCTCATAATGTTTTCGTCCATTTCAACCACAGATGTAGATCTTTCACCGACAAATGTCCATCCAGCCTCAACCTGTAGCCACGTGCCCTCTTGATTCCGCCCAATCGCTAGCAGTTCTTCTCCCTTACCCAGTCTGACTATGAACTTCCCGTTGGGAATATCAAACAGATTACGAAATTTCTTTAGTACAAATGGAATTCCATCACCGGCAAAAGGCAATTCAGCCGCGTCCCCGCGCATTTCAACCGCGTCAGCCGCCACCCATCCTTGCGCAATTTGAAACCATGCACCTGCCTGACCGATAGCAAGCGCCTCATCACCTGCCTCAAACACGTCGACGAACTCCGCGCTCAGATCCGGTTCTTTCAGAATGAAGGTGCGCGTCTTGGCGGTGATGATGACGCCTGATGGCGTGATCGGAAGCAGCGATATGTCTCCGACATTGGTTAAGGCGGCCGCGTCCAGCCAGCCTTGCGGCGACTTGAACCAAGTGCCGTCCACGTTCCGCCCGATCACAAGTATGTGCTCACCCTCGTCGAGGGCGCCGAATTTATCAAACCATTTCGTACTCGGTCCGTCATAAAGATTGGATTCCGCAGTTGCAATTCCAACGAAGCTGTTGGTCGCATCGGGCAGCGCGCCAATTTCGCCTTCGGTGTTGAAGACTTCGGCGAGTACCCAGCCGTCCATTATGCGCAGCCAGTCCCCGTCTTCGTCGCGGCCGTAGGCGCTATCTTCCGCGCCGGCGTCAAACGTAGCAATCAATTCAGCATTAGGGTGGGGCGCGCGCAAGACATAGGTGCGGATGGTCGCCGAGATTTTGACTTCGCTGAGTTCGTCGCTTTGGGCGCCCGCTGGAAGTGATAAAACGGTTGCAGCAAGTAGGACAATTACGATGATTGCTTTCTTCATTTTCGGGTGTCCATATGGAAGCGAGCAGAAGGGAACCTATAAATCATGGTAGCTGTCAATATAGCTTGCCATGTCGTTCGTTACAAGGTTTCCAAGCGGATGCCATGCGTCTTCCGAATTCAATTTTCGTGGGCGACTCACAGAGTCGCCCCTACAAGGCTTGTCCGGTACTAGCAGATGAGAGTTGATATCGCTCCGTCTGGTCGTCCACATTGCCGGTTG
>JAPOXG010000073.1 GCA_026707225.1 Chloroflexota bacterium
TTAGCTGGGTTAGAAGTGTTACTGATGAATCTTTACATAAATCTCGATTTACCGCTTTTCAACTTGTTACAAACCTGTCCTGTCCTCAGTAGCTCGCTGGGGAAGGGGCCGGGGGATGGGGTTAGTGGGGGCAGGCGCGCTAGTCATATAATTCCTCGGCGGCGGCCGTCTGCCGGAAGTAGAGCACAATAATCACCAGCGTCATCAGGAAGAGAATCACGGCGGCCGAACTGCCGTAGCCCATTTTGAACTTGCGAAAGCTCTCGCTGTACATAAACACAGCCAACGTGTCCGACTTGTTGAAGGGACCGCCCATCGTCATCACCCAGATGATTTCGAAGCTCTTCAGCGCGCTGATGGCGGTCAATGCCAGCACCACCACCGTCGCGGGCCGCAGCATGGGGATGATGACTTTGACCAGCGTCTGCCAATAATTGGCGCCGTCGACCTTGGCTGCCTCCACTAGCGGCGTCGGCACCGAGGTCAGGCCAGCCAGGAAGATGACCATGTTCAAGCCGGTCTGCTGCCAAGCCCAGGCGACGAAGACGGCGAAGAGCGCGGTATTCGGGTTGGCAAGCCAGGCCGTGGCGATGTGATCCAGCCCGATTGAGCGCAGGAACAGATTGACGATGCCCAGCTTGGGGCTGTACAGCCAGACCCAGATGATGCCGATGATGATGGGCGACAGGCATATCGGCAGATAAAACAGCGACTTGTATATTGTATTGATCGTCCGTTTGCCCTGCAGCGCCAGCGCCAGCGTCAAACCCAAGAGCGTCGGCACGGTCATCGCCAGCGCCAGCCAGATCGCCGTATTCTTGATCGCATTGCTGAAGAGACGGTCGGTAAAGATCTTCTCGAAATTCGCTATCCCGACAAAATTGATGTCGGCGCCGTATCCGACCCAATCGGTGAAAGAATAATAGAGCGAGTTCAGCGTCGGCAGGATGACAAAGGTGAAATAAACCAGAAGGGGCAGGGCGAGGAAGCTGGCGGGGATGATCCAGGGGTGGCGTCTTAGCATGGCAGCTTCGGGTCCCCTTGCGAAAACTCTCTCCAGTCAGAAACTGTAGCGGCGCCCCGATGGGTCGCCCGAAGACATATGCCCCTGTTTACGTTGCTTGCATTCAACCCCATCCCCCGGCCCCTTCCCCAGCAAGCTAAGGAAGGGGAGCAAAACACGGGGGGATGCAATCTATCTTGAGTGGGCGGCGGTATTGTCGCGCGGGTGATTACAGGTTCCCAAAATGGCTAATCGTTCGCAGGGGCGCGAGGGCGAGACAAGTCTCGCCCCTACAGATACTGCTATATGTGAGTCGGGAGTAGGCTGGCTACTCCAAACCGGCGAACTCGGCGGCGGCATCCGCCTGAACGCGCTCGAGCATCGCTTCGTAATCGCCCGGATTCGCCATGAACTCCGAGAAGGAATTCAAACCGACTTCCGCCACCGGTGGCGGCGTCGCCAGGTCATAGTTGAAGGCGAAGACCGGATCGTTGGCGATCTCGCCGGCGATGCGGGCCACCACATCATTGTAAATGCCGGTATCGACCAGCAAGCTCGGCGCCAGGTTGCCAGCGCCCAAGGCGAATTCAGCCTGAACATCCGGGTTGGTCAAGTAGACCAGGAAGGCTTTGGCCGCATCCGGGTTAGCTGCGTCGGCTGATACCACGAAGGTATCAATGGGACCGAGCGATGCGCGCGGCGTGTCTTCGTCAATCGTGGGGAAGGAGAAGTAGTCGAAGTCTTCGCCCGCCACCATTTCGTTGCCGGCGTACAGCCCGCCGATCCAGGTGCCCATCAGCGTCATCGCCGCTTCGCCATTGGCGACGAAGTTGGCCGCCTCGTCCCAGTCATAGGCGTTGGCATCGGGATAAAAGTAACCGGCATCGACCAGTTCCTTCCATAGTCCGTAAGCGCGCGCCACCTCGGGATCGGTGTAGGAGGCTTCGCCACTCATCAGTTGGTTGCGATAATCATTGCCCGCCGTGCGCAGCAAGATCATGTCGAACCAGAACTGACCGGGCCAGCGATTGATCGAACCGAGCGAGAACGCCGGAATGCCCGCCATCTTGAACTTCTCGGCAGCGTCAACCAACTCGTCCCAGGTTGTGGGCGCCATCACCCCATGCTCCTCAAAGAGCGCCGTGTTATAAAAGAAACCGACCCAGTGCAAGGTCAAAGGCACGGCATAGCGGTGCATGTCATAGGTGGCGGCGTTGTCAATTACAGCGCCCGGGAATTGCGAATCCATATCATTCGCTTCCCAGATATCATCAATGGGCTGCAAGCGACCGCCATCCACCACGAACTGAATGCGCGCGCCCGCCCAATAGCTGAAGGTGTCCGGCGGGTTGCCCCCGGCCAGCTGCACCAGAATCGATGTCTTGAACTGCTCATGATCGACTGGGCTCGCCGCATGCATCAGCCCCGGGTTCTCGGCGATGAATGCATCGACGATGCCATCAATAAATTCGCCGCCGAAGCCGCCGAAGTAATGGGAGACGGTAAAATCGCCCATCAGGTCGTCCGCCATCGCCGGCGCGACGGTGAGACCAGCCATCAAGACTACCAGTACTGCCAAGATCAAGCGTCTGCTCAACATTTTCTTTTCTCCATACGTCATGATAAATTGTCGAAGGCAAAGCGGCTGAATTCGATCATAGGCGCCTCCTCGCTCCACTTACAAATTAGCGCAAATCCACCAAATAAACAAGCTCTTATTGGTATATGTTGCCAAAAATACAACACTGTTTTATAATTGTCAACTAATTGACCGCGGGTTCGCCGAGTCGCAACTTCTGTTGCATGAATTGCAAGTTGAGTTGCGCAATGTGAGAATGCTAGCATGGCCGAGATTCAATCATTGGCAAAGGGCTTGAAAATCCTCAACCTGCTTGAGCATTCCCGCAACGGCATGGGAACCACTGAAATCGCCAAGCAGCTCTCCATCGATAAAAGCAGCGCCTCGCGCCTGCTGCACACGCTGGCCAACTATGGATTCGTTGAACAAGACGAGCACAGCACGCGCTACCTGCTGGGTCCCCAGCTGCTGACACTCGGGCAGCACTTGCTGAATCGCATCACCCTGCGTGATCATGCCCGGCCCTATTTGCACGAACTGGTTGACAAAACCGGCGAATGCGCTCATCTGGCTATTCAGGCGCAGCGGCAAGCCCTCTATATCGATCAGGTCGAATCGACCGCGGCTTTGCGGGTGGAATCGGAAATCGGCACGCTTTCACCCCTCCATTGCACCGCGCTGGGCAAAGTGATGCTTGCCTTCGGCGGCTGCCCCATGCATGACGAACTCAGACCCTTCACCCATCGCACGGTCACCGATCCCTCCACGCTTGATGCCCAGCTGAGCCAGACAGTCAATCGCGGATACGCCATCGACGACGAAGAATACAATTATGGTGTGCGCTGCGTGGCGGCGCCGGTATACGACCATCGCGCTGTTCTGGTTGGCGCCATCGGCATCAGCGGACCGGCGGGCCGCGTCACCTTGGAGCGCATTGATGATTTCGGCAACGTCGTCAAGGAAACCGCCTATGCCTTGTCGGCGCGCCTGGGCTTCGACGCCCGCCTTCAACTGACGCGGACGGCGAATGAATAGACGGAATCCGTATGATCGCGCGAAGCGTCAATTCGCACACAGCCCGAATCCCGAGACGCTTCCAACGATGTTGCGCAGTTCGCAACTGCTTCATCATGGGTCTCGCGCCTCTCCGACTCGAATGACGTCAGCGATTGAGATTCTTGGTTTTGCCAGCTAGTCTGCGGGGGCTGAGGAGCGGACATGTTTGTGGCGATGTAAATAGCGGCGAAAGAGAAATGATGT
>JAPOXG010000025.1 GCA_026707225.1 Chloroflexota bacterium
TAGCTCGCTGGGGAAGGGGCCGGGGGATGGGGTGCGCCGCCCGCAATGTAAACAGGGGCGAGATAAGCCTTGCTCCTACAAAATGCAAATTGGAGGTTTCCGCTCATAAAAGCGCGTCGCCTCCTGGAAGGCATAAGCCAGTTGAAGCACGGCGAAGTCGCTGCGCGGCCGCCCCACAATCTGCAAGCCCACCGGCAAGCCATCTTCCGTGAAACCGCAAGGCACGGATATCGCCGGCAGTTCGGTCACCGTGATGAAGGCGCAGCTCATCATCCAGTCAATATAAGTCTCCATCGCCACGCCGTTGATCTGCGTCGGATATTCCCACTCCAGAAGGAATGGCGGCGCCTGCGCTGTCGGCAGCAGCAGGAACTCGTACGTATCGAGAAACTCGCGCACTCGATGAAAGAGTTCCGTGCGCTTGACTTCAGTGCGGCTGATATCTGCGCCAGTCAAGCCCTGGCCCCGCGCCACATTCCAGCGGATCGTCTCTTTGAACTGCTCCTCGCCGAATTCAGCGAAGCGCTCGGCAAAGCTCAATTCAAAGGACCAGGCGCGCAGAGTCTGGAAAATATCATAAGCATCGCGGAAATCCGGCGCCGCCCCTTCGAGCAGGCAGCCGAGATCGCTGAATACCGGCAACTGTTTATCAATGGTCTCGATAACTTGCGGATCGACCGGCAGCTCTCCAAGATCGGGGCTGTAGGCAATCTTCACATTCGTGAAGTCTCGTCCCAGGTCATCGGCAAACAGAGACGCCGGCGCTTCAAGCGAGATTGGCGCGCGCGGGTCGTATCCGGCGATCGCCTGCAGCATGAGCGCCACATCTTGCACCGTACGCCCCATCGGTCCGTCGACGCTGAGGCGCGCCCAGGCATTGGACCCCGGATACTTTGGCACGCGCCCAGGCGAGGGGCGAAAGCCAACCACATTGCAGAAACTGGCGGGATTGCGCAGCGAGCCGCCCAAATCGCTGCCATCGGCGATTGGTATCATGCCAGCCGCCAGCGCCACCGCCGCCCCGCCGCTGCTGCCGCCACAAGTTCGGCTCAAGTCATAGGGGTTGCGCGTGGCGCCGAAGACCCGATTGAATGTATGCGAGCCGGCGCCAAACTCCGGCACATTGGTCTTGCCCAGCGTGATGCAGCCGGCCGCCTTCAAGCGCGCGATGATTAGATCATCGGATTCTGGAACATAATCGCGGTAGACGGGCGAACCCATCGTCGTGCGAATGCCTTTGGTTTCGTTGGCATCCTTATGCGCGATCGGCAAACCATGCAAGACGCCGAGCGAATCGCCGCGCGCCTGCTTGTCGTCAGCTTCGCGCGCCAGCTCCAGCGCCATCTCCGGCAAGTACGTGACGATGGCGTTCAACTCTGGATTCACCGCGTCGATTTGCTCCAGATGCGCGCGCAGCGCCTCAGTCGCGGAGACCTCACCCCGCTTGATCAGCGCCGCCAGTTCTACCGCGGTTTTCCAAACGAGTTCGCTCATTTTGCTTTAGCCTCGCCCGATGTATGGCATGCCATTCGCCATGACGGTGATAAAGGGCACGTTGACCGTGACCGGCAGATTCGCCATGTACACCACGGCGTCGGCCACGTGGCGCGCGTCGATTTGCGGTTCGACGGCGGCCGCGCCTTTCGTTCGTTCAAGCTTGTTTTGCATACGCTCTGACATTTCGGTGCGCGCGTTGCCGATGTCTATCTGGCCGCAAGCGATATGATGCGCGCGGCCATCAAGCGCCGTAGATTTGGTCAAACCGCTCATTGCATGTTTGGACGCGGTGTAGGCGACCGAATGGGTCCTGGGAACATGCGCCGATATCGACCCGTTGTTGATGATGCGTCCGCCCTGCGGTTCTTGCGCTTTCATCATTCTGAAGGCTTCTTGCAGGCACCAGAAGGCGCCCGTCAGGTTCACATCAATCACGCGCTTCCATTGGTCTTCGGCCAAATCTTCGAGCGGGATCGCTGGCGCGTTCATGCCCGCATTGTTGAAGAGCAGATCCAGCCTCCCAAAGCGGCTCTTGACCGCGGCGAATAGAGCCGCGACCGCGCTTCGATCGGTGACATCGGTGGGAAAGACCAGAGCGCGATCATCGCTGACCTTGGCCATGGCGGCGGTCTCGCGCAGCGCCTCCTCGCGCCGCCCAGCCAGCGCCAGCGAATAACCCGCCTCCCAAAGCGCCAGCGCCGATACGCGCCCAATGCCGGAACCCGCTCCAGTGATCAGTCCAATCCGCCGCGCCATCGCATCTCCTCGCCAATCTAAGCCGCGCCCAGTGTACGCCCCTTGTCAATTCGTGACAAGTCGGATTTGATACGCTACCATCTGTCTCGCTGAAGCCACCGAAGGGATGAATGAAATGAGAATCGCTTGCTGCATTTGGGCGCTGAGTGAATCCGAAACCGATGTGCTGCGCCTGGTTCGTGATATCGGCTTCGACACGATAGACATCCAGCCGACGCAGCAGCGGACGCTGGAGAGCCGACTCCTGGCGCAAGAGCTTGGCTTGCGCGTCTCCTGCGTCGGCGCTTCCTTCGGCATACCGGACGGCGCCGCCCTGGATCATGCGGAGCCAAGCGCCATCCAAAGCGCAATTGACCACGTCGCCTCGGCGATTCAACATGGCGCCGACATCGGCGCTGATTCCGTTTATGTCATACCCGGCGCCGACGATGAACCGGCTGCCCTGGAGCGCTATCGCCGTTCAATCACGCAACTGGCGGATGCAGCCGCTGAACGGGAAATCAAACTAGCTGTCGAGCACTTTCCCGGCGCCGCGCTGCCCACGGCTCAAGAAACGTTGGCTTTCATCCGTCAAGCCGACCATGAGAATCTCTACCTGCTTTACGACAGCGGCCATATTCAGATGTCCGGCGAAGATCCGGCAGCGGTCATCGCCAATGCGGGCGACAGGCTGGGCTACGTCCACCTCGACGACAACGATGGCATCAACGACCTGCACTGGGCGCTGCTCGACGGCGTGATGACCGACGAATCGCTCACCGCGACCCTGCGCGCGCTCGATGCGGTTGGCTATCAAGGAAGTTTGAGCCTGGAATTGAGCCCGGCGCTGGCGAACCCGGCCAAGGCGCTGCGTGATAGCCGCGACATTCTCATGCGAACGCGGCACCAGGCCTGGCTGCGATGATGGCAGCATATACCAAGGACTAACCACAACCCAGCGGAAACGGCACCGTGGTAGTTTTCACTTGCGCCGCACACCCGGTTCAAAATTTTCATTGCCAAAATTTGCCAAGAACATTATATTATGTCCAGTTCTAAAAATTTGCGGATAACATTGTGCACAGGATTTGCATCGTCCGATTCGCCAAATCCCTGCTCCGCAAGAAGCGCGAGCGCATCGTCAGCTTATGACCAGGAGACAAATGGTGTAGCCAGGTCTGCAATCATCGGTCTCACCAGCCTGATGGCAAACGGCATCTCTCGCATTTGACAATCTCTTTCGACCGATTCCACTAATGAAAGGACAATCTTGTGTTTAGGAAACGGACTCTCCTCCTGGCAATTCTTGTGATCATCTTCGCGCTTGTGCCCCTGTCAATGACGGCGACCGCGCAAAACCCCGACTGCGAAGGCGATGTGACACTGACCTATTGGCATCACTGGGGCGGCAACCGCATCCCGCTGCAAGAACATCAAGTCGCCGCTTTTGAAGATGCCCACCCCGGCATCTGCGTCGACAACGTCTTCTTGCCTTGGGACAACCGCCTTCAGAATCTGCTGGCCGCCATTGCCGCTGGCAACCCGCCCGATGTAACCATGTTTGGGCGGCAAGATCTGCCCTTCTTCGCCGCGACCGAATCCATCATTCCGCTGGACGATTACATGGCTGCCGATGGCGTCGACCCCGCCATTTTCCACCCTTCGGAATTTGCTGGCACCCAGTTCAATGGCAAGACCTGGCTGCTGCCGCTGCCCGGCGGTGGCGCTTACAACATCGTCTGGTACAACACCGACCACTTCGCCGAAGCTGGCATCGAGAGCTTCCCCGAGACTTGGGACGAAATGCTTGAGGCGGCGGAGACTCTGCGTTTGGGCGATGGCGAATTCCTGGAGCGCATCGGCTTGAACGCGCAATCGACAAGTGGCGCTGGCGGCTTCCTGACCTGGCTGAATGCCAATGGCGGCGACTGGATCACGCCGGACCTGCGCACGATTACCATCAACAACGAGGAGGGCGCGCAAGCTCTCGAGTTCATGCAGGCGATGGCCGAGATCAACTACGGCATTCAAGAAGTCAACGCCTTCTGGGAGATGGCGGGCGAATTTGACCAGGGTCCGCTGATCCAGGGCCTGGTGTCGATGGAGATCAACGGCTCCTGGACGCTATTCCAGGTGGAAGCGCACGCCGAGAATCTCAGCTACGATGTCGCGCCGATCCCCTACGGACCGAATGGCAGCGCCGACCGGCGGGGTTCCGCGCACGGTGGCTGGGGTTACATGGTGCCGAAGAACGCCGCGCATCCCGATGAAGCCTGGAAGCTGGTCAAGTGGCTGACCACCGAGGTCGAAGGAGATGGCGCATGCTGGTTCATTCAGCAACAGCAGCGTCCATCGCCGCTGGTCGAGTGCAACGGTTACGAAAAGGATGGCGTAGTGCATCCGCGGGCGGAAGCGCTGCTGGGCGTTGCCGCGCTGGATTACCTGGTGCCCGTCTCGCCAGTGCAGCCAGAAGCCAACCAGATCATTGGCCGCATGGTGGAAGACGTGCTTTTCGGCGATAGTTCAATCGAAGACGCCTTGGCCAGCGCCGAGGCGGAAATCCAGGAGCTGCTCGACGCGTTCTGGGAAGAATACGGCTAGAGCTATCTGAATTTGAAATTGGGGCATCCTCGGGTGCCCCGACCCCTTTTCTTCTGTTCACCCACCTAGCGGGCGGGCGGGCGATTCACAGAATCGCCCCTACAGAGTTCGACGCTGGTGGAGACGTGAGGGACGGGAGGGCGAGACAAGTCTCGCCCCTACAGATTTCGACGGGGAGTGGGAATGGCAACAGCATTTGGCTCGCAATTCAGCGCCTTGCGCGGACGAAGACGAGAACGCTGGAGCGATCTCTCGCCCATGCGGAAGCGCGAAGCCAAGTTCGGCTTTCTCTTCATCGCCCCATGGTTCATCGGCGTGCTGCTTTTTGCGCTCTTTCCCTTTATCGCCTCCTTTGTATTGAGCTTCACCAAATACAATATCGTCGCGCCGCCGGAATGGGTCGGCATTGAGCATTATGAGCACATCTTCACCGATGACCCGCTCTTTCTTAAGTCGCTCAAAAACACCGCCGTCTACGTTGGAGGCTCGGTCGCGATCCGCATCTTGTTGGGCTTTGGGCTGGCGCTGCTGCTGAACACCAAGGTTCGTTTTCTCGGCTTATGGCGTACGCTCTTCTACGTGCCCTCGGTTGTGCCCATTGTCGCGCTTTCGATTGTCTGGCTTTACGTGCTGAACGCCCGCGCCGGCTTGCTCAATTGGTTCCTGGGCTTTTTTGGCATTTCACGCATCCGCTGGTTCGCCGACCCCGATTTCGCCATGCTCGCATTTCTGATCATGAGCACGACCTGGGTGGGCGTGACGATGGTGATCTTCCTGGCTGGCTTGCAAGGCATCCCGGAAGAGTATTACGACGCGGCAAAGATTGACGGCGCCAACATGGCGCAGCGCTTATGGCGCGTTACCATCCCGCTGATGACGCCTACGATTTATCTCAACGTCCTCATCAATATCATCGGCGCGTTTCAGGTCTTCACCCAGGTCTTCATTATGACCGGCGGCGCCCCGCGCGATGCGACGCGAACTTATGTCTTGCATCTCTTTGACCACGCATTCCAATACCTCCCGCCACAGATGGGTTATTCATCGGCGCTCGCCTGGATCCTCTTCATGATCATTTTCGCCTTCACTGCAGTCATCGTCGCCTCATCGCAGCGCTGGGTCTTTTATCAAGGCGCGGAGGATTAGCGGCAATGTCCGCAATTTCGGCGCGATCCGCCAAACTGCGCAGCGACACGCTCAACCGCGCAACCCAAATTATCGGTCGCATTCTCCTCTACGGAATACTGGTTTTCATGAGCCTCTGGTTCATCGCGCCCTTGTTTTGGATGTTCATGTCCTCCTTTATGCCGCTTGAGCAGGTTGGCATCTTCCCGGTCGAATGGATACCACGCGTATGGCAGCCAGAAAACTATACAGACGCCCTGAAATTCTGGAAGTTCGGCACCACCTTCCGCAACACCATGATCATCACTATCTTCTCGCTCTTCGGCGATATTGGATCTTGTACGCTGGTGGCGTATGGTTTCGCCCGCTTCCGCTTTCCCTTTCGAGATACGCTCTTCTTGATTTTGCTGGCGACGCTGATGCTGCCTTTCGCCGTCCGCCTGATACCGGTTTACGCCGCCTATGACGCCATCGGCTGGATCGATACCTTCTACCCCTTGATCGTGCCGAACTTCTTTGGCAACGCCTTCTACATTTTTATCTGCCGCCAGTTCTTCCTCGGCATACCGCAAGATCTGCTGGACGCGGCCAAGATTGACGGCGCCAGCGAGTTCCGCATCTTTACCCAAGTGATGATCCCGCTCGCCAAGCCCGCCATCGTCGTCATCGCCATACTTAGCTTCCAGAATAGTTGGAACGATTTTCTCGGTCCCTTGATTTACTTGAAAGACCCGGACCTGCATACGCTGGCAATCGGTCTATACAAGTTCACCTCGCTGCCCGGTCAAGGCGGCATCTACAACCAGCAGATGGCGGCGTCCGTGCTAATGGTCATGCCAGTTCTAATCGTCTTCTTCTTGTTTCAAAAGCAATTTATCCAGGGCGCCAATCTCTCCGGCATGAAAGGCTGAGTCTCCCGTAGATGGCTTCGCGACCGAACATCCTCTTTGTGCTGGTCGATCAATTGGGCGCGCGTTGGCTGCCGACACATGGGCGCGCCCAGGTGTCCACGCCGCATCTGGAATCCTTCGCCGCCGAAAGCGCCGTATTCGAACGCGCCATAAGCACTTCGCCCGTTTGCACGCCATATCGCGGCTGCCTGCTCAGCGGCATGTATCCATCACAGACGGGCATCCGCCGGAATGGCCAGGCTTTCCCCAACGATTTGCCAAGCCTCGCCGACCATCTCAACGCGGCCGGCTACGCGACGCATTATGTCGGGAAATGGCACTTGAGCGGCGCCCCACAAGAGAACCGCTGGGTGCCCCCCGAGCAGCGCGCCGGCTTTCAGCAATTCATCGGCTGGGAAAGTCATCATGTCGATCATCATGCCGGCTTGATCTGGCGCGATGATCCGAACGATCCGATAGAGATGCGCGGCCACGAGACCGATGCCCTGACCGATATCGCCCTGCGACAACTGGCGCTTGCGGCCAGGGGCGCTAAGCCCTTCTTCATGCTCCTTTCCTATCAAGCGCCGCACCCGCCCTGCTCGCCACCGCGCGAATTTCTCGATCTCTACCGCGGGCAAAACCTGCTTACCGAAGCAAACGCCGATGCCGCCGCCTGGTATGACATGCCGCGCTGGAACGCAAATTACGACTCGGCCACCTTCCGACAACTTTACTTTGGCGAAATCAGCCAACTCGACGCCGCCTTCGGCCGATTGCTGAGCGGGCTGGATGAACTGGGCTTGCGCGAAAATACGCTGGTGCTTTTCACCTCAGATCACGGCGAGATGGCGGGCGCGCACGGGCTATTTGGCAAGGGCCTGATGTACGAAGAATCGCTGCATGTGCCGCTGATCGCGCGAACGCCAGGCCAGGTCAGCGGACATAGAACCACCCAGCTTGCGGCGACGGTAGACTTGATGCCAACATTGCTTGATTTCGCCAGCGTCGATGGTCCCCAAGCAGCCGAAGGAATCTCGCTGCGCGCGCAAATCGAGGGCGGACCTGCCGATGCCGCTCGAACAGTGATGAGCGAATTCCATAACTACTGCGCCACCACGCAGTGCTGGAAACTGATCACCGAGGGCCGAACGCTATTGCCAGCAGCTCTCCACAATATCGCCGACGATCCTTGTGAACTGGAAAACCGTCTCCATGATCCCGACTGCGCCGGCATCCAGTCGGCATTGCAGTCGGCATTGACCGACTGGCACAAACGCGTTGTCGCGGGCGTCGCTGCAGATCCGATTGAATTGACATCTTAGAAAGGCGAAGGACAATGGCGTCTGGTCAATACGCAAACGTGAGCGGCGTCTATCCGCATCTCGCGCTGAGCGCTGAGCTGGGTCCGCCGCGCACAGAATGCGGCGTCGGCGCCATGATGGCTTGGGCGGGGAAGCTCTGGCTGGTCACCTATGTCTCGCACAAATCCGCCAGCGGCGTCGGCGCCGGGCTCTACAGCATCAATGAGAAGCTGGAGATGGCGAAACATCCCGACAGTTACGTCGGCACCTATACCAACCGCATGGTGCATTGGGAATCCAACCAACTCTTTATCGGACCGCACGTCATCGATGCCGATGGCAAGGTCCGCACGATCGAAGATCTGCTCGAGGTGCGGCTCTGCTCGACCATGCGACACCTGACTGACCAGGCAAACTGGGTCTATATGCTGGGCATGGAAGGCGAATTCTATGAGCTGAATGTCCATACGCTGGAGACGCGCTTCTTGGCTGACCTCACCGTCGAGCTCGGCGTGCCTGACCATCAGTACGCGCATTTCAAAGCGGCGTACAGCAACTTCGGCCGCGTGGTCGTCGCCAATAACAGTTATGACGAGCGCGATTTCAGCGGCGTCGAAGCGGCCGGGCGACTTGCTGAGTGGGACGGCGAAAGCTGGACCATCATCGAGCGCAACCCCTTCATTGAAGTGAATGGACGCGGGGACTTCGCCGGCACCATCTTCGCCATGGGCTGGGACAAGCGCTCGGCGATTCTCCGCGTCTACACGGATGCCAATGGCGAATGGAAGCGCTACCGCCTGCCAAAAGCGAGCCACTGCTTCGACCACATGTGGCAAACAGAATGGCCCCGCATCCGCGAAGTCGATCACGAGCGCTTCATCATGGATTGCCATGGCATGTTCTACGAGCTTTCGACCTGGGCTTACGAGAATCACATCTGGGGCGTCCGACCGATATCGACTCACCTCTGGGTGCACGGCGATTTCTGCGCCTGGCGCGGCATGCTCGTGCTCGGCGCGGACAATGCCAGCCCGCACAATGGCGCTAATCACCTGGCGGGCGAGCCGCAGTCGGGCTTGTATTTCGGCAAGACCGACGATCTGTGGCAATTCGGCAAGCCGGCCGGCTGGGGCGGCGTCTGGTGGGAGGATGTGGTCGCGGCCGGTGAATCCTCCGACCCCTACCTGATGACCGGCTTCGACAAGAAAGCGCTGCATCTGTGCAACGACGCCGATTCGGCGGCGCGTTTTGCGTTGGAAGTCGATTTCCTCGGCAATGGCAAGTGGCGAACTTACGACTATTTTGAAGTTCCAGCTGGCGGCTACGTCCATCACGCCTTTCCCGCTGGCTACAGCGCCCATTGGGTTCGCCTGCGCTGCGAGAATGACAGTGTGGCAACGGCGTATTTCACCTATACTTAATGAAATCCAATAACAGATGAAGCGAGTGGAAAACGATGATCAACGGATTTAGCAAACTGACAGAAGATCAGCGTCAGCAATTCCGCAACGAAGGCTATTTGATCGTTCGGAACGCGCTTGACGCCGATACAATCAGGCGGCTCATCGAAGCGGGCGACCGACTGATCGCCACCGATGCGCGCGTCAATCGCTACCAGACCAGCGAGTTTTACGATGGCTTCCGCAATTGCATTGTGATGGACGATGCCTTTATCCCGCTGCTGACCAACGATGTCACGCTGCCGCTGGTGATTCAACTCCTGGGTTCGAATTTGCAGCTTTCGACCAGCCATCTCATCTACCGTCATCCGGACCCGCCAGGCACACCCGATACGGTTCGGCGGCCCGGCTGGCATCGCGATGGCGGCCGTACAGAGTTTGATTTGGGCCCAGACAATTATCCGCGCTTGGGTTTGAAATGCGCCTTCTACTTGACCGACCTAAGCGAGCCAAGTTCCGGCGTCACTATGTTGGCGCCGGGCAGCAATCGGCTCACCGAGCGCATTGAGATTGCCGAAGGCAAGACCGATCCAGAAACAGCCATAGAACCCCTGCTCAATCCTGGCGATTGCGTCATCTTCGAGTATCGCACCTGGCACGCGGGCGCGCCCAATTTCAGCGACATCACTCGCAAATGCGTCATGATCGGCTACTGTTATCGTTGGCTGAAGCCGTTGGACTTTGTCAAACAGGAAGCCTCATTTGTGGATAAGCTCAGCGAGATTGAGCGCTACCTGGTCGGCGAAGAGGTCGACGAGACCGTGGAATTCCAGCCGGAGGGCGGCGTTAACCCGCTCAACGACTGGTGCCAGCAGCATGGGATCGAGCAAGATCGACTTGGTCGGTGAGCTCATCGGAAATGTCGCTTTTTTTGACTCCTCACCCCCCGGCCCCCTCTCCCACAAGGGGTGCGTGTAGACACTGCGCTACGAGAGGGGGAGACATCTAAGGCGGAGAGTGGGAGCTAGGCTCGCGAGTTTTTTGATATTGCTTTCTAGTCTCTACTGAGCCGGAATACCAATAACAGAGAGAGCATCATGAAACAAGACAATCAGATTCCACGAATGTTGAGCGAGCCTTTCTCGCCTGATGTTCGGCCACCAAAGACCGCGCGCATCGACAGCGACCTGGTCATCGTCGGCGGCGGACTGGCGGGGACCTGCGCCGCCATCACCGCGGCGCGCGCCGGCATCCAAGTCCTGCTGGTGCAGGATCGCCCGGTCTTGGGCGGCAACGCCAGCAGCGAAGTCCGACTGTGGGCGCTGGGCGCGACCTCGCACATGAACAATAACAATCGCTGGGCGCGAGAAGGCGGCGTCATCGACGAAATCCTGGTCGAGAATATGTTTCGCAACAAAGAAGGCAATTCCCTGATCTTCGACACGGTGCTGCTGGAAAAAGTTGTCAATGAAGACAATATCACGCTCCTGCTTAATACGGCCGCGGTCAGCGTCAGCAAGTCCGACGGCGAGACGATCGAATCGATCACCGCCTTCTGCAGCCAAAACTCGACGCAGTATGAATTGTATGCTCCGCTTTTCTGCGATGCATCCGGCGATGGCATCGTCGCGTTTCAGGCGGGCGCGGCTTTTCGCATGGGCGCCGAATCAAGCGAGGAATTCGGCGAGAAGTTTGCCCCGAGCAAAGAGTACGGCTATCTGTTGGGGCATTCGATTTACTTCTACACCAAAGACATCGGCGAGCCGGTAAAATTCGTGCCGCCCAGTTACGCGCTGGAAGACATCACGCAGATCCCGCGCTTCCGCAGCTTCAACACCGCCATTGACGGCTGCCGCCTTTGGTGGATCGAATACGGCGGCCGCCTGGATACCGTGCACGAAACCGAGACTATCAAATGGCAGCTGTGGAAAGTCGTTTACGGCGTCTGGAACCACATCAAGAACTCGGGCGAATTCCCCGATGCCGAGACGCTGACGCTGGAATTTGTCGGGCAGATCCCGGGCAAGCGCGAGAGCCGGCGCTTTGAAGGCGACTATATGATGATCCAGCAGGATGTCATCGAGCAGCGGCAGCATTACGACGCCATTTCCTTCGGCGGCTGGTCGATTGATCTGCATCCGGCTGACGGCGTTTTCAGCGAGCTGCCCGGCTGCGATCAGTGGCATGCCAAGGGCGTTTATCAAGTGCCCTACCGCAGTCAGTACAGTAAGAATATCCGCAATCTATTCATCACCGGTCGCATCATGAGCGCCTCGCATGTCGCCTTCGGCTCGACGCGGGTGATGCTGACGCTGGCTTGCGCGGCGCAATCGGTCGGCATGGCGGCCGCGCATTGCGTTCAGCGAGGGCTGCTGCCGCGGAACATTGCCGAACCAGAGAATGTCCTGCTCCTGCAGCGCGACTTGCAGCGGGTCGGCGGCTACATCCCGCAGTTTCGATTGGATGACGACGCCAACCTCGTCAGGCAGGCGACAGTGACCGCTTCCAGCAAGCTCTGCCTGGAAACGCTGCCGGACGATGGTCCGCGGATCGCGCTCGAACGCCCCTACGCCCAGATGCTCCCACTGCAGAGGGGCCGCGTCCCGAGCATGACGATCACGGTCGATGCGGCTGAGGCGGCGCAACTTGAGGTTCAGCTGCGCATCAGCTCGAAACGGGATAATCACACGCCAGATGTCATCATGGGCGCGCTCAACTTCAACTTGCCGGCCGGCGATGATCAAATGATCAAGCTGGACTTTGACCAACCGCTTGATGATTCGCGTTACGTCTTCGTCTGCGTCATGGAAAACCCGGCGCTGCGCTTGCATTTGAGCGAGGGGCGCGTCACCGGGCTGGTCGCGCTGCAATACTGGCGTGACCAAAAGCCATACGACGACATTGGCGTCGAAGCCTTCGAGTTCTGGACGCCCCCGCGCCGACCCAAAGGTCACAATATCGCGATGAGTTTCGAACCGCCGATAAACGGATTCGATCCGCAGAATGTCTGCAACGGCTTAGCGCGCCCGGTAGCTGAGGTGAACGCCTGGGTGGCCGACCCCGCTGACGAGGCGCCGACCTTGGATGTCAAATGGGGCGCGCCGCAGAGCATCAGCCGAGTGACGCTGATGTTCGACACCGACTTTGACCACGCCATGGAGACGGTGACGCGCGGTCATCCGGAAGACGTCATGCCCTTCGCTGTCAAGCGATATCGGCTGCGAAATGGCGATGGAAGGGTGCTCGCCGAAGTAACCGACAATCACCAAACTGTGAACCGTTTCGATTTCGCCGAGCCAATCGAGACCGATCGCGTGCAAGTCGAAATATTAGAGAGCCAGGGCGATGTTCCGGCGTCGCTGTTTGCGCTACAATGTTACGAATAATGGAGACAAGTAAGGACGACGTAGAATGCAAGTTTCCGAACGAGAGCGCTATTTCTTTGACCTCAACGGTTTCCTGCTGCTGAAAGGCGCGCTGACCAAGCAGGAGGTCGGCGATATCAACGCCGCCATCGACGCCCTGCTGCCGATGAAGCGGGGCGAATGGAAAGGCTATGTGCATGGTCATACCTACGGGGATGACGATGGCCTGAATCTACAGCAAATCTACGAAGGCGGCGAGGCTTTCGAAAAGCTGATCGACCATCCATCGTGGATTGAAAAGGTCAAGTTCTTCGTCGGTGGCGCCGACAGCTTCGATTACAATCACGGACCGCTCTTCATTGACGAGTGCTTCGCTAACGTTCGTGGTCCCGGCGAGGCGATCGGATTGCATTCCGGCGGCCACGAAGGCGCCAAGCGCACCCAGTTCCGCTATTACAACGGACGCTTCCATTGCGGGCAGATTAACATCTTGATGGCGCTGACCGACATCGGACCCGGCGACGGCAACACCATGGTCGTGCCAGCCAGCCACAAAGCGCATTTTCCCCATCCCGACGAGGACAAACACGGTATGGGCAGGGAGATAGCCTCGGTCGATGATGTAGAAGGCGCCCTCAACATTTATATGGACGCCGGCGATGTCCTTCTTTTTGTCGACGCGCTCTGCCATGGATCCGCCGAGCGGGTGAATCCCGGCGAGCGGCGCATCATTGTTTTCCGCTACGGTCCGTCATGGGGCAATTTCCGCTTCGGCTACCGCGTGTCCGACGAACTCGCCGCGCGCCTGACGCCTGAGCGCTTGCAGATCGTGCGTCCCAATCCCCCGCTTATTCCGGGACTTGATCGCAGCCGCTACGCCTGAAGTTCGCGAATACGCTTTTCGTCCAATTCAACGCCAAGACCAAGGCCTGACGGAATCTCATAATAGCCGGCCTCGCAAATCAGCGGCGATTTGAGCAGCAGGTTCGCGATTTCAAAGACCGGCGGTTGATACTCCAGCATGTATAGATTTGGGATCGCGGCCGCTGCGTGGATCGTCGCCGCGATGCAGACACCCAAGCCCACGCTAAGATGGGGCGCCATCTTCACGTTGAAGGCTTCCGCCATCGCCGCAATCTTGATCACTTCCGAGATGCCGGCGCGGCCGACATCGGGCTGTAGAATGTCAGCCGCTTTCCGCATCAACCAGGGACGGAATTGATAACGCGTGCGCTCGGTCTCGCCATGAGCGATGGGCACGGCGACGGCGGCCGCCAACTGGGCATGCGCTTCGACATCCTCCGGGTTGATGGGCGCCTCAAAGAAGCCGACCCCCATGTCAGTCAAAGCATGACCCAGATGCACTGCTTCATCCAGCGCGTACACCCAGTGCGCATCGAGCAGTAACGCAGCCTCTTCGCCCAAGGCATCGCGCAAAGCCTTGACACTGTCGGCATCCGCGCGAACGCCATGACCAGCAGCCAGCTTGAAGGCGTCAAAACCCTTATCCACATATTCCAGCGCGAGCGCAACGCGTGCTTCCGCTGTCGGGCGCGGCAGACCGGAGACATAACAGGGCACCCGACTGCGGTAGCCGCCGCCCAGCAGCTTGTGCGCCGGTTGGCTCAGCAGCTTCCCGCGAATGTCCCAAAGCGCGGTATCACAAGCGCTGATGGCATCCAGCATGAATCCGCCGTAATAACCGCGCTCGCGCATCAGATCGTACATGACATTCCATAGCACATTGCCATCGAGTGGGTCCCGTCCCATCAGAACAGGCGCCAGCAGCTGCTCGATAATCGTGCAAACGACCTCCGGCGCGACCGGCGCCAGCGCCTCGCCCCAGCCGACAGCTCCGTCTTCGGTCATAATCTTGACGAATGCCGTCTCGAAATAAGCCGAGTACAGAGCGCGATAAGGCGGGCGGGTGAAGTAGGCTGCCGGATCAGAGACGTCGGGGATGCCGCCCAAATACGCCTCGTCTCGTTTGATGCGCAAGGGAATCGCCTCGACCTTGATGATGCTCATAAATCACAGCCTCCGATGCAGGAGCATGAATCCGTTGTGGTTGAAACAAATAAACTTTACCACCGAGTACACCGAGTTCAATTGAGGACACAGAGACCTTGGTATTTTGTTGACCGATTGACAGCATTTGACGCCGTCAGAAAGCTCGAGATGTCGCTGCTGCCTTACTAGCTTATACAGATTTTCTCTCTGTTCTCTTCTTTCCCGGTGTCCTCGGTGGTACAACTAGATGGCTTGGAAAAGAGTAGGAGGCGGAATTCGTGTTAGCCGGCATTTATCAGATTTTGCAGACGCCCTTTGACGACGACGGCGCGATCGATTGGAAGAGTTTCGCGAATCAGATCGAATACTGCCTGGCGGCCGGCGTACAGGGTTTGGTCGCGCCAGCTCTGGCCAGCGAATTCTTCACGCTGAGCGATGCTGAAAGGCGGGCAGTGGTCGAATTCGCCGGCGACGCCATTGCCGGACGCGTCCCTTTCATTGTCGGCGCGCAAGGGCTAAACCGGCGGATCGCGCTCGAATTCGCCGAGCATGCCTGCAATCATGACGCTGCGGCGCTTATGGCGATGCCACCCTACTTGCGCAAAGCGTCGAAAGCGGGCCTGCGGGAATATTACCGGGCGCTGGCGCAATTCGACCGCCCGCTGATCATTCAGAACGCGCCCGCGCCCATTGGTACACCTCTGACGCCCCGCGAGCTGGTTGATCTGCTTGCGATTGAAGACAATATCCTCTACATCAAAGAAGAGACCAACCCGATTCTGCAGCACATCAATGAGATTTTGGCGCTGGACACGGGCAATTGCGCTGGCGTATTCGGTGGCGCCAACGGCGCCTATCTCATTGATGAACTCAAACGCGGCGCTTGCGGCAATATGCCGGCCGGCGGACTGGTGGACGCGCAAGTTAAAATCTACAACTTGTATCGCGCGGGGGATATCGCTGAAGCCGAGCGCATCAGCTACAGCCTGCTCCCGCTGCTGAATTACGCGACCGTGTATGGCGTATCTTTCCACAAGTTTGTGATGTGGCGGCGCGGGGTCCTGAAATCGCCCTTTGCGCGCGACCCGCAAAAGATCAGCCTGAACGCCGACGATAGGCGCGCGATCGAAGCGCTTTGGCCGCTCATTGCCGAATACACGATTGCCGAATACCCGTTCGTATAACTGCGCTAATACGTCCAGGTTCGTTCGCGCGGGCGCTCCATCGCCAGCAGCCGCGTCAACATCAGGCGTCGACATTCCGCAAGTTCATACCCGTACGCTTCTTGCCCCGCGACATCATGGTAGGCGCCTGGATCGGCTTGGAGATCCCAGAGACGCTCGCGACCGTCATTGTGAATCAAGTATTGAAACTGCGGCGTTCGCAGGCTCTTCCAGCCATGAGCCTCCGTCAGCGCAATGTCCTTCTGGCGCGCCCCGCCGCCGCTGAGCAAGCCCGCCAGGCTCTCGCCCTGCATGAACGACGGCGTCTGAATGGCTGCCAAATCGAGCAAAGTGGGAACCAGATCCACCGCCTCCACGATGCCGTCATGCCGGCCGCCCGCATTGACATCCGGTCCGGCAATGATGATCGGTACGCGGCTGACGACATCGGGCGCGGGATAGCCTTTGCCAAAGCGCAAGTGATCGCCCAGCCATTCACCGTGATCCGAGGTGAAGACGACAATCGTTTCATCGCGCTTTCCTGCCGCCTCGAGCGCGTCCAGGATGCGCCCAACATAAAAATCGACTTCGCTGATCATTGCGTAGTAGCCTTGCTTTGCCGAGCGCAACTGCTCATTGGAGAACAGAGCTGCCGGATCGCGTGAACGCCGCCGGTCGATATCCGGCGGGTATGTAGGTAGCGAGAGCCCACCCGCGTCGTACATATCGAGGTACTTCTGCGGCGCGATCCAAGGCGCGTGCGGCGAGTAGAAGCTGGCAATGCAAAGAAATGGCTCAGCGCCCGCCCCTTCGATGAATTCTATCGTCCTGGACCCGACAAAGGCGCTGTAAGTCAGGTCTTCGTCGGCGGCGAAGGGAATCGCCCGTTTGAAGTCATGCCGCCCTTCCGGCTCGCCGCGATGTACAATGCCATCCTCGATGCCCATGGCGCGCTGCCAGACGCTGGTATTGGGCGGCAGCCCCGCGCTGATGCCATCCATCTGATCGGGCGCCTGACGCCGGACCCAAGCGCGATAAGCGTCTTCGTAAACGCCGGGTTCGTCGGCGATTTCCAAGTGATCAAAACCATACGATGGGTGCGGCAGGCTGTGATCGCGGCTGGCATGCGGCAGAAAGTGCAGCTTGCCGATGTTCGCCGTCCGATAGCCGTATTGCTTGAGCAGGCGCGGCAGCGTGATAAGATCTTCCGGCGCCGGCGCGCCCATGTGCGTGATGCCAAGCGTCGACGGATATTGCCCCGAAAGCATGCTGACGCGGCTGGGCATACAGACCGGATTCTGGACAAAATGGCGGCTGAAGTTCATGCCGCGCGCCGCCAGCGCATCCAGGTTTGGCGTGCGGATTTCGCCGTTGCCGTTGGCGCCGAGCGCGTCCCATCGCTGCTGATCGGTATAAAAGATGAGAATGTTCGGGCGTTTCATCGGTCCGCCTTCGTATTCAATGCATGCGCTAAATTGTAGCGCGGGCGTCGTGCTGAGGCGAGCTGGCAAGGTTGTAGCTTGCCTACAATTGACGCTATTATCATAGGTGAGTTTCACGCTTAGGTAGCGGCGCCTACTATCAAATAGTTGCTGCGGACGCCGTTTTGCGCTCGCCCATCAGCTTGGAGGAAGAAGAATCGTGATAGCGAATTTCGAGAACATCACCAAGGTAGAGCACTCTCAGCAAGCCTTTGACCAAGCTTTTCGCGACAACCTCTATTACACGCGCGGGCAAGCCATTTATACGGCGACGCAACATGATCTCTATGAAGCGCTCGCGCATACCGTCCGCGATTATATGATGTACAATTGGCAGCAAAACGTCGACTGCTATTTCCGGCAGAATCCTAAATTCGTCTATTACTTGTCGGCCGAGTACTTGGTCGGCCAGCAGCTGGAAAAGAACCTGCTTTACACGGATACCTATGCGCTCGCGCAAGATACGATGCGGCGCCACAACATTGATCTGGCGGAGCTATGTCAGCTAGACATCGAACCGGGCTTGGGCAACGGCGGTTTGGGTCGTCTTTCCGCCTGTTTCATGGATTCGCTAGCGACCCTGAACATTCCCGCGGTTGGCTATGGCATACGATACGAATACGGCATCTTCCGCCAGTCCTTCCGCGACGGCTGGCAAATCGAAAGCCCCGACGAATGGCTCTATTACGGCAATCCTTGGGAATTCCCGCAGCCCGACGACATGGTGGAAGTCGGCTTCGGCGGCTGGACGGAGAGCTATACGGACGGCGACGGCAATTACCGCGTTCGCTGGATGCCAGCGCAGACGATCATGGGCCAGCCCCATCACACGCTCTTGCCCGGTTACAAGACGAAGACGGTGAATATGCTGCGGCTTTGGAGCGCGCGCGCCACCCGCGAATTCGACCTGCAACTCTTTGACGTGGGCGATTATTCACGGGCGGTGGAACAGAAGACCAGTTCCGAGAATGTCACCAAAGTGCTCTATCCCAATGACAACACGCCGCAGGGCAAGGAGCTGCGGCTGAAGCAGCAGTACTTCTTCGTCGCCTGTTCTCTGAACAATATCATCAAGCGCTTCATGATCAGGAATGTGGAATGGGAGGAATTGCCGAAGGTCGCGGTGATCCATTTGAATGATTCGCATCCAGTCATCGCCATCGCCGAGCTCATGCGCCTGCTGGTCGATGAATACCTGCTCGATTGGGAGAGCGCCTGGAAAATCAGTTCAGGGTCTTTCGCTTCGACGCAGCATACCCTGCTGCCGGAGGCGCTGGAGAAATGGCCCGTCTGGCTGATGGAAAAGGTGCTGCCGCGCCATCTCGAAATCATTTATGAGATCAACCACCGCTTCCTGGACGAAGTGCGCATGGCTTTTCCCAACGACATCAGCCGCGTTGAGCGGATGTCAATTGTTGAGGAGGGCGCGGAAAAACAGGTGCGCATGGCCAACCTCGCCTGCATCGGCAGTTATTCGATTAATGGCGTCGCCGCGCTGCAATCCGACCTGCTGCAGACGCGCGTATTCCCCGACTTCGCCGCCCTTTGGCCCCAGAAGTTCGGCAACAAGACCAACGGCGTAACACCGCGCCGCTTCATCCAATTGGCGAATCCAATCCTGGCCGCGCTGATCAGCGAGCGAATCGGCGATGGCTGGCTGACCAATCTCGAGGAGCTTGCGCGCCTGGAGCAATACGTCGATGATGCAGATTTTCGCGGCGCCTGGCGCGACATGAAAAAAACCAACAAAGAGCAGCTGGCCGATTACATCGACGATCGCTGCGGCTTGACCGTCAACACGGACTCACTATTCGACATCATGGTCAAGCGGCTGCACGAATACAAACGGCAGCTGCTGAAGACCCTGCATATTATTCATCTCTATCAGCGGCTGAAGCTGGATGCAGACGCGCGGCCAACGCCGAGAACATTCATTTTCGGCGCCAAAGCCGCGCCCGGCTACCACATGGCGAAGCTGATCATCAAGTTGATCAACTCGGTGGCTGACGTGGTTAATCGCGATCCGGCCTCGGCCGACCGGCTGCGCGTGGTCTTCATCCCCAACTTCAATGTCACCGCGGGCCAGCTAATTTATCCAGCGGCCGATGTATCGGAGCAGATCTCGCTGGCGGGCAAGGAAGCATCCGGCACCGGCAATATGAAATTCGCGCTCAACGGCGCCCTGACCATCGGTACGCTGGATGGCGCCAATGTCGAGATCCGCGAGCGAGTCGGCGCGGAGAACTTTTTCCTCTTTGGTTTGACGACGGAAGAAGTCTTCGCGACCAAAGCGAGCGGCTACGATCCGCGCGCCTACATCGACGCTGACGCCAACCTGCGCGCGGCGATAGACTGGATTGCCGGCGGGCAATTTTCCGGCGGCGATACTCAAATCTTCCGCCCAATCGTCGATTCGCTGATCTATCACGACGAATACATGCTCTGCGCCGATTTCGCCGCTTATCTCGCCTGCCAGGGCAAGGTGGAGGAGGCTTACGCCGACCAGGAACGCTGGACGACGATGTCGATCCTCAACGCGGCGCGTTCCGGTTTCTTCTCCTCGGATCGGACGATTGCGGAATACAATCGCGATATCTGGCGGGCGTCGTCGCTGGACCTAACCGCGGGCAACTGACATCTCCCGAGCCCCGATGGCCCGTCAAAGGAGTCTGTTTGCGGCAAGGGTCCAATCGGTTACAATTGAGGCGCGCTCGGCTCAAAGAGCGGTCGCGCTTGTTGCTTTGAGTTGACACGATATTGAGGGACCGGGGATGAGCCACTCTGAGACTGCCCGAATCACCATCGACGCCAAGCGCGTCATCAGCGAGATTTCGCCGCTGCTTTTCAGCGGTTTCGCCGAACACATGGGCCGCTGCATTTACGGGGGCGTCTACGACCCGGAATCGCCTCACGCCGATGAAAATGGCCTGCGGGTGGATGTACTGGCGGCGCTGCGCGAGCTCAGCTTCCGTTCCATGCGCTACCCGGGCGGCAACTTCGTCAGTGGCTATCGCTGGGAAGACGGCATCGGACCAAAAAGCCAGCGGCCGGCGCGCCGCGAGCTCGCCTGGCAATCGATCGAGAGCAATCAGTTTGGCACGGACGAATTCATTCGATTTTGTCGCGAGATTAACACTGAGCCGATGCTCGCGGTGAATCTGGGCACCGGTTCGATTCAGGACGCCGCCAATCTGGTGGAGTATTGCAATGCGCCGACGGGCAGCAACTACGCGAATACGCGCGCGGCAAACGGCAACGAAGACCCCTACGGCGTCAAGTACTGGTGCCTCGGCAACGAAATGGACGGTCCCTGGCAGATCGGCCATCTGGACGCGATCGAATACGGCAAGAAAGCGCGGGAAGCGGCCAAACTCATGCGCCTGCATGACGACTCACTTGAACTGGTGCTCTGCGGTTCTTCAAGTTCGCTCATGCCGACTTATCCGGAGTGGGATCGGATCGGACTGGAGCTCTGCTGGGATCTTGTGCAATACCACTCTATGCACTACTACGCAAACAACTCGGACGACGACACGCCGAGCTACCTCGCGCTCAGCGCCGCCTTTGAAGACTACGTCGATACAGTCGCTGCCGTCTTGCGCTATGTCAAAGCAAAGACGCGTTCCAAACACGATGTTTATCTTTCCTGGGATGAGTGGAACGTCTGGTACAAGGCGCGCGAAGCAACAGATTTGCGCGGCGGCTGGACGGAAGCGCCGCATCTGATCGAAGAGGTTTACAACCTGGAAGACGCGCTGGTGGTGGCGCAATGGCTGAGCGTCTTTCTGCGCCGCGCCGATGTGCTCAAGATCGCCTGCATCGCCCAAATCGTCAACGTCATCGCGCCCATTCTGACCACCCCTGACAGTTTGCTCAAGCAGACAATCTACTATCCGCTGCTGATGTTCAGCCAGATGGCGAGCGGCAACTCGCTGGACCTGCTCGTCGAGTCGCCGCGCTACGAGACCAAACAGTTCGGCGATATGCCCCTGCTCGATGTCTCGGCCTCTCACGACGATGCCGCCGGCAAGAACTCGATATTCATCGTCAATCGCAGTTTGACCGAGCGCATGCCCATCGAGATCCGCTGGGGGGACGTCACGCCAAAGCGCATTTCTTCGGCGCAGCAGCTTTCCGGCGATGATCCCAAAGCCTTCAACAGTTGGGAGCATCCCAATCGGCTGACGTCGCGGGCGATTTACGCGCCGAAGATCATCGACGGCGCCGCGCAGATGAGCCTGCCGCCGCTTTCCTTCACGGCGCTGGGCGTGGAGCTATAAATGCTGTCGCGCTAGCTATTTCGCGGAGCGGAGTGAACGGCGACGCGCGCGCCCGCTTCATTCGACTTGACCGCGGCGAGCATGATTTCCACGATATGACGCGCCGTCCACAAGTTGGAGAGCGCCGGCTGAGCGCCCCGCTCTATGCAGCGCAGCCACTCTTCGTGCTGGTTGGGGACTGGCGCCGGTATGATCTCATCCACAAGTGGCTCAGCCCACTCTCGCTCGTAGGAACTGGGGCGGATGAATTCAATCACATCGCCGCGCAGTACCAGCTTTCCCGCCGTGCCATGCACGCGCAGGAACGAAGAGCGCGCCGGATCGCACCAGCCCGTTTCCGCCGTCCCCAAGGCGCCATTGGCGAATTCCAGAATCAGCGTCGCCGTGTCCTCAAGCGCCGTCGGCTTGTCCACCGTCGTCATGCGCGCGCTGACATAATCCACCTTGCCCAATAGCGCGACCAGATTGGCGATTGAATAGACGCCCATATCGATCAGCGCGCCGCCGCCGGCTGTGTCGCTGTCATAAAACCACAAGTCGTCTTCGACCCGGGCTTCTTCAAAGGTGTCGGCGACCTCGGCGTAATAGATTTCAGGACCGCCATGGCTATGCCGCGCGAGCGCGCCTGAGACTGTGCCAATTGCGCTCGTCGCCAATTGCCGCCGCATTTCATAGACATATCCGTCAAACGAAGGACGGCAGTAGACGACTTGCGCGGGACGAGCCTCGCTCGCCGCCACCAACTGATTCGCTTCTTCGACCGTAGTGCATAGCGGCTTCTGCATGAACAGATGGAGCCCACGGTCCAGGACAGCCAGCCCGGCTGCGGCATGGGTAGGGTGCGGCAGCGCCACGATGACCGCATCCAAAGCCTCATCAGCCAGCAGACTCTCCCAATGCGTCGAATATCGCGGCACATCAAAGCGCTGGCAGAGCAGACGCAGACGGCGCTCCCGGCACCCGCAAATATGCGCGACGCGCATGCCATCAATAGCGGCGATCTCCGGCAAGTGGCTGAGCGCGGCGATGCCTCCCGCGCCGAGTATGCCGACATTAAGCATCGAGATAACCTCGCAGGAAGGCGTAGCTGCGGCCGATCGACTCAATCATATTTTCGTTGCCAGTCTCATCTTCGATTGCCAGGACGCCAGCATAACCGATATCGCGCAAAGCCCCAATGTATCCATCCCATGGCGCCAAACCCTCGCCACAGGTCGCTTGCATCGTCTCCGGATTCCAATCTTTGGCGTGCGTGTGGATGATCTTGTCTCCCAGAATGTACACGCCTTGAATCGCGCCGGCCTCGGTACCGAATCTCAGCAAGTTGCAGGGATCATAATTGACTTTCAGCCAGGGATTGCCGACCTCGTCGATGAAGTCTCCAAGCGCCTGGGGCGATTCTTGCCCCGTCTCAAGCGCGAAGTAGACGCCGATCTTCGCGCCGTGTTCCGCGATCTCGCCAACGGAAGCGAGCATCGTCTGATAAGCCGGCTCCGATTTGTCTTCCGGCAGAACGCCGGCATGCGTCGTTACGATGTCGCCGCCCAGTTCAGCGGTGGTATCCAGCGCCTGCTTCGTCTTGTCGATCCGCCATTGCAGCCCCTCGCGCTCTTCCAGGCCGCCCCAGGTGACCGCCCCTTGCAGCTGCGCGCAGAAGCCGCTGAAGGTCAGCCCAAGTGACTCGGCGATCCGTCTCGCTTCGCGCCGATCATCCGCCGACCCCACTTCGGGATCCAGAATGCAGGGATCATATTCGACATTCACGATCCAGGGCTGTACCGACGTGCAGCCGATCTCGGCGGCGATCTCCATCTGACGCGCCAGCGCCGCCACATCCGGCGTCGCGCCCAAGGTCCATAACGCGCAGCCAATTGTCATTTCGCTCATGGTTTTGACCTCATCCTCTGCGACCGCCATCCATTAGTCAATGTTAGCAAATTTCGCGGACTTGAACATTTATTTGCTTTCAATCTGCCTGGGCAATCGCATCAAATTACTTTTACCACCGCGGGTCGCGTAGACACAGACCTACGACACCGCGAGAAAAGAGAACAGCAAGAAAATCTGTATAGACAGTTAGATGGCAGCCACAATCTACGCCTTCCGACGGCAGCAGATATTGAGAAAAAGGGCGAGAAATACCAATATCTCTGTGTACTCAATTTAACTCGGTGTACTCGGTGGTTGAGTTTCAGCTTGATTATGCGTCATCCAATGCGTCATCATTTTGACGCGATTGCCCGGTTCAATCCGCTACGCCTTGTCTGCGACCAGCAGATATTTTACGAACCAATTGACGATGGCGACGGCGGCTGTGACACGATTCTCCTCATTGTAGAATCCGTGTCCCTCATCCGGAAACAAGATATATTCCACCGGCAGCTCTCGCTCTCGCAGAGCGGCGACGACTTGCTCCGCTTCCTGAACCGGCACGTTGGTATCGTTGGCGCCATGAAGCACCAGCGTCGGCGCCTTGACTTGAGCCAGTTTGTGGATGGGCGATAGCGCGTCCAGCAGATCGCCCTCCGTCTCTGGATCCCCGTATTCGATTTTCGAGATGCTCGCCATCCAGGGCTCGGTGCGCTCGAAGAAGGTCTTGAAATTGACCACGCCATAAAGGTTGACGCCAGCGGCGAACAAGGCCGGAAACGCCGCCAAACCGGCCATCGTCATGTATCCGCCGTAGGAGCCGCCCATGATGCCCAGGCGGCCCGCCTCGGCAAGTCCGCTGTCAATCAGAAACTGCGCCGTCGAGGCGATATCTTGAATGGCATTGAAGCGCAGCGCGCCATTGTCCAGGTTGACGAAGCGCAGCCCAAAACCTGAGGAGCCACGCACATTCGGCGCGAAAACAGCGATCCCCCGCGCCAGCAAAGCCTGATACTCATAGCGGAACCGCGGCTGCTCCTGCCCTTCCGGTCCGCCATGAAAGCTCAACACGGTCGGATAAGGCCCATCTCCCGTCCGCGGCGCATAATGCCAACCCGTCAACGACAAGCTGTCATGAGCGCGATATTTCAGCAAACTGGCGCCGACCAACTGCGCAAGGTTTACACCGACATGCGGGCTGCGCGTCAACTGCCTGACGCTGCCACTAGCGACATTCAGCAGCCAGATATCCTGCGGGGTTCGCGCGCCGGAAATGCACATGGCCAAAATCGATCCATCTTGAGAGAAACGCAGCGACTCGACAATTTCGCCCGGTAATTCAATGACGCGACGGACCTCAAAATCAGCCAGGCTGACAAGCTCCAATTCCTGCCGGCCCGCGATATTCCAAACGAGCGCCGCCAACTCGCCATCGGGGCTCAATGTGAATTCATCCAGCTCGGCATCTTGGCGCGCGCGCAAGATTTCCCATTGCGCGCCGTTCTGCAGTGACCGTCGGCAAAGGCAAGCCAGATCCGCGTCGCGATTGGAAATGACAAATACAGCCCGTTCGTCAGCAGAAAACCGCGCGTTCTCAAAGCCGGCGGGCGGCTGGTGCGCCGTCAGCAGTTGCTCGTTCCAGTTAGGCGCTTCCAGTAGGTAAACGTCGCTGTCGCCACGATAGGCGACGCGCTTGATAAGAAGCCATGAGCCATCCGCGCTGATGTCTTCGATTGTTGCGGTCCCGCCTGCGCTCGTCAGCTTTTCCGCCGCGCCGGCCTCGATCGCTTTTCGAAAGCAAGCCATCGAATCTAGCGAATCCGCATTTGAAGAGTAGAAGACGGCGCCCCCATCCTTCGCCCAACCTCCCAGCCAATTGTTGCTGATGCCGCCCGCGGTCAAGCGCCGGCGATCGCTGCCGTCGGGACGCACAATGTCGATCTGCGAATTCATGCCACCGCCCGGCGCGGATTCAACGGCGAGCCATTCGCCAGCTGGCGACCAAATCACCCGTGAAACCTGCTCTTCAAAGGCGGTTGCGGCGGCGGGAAATCCGCCCGCTACCGGTATCCGCCAAACTTGCGGGCTTCCGGTCAAATCGCTGACGAAGGCAATCTGAGCGCCATCAGGCGAAAAAGACGGCGACCAACATCGGCCGATCTTCGCCATCAGCGCGATCGCTTCACTTGTCTCCCCGGCCGATTCCCTTGTCATGATCCGCTCCTTCGCTGAGTGATTGTCAGGATTGCCGTCGCCGCCATATAAGCAGTGGCGCCGAGCCAGAGCACAGCGTTGAAACCAGCCGTAATGGACAGCGCGACCGCCAAGACGGAGCCGACGACGGTCATCAAGCCGTTAATGCTCCAAGCCAGCGCCACTTGAGGCTTGTCCAGAGAGCCAATCATCTTCAGCGCTTGAGGAAAGGGCATACCCATGCAAAGCGCCAGCGGCAGCAGCGAGAGCGCGGCGATTATGGCGCGCGTCATCACAGTCTCGGCGATGAAATGAGCGCTAAGCGGCGACCAGAGCCAGCTCCAAATTATGGACAGTATCAAGACCGCGGCTGTTGCCATCTGCGGACGACGCTCGATGAATTCATTTGAGAAGGCTTGACTCAAGCCGCTGCCGAGGCCGCCGCCAACCAGAAATATGACCAGCACAAGTGTTATCGCAAAAGTCGGGTGGCCCAAGAAGAGCCGAGTCTGCTGGATGGCGTAAATCTCCAGCGCGATGAATCCGATGCCCAGCATGCCGAAGAGCAAGGGATAGCCGCGTTGGACCAGCGTTGAGGCGCGCCGCCACTGTGCCACAATTGCCAGCGCCACGACGGCGCCTGCCGCCGCAGCCAGCGCAATCGACGCTGCCAGGCTGGACGGAATGCCCTTTTCAAGCTGGAAGAAATAGGGTCGGTTATCGGTCGCAGCCGCAATGTTCGCCTCCGAATCCGCGATGATCTCGTCAAATGACAGAGCGCCACTGGCAACCGCATCGAGCGGCGGCTGGACCAAGACATGCGGCAGCAGCACGGGCTTGAAACCCACATCGCGGGCGATCGCGCCCAGCACGAGCGAATCGTTTTCGCTGAAGGCGCTTGCGCCAATCAGCAGCAGCGGCGCAGGCGGGCCGCTAACCCCATCGACGAAAGCCATCAGATGCTGCAGCGCCCGTCGGTCGTCCAATCCCCGGCGGCGCATGGACGCGAGCGCGGTGGAAACGGCGCGCGTCAAGGTGATCTCGTCATAGAGCTTCAGGGCGATCTGCCCATCGGCGTTTAGATGAGCCAGATAATCGGAAAAAGCTTCTTCGGTGTAGATCGTGTTTTCCGATAGGGCGTAGCCGCCGCGTTCCGCCGCCAGCGTCACCACTTGCGACAAATATATGAGGTCGTACTTCTCACGTGACCGCCGAAGCGCGCTGCGGCCATCATCGGCGATGACCGTCACCTCCGGTCGTCCGTAAAGCGCGCCATTGTAACCGCGCCAGGCGTCGACCAACTCCGTGCTGGCGGCATTGACTTCAACAGCGGTAATCTGCTTGGCGCCGCTCTGAAGCGCAAACCAGACATCCAGCCCGGCGCCGGGACCGATGATGAAGACACGCTCGGGCTGCTCAGTGGCAAACGGAAAGAAACCAATGTCGCCCAACAAATCGTTTCGCGCCGCTTCCGCCGGCATGACCGACGCGGCGCCGCCATCGACATAGAGGCGCAGCGGACGCCCAGCGCCAGGGTCAAGCAGGTCGGTGCGGGCGAAGGCGTCCCAGCGCGTCCGCAAAATTCTACCGCCTTCGCTCACGGCCGCGACAATCGGCTTTTCCGCCGCCAGCTTCGCAGCGTCTATCTCCATAAATGGCCTGCCGACATTGACGGCAAAGGCGGCGACGCCGAAGCCGATGCAAATGACGGCGGCGAGCCGGTCTCGCTCTTTGGAGAAATACAGCCCGGCAAAGGAAAATCCAATTGCCGCCAGCAGGATCACGTCGACAGCGCCAAACCGGTTCATTAGCGGTATCGCCAATAGCGCGCCAAAGCCAGCGCCGACCAGATCGCTCATATACAAGATTCGACTGGCCGCCGCATGCTCGCTGAATAGCAGGGAGATGACCAATCCAAAACAAATATAAGGGAGCGCGAGCAGGATGAAGAGCAGGATCTGCATTTCGACCGGGCTGCCGTAAACGGCGAAGAGCAGCAGAAGAATAGTACAGACGGCCGCGGCGATGCTGCCAAGCGCAAGCCCGATCCGACGCGCCATTGCGGGACGCAGCGCCGTGGCGGCCGCGCCGATGCCGATGCCCAGAATCGCAACTGAAAGAATCAGAAATACATAGGGCGGGAAGAAAATGAGCGAGAAGAGACGGGTCAGCGCGATTTCGAGCAGCAGCGCGCTCGCCGACAGGATCGCCGTTCCCAGCAAGCGCGGCGCGGGCAGCTCGCCCAGGCTAGCGCCGAAGTTTGGGATCAAGCGCATCTCTCAGCCCATCGCCGAGGAAATTGAAGCCCATCACCGTGAAGAAGATCGCCAAGCCCGGGAATACGCCCATCCAGCCCGATTGCCGGAAGAAAGCCCGCCCCTCGGAGAGCATCCTCCCCCAACTCGGATCGGGCGGCTGCGTGCCGAAGCCGAAGAAACTCAGCGCCGCTTCAGCGAGGATCGCAAAGGCGAGGCTCAGCGTGATTTCCACAATGATCGGCGAAAGCACATTGGGCAGCACGTGAGTCAAGAGGATGCGGATATCGCCGGCGCCCATCGCCTTGGCCGCGATGATGAATTCTTCGTTGCGGATGCCGAGCACGGCGCCACGAGCGATGCGCGCGAAAATGGGGATGTAGACGATGCCAATCGCGATCATGGCGTTGCCAATGCCCTTGCCCAGCGCAGCCATGATGGCGATCGCCAGCAGGATCGGCGGGAAGGCGTAGAGCACATCCATCGCCCGCATGATGACCTCGTCGGTAACGCGGGTGCTGTAGCCCGCCATCAAGCCGAGCCCGGTGCCGACGACTGTCGCCACGCTGACCGCAATGAAGCCAACCATCAGGGATACGCGCGCGCCTAGGATGATGCGCGAGAAAATATCGCGCCCGAAGTCGTCCGTGCCCATCCAATGCTCAAAAGACGGAGTGGCGAAGCGATCGGCGAAGTCCATCCCGTTGGGGTCGTAAGGCGTAATCGCCGGACCAAATATGCCCATGACCACAACGACGAACAGCACCAGCGCCCCAAACATCGCCAGCCGATGACGCAGCAGGCGGCGAAAGGCGTCGCGCCAAAGCGTATTCGCCGGACCCAGTGGCGCGTCGGTAGCTTCCTTGCGAATGCTTATGAGCCCGGGGCTCTCCACTACTGATTCTTTCTTCTAAGCGTATTCGATCCGCGGATCAAGCAGAAAATACAGGAGATCGACAAATAAGTTGACCATGGTGACCATGATCGCGATGACCAAGACGGTACCCTGCAAGAGCGGATAATCACGCTCCTCCACGGCGTTGAAAGCCAGCCGCCCCAGCCCAGGCCAAGAAAAGACCACCTCGACAATGACGATGCCGCTGAACAGCGCGGTGATCTGCAAGCCAATGATGGTGACGATATTGATGAGGGCGTTGCGCAAGGCGTGGCGCATAATCACGGTGCGTTCCGTCAGCCCCTTGGCGCGCGCCGTCTGCACATAGTTGGCATTGAGCACATCCAGCATGGCGCTGCGGATGAAGCGCGTCTGGATGGATGCGCTGACGAAACCGGCGGTGAAGGCCGGCAATATAATATGCGCCAGCCAGTCGCCCGCGTCCTCCCAAATCGGCGTATAACCGCTGGGCGGCAGCAAATCCAGATTCAGCGAGAAAACAATGATCAGCAAGATTCCCATCCAAAACGAAGGGACAGACACCCCGATTTGACTGAAAATTGTCGCGATGATGTCGATGGCGCTGCCCGGTTTCAGCGCCGAAATAATGCCGATGGGGAAGGCGATGACCAAACCGATCACCAGTGAAACCATCGCCAGCTCAAATGAGGGACCAATCCTGCCGCGCAATTGCGGCGCGATATCCTGGCTATTGAGCAGGCTCTGCCCGAAATCGCCGCGCACCGCTTTGGAAAGCCAGACCAGATATTGCTCAAGAAACGGACGGTCCAGTCCAAGACGAGCGCGCAATCCCGCGACTGATTCCTCACTGGCGTAAGGACCGAGAATGACGCGCGCCGGATCGCCCGGGACGATCTGCATAATCATGAAGACGACAAAGGTTATGCCGAGCACCACCACCAATGCCAGAAGCAGTCGCTGAACGACGTATTGATAATTCAAATCGAGTTATCCCCAGGCGCCAGATGCGGATCGTCGGCGAGGAGGAATCGGGGCGCGAACCGAAAGTGCCCAATCCGCGCCCGCGAAGCAGTTAGCCTTCGAGATAGGTGTGCATGTAGATATTGTTGTTGTCCGAGCGCAAAACATAGCCCTGAACGCTTAGGCTCATCGCGCGCGTGAAGGCTGGATTGTAGAAGTAGACATAGGGCACGGCATCCACCAGGATCTGGTTCGCCTGTTCGTAGATGGCGTAGCGCTCGTCGAAGCCGGATACCTGCCGCCCTTGCTCGACCAGCGCGTCGAACTCCGGATCGCTGTAGCCGGTGAAGTTGAAGACCTCATCGGTGCGATGCTGCAAGTAGAAGTAATGCTCAACATCCACCAGACCATTCCAGCTGCAGATGTAGCCGTCGTAACGGAAATTGCCTTCCAGCTCAAGCCATTCCGCCCATTCCGGCGCGTTGATGGTGGTGGTGATGCCCACCGCCGCCAACTGCGCCTGCAAGACCTGCGCCTGGCGCACCGTATCCTCATAAGTCGAGGTGGGCATCAACTCCATCTCGAAACCATCAGCCAAGCCCGCTTCCGCCAGCAGCGCCCGCGCCTTGTCCGGGTCGTATGAGTAGGGCGCGTAGTCGAAGTACCAGGGGCTGCCGGTATCAATCGGACCGCCGTAGAGCGGCGTGCACAAGCCAAAGTCGCCGGCGGCGCAGAGATCGTCGCGGTTGATGGCGTAGGCGATCGCCTGGCGAACGCGGGCGTCGTCAAAGGGCTCGCGCGTCAAGTTCAAGCCGATGTATTTGTAGGCAAGCGCTGGCGACACGAGTACATTCACCTCAGGATTGTCTTGAAGAGCCTGCACTGCCTGTCGCGCGACGCTGGTAATCAAGTCCACCTCGCCCCCGAGCAAAGCCGCTTCGCGCGCCGCGTCTTCCTGGATGACGGTAATCTCGACCGCGTCAAGCAAGGGCAAGCCCTCTTGCCAGTAATTCTCATTCTTGACCAGACGCATGCTGATCGTGCCATCGAGGTCTTCGACAGTAAACGGACCAGTGCCAATAGGCGCCACGATAACGCCGTTTTCATCCACGCTGTCCGGATGGACGACGGCGGTGGAGCGGGCGGACAGGAGAATCGGCAGAATCGCATTCGGCGCCGGCGTGGTGACACTCACCGTGTGGCTGTCGACCGCCTCCCAAACAGCGTCGGGACCGCCAACGGAAGCGACGCGCCCGGAGCCGGTTTCGGGATTGATAATGCGGTTCATCGAGAAAACGACGTGTTCCGATGTCATGGCTTCGCCGTTGGAGAAGTGAACGCCGTCGCGCAGATTGAAGGTCCAGGTCCGGCCATCGTCCGATTGCGACCAATCAGTCGCCAGAAGCGGTGTCAACTCGATGTTGTCATTGTTGGTCGTGAGCGATTCGACGACGTTAGCCAATACATGAAAGCTGGATACCGTGCTGGCGACATGCGGATCCAAGCCCGTCCACTCGGCGTCGTGGGCGGAACGCAGCACCTGCTCGGACATTTGCGCCGAGGTCGACAGGCTGATGCCAATCACGACCGTGATAAGCAATACAAGCGGCAGGACCAGTTTAAGTCTAGTCATCTGGATTTACCTTTCTTTGCCAATTGGACGATGACATTATGTGGTCAAACTTAGACACGACGAAAGTTTCGCTGGCGCCCCCATTCTAACTAGCGTATTTTGACGCAATTCGCCGCGGATGACTGACGCGCAAGCGCAGCAAAAGGCGGAAGCGCATGGTCCGGTCGACGTCTGGAGAATATACTATGCGCGCTATGCCCTGTCAAATTGGCGTGGATCGCGTCGAGCGCCCGTCTCAGCAGGCGATATTCGCTGCTGCCTGCGGTTGAATGCGCCAATATGCGCCATTGCTTGACACAAGGTAACGAACCAGTTAATCTTAGTTTGTGCTGGTCGCCAGTGTTTCGCCTCCGCGCCGATGATCTGGGATGCTTGAAAGTAGGGCCTGTGTCAGCATTAGGTCATGTTCACGCATGCTGCCACAGTGTCAGCGTTCCTAAACCGGACCAGACGCATACTATTGTACGCTGGCGGCGATCTAGTATTACACTGCGGTGAAATGCCGCGGTGACGCTTTGAATTTCAGTTATGGAGGAAAACGTCATGAAACGGATTACTTTGCTCGTTAGCGTCGCAGCCCTTCTGGCGATGATCGCCATGCTGCCCTTGAGCGCAGTTCAAGCGGATGGCCATTGCGAGTTCGCCGAAGACAGCATCAAGATTGGGGGGCTCGTTCCGCTCTCGGCGCCGGGCGCGGTCGCCGGCGGCGTCGCCATGTCCTGGGCGATCAACCGGGCGGCCGACGATATCAACGCGGCCTGCGGCGTTTCAATCGACAGCGTCAATTACGCGGTTGAGATCGTCATCGGCGACTCGGAAGGCAGCCCGGAACGCGGTCAAGCCGTGGTCGAGCGCTTTATCCTTGAAGATGAGGTTCAAGCCGTAACAGGCGTCTATCACAGCGCTGTCGGCTTGGCGACCATGGGCATGTTGGATGAGAACGGGATACCGACCGTCTTCTCAGAGCCCTGGAACGATAACGTCAGCGCCAACGGCATCATGGAATACGACGGCAGACCGCCGCGCAACGCCGATGGCGTCGATTATGTATTTCGCGTTTCGCCCGCCAGCTCAATGGTCGGTGGCGTCGTCGTCGACTGGCTGCTTGACCTGGGCGTCGGCAATGTCGTCATCATCGCGGAGAATACGGACTACGGTCAGCCGGCTGCAGCCGATGAACTGGCTCGATTTGAAGCGGCCGGCGCAACGGTAACGCAGATTAACGTTGAATTGGGCACGGAAGACTTCGTCCCCATCCTCAGCCGCATCCAGGCGCAAGCGGAGACGCCCGATGTCATCCGCGTGCTGGTGACCGGCGAAACATCCTACAACCTCACGCAGCAGATGGCGGAGCTGGGCATTGCCCCTTCCGACGACACGATCTGCGTCACCAACCAGGTCGCCTTCCAGTCCGAGCAGTATTGGCAAAACGTCCCCGATGGCAATTACTGCGCCTTCAATCGAGTCGGCATCATCCCAAGTCTCTTCAGCGATACGGCGGTTGAATTAAACGCCGCCTACTTTGAAGAGTTCGAGGATATCGTGCCTAGCTATGCGATGGCTTCCTACGACGCCGTTTGGATCATTGCGGATGGCATGGCGCGCGCCGGCTCCTCCAGTGATGGCGCGGCCATCGTCGCGGCGATCGAAACCACCGACCTTGACCTGTCTCAGGGGCGCTACTACTTCGAGTACGGCAATCACAATCCGGACCTGCCGCAAGGCACGCCCGCTTTCATGTGGCATCAATGGCCCGACCCGGTCGTCACGATGATGCAGTACTTCGAGCAGGGTCAAAGCTCACTCGACGCCGCTGTGATATTCCCGGAAGTTTATCAGACCCATGGTTCGGGCTACATCGCGCCGGGGACTTCTCCATAGACATAGCCGATCCTGATGGGACTCTGTAGACTCATCAAGATCCTACTGCCAGTTGGGTGGGCGCTTCGCCCACCCGCTGCCTTCATCCAAGGGGCAGATCTGGATGGTCATTGAAGACACGCTGTTTATCCTTTGGCTCATGGTCGCCGGTCCGTTATGGGCAGCCGTTGGCCTTTTCGTTCTGCCTGGAATAAACCATGGGCGCGCTGAAGCAGATCAATTCTCCCCAACGACTTTGAAAATCGCGGGATTGATTGGCGGCTTTGCCCTGGGTCCCATTGGCGTAGGTCTCTTTTTCTTTGAGCCGGCGCTGATCCGGCGCACCAGCCTGACGCTCGGCGTCGTACTGACCGTTTTCATTTCATCGCAGGTGCTGGTTCGGGTCATTGATCCGAACTTTCCCTCGGCGCTCTGGCTGCTGCTTGCCGGTCCATTGTGGGCGGCGCTGGCGGCATATTTCATCCCACGCCATTACCGTGATTTGGAAGCGGACGATCAAAACGCCCTGACCGCGGCCGCCTTAGGTGGATTTGCCATTGGTCCCCTGATTTTCGGCTTAATGTGGAAAACCACGCCAAAGATCAATCGGGACTGGATGATCACCTTGGGCGCTTTGGGCGCCTGGCAGATTTATGCGCTCTTCGCCATCCAAAACCCGACCAACCCCTGCGTAGCGCTTCCCTTCGCCGCCACCTATTTGACCCAGCAGACGGCAAACGGCGTGGTCATCGGCTGCATCTATTCACTGATGGCGGTCGGCTTGACGCTGATTTATTCGGTGCAAGGCGTCGTCAGCTTCGCCCACGGCCAACTCTACATGGTTGGCGGCTATTTCTCCTTCTACTTTTTGGAGCACGCCAGCTATCACCTGAGCGAGCTTACCGGCTCAGACATCAGCGTCAATCCGATTTGGGGCATACCGGTGGCCGCCTTCATCGTCTTCATCATGGGCGCGCTATTCGAGCGGGTATTTCTCAAGCCGATGCACGAAGGTTTGATCGAGCGCGTTTCCGAATACGCCATTTTGATCACATTTGGATTCGGATTCTTCCTCGAATACACCACGCTGGCGGTCGCCGGTCCTTTCCCGCAGAAAACGGACCGCTTCATCCAGATTCGCCGCTTCACCTTGGATCGATATCACTTTAATGACGAATTCTTCTTCGGCCCGATCCACATCATTGGCGACCGCGCCTTCGCTATGGTCGTTGGCATTGTCTTGATTTTCGCGCTGCTGTATTTCCTGCAGCGTTCCTGGACCGGCCGCGCCTTGCGCGCCACCAGCCAGGACAGGCAAGCGGCGGCCGTCACCGGCATCAACCCGACCAATATGAACACGCTGTCATTCGCCATGGGCTCGATGTTGGCGGCCATGTCTGGCGCGGCGCTGATACCAATCTTCAATTGGGTGCCCTGGGTCGGCGCGGAGATGGTGGGTCGGTCCTACGTGATTGTGGTTCTTGGCGGGCTGGGTTCGGTGCCTGGCGCGCTGGCGGGCGGCATCATCGTCGGCATTGTGGAAGCGCTGGGCGCGGGCTGCCATCCGGATCCCAGCCGCGGCGCCGCCTATAAGGAAGCCTTCGCCCTGGTGATATTCGCTCTCGTCTTGTTGCTCAAGCCGACCGGTCTCTTCGGCAGGGAGCAACATTGAGCATGATGATCTTCAGGCGCTTCGAGTCGGCAATCGATCAGGGCATCGGCCGCCGGAAACTGGGTTATCTTGTACTTGTTCTGGTCGTTCTGTTTTTCCTTTGGTTCCCCAACGACGCCTCGCAATCCAATTACACCAAAACCGTATTCATCAGTGGCTTCTTCTACGCCATCATGTCATCCAGCTGGGCGCTGCTGGCGGGCATCGCCGGACAGTTCTCCTTCGGTCACATGGCTTTTATGGGGATCGGCGCGTATGCCGCCGGTTTGATCGCGCGGGATGGCATCACCTTTGCGATGCTGGGCCTCAGCATCGGTCCAGAGACCATCTCGGCTTTCGGCGCTATTATCATCGGCACAATCGCCGCCGGCGCGGTCGGATTGGTGATCGGCTGGCTGCTGCTGCGTTTGCGCGCAGCTTATTTGGCGCTGTTCACGATCGCCTTTTCCGAATTATTCCGCATCATGATGTTGACCGAATATGACTACACCGGCGGCTCCAACGGCTTGTCGCTGCGTCCCTTACTTCAGATCGAAGATGTCGACGCCGCGCGTCAGGTCGAGTATTATCTGATGTTCGGCTTGCTTATCGTCTGCCTGTTTGCGCTGTACCGGGTGGCGAATTCGCCCATTGGCTTGTTCCTGCGGGCAATGCGGGAAGACGAAGACGCCGCCTCGGCTCTCGGTGTCAATGTCGTGCGCTACAAGATTCTGGTCTTCGTTTTCACCAGCATGATTGTCGGCTTTGCCGGCGCGATCTTTTACAGCGATGTCGGTTCGGAGCGCATCATCCCCGAGCAGTTGGAAATCCTGCAGATGTCGCTGATCATCGCTTACGCGGTCATCGGCGGTATGGAAAGCCTGATCGGGGCGGCGGCCGGCGCCTTCATCTCGCGCTACCTGCTGGAGGCGATGCGTCAAGTGGTGATCACCCTGCCCTTCGGCATGACAACTTACGATGGCTCAGACGCCTTCGTCTGGGAGCCGGGTTATTGGCGCTTTGCCCTGTTCGGCGTCGTGATGGTCTTCACCTTGCGATATATGCGCAACGGTCTGCTATACCCCATCATCACCTGGTTCAGCGAACGCGACATCGCAATGAAAGAGACAGTTTCCCGGCGGGAGAGCGATGATGATCACGCCGCGCGAATTGAGGCGGACGATGAGTGATCTCCACCTGGAACTCAATAATGTTTCCAAGCGTTTTGGCGGCCTCCAAGCGGTGGATCACGTGTCATTCACCGTGACTGAACCCGAATTGATCGGCATGATCGGTCCCAACGGCGCGGGCAAAACCACCCTGACCAATTTGATGAGCGGCATGCTCAAGCCAAGCAGCGGCACCATCTACCTCAATGGCAGGCGCATAGACGGCCACCCGCCCTACGATGTGACGCGCGCGGGCTTGGGCCGCACCTTTCAGATTACGCGCGCCCTCGGCCGCATGACAGTGATGGAGAATATGATGGTGCCGGGCTTGGCGCATAATCCCCGCGGGGGGCGCGCCGATCTGGAAGCGCGCGCCCACGAGATCCTGGACCTGCTAACCATCGACCATTTGACCAATGAATTAAGCCGCGCCTTGAGCGGGGGCCAGCGCAAGCTGCTGGAGCTGGGTCGACTGCTTATGCTTGACCCGGCCGTCATCATTCTGGACGAGCCCTTCGCCGGCGTGCATCCGCGCTTGCAGGATACGATTACCAACTATATCAATCGCGTGTACGAAAACGGCAAGGCGATCATGTTTATCAGCCACAATATGGGCGCCGTCTTCGAGCTGAGCCAGCGTCTCATCGTTCTGCATCATGGCGCGGTGATCGCCGATGGCGCGCCACAAGCGGTCAGGAACGATCCGGCCGTGATTGACGCCTATCTCGGCCACGACGAGGACGACTAAATGCTCGAAATCAATGACCTCTACGTCGGTTACTACGAAGATCTGCACATTCTGCGCGGCTTAAGCCTGAAAGCGGAGGCCGGCAAATTGACGACGATACTTGGCGCGAACGGCGTCGGCAAGTCGACGCTGCTCAAAGCCGTCTACGGCTTCCTCAAGCCGCACAGCGGGCAAGTCTTGCTCAACGGCGATGACGTCACTGGCACGCCGACGCACCGCTTAATCGATCGTGGCATCAGCTACATCCCGCAGCAGCCTGGCGTCTTCAAGCACATGAGCGTACGAGAAAACCTCATGCTGGGCGCATGGACATTCCAGAAGGACAAGAAGCGAATTGAAAGCAAGATCGAAGACAACTTCCATCGATTTCCCATCCTCCGCGAAAAGCAGCACGATCACGCCGGCAACCTCTCCGGCGGTCAGCAGCGCATGGTGGAAATTGGCCGTACGCTGATGACCGACCCCGAGGTGATTCTCGTTGATGAACCGACGGCGGGTTTGGCGAAGCTGCTGAGCGAAGAAGTCTATGAGATGCTTGTCACGCTGCGCGATGAGGAAGGTTTGACCATCCTGCTGGTCGACCAGGAAATTCGTGAAGCTTTGAAGATCGCCGATTACGTCTACGTGCTGGAGCTGGGCCGCAACAAGTTTGAGGGTCCGCCGTCAGAATTCACCGATCTTGAAAAAGCCTTTTGGGCTTGAGACATAGCGCCCCGGCTAACCCTTCAGCCCCGTCATCACCACACCCTGAATAAAGTAACGCTGCGCCAGGAAGAAGAGCGCGATCACCGGCAAGGTCACGGCGGTGGATGCTGCCAAATGACTTCAATATCTTCGTTTTCCGCCTCGAAGACTTCAATCGCGGCTTTGACGCCCTCGTCCTCGGCGACGCCGCCCCAACCGCCGAAGCTGATTGTGGTCACATCCTGCGCCAGCGCCGGCGGCAGATAGCCGGGCTGCACCAATCTAGCTTGAGCGAATCCAGACGCGCATCTCGCCCAAATCGCGATTCGCCCACAGGTAATAGGGAATCGCCTTGAACGTGAATGCCGTCTCATTGTAGCTCGTTTGGCTATGGTGTCGATAAAGCGCCGGGCTTTCTTCCGCCGGCTCAATCCGAAGCGCCCGCCCGGTAATCACCGAGACGCCGCCAAACAGCCCGCTGTCGAACGACGCGTCCAATTCGGAACTCTCAGGAATGCAGACATTCGCCAGACGCGGTCCGTTGTCGACTTCTTCGAGACAGTACACCAGCGGTCCACGCTGCAGCGCAATCTGGCCGGCGCTCTGCCTTATGCTCGGATGCGGCATGACCCGCTCGACCGGCATCGCCAGCGTCAGCTCCACCTGGTCGCCATCAGACCATTCTCGCGACAGGATCACGTATCCCCGCTCGGCCGCCGCCGTCTGCCTCTCGCCGTTGACCGCGAGCTGATAATCGTAACACCAGTCGGGAATGCGCAGCGCCAATTCAAACTCGGCGGGTTGGACGGTATTCACCCCTATTAGAATGCTGCCGTCCCACGGATACTGCGTCTCTTGTGTAAGCCGTACCTCGCTGCCGGCAATATCCATACTCGCCGAATTTTCGTGATACATCTGCACATAAACGCGATCGCCCGCCTGCGAATAAGCGTATTCGCCGATGCTCGCGATCAAGCGCGAGATATTCGGCGGGCAGCACGGGCAATGAAACCAGGCCGTACGACGATGATGCCCGTCTTCCATGTTTTCGTGCCAGCGACCTTGCGGGTTGACGCCCGGATAAGCCGTCAGCGGATTGGCGTAAAAGAACTCGTCGCCGGCATGCGAAAGCCCGCTCAACGACGAGTTGTAGATGGCGAGCTCCATGACATCAATGTAGCGGCTATCTGGATCGACGTGGAACATGCGATGCGCCCAGAAAGCCAGCGCGATGGCGGCGCAGGTCTCGCAATAAGCGGTCTCGGTCGGCATATCGTAGGCAAAAGTGAAGCCTTCATTATGATGCGAGGGACCCACCCCGCCATGCACATACATCTGATGCCGCGTCAGATCGTTCCAGAGTACGCGCGAGAGCCGAAGCAAGTCTTCGTCGCCCGTCTCCAGCGCCACATCGGCGATGCCGGCGTAGAGATAGCAGGCCCGTACCGAGTGACCATTCGCCTCCGTATGCTCACGCAAGGGCAAATGCGCCTGGCAATAACGGTAAGTCCCCGCCCAGTAGCTGTCGGGGCTCTCGCCACGATCATACGACTCTTGATCATAATAGTGCGGCGCTTGCCCCCGTTCATCGACCAGGTATGAAGCCAAATCCAGAAACCGTTTTTCGCCGGTTTCACGGTACATCTTGACTAGCGCCAGTTCAATCTCCGGGTGGCCCGGGTAACCGCGCCGTTTGCCGTCTTCCACGCCGAATGTCGCCGCGATATGATCGGAAAATCGGGCGAGAACATCAAGCAATTTGCGCTTCCCAGTTGCTTGATGATAAGCCACGGCCGCTTCCATCAGGTGCCCGGCATTGTACATTTCATGGCTATCGCGCAGGTTCGCCCACTGCCCTTCTGGGAAATGGACCGGAAAGTACGTGTTGAGGTAGCCGTCATCGAATTGGGCATTCTCAATCGCGTCAATCAGCGCATCGGCGGTCGCCTCCAGTTCCGCGTCTGGATGCGCGGCCAGGCTGTAGGCGGCTGCTTCCAACCACTTGCCCGAATCCGAATCCCAAAATACGCGGACGCCTATCCGCTCATGTGACGGCGGGGGATCAGCAGGACCCTCCATCGCCCAGGAAGCCACCCGCCCCGTCTCTTCCAACTTCTGATAGATAGCCGGGATCGTCACCTCGCGGTTTACGCGCTGCCGCTCGCCCCAAAATCCGCCGCTGATTGCCACCCTGCTCATGGGAATCGGGCGATGACGATGGGCGGTATTGTCTTGCATAATCAGCCTCCAGGAACGCAGCGCGGAACGGGCGCGCCCTGCGCTTTTTCGGTCGCCGCAGTGTCACATCAGCGCGTTCCAAAATTGCGGAATCCGGGCGACGAAAACAGAATGGCAGTACTATATCAGGCAGCAAGTTTAGATGCAAAAATTGAATCTGTGGCAAGAGCAAAAACGAGGCGAGAAGCATGCTCATCCATCCGCGCTCAGTCGCCCACAAAGTCTTTGACATCTGGCGCAGTCCTGGCCGTTTCACCAAAAATCCCGATATCGTCGCCCTGCCATCGGGGCGCTACCTGCTGATTTACAGCGACGTAGACGCGCACTGGTCGCTGAAAGACCAAGTCCTGATCACCCTGACGAGCGACGACCAGGGCGCAACCTGGCGCAAGCATCGTGAGATTGATCGCGCTGACCTGACCGCCGGCGACGAGCGGCTGGTGACGCCACGCTTGAGCCTGCTCAATGATGAACGCTTGGTCGTCATCGTCGACCACGATGACGACGGGCATTTTCACGAGGATCAGCCACCCGGCAACTGGCTCTATTGGAGCCATGATCACGGCGAATCATGGACGGCAGCCCAGACAGACAACGGCATCGGCGGATTCGAGCCGGATCGCATTCTCGATCTGCCGGACGGCACGCTCGGCGTGGCATCACATCTCATGCGCGGCGAGAACCAGGAATTCGCGCAGGTGCTGTGGACATCCGCCGATGGCGGGCGCGCTTGGAGCGAACGCGGCACGATCGCGCACGACGGCTATCATCGCTTCTGCGAAGGCGCCATCGTCACCCTGGATGGCGGGCGGCAACTCGCCTGTGTCATGCGCGAGAATCACGCCGGCGGCATCCCTTCCTTTGTCGCTTTTTCCGATGATTGCGGCATCAGCTGGACGGACCCGCAAATGCTGCCCTTTGCCTTGCATCGGCCTTATGCCAAGCAGCTCGCCGACGGGCGCGTCATGGTGACCGGGCGGAATGTGAACGGCGGACTGGGCACATACGCCTGGGTCGGTCATCTTGGGGAGGCAGCGGGCACATACGCTCTCGGCGGACCGCGGCAAAAGTATGACGCGGCGCTTGTCGGCGAGGCGCTGATAATCCAAAACCGACCCGAGCGCGAATGCCGCTACACTTTGCTGCCGCCCGAATCACCATTTAGCGATGTCGACTTTGAGGCGGAGCTGCGCGTCGAAGCATCCGCTGGGCAGGCCTCGGTCGCGTTTCTATCGATCTCCCGCCTGGGCCAACTCCTGCAAGTGGGTCCCGATCACATATCGATCAGGCGCGGTCGGCATGATGTCAGACATGCAACCGATATGACGCGCTATCGCAAGGTCGCGCTGCGGCATCGCCGCGGATGGCTGCAAGTTCAGCTGGACGGCGAGACTGTTCTTCATACTTGCGTCTTCCGCGAGGAGACGCCGGCCAGTGACTTTCACGGTGGCGACCCGACGCGGCGGACTCAATTCGGGCAGTGGGGCGCTAGCGGACGCAGCTACTGGCGGCGCGTTTCTTATCGCCTGGGCAATCCGTCTCTCGCGGATTTTAGCTGGGAATGGAATGCAGCATCCGGCAGTTTCCCCGACCAGTATCAGCGCGATCGCATGATACAGATTCACGCCAACCACCCAGCGCAGAAGCCCTGGCCCGATCACGGCTACAGCTCCTGGATTGAGCGCGAAGACGGCAGCATCTACCTGGTGGACTATACCAATGCCGGTGACGTCGCCGATACAGCGCGCCTGGTCGGCGTCAATATCGAGCCCGCTGACTTAGCCTGAGGTTATTTGTCTTTTCCGGCGTCAACTTCTATAATGTTTGTCTGGCAAGAGAAGCGGTGATTTACGTTGCGCATTTGCCAACTTCAGCCTGAGCCGATTCCCTGGGAAAGGATAGGATAAAATGCCACGCCGACTCGCGGTAACTGGAATGCACGAAGCCAGCGTTCTCGAATACGAGGATGTTCCCCTGGGCGAAAACGATGTACTGGTGCGCACGGAAATCGCCTCCGGCAAACACGGCACCACATTTGCCATGTTTGATGGACGCAATTTCGAAGGCAAGCGTTATGACAGCGAACGAAGGCTATTCATCGACTCCGATGACGCTGGCTGGGGGCGGCGCCCCAGCCCCGAAGAACCATGGGGGACAGGCACCAGCGGCTATGGCGTGGTTGAAGCGGTGGGCGCGGGCGTAACGCGCTTCGCCGTCGGCGATACTGTGGTGGGGCTGATGGACATCCGCGAAACGAATGTCGTGCATGAAGACTGGCTCTGGGACCCAGGCGAGCTCGACCCCTTGATCGCGCTGTGTATGGAGCCGGCCCAAGTGTCTATTCACTGCGTGCGCGATTCCAACATTCGCTATGGCGACCGCGTCGCCGTCATCGGCCTGGGCGCCCTGGGGCTGCTGGCGGTGAGCATCGCCAAAGCGGCGGGCGCGGAAACGCTGGTCGCCGTGGACTTCCTGCCCAAACGGCGGGCGATGGCGCAGATGTATGGCGCCGATCATACCCTCGACCCTGGCGACGGCGATGTCGCTTTGGCCATCCGCGATTTGACCGGGGGCAAGGGCGTCGATGTCTGCATTGAGTTGACCGGCGTCTACCCGGGTTTGAGCACCGCCATCTCCAGCGTGCGATTCAACGGGACGATCTGCTCTGCCGGCTTCTACCAAGGCGAGGCGCACACCCTCTTCCTGGGCCGAGAATGGCATATGAACAACCTGACAATGATCGTGCCAAATGGCTGCGGCGGCTGGCACGAAACGCGGGGATATCCACATTGGAACAACCGGCGCGTCGGCGATGCCATCCTTTCCATGATGCGCCAAGAACGGCTGAAAGCGCAAGGCCTCATCAACCGCGTGTATGAAGGGCTGGACGATGCGACGGGCGTCTTCCAACACATCATCGACGCGCCGGACGAGCTTATCAAGTTCGCGGTGGATTTGCGCGGTTAACGGAGCGCCTGGAATTTGACGTCGCCCCGGGTCAAGATTTCCCGCCGCAATCGAGCGTTCGATTCAATCATGCCGTAACGACCGTTTCAGCAAAAAACCCTTCACCAGCAGTGTGAAGGGCTGATACCTGTTCGCCTTTGTTGTAGCCCCTACGGGACTCGAACCCGTGTCTCCACCTTGAAAGGGTGGCATCCTAGGCCGCTAGACGAAGGGGCCATCCAGCCCGCGCAGAATACAGCGGATGGAGAGCGAAGTCAAGATTCGATTCCCTGGCGCTCAATTATGCGGGCGAAGCGCGCGCGGTCGCCCGGGCGAAGCAATCCAAACTGCTCACGGTATTCCACCAGTTGCTCAATTTTGTCAGCCGGGATCGCCTTCAATTCGCCGCTCAGCTGCAGGGCGCGGTGGATGATCCCGGCGCTGTGCTCAAGCGATTCCAGCATGAGGTAGGCCTCCCACAGCGATTTAGCCACCGTGAGCGAGCCGTGGTTGGAAAGCATAATGGCGTCGTGTTCCCTGATCAGGTTGGTGATTGCGTCTCGATTTTCTTTACTCGACGGCGTTGAATAGGGCGCGGTTGGCGCCAAGCCCAGCAGCACAACCATTTCCGGTATCAGGCATTGTTGAAAGTCAAAACCGACAAGCGTCAAGGCGACGGCTGTCGGCGGGTGGGCATGCACGACCCCCATGACATCATCTCGCTGCCGATAGCATTCAAGATGCATTGCGCTCTCGGAGGTGGGTCGCAGCGCCGCGTTTGCCTCAGTCGGTTCATCCACCCGCTCGCCCGCCAGATTGACGGCAATCAGCTCCTCCGGCGCCAGGAATCCGGTCGCCAAGCCACTGGGGCTGACCAGAATGCGACCGTCATCCAGGCGCGCGCTGATATTGCCGGCCGTCCCATCGACATAGCCTTGCTGGTACATCAGCCGCCCGACGCGGCATATCAATTCGCGCAGTTCCGGTTCAGCGTTCATCGACCCTGCTTCTTCCTGGATATAGAGTGAACTTTGCTGCGGGACCTTAGTTCGATCCTTCGCCATACGTCGAATCGCGCCGCTGCCCGGCGACGGTTTGGAAATCATCTTGCGGCGTTTCGCCATACAGATCTTCCCAGAGCGCTTGCAGCGTTTCTGGGTCGAATTCCGCAAAGTGGCAAACATCACAGACGAAAGCGCTCACATTGGGAACGCTCAGCAAATGCCCGTGGTAAACCTCGGCGAAAGTCGTCTTCCGCGGCGTACAGCGCCCGACTGTGCAGCGCGGGCAGGCGTAACCCTTCGATCTGGCATCGTTCATCGCGCCGCCCTAACTCGGGATAGCGCCGATAGACTGGAAGGGCCAATAGCGCAGGACGACCCGGCCAACGATGCTCGGCAAAGGCACCGGACCAAATGCGCGAGAATCATTGCTATTGTTGCGATTATCTCCCATCATAAAATACTCGTCGGCCGCCAGCTCCCAAGTCTGATCATGACACCGTCTACGACAGACTTCATCCTTGATGTAGGGCTCATTGAGCGCCTCGCCGTTGATATGCATAATTCGATCGCGGATTTCAACGGTGTCGCCCGGGGCGCCGATGACGCGCTTGATAAGCATGACGCCGCGCGCCAATTCGCTCTCCCTCAGCGAATTGAAGACGAGAATATCGCCGCGCTGGGGCTGCCCGAGCAGATAGTGCACCCGGCTGACGACCAAACGATCATCACCATAAAATGTCGGTTCCATACTATGCCCATCCACCAGCGACCGCGGGATCGCCAGATCGAAGAGCACGGTTACGGCAATGATGAAGACAGCCGTGCTGACCAACTCGACCAGCAAGCCCGGCGTCTTCAGTTGTGGGCGCGGCAACTCACCGGTATGGCTGCCAAACATCTTCGCTCCTCCAGCGCTGCCTGCCTAAAAGCATTGTCATAAATCAGCGCCACCGACAGCAAGCCCGATTATAAGATTGAGCGAAAGCCATCGCAATAGATATTGTCGCTAGATTAGCCTGGCTGAAGCGATTCATCAGGAATCGCGCTCAATCACTCAATCGCTTGGCGTTCTTCGCCGGTACGAGCCGGCCGGCTATCCCGCGCGCGGAAACTCAAGCGAATCGGCGTACCTTCAAATTCGTAGACTTCGCGGAATTGATTCTCCAAATAACGCTTGTAGGTGAAATGCACCTGGGTCGGATCGTTGACGTGAAACAAGATCAAAGGCGGATCAGTTCGCACTTGCGCCGCATACAAGAATTTGAGCCGCTTCGTCCCTTTTGCGTGCGGGGGGTGTTTTTCAATCGCCTCGCGCATAAGCCGGTTGACATCGGATGTCGGCATGCGCAAGAAGCGCGCCTCCCAAACGCGGTACGCCACTTCCAATACCTGGTGGATCCGCTGTCCATCCAGCGCGCTGATGAAAACAATCGGCGCGTAGCGAACGAAATGCAGACGTTCGCGGATATTGTCGCGGAAAGCATTCATCGTATGAGCGTCCTTCTCGACCCTGTCCCACTTGTTAACCACGATCACCAGGCTCTTGAATTCGTCGACTATATAGCCGGCGATGTGCTCATCCTGCTCGGTCACGCCCAAGCCCGCGTCAACTACCAGCAGCGCCACATCGGCTCGCCCGATGGCCTTCATCGCCCGGATGACGCTGAACCGCTCCACCCCTGCTTCAATGCGGCCTCGGCGGCGAATGCCAGCGGTATCGATCAAGGTAACTGATTCGCCGAAATAGCTGATGTCGGTGTCTATGGCGTCTCGCGTCGTGCCGGCCACGGCGCTTACAATCGCGCGGTCTTCGCCAATCAACTTGTTCAGCAGCGTGCTCTTGCCCGCATTCGGGCGCCCGACGATGGCGATCTTCAAATGGTCGTCATCTTCATCATCCCACATTTCAGCGTCCAAAGCGCCGAAGGTCTTCACCAATTCATCCAGCAAATCGCCCAAGCCCAAACCGTGAATGGCGCTGATGCCGATCACGATATCCAAGCCCAGACTGAAGAAATCGTAGATTTCATCTGCATGCCGTCTATCGTCCACCTTATTGGCGGCCACCAAAATCGGCTTGTCAGACCGCCGCAAAATCTCCGCGATGGCTTCATCCGCGGCTGTAACGCCAAATTGCGCGTCGACCACCAGAATGATGACATCCGCGTCCGCGATCGCGATCATCGCTTGATCGATGATTTCCTTGACGAAGTCTTTGCTCCCCTCCGCCAGTGGAGAATCGTCGCGAGCGCCGGCCGGCTGATAAATCTCTATGCCGCCCGTATCAACGACCTGGAATGTAAGCCCATTCCAAAAGGACTCGCCATGCAAGCGATCACGCGTCGTGCCGGGAATATCGTGCGTGACCGCGACGCGTTCGCCGACAAGTCGATTGAACAGCATGCTCTTGCCGACATTCGGACGGCCTACGAGAGCGACAAATGGTTTGCGCGACATGCCTTCAATTTGCCCCGCCGCTGATAATCACAGTGGATGAGCATTGTAGTTGCCTGTGGGAGGATTTGACAGGGAAGAGGCGAACGACGGGCCAAGCAGAAGACGACGTGTTTGCGCGGAAAAGCGCCGCGGCAAAGGCCTGGTGATAAAGGCAATGCCGCTTGCCTTGCCCTATGAGCCCGAAGACGCCTCTGTGCTTTCCGATGGGTCCTGCGGCGACCTTATCTCGACATTCACCACATCGGGCAAGAGTGAAACATTTTCTTCGCTCAAATCACCCTGATTGATGGAGATGGATGGTTCCTGGTCATAGACGCCCGGCGCGAGACCATGCAAGTCGACAACGACCTGGATGTTCTCAACCGTCAGCGCATCGACCGTTACCACCGGTCCCGTGACAATCGCTGAAACTGCCTTCGGCACGATTGATACCGAATACTCGCCGTCCATTCCGATGTGCGCAACCTGAATATTATCGATCTGACGCGAGTCGATAATCGGTATGATTTCTATCGACACGGTCACATTGTTGTCGCCGCTCATCACGAACAGGTCATCGCCGGGCAGCTGCACCGGCGCCGTCGTAACAAAGCCTTCCTGACGCCCCATTAAGCTGATTGGCTCGGTGAAAATCGTATCCGAAATCTTGGCCAATTGCTCCGGCGCGCCGCTGACAAATATGGACTCGGGATCATAACTCTGGTTCTTCAAAGTGAATCCGTCGGGCAAGGTATCGAGCAAGACATTCGGGCGAACGGCAATCTGGCGGATGTCATCACGACGGGCGATATTGACCGATATCGTCGCCGTCTGCGGCTCCAGTTGGACATCGTCAATGCGATTGCCATCCGCATCAATCGCGTACAGGCGGAGGTCGACTTCGATCGGATTGCGGCTTGCGGACAGGTCCAGATGACCGCGCACGGCAACCACCTGCCGGACCCGACTGGCCGCGCCGCTGACAAGGACCTCCGTGACATTCGGCGCCGGCTCGTCATGTCGAAAGCCAATCGGCGGCGCCTCCAGCAATTCGATGACGATCTTCTTCTCATGCGATTCGAGCGGCTCCAACTCAACGATGATCTGCGCCGGTTGAACCAGCTTAACGAGCCTGCGCAACGAATCGGTATCCGGCTGTCTCACGGACACTTCAAGAGGAACCGTGTGGGTGCCCGGTCCCAATCGAGATAGGTCGGCGCGGACCACGATGTCATCGGCTCGCTTGTCTGAGATCGTCGTTTGCAAGCCCTGTATCGTCACTGTGACCGCGCGAAGACGGCTGTTCGTCATCTCCGCCGTTTGGCTGGGAACGATCTGCACCGGAATGCTGCGAAAGCTCTTCTTGCCAATGGGATCGGCCGATGTCACGGCGATGTACCAGATGCCGGAAGCCAGCAGCAACGAAACCGCCAGCCAGAGCAAGTTGCCCGCCATGTCCGACTTTGCGATCCGGCGTATCATGACTGCGCCTGCTGTCCGCTGCGCGTCTGAACGCGAAGCCGAAGGTCGCCAGCCAGCTCGCGCAGACGTCCCCGTATCGACAGCGCCGCCGCTTCCGCCGGTCCATAATAGGCGCTGAGAATCAGCCGCAGCCGTTGCGCATCCAAATCAAGGATCATGCGCCCGCCATTGGTCACCGATATTTTGCCCGTTTCCTCCGACACGATCACACAGAGAGCATCACCGACTTCGCTGATGCCCACCGCCGCCCGATGACGCGTGCCCAGGTTCGGGTTCGGTAAATTGCGGCTGGCTGTAATTGGCAGGACGCTGGAAGCGGATGCGATGCGCCCGCTGTTGTCAATGATCACCGCGCCATCATGCAGCTCAGTGCGCGGCCAGAAAAGCGTCGCTAACAGGTCGGCTGTCACCACGCTGTCCAACGCGATGCCGGTGCGAATGTATTCTTGCAAGCTGCTGTTGCGCTGCAGCACGATCAGCGCGCCATGCCGTCGATCGGACAGCTTGTCCGAAGCGGCGCAGATCTCGTTGATCACCGACACGCGCACAGCTTGGGGCGCCAGCCGCGTTCCCAGAAATGCCCCGCGTCCCAAACGTTCCAGCACACGCCGAATCTCCGGCTGAAAGATCACCGGGATGGCGATCACCAGCGCGGTCAAACTATTGGCGAGCAGCCAACTCAAGGCTTGCAGCCGAAACAGCGCCGCGACCGAGATCAAGCCAATCACCACCAGCGCGATGCCACGCAAAAGCGCCACTGCCTGTGTGCCGCGGAACATAAAGGTGATGCTGTAGAACAGAGTAGTAACAATGGCGATATCGACGATATCCCGCAGTTCGATGCTTTCCAGGATTAACAGGATTTGTTCCACAGCAGGCCATCCGCAAACCGGCAATCGGCGGCCGTTGGTCCAGCCGCCGAAAGTTTAGTCACTTGTATTAACCCATTGATATGGTTCAAGTTACCTCATTCTATCATCTATTGCCCGATAGCGCCGACCAAGTCCCAGTCAACAAGCGCTGGGAAAGTTATCAACTTTATCTTTCCAGTACCGCGTAGCAGGAGCGCACGCCGGAGCCAAATTGTAGGGGCGACTGACAATTAGTGGCTACGCGACCCTGTGAATCGCCCGCCACAGCGAATGGGCGCTCGCTAAGCCAGCAAGCGCGCGAGGATGGCCTTTTGAGCGTGCATGCGGTTTTCCGCCTGCTGGAAGACGCGCGACTGGGGACCGTCCATCACCGCGTCGGTGATCTCATCGCCGCGGTGGGCGGGCAAACAGTGCATCACAATGGCTTGCGATTTGGCCTGCCGCAGCAACTCGCCGTTCACCTGATAGGCATCAAACTCGCCGGCCCGCTCGGCCGCTTCCGCTTCCTGCCCCATACTCACCCAGGTATCGGTGTATACCACATCGGCCTCGGCCACGGCGATCTGCGGACGCGTGCGCATTTCCAGAATCGACCCATTGCGGCCCGCGATGTCATAAGCCTGTTCGCGCACGGGCCGCTGTATTTCGTATCCTTCCGGCGTCGCGATGCTGAAGCTGACGCCGAAGTGAGCGCAAGCCAGCGCGAGCGACGCCGCCACATTATTGCCATCGCCGACGAAAGCCAGCCGCAAGCCCTCCAGCGTGCCGAAGTGCTCATGAATCGTCAGCATATCGCCCAGCGCCTGACACGGGTGATAACCATCGCTCAGCCCGTTGATGACCGGGACGGCCGCATACTGAGCCAGCTGAACGACGTCTTTATGGTCAAAGACCCGCGCCATGATGCCATCCACATAACCGGAAAGCACGCGCGCCACATCGGGGATGCTTTCGCGCACGCCCAAGCCGATCTCCTGCGGCCCCAGCATGATGGCGCCGCCGCCCAGATGCTTCATCGCCATTTCAAAGGAAACGCGCGTTCGCAACGACGGTTTTAGAAAGATCATGCCGAGCGTCTTGCCTTGCAGCAGGGGACTGTTCCCACCCGCCTTCCATTCCGCTTTCAAACGCAGCGCAAGTTGGAGCAGTTCATGCAGCTCGCCGGTCGGGACGCTGGCAAGTTCCAAGAAGTGTTTCATGCGGGTACCGAATCTTTCAGGGTAATACGCTAATGTCGAATGGGACTGCGAGTATATCACATGGCGCAAGTCGAGCTAAATGATGTCATCCATGTCGCGCCAGTTGGCGCCGAAGCTGGCATTGGCTCGCAAGGGTACGCGCAAGGGCTTGCCATCGGGCAAGGCGGCTTCCATCGTCTCCACCACCAGCGCCGTAACCGCATCGAGCTGCTCTTCTCTCACTTCCAGGACGAGCTCGTCATGCACCTGCAAGATCATCGCCGCGTCATAATTCGTCTGCGCCAATCGCCCGTCCAGGTCGATCATCGACTGCTTTAGAATATCGGCGGCTGTGCCTTGAATCGGCATATTAATGGCGGCGCGCTCTTCCGCGGCGGTGCTGCGTCGGTTGCCATTCGCCCGAATCGCCGGATAGATCCGCCGCCGTCCGTAAAGAGTTTCCGTATAGCCATTCGCCCAAACGAAAGTTTTGGTCCGGTCAATATATTCCTTGACCCCGGGCATGCGTTCAAAATAGGTCGAGATGAATGCTTCCGCCTCCGCCAGCGTCAAATCGCTGTCGCGCGCCAGGCGGAAGGCGCCCATGCCGTACATCAAGCCGAAATTGACTCGCTTGGCAAAGCTGCGCTGCTCGTAAGTGACGTCCTCCGGTTGGATCCCGTTGACGGTCGCGGCTGTCGCCTGATGAATATCCAGCTCCCGATGAAAGGCGTCGATTAAAGTCTCGTCTTCGCTGATATGCGCCATGACGCGCAGCTCGATCTGGCTGTAATCGACCGCCAGCAAGACGTAACCTTCCGGCGCGACGAAGGCTCGCCGCACTTCCCGCCCCTGCTCGGTACGCACGGGGATATTCTGCAAATTGGGATTATTGCTGCTGAAGCGGCCCGTCGCCGAGCCAGCCTGGTTGTAGCTTGTATGGACGCGCCCGGTGCCGGCGTTGACCAACGTTGGCAAGGCGTCGACATAGGTGCTCTTGAGCTTGGACACTTCGCGGTAGTTGACAATCATGTCCACGATCGGGTGCGCGTCCTTCAGCGCATCCAGGGTCGCGGCGTCGGTGGAATAGCCGAGCTTCGTCTTCTTTAATCCTTCGGTCGGCAGTTCCAGCTGTTCAAAAAGAACCCGATTCAGTTGCTTCGGACTGCCGATATTGAACTTGCCAATGCCGCCGGCTTCAGTGATCGACTTTTCCAGCGTAGCGATCTCGGATTTCAAGCGGCTGCTCATCTCGCGCAGGAAGTCCACGTCAAGCGCGACGCCCTTGTATTGCATGCTGCTGATAATCGGGATTATCGGAACCTCCAGCGACGCATACAGCGTGTCCAGACTGGCTTCCCGCAATTGACCGGCCAGCGGCTCGACCAGGCGGAGGGTCATGGTTGCGTCAGCCGCCGCATAGGGAGCGGCATCGTCAATATCAACCATGGCCATCGACTTCTGCTGCTTGCCTTTGCCCAGCAATTCGGAGATTTCCGTCATCTGCACATCAAGCGTCTGCGCCACCAAGCCTTTCAAGCCGAGAAATTTGCTGATTGGATTGTTCACCCATTCCGCGATCATCGTGTCAAAACGGATCGGCGCCACCTCAATGCCGTAGCGCCGCATGATCATCAGATCGTAAACCGCGTTATGCGCCGTCTTGGGGATGCCCGCGTTCTCCAGCGGCCCGCGCAAGGCGTCGACCACCGTATCCAGCGGCAGCTGATCAAGGACCGGCTGGGCGAACATATCGCTCTGTCCGTTTTCGTCAACAACGCGGTGCCCCACCGGCACGTAGAATCCGCGCTCGCCGTCGACCGCCAGGGCAATCCCGACCAGCTCAGCCGACATCTGATCAATGCTCGTCGTCTCGGTATCGAAGGCGATCATTTCGGCTTGGTTCAGTTCAGTGACTAGCTCGGTCAGCTGCGCCTCGTCACGCACGATAATGGTCGATACCACTTCATGCGCCAGGACGATGCCGGTTTCGATCAGTTCACCATGCAGCCCGCCATAGACCTTGTGCAAGCGCTCGCGCAGCGTCCTGAATTCAAGCGCGGAGAAGACATCATCGACCGGCTTCAACTCGAAGTCGCCGCCGACGCAAGATTCGAGATCAAGCGCGATATCCAAGTCGCGCATGATCGTCGCCAGTTCGCGGCTGAGGAAGGCCATCTCGCGGCCTTCAATCAAGCGGTTGCGAGGCCTCGTTTTGATCTCATCCAGATTCTCGTAAATGGTCTCCAAGTCGCCATATTGCTGCAGCAAATCGGTGGCAGTCTTCTTGCCAACTCCGGCCACCCCCGGGATATTATCCGACGTGTCGCCTTCCAGAGCTTTTAGATCCACCAGCTGACTCGGCTCAAGTCCCCATTTCTCGCGAAAGGCGGGCGCATCCCAGACCTTGTCGTCTTCGCCACGCTGCGGCAATTGCACCCGAACATGCGGTCCCAACAGCTGCAGAATGTCGCGGTCGCCGGTTGCGATATGCACGTCCAGCCCCATTTCAACCGCCTGCCGGCTGATCGTGCCCAGCACATCGTCCGCTTCCATATTTGGCATGGTCAACTGCGGGATGTTAAAGGCGGAGACCAACTGGCGAATGCGGTCGAATTGGCGGCGCAGATCGTCCGGCATTCTCTCGCGGGTCGCCTTGTACTCCGGGTAGATCTCCTCGCGCGCGCTCAAGCCCTCGTCAAATGTGACCGCGAGATATTTGGGCTGATAATGCTCGTAGACATCCAGCAGCGTCCTGCTGAATCCGTAAACGGCGCTGGTGCTCTCGCCGCTCGAAGTGGTGAAGCCGCCATGCTGCAGGGCGAAATAGCTGCGATAGGCGAGCGCGTGTCCGTCGATCAGATATAGCACAGGACGAGTTTCCATAGCAAAAACTCTGCCTAATGTCGTTTGATATTCCTAGGGGCGAGTATAGCCGATGGCGGCTTGATCTGACAGGCGAAATGTCGAAGCGCCGCGCTTCAGGCGCGGGCGAATTGAAGGAAACGCTGCAATTCCCGTTCGCTCATATCGCGGCCCGGCTGCAGCACAAGGTAAGCGTCAGCCCAAAGATCCCGCGGCAAAGCCTGGTCTTCCGAGCAAGCGATCTGGCGCGCGCGATCCATCACCGTGCGCACCAGGGCATCGGGCGAGGCGCTTCCCGGCACATCGGCGCGCAAATAAATGAAATCGTGATGCACATCAAGTCGATGAATCTTCCAGTCCAAACTGTTGAGTTGAACCTCCAGCCAGAATACCATTTGCTCGGCGACGCGCTTCCGCAATAATCGCGCCGGATCATCCACCAGCCAGACGAAGGCGAAAGGCTGCCGGGGATCCGCCTCATCCGGGGCGGCCGGTTCTTCGCTCGCCGCCGACGGGGGGGCGCTGCCGGGCGCCGCATCCAATGCCTGAAGCATGTGATCGCCCTGTCGTCGGATGTCGCGCAGCTGCCGCCCGCCGGCGAAGACCATTGTTAAGCTATGCCCGCCGACCGATGACCGCGAATACAGCATGTAATCCAGCCGACTCTCCGGCAGCTTGACGAAGCGAATGCGCGATTGACTGCTCTCCGCCGTCCAGTCGTCGGCGATCATGCGGCGCAGAAGGCGAAACTTGTCCAGCGGCATCTCCCCGGAAAAAGCGACGATCTGATTGTCGCGCGTCAAGACCGTCGCGTCCGCGGTCAGGTTGGTCATCATCTGTGTCATCGTCACCGCCAGCTGCGCCAACAGCGGATCGTCTTTTCGGCTCCAGATTGGCGCGCGCGCTCCTTCGGCGGCAAGCGACGCCGGGCGCTCGTGACCAGAACCGGCCGGCGGGGCACTGCTCTTTTCGGTTTCGTCGGCGGGCTGCGAGCTCGTCGCGGGCGCCAAGTCTTCGGAAGGGCTCTCGGACGGGATGGTCGTCTCGCCAATATCAGCCTCTGGCGCCAGCGGAGGCAGGCGCTCTGCCATCTCGGACAGAAAACCCGGTTCGCGAATGAATTTCTCGGTCTCGCGCAGCCAGGCGGGCACGACGCCGGTGCCGAGCGCGCCGGGCAGCTCGCGCGTGGTGTCGAATAGCGATTCCAGCGTCAGATTTTCCAACTGAGTGCTTTCGTCCAGAATGGCGCTCAGCATACCTTTAAACGACGCGCTGTCGTCAAGAAGGGTCTCCTCAGAATCGGGGGCTGCCGCTTCCGCTGGCGCCTCAGATACGCCTTGGTCACCCGTGATCGCATTCGCCAGATCACGCACTGTTTCGCTGCGGGCGCTGGTCGAAATGGGCGTCTCGTCGATATCCGCCTCCGTCATTTGCGCAGCGGCAGAAGCGCCCTCGTCTTTGACCGTGACGACTCGGTAACGCACCGTATCGTCCTGGTCGTCAGGTTCGACCAACACTTCATGCGCGCTTCGAACGGTACTAACAGCCGCCTCCGTATCGCTGCGCGGGTTCAGCAGTTCATAAGAGGCTTGCAAGCGGCGGCGCGTATAATTGAGCGCCAGGTCTTCCACCAGCTGATCATCGACCAAGGACTCGATGTAGATCGTGTCCTCGCCGACGTCAACAGTGGCGCTTGCCTGCGTCTGTTGCAACGCGTCTTCGGATTCTTGAAGCGCAGCCTTCAAGATCGGAATCAGATCCCGCGCCATCACCGGGATATCAACAAGTCCCTGCGCGCCAGATTCGCGGGCGAGCTCGCGCATCGCGGGACTGTCCGGCGCCAGAACGGTCGCGATCCCTTCTTGGCGCGACCGAACCACATCAATCATCATCGCCGGGTCAAGCGACAAGCCTGCCGTGTCCAACAGCAGAAGGTGCTGCGGATGATCGCGGATTTGCTCAATCGCATTGCGAACATCGGCGACGGTCGTCACAACGTACTCGCCCAGCGCCTCCAATGCCCGCTTGACATCAATGGCAAACTGCACATTTCGCGTGACCACGATAATCCGCGTTATCGCCAAAACCATGTTATTCGCCTGTGCGTCAGCCGAGGAATCCACAGTATTGATTCTATCACAGCCGCCCGCCGACGGCGAAAACATTTGCGCCAGAAATCAAGTTGAATCGGAGCAGGCGCCACTGGTCATATCGCCCGTCGCGGGAGAAGCCCTCAGCCCGCCACCACCGGCGCGCGGCTGCAATCCCCGTATTCCGTGGTGAAATCACCACTGACCCAGCCCACCCGATTATCAACATTCAGGCGCCACCAGCTATGCTCGCTGTTGCGTCCCGAAATCGGCGCCAAGGTACCGCTGCCGAGTACCGTGATGATTTCGAAACCGGTGCTTGGTCCGGTGCGGAAGTTCAAACCCACATTGACCAAGGCGCGGCAGACGCCGTCATTGGGAATGAAAGGCACATTCGATTGCTGTATCGGCGTGGCGATTACCTGGGAATGTAATTCGCGCACGACAACCGTGATTTCATCCGGCTCGCTGACGACGGAGCCGCGATACGCCACCGCCCGCAAATTGACCGTGCCCAGATCGGCGCGCTGCGGCACATAATTGAGAATCGCCTGCATTGCCAGATCCCCTTGCAGCGACTCGGACGATACGGTGCGCACAATCTGATTGTCGACGAATAACTGCACGCGATTGACGCCGATGCTGTCCGCGGCCAACACCGATACAAGAATCTCTTCGCCAATGACATACTCCGCGCCTTCATTCGGCGATCCGATCTGTATCGTTGGCGGGCTGGTGGGCAGGTCTGTGGCTTCGCCACGGCTCCCAGCGCTCGTCCTTTCCTGGAGGTTGCAAGCCGCCAGACAGAGGCAGACGACAGCCAGTGAAATGCTCAGGTTTATACAATGGACTACGCGGTGAATGAGCGCCCTCATCCAAAGGACGAGTTGTAGGGGCGAGCAATCTGGTCGCCCGCAGTCCAAGTTTGGTTTCCAGGCGACTTGATAATTCATCAACCAGCGAGCACTAGCAGGGGATCCGCCGCTGGCTTTTCCTGCGGCAAGCGCGCTTGCATGCTCCAGGGACCAGTCCAGGTGACTTCGACTTCTGTCAGCCTGCCCTTCCAATCGCCCTCGGCTTCAAAGAATACCAGTTTGTTCTGCGGCGTTCGCGCGCGCCAGCGGCCCTTGTATTTCTCTTCGACCAGCACTTCCACCGTGCTGCCCAGGTACGGCGCGTTGATCTCCGCCACGACGCGCGCCTGCAAGTCTTCCAGCATTTTGTGACGGTCGCGCTTTTCCGCATCCGGCACATCGTCTTCTATGCGCCGAGCGCTGACCGTTTGCGGCCTCGGGCTGTAGCGCGCCAGATGCGCCTTGTCCAGCTTTAGCGCTTCCAGGACGCGGTAGGTCTCCATGAACTGCGCCCGCGTTTCCCCGGGGAAGCCGACGATTATATCGGTGTGAATCGCGACCTGCGGGATAATTTTGCGAATCTTGGCAACCAATTTTCGATATTGGTCGGCGGTGTAGCCGCGCCGCATCCGCGCCAGAACCGCGTCGTCGCCTGCTTGAATCGGCACTTCAATATGCGGCATGACGCGCGGAAGCTCGGCGACCGTCCGCAGCAGCTTCTCCGTCATCCAGTTGGGATGGCTGGTGAGGAAGCGGATGCGCTCTATGCCCGCTTCTTCGGCGACTTGATGCACGACGCGCAGCAAATCGGCCAGGTCGGGGCCGCCCTCGATGTCCACGCCGTAGCGATCCACGATTTGACCGAGCAGCGTCACTTCCTTAACACCCTGCCGCGCCAGGCTGCGAACATGGGCGATGATCTCGCCTACGCGCCGGCTGCGCTCGACGCCGCGGCGAAAGGGGATAATGCAAAAGGCGCAGGCGTGCGAACAGCCGTAGACGATGGGTACCTGCGCGCTCACCAGTTGACCGCGTTCGCGCAGCGGCAAAATAAGCTCGCCATCTTGCAAAGCGTCTCGCTGCGCCCGCGCCCCCTCCTCCAGCGTCAGAACATCGGCTTCGTCCTGGCGCTCTTTGAGAAAGCTGACCATCGCCGATGGATCCGATGGCGGCATGAAGACATCGACGAAGGGCAGGCGCTGCCGCATCCAGAGCGGATCGCGCACGCCGACCATGCAGCCCATGACGCCGATCACTTTGTCGGGCTGCGCTTCCTTGATCTTTCTCAATAGCTGAAGACGCCCCAAGCCCTTGTCCTCTGCGCTTTGGCGGACGACGCAAGTATTCACGATCATGACGTCGGCGTCATCGCCGTTGCCGCATGCGGCGCTATGCCCCAGTTTTTCCAGCTCGGACGCAAGCAGCTGAGAATCGGCCACGTTCATCTGACAGCCGAGGGTCCAGATATGATATCGCATGGAGTCGTTCTTCAATCGTTCATTGCTTTCCGGCGTATTCTAGTCGATGCCGCCCAGTCGGTCAATTCGCTGCGCGTGTCACGCGCAACATACACGGCATAGTTTTTTCACCACCGAGAACACCGAGGAAACACAGAGCGCACAGAGAGACCTGATTGAACTGCCACATGCTCTCATTCAGGAGTTCGTGCTACTACCAGAGTGTAATCATTCATTATCATGAACCGACACAAAGATAAGACATAAATCTCGGTGTACTCTGTGTTGCCTCCTTTACTCTGTGGTGAATCTGTGTTTGTTTCTTGACATTTTACAATTTGCAACAGTTTGACAACCCGGCCCCTCAAGCCCAGACGATCTTGTTCGGTACGATGGAGCTGTGCAGGTATTCGTGATAAGGCAAGACACGCACCGAGAAGCCGACGTGTCCCGTCATCAAGTAGACATGATCGGCGGCGTAGGTATAGGCGCCGCTCCCGTTCCCGCCTTCGATTCGCATATTGACGGACTCGCCATCACGAATGTTGCCGGCGGAATCCAGCATGCCAAAATAAAGCTGCACGCGAACATCACGCGGGCAAAGCTGGCCGAGCGCCACGCGCGCGTGGATCGTCGTTGCGCTGCCAATCTCAACATCGCCATCGCGGATATCCACATCAAGAACGGTTATCTCATGCCAAACCCGGTCCAAGTGGCGCCGCCATTCGACGAAGGCGCCCGTGCCCGCGAAGTTTGAAGACCGCATCGCCTGGCTCACCTGAAAACGCGGCATGTAAAACGCTTCCGTATATTCCTGCACCATCCGATGCGTGTTGAATCGCGGCGCAAGTTCATTCATGCTGCGCTTGACGCGGCGGATCCACTCACGGGGCAAGCCGTCGCGCGCCTGCCGGTAGAACAGCGGCACTACATCTTGCTCGAGCAAATTGTACAGCGCCTGGCTCTCGACATAATCCTGATGCGCCCATTCGTCTTGGCGATATTCTTCGCCGTGGCCAATCGACCAGCCGATATCGCTGCGATAAGCCTCCGCCCACCAGCCATCGAGAATGCTGCAATTGAGCCCGCCGTTGTAGATGACTTTCATGCCGCTCGTCCCGCTCGCTTCTTTCGGGCGCCGCGGATTATTCAGCCAGACATCCACGCCCTGCACCATGTAGCGGGCGACATTCATATCATAATTTTCCAGAAAGACGATTGAATGGCGGAAATCCGGGTCGCGCGCCACATTGACGATTGTGCGAATCAATTCCTTGCCTTCGTTGTCATTCGGATGGGCTTTGCCGGCGAAGATGAATTGCACGGGCCGCTCGGCATCCGTCAGCAGTTTGCGCAAACGCCCCAGATCGCGGAAGATCAGGGTCGCTCGCTTGTATGTCGCGAAACGCCGGGCGAATCCGATGGTGAGCGCGTCGGGGTTCAGCACTTCCTCCGCCTCTTCGATTTCTGTCTGCGAAAGGCCGCGGCGCTGCAACTGTTCGCGCAGGCGGTCCCGCGCGAAAGCCACTAGCCGTTCGCGCCGCCGCACATGCGTGCGCCACAGCTCGGCATCAGGGATGCTCGCCACCCCTTCCCAGACTTCGCGCCGCGATTCCTCCGAGCGCCAGCCCGGATCCAAGTAGCGATCGAAAAGCTGCGCCATCTCCTGGCTGACCCAAGTCTGCACGTGCACGCCGTTGGTGATCGCGCGGACCGGGACTTCATGCACCGGAACATTGGGATAGACCCACTTCCACATTTCGCGGGACACATCGCCGTGCAGCTGCGCGACGCCATTGGCCCCCGACGACAGATTCAGCGCCATCACTGACATCGAGAAAAGCTCGTAGTTCCCCATGCTTTCACGCCCTAGGTCGAGGAACTGATCGCGCGTTAGCCCCAACTCGCCCATCATATCGCCGAAGTGTTCGTCGATTAAATCGAATTCAAAGCGCTCCAAACCTGCCGCTACTGGCGTATGCACGGTGAAGACGCTGCTTGCCGCGGTTAAAGCCTTCGCTTGCTCAAAGGGAAGCCCATGATCGCGCATGGTGTTGCGGATGCGCTCTAGCAGCAGGAAGGCCGAGTGCCCCTCATTCATGTGGAAGACATCAGCCTTGACGCCCATGGCGCGCAACAGGCGAACGCCGCCAATCCCCAGCAGCATCTCTTGCCGGATGCGCGTGCGCCGGTCGCCGCCGTAGAGCCGGTCGGTCAAATTACGATCTTCTTCCAACAGATTGTCTTCGATATTGCTGTCCAAAAGATAGATGGACGCGCGCCCCACCTGAACCTTCCAAATCTGGGCATAGAGAGCGCGCCCCGGTAAGGGCAATGAGATTTTGATTGCTTTGCCCGCGCCGTCGGTCTGCAGCTTTACCGGCTGATTGACATAGTCATTAAGCGGATAAGACTCCAATTGGAAGCCATCAGCGTTGAGATACTGCTGAAAATAGCCTTCTTGATAGAGGATGCCCACGCCGACCAGTGGAATGCCCAAGTCGCTGGCGCTCTTGAGATGGTCGCCGCTGAGCACACCCAAGCCGCCGGAGTAATTCTGCAGGCACTCCGTCAAGCCGAATTCCATGGAGAAGTAGGCGATGACCGGCTGCCGCTCAAGCCCGCCAAACTGCCCGGCGAACCAGGTCTGTTCCGCGCTCATATAATCATCGAAGGAACGGCATACCCGCGCGTAATGCGCCATGAAGGAGGTATCTTGGACCAGCGCGTTGAGACGCTCCTGGCTCATCCGGCCCAGCATCCACTCCGGGTTGTGCCCGGTTTCTTCCCATAGATCCGGATCGAGCCGGCGGAACAAGGCGATCGACTCATGATCCCAAGACCAGCGGAGGTTATACGTCAATTCTTGCAAGCGCCCCAGTTGGGGCGGCAGCTTCGGCGCGACATTCACACGCGCGACCGGTTGCACCATGGACCCTGCTCCCTTGCGGACAACGGTAAATTCAGGTATTCAGACCGCTTATTCTATCGCTGTTTCTGATCAATTCCACCGCGATTGTGAATGCCAGCCGTCAGGCGGGCTCAACCCAGCAGGGGAAACGCGATTTCAGCCAAGTGAATTGGCAGCGCTCACAGTGCCGGCGGTAGGTTCTTGACAAGAACGGGCGCCGGCAAATTGGCGAAAAACGGCATTCTCTTTCTATCTGAAGGCAACTTATGATAGGATTGAATTGTCGCTGCTCTGCGCCTGATGTTTACCCACCCGGTGGAGAAAACTCCTGCTGAAGAAACAGTACCTGAAGAGCAAGGACATCTTCAAAGCGAGCATTTATTCCGCGCGCGAACTGCATGCGGAAAAGGCGTCCCTTGTTAGCGGCTTCAACCATTGGAGTGAATCCGCCACGCCGATGACGCCGCTGAAGGACGGACGCTTCAAGGCGGCCGTCGATTTAGCGAAAGACAGCAATTATCATATCCGTTATCTCATCAACGACATCGAATGGCGCAACAACTGGGATACGGACCAATACATCCCCAATCCGTTCAGCGGAGATAATTCAGTTATTGAGGTCTAGCCATGATTGCGAAGACGCTGCGTAAAGACGATACCGTTCAGGTCAGCTTTTATACCGAGGCGCTGCCAGAAGCTGAATCCGTTCACCTGGTCGGCAGTTTTGATGATTGGGACAGCAGCGCGCATCCGATGCGGCGGCTCAAAGACGGCCGCTTTATGGCGATGAAAAGATTCGAGCCGAACTGCCGCTACGAATTTCGCTACTTGGTCGATGGCGAAACCTGGATCAACGACGCCGAGGCCGAAAGCTACACGCCAAACCCCTACGGCAGCGACAACTGTGTCGTCACCACCTGAGCGCGTATGCAGACCTCCAAGATGGAGACCAATTCTTATCGCTTAGGCATTCGTCTGGTCGCGCCAGGCCAGCAGCGCTTCGACCCGCCCGTAATTGGGCGGCGCCGCGGACATCAGAATGAAGTGCCTGCAACCGGCTTCGGCGTAAGCGTCCAGGCTGTCGTCAATGTCATCCTCGCGCGTTAGCGACACGGTCCGCGTAATGGTAGACGGATCCCGCCCCAGCTCCGCGCACCAATTGTCGAGCACGCGATTCTTGCGCGCCCAAGTCTCCGGCGGTCCGAAGCCGTTCCACAAGTCAGCGTGCATCGCGGTCAGCTTCAGCGTGACCTTCTCGCCACCACCGCCGATCATGATGGGAATGCGATTGCGAACGGGCGGCGGCAATTCTTTGCTCATGCGCTCCTTGATGATCGGCAGCGCCTCGCCCAGGTCGCGCAGTCTGCTGGCGGCGGTGCCGAATTCATAACCAAAATCGACATAGTCTTTCTCGAACCAGCCGGCGCCGATGCCGAGGATCAGTCGGCCGCCACTGATATGATCGACCGTATTGGCCATCTGCGTCAACAGCGCCGGGTTACGATAGCTGTTGCAGGTGACCAGCGTGCCGATCTCAGCGCGGGACGTCAGCATCGCTATCGCCGTCAGCAGCGTCCAGCCTTCAAAGTGCTCCCCCTCGCCGTCGCCATAAAGCGGGAAGAAATGATCCCAATTCCAGATCGTGTCGACGCCCAGCGCTTCTGTCGCTTTGACCGCCTCGGCGTAGGTCGCGTAACTGACGCGCTGAGGATGTAGTTGCACGCCTACTTTCATCTTGCCCATTGCTCTCCCTTTCTATTCCAATTCAATCAACGGTAAATGCCGCGCACTTCCCCTGCCATCGTACAGCGAGCGTCGCGCGCTGACACGCAGTTGGTCTCATCAATGCCTGCTCATACGCGTGGCGAATTCAACATCGCTGCCCTCCGGCACGGTCCTATCGCTGTAGCGGGCGAAACTTTGATGCGTACAATCGGAACCGACAACCGTGCCCGCGCCAATCGAAAAGCCCGGCGGGATGCGCGCGTTCTTGCCGATGCTGGTGATCTTGAGGTCGCCCATGTCCTGCCAGGAGCCGACGCGCGCCTCCTTGCCAATGACGGCGATCTTGTCCACTAAAGCCCGTTCGACGCGGGCGCCGGCCTCGATGTAGGCGTCATTCAAAATCACTGACTCGCGAATGACCGCCCCGGGACCAATGAAGACGCCCGGCGACAAGATTGAACGCTCGATGACCGCGCCCGCGCCGATCACCGAGCCATCGGTAATCATGCTGTCGACGATGTTGGTATCCGCGCCAATGCGCACCGGCGGCCGTTCTTCGCTGCGCGTATGGATCACCCAGGTGCGGTCGTTAAGGTTCAAGGACGGCGGCCGCGATAGCAGGTCCATATGCGCTTCCCAATAGGCATCTACCGTGCCAACGTCAATCCAGTAGCCGCCATAGGGATAAGCAAAAATATTCATCTTGTCCGCGACCATTTTCGGCAGAATATTTTTGCCGAAGTCATTCTCCGAATCCGGATCGGTTTGGTCTTCCATCAGTACGCGTTCCAGGACATCGTAATCAAAAACGTAAACGCCCATGTTCGCCAGATTGCCCGGCGGCGTCGCCGGCTTTTCGACGAACCCGGTGACGCGATAATCGCTGTCCGTATCTACAATGCCGAAGCGACTCGCCTCATCCAGCGGCACCCGAATGGTGCAGACGGTGGCGGCCGCGCCCTTGTCGCGATGATATTGCACCAGCATGTCGTAATCCATCTCGTAGATATGATCGCCGGAGAGGATGAGCACATACTCGGGCCTGCCCTGTCGAACGAAGTTGAGATTCTGTGTGACAGCGTCAGCCGTCCCCGCGTACCAGTCGGTATCAAAACTACCCTGATAAGGCTGCAGCATACGCACGCCGCCGGTGAAGGAGCGATCCAGATCCCAAGGGCGCCCTTTGCCAATATGATCATTTAGGCTGTGCGGACGGTATTGGGTCAAAACCAGCACGTCAAAGACATTGGAGTTGACGCAATTGCTGAGCGCGAAATCAATAATGCGATACTTTCCGCCAAAGGGCACAGCCGGCTTGGCGCGCTTGATCGTCAGCACGCCCAGTCGCGTCCCTTTGCCGCCCGCGAGGATCACTGCCTTAATCTTCACCGCCCGCTCCTGATATCACTCTGCCACTCCTGTATTGAACGAATCACGCTGCTCAAGATCGGACTGCCGATTGCCGTCAGTTCGAGCGCGCTTTGGCCAGGGCATCCTCATAAAGCGCAATATACTCGCCCGCGCTCTTCGTCCAACTGAAATCAGCCCGCATGCCGCGCTCCTGCATCCGCCGCCAGGCAGCGGGCCGCCCTTCATACACGTCCAGAGCCCATTCCAAGGCGCCTTCCACCGCCTCCGATTCCTGCCAGTGGAAGACGAAACCGGTGCCAACATCGGCATTCGCGTTGTCATAATTGACGACCGTGTCAGCCAATCCGCCCGTTTCGCGCACCAATGGCAGCGCGCCATAACGCATCGCCACCATCTGACCCAAGCCACAGGGCTCAAAGTGGCTCGGCATCAAAAAGATATCACAGCCGGCATAGATTTGCTGAGCCAGCGCCGCATCGAATTGCAGGAAGGCGCTGGCTTTGTCGCCGAAGTCTTGGTCAAGCTGCCAGAAATCATACTCCAGTTGGGCTTCCCCCGTGCCCAGGACGACCAACTGCATATCGCGCCGCGCTAAGGTATTTCGCAATGCCGACAGCGCGAGATCATATCCCTTCTGCGCCGTCAGCCTGCTCACGATACCGACCAATGGAACGTCCGACAACAATGGCAAGCGACATAAGGACTGTAAATGTCGTTTGTTAAGCGGACGCAAACTTTCAAAATTGTCCGCGTTGAACTTCGCCACCAACGTCGGATCGCTTTCCGGATCCCATTTTCCCAGATCCAACCCGTTGAGGATGCCGCGCAAATCATCGGCGCGTTTGCTGATCAACGGCGCCAGCTCGTAGCCGGCGTAGGGATATTGTATCTCCACCGCATAGCGCGGGCTGACCGTCGACACCATGTCGCTGTATGCAATGCCGATGCCGAGCAGATTGTCGGTCAAGCCGAACTGCATCAAATCAGGATGATGGCGGCCGTGAATCCCAGCCTGCCACAAGAAACCGCCCGCGTCTTTGCCTTGGTAGGCAATATTATGAATGCTGATCACCGTCGCCAGCTCGCGCCAGCGGTCGTCGCCATGTTCACGCGCCAAAAAGGGCAGCAAGCTCGTATGCCAGTCGTTGACATGCAGGACATCGGGAAACCAGCCTGCGCGTTCATCCAACCGCGACAGCGCCGCCATCAGCGCTTGATTGAGATAGATGAAGCGTTCCATATCCCAATCCCAATGGCTGTAAACATCGCCCTCTATACCGAAGAACGGCGGCGACTGAAGCAGATAGAACGGGATGCCATCGACTTGGCAATGAAAAAGTTTGACCTCGTTGGACCCCAGGCGATGGTGAATATCGAAGCTGAGCAGCGACTCGATACCGTTTGCGCTGTGGTCGATGAATCCGTACCCGGGAATGATGACGCGGGCGTCCAGGCTCTGTCGACGCAAGGCGGCGGGCAGCGAACCAGCGACATCGGCCAAACCGCCAACTTTGGCTAAAGGCGCCGCCTCAGCGCTCGTAATCAAGACTCGCATCAAAAGTCATCAATCTCAAATCATGCCCGCTAAAGCGCGATTGTAGCCGAACACTGGCTCATTACAAGCAATCAATTGCGCAGAAGAATTGCCAGCCTAGTACGCCTGTGCTAGGATTCCAATCAGGCAGCCCGACCGAATAGGCAGGCTTATGATCGAACCATCCAGCGCATCGCGGCGCAAAAATATCCTCCCCCAGCTCGTATTTCTCGCTCTGACCTTTCTGGCAGCGGCCAGCGGCGCCTACCTCGCGCTGAAATTTATCGGCGCCGAATCAGATCAGACGGATGTTCCCGAAATCATCACAGTCGAAATTGTCATCACGGTCACGCCGCTGCCGCCCAAGCTCGTTACCGTCTTGCCAACCGGCGCCCAACCGGCGCAGGTGGACCTGCCCCTGAGCCTCGCCGAAGAAGCCGCGACCGAGGCCGCCGCCACCATTGACGCCGATGACCTGGGGGCGCGGCCCGTTGTGCTTAGCACACCCACTATTTCGAGAGCTGGCGCGCCCATACAAGCGCAAAATTGCATCTATCACAGCGTGCTCAGCGGCGACACGCCCTACGGCGTCGCCTTGCGTTATGGCGCAGACTTTCAAGAGCTACTCGACGTCAACGATTTGACGCTTGAAACATCGCAGCATCTTCAGATTGGCGACATCCTGGTGGTGCCGCTGGAAGGCTGCCTCGACGAATCCGCTCAGAGTGATTCGCCAGCCCAAGATTCGGGCCGGGCTCAGGCGCCCGCGGCCGAAGCCACCAGTACGCCGGTGTACGCGCAATTGGAAATCGTCGCCGTCGAGGGCTTGGGTGATATTACCGCGGAGGGCATCCGCCTGCGCAATGCCGGCGATCGCGTTGATATGAGCAACTGGACGCTATCCGACGAAGATGGCAACCGTTTCACCTTTCCGGTTTCGATGCTCTTCCCACAAGGCGAAGTGGTCATCTATACTCGCAGCGGAACTAGCACCGGCGACGCGCGCTTTTGGGGAAGAGACACGAGCGTATGGGAAGCCGGCGAGACGCTCACATTAAGCGACGAACTGGGCCGCGCCTTGCAGACCTTGCGGATCCCAGCCGCCGCCGACGAATAGCGCCGAAATCGGTGCCTGGAACGAAAGAAGGACAAATGAAAAAGTGGGAACGCATCGTTGATCGGCTTATCTCGGATGCCATCGGTGATGGCGACGTGTCGCAATTGGCAGGCGCCGGCAAGAGACTGCCGACTAAAGACGAGAGCCACACGCCGAGAGAATGGCGCGCGGCCTTCAAGATGATGGATGATCACAATGTGCTGCCGGAGTGGATCGCCGCAGGGGCGCGGCTGGATCAAGCGGAAGCGGCGCTGCGCAAGCAGATTAACTCGCGCGCTCAACAACATCGCCGGAAGCTGGCTCGCGCTGAAACGACATCTCAAGCCGAGGCCGCAGTCGAATCAGATTGGACTCGCTATCGGGGACGATTCCTCGAGCGCGTCAAGAGCTACAATCGCGAAGCGCTGGTATACAATCTCTCGCTGCCCAGAGGCATCCCGCACCGGCAAATCCTGCGAGGCGAGGCGCTAATTGAGCAGGCCTTGCAACGCGATAGTTAGAAGGCGCTAGCCCGACCGCTAGGCGCTCTCCGGCTGATCAGCCTCTTCAGTCTTGCCCTTGGCGCCTTCCTGCAAGCCCTTGCGGAAATTCGCCACCGCCGAGCCCAACTCGCCACCAATGCGCGAAACGCGGCCGACGCCAAACAGCAATACAACGATGATCAGAACGATAAACAATTCAGTTGGTCCCAGATTCGGCATAGTATTCCAATTCTCCCGCTCTTCAAATTCAGGGTCATTATAACACGCTTTGCCAAATTATCGAGAGTCCGCTGTCCCAGGCCGGATGAGGCCAGCCTAGGCGCGGCATTTCCCCCGGTAGCGGCGCAAAGTGAGAATTCGCGGACAATGCTATACTCGACGGAAGCGGCTCCGTGAGCAGATTGCAGTACATGAAGAATAACGTGGGTCTGGCAAGCATACCGCTATTCGCAAATCTGAGCCCGTCGCAGCTCGACTTGATTGCTGCCGCGCTGGAGAGACGCGCCTATCGCGCCGGCGAAGACATATTCCTGCAGGGCAGCGCCGCCGACAGCATGATCATCGTTGAGTCCGGCGAAGCGGTGCTTTTCCGCAGCGACTCTGACGGCAGCCAGCAGGCATTGGCGACCATCACTGCTGGCGAAAGCATCAATCAGGAAGCCCTGTTCAAAGACAGCGTGCAATCCGCCACCATGCGCGCGGCCCAGCCCCTCATTGCGCTCAAGTTGACCCGGGCCAGCTTCACCCGCCTGCTTGAGCAGCAGCCTGAGCTGGGCGCGGCATTCGGCCTCGGCCGGGTACGAGAGCAGGCGCAAATCAGCCCCCAATTTGCCGAACAGCGCGAAGATGAAGAGATACTGATCCAGACACGGCGCCACTGGTGGTCCTTTCTGCGCAGCGCTTGGCTGCCCTTGCTGTTCATGCTCGCCATGTGGGGCGGCGCCATTTTGCTTGAGATCCAGGTTTTATCCCTCGTTCTGCTTGTGCTGTCGGTCCTGCTGCCGGGCGCCGCGTTGGCTTACTTCTATCTGGAATGGCGCAATGACGCCGTGATCGTAACCGACCAGCGGATCATTCGCATCAACCGAACTATCTTGTCGATGGTTCGACAAGTGACGCAGGTTGGCTTGGAAAGCGTCCACGAGATCAATTTCGAGTTTCCCTCTTACGATCCCTTCGCCCGTCTGTTTCGCTATGGCAAGGTTCTCGTCAAGACGGCCGGCGCGCAGGGCAATCTGGAACTGGATTTCATGCCGAATCCAGAACAATATCAAAAACTGATAATTGAAGACCGGGCATATTTTGAAAGCCGCCAAGCGCAAAGGCATCACAAAATCGTGCGCGCCGAATTGCAGCGCTGGCTGGCAGGCGACAATGAGGACGCGGCTGCCGCTGCGAGTTTCGCAGACAGCGATGAAGCGCCGAAGCCGATCGCCGGCGCCAATGGTTTTCTCAGTTCGCGCATCGAGATGAGCAACGGAGACATCGTCTATCGCAAGCATTTGAGCGTCTGGGCGCAGCATACCTTCATCCCGCTGGCGATTATCCTCGTCGCGCTGGCGTCCTTGGCGCTAAGCCTGGCTCTCATCAGTCCAGACTTGCGCATCATCACCATGCCTGTCGGCCTCGCCGCGCTGCTGATCGGCTGCCTCGCCTTCTACTGGATGGATTGGGACTGGCGCAACGATCTCTACATCATCTCGGATGACACCATTACGCTAGTGCACAAGCGCCCCTTCTTCTTGCAGAGCCTGCGCGACCAAATCCTGGTCGAGCGCATCGACAATGTGGAGTCGATGACGCGCGGCATCCTGGCGGCATTGCTGAAATATGGCGATGTGCGCATGTCGCTGGTGGGCGCAGATGAACCCAAGATGTTTCACCGCGTATCGAAGCCGCAGGAAATCCAGCAGGAAATCTCTCGCCGTCAACATCAGAAAGCCGAGCGCCGCGCAAGATACGACGCCATGCAGCAGCGGCAGATTCTGGGCGAATATCTGAATACGGTGAATGGGGGCAGCGCGCCAAATGCGACCGAGGCCGCATTGCCGAGCGAAAATTCATTTGCTAGCCAGCCGTTTGCCCCGGAGGACGGGGCAATACGCCCGGCCGCCAATCCCGACAGAAATCGTCCGCCGCGGCTGCCGCGCAAGATCATGCCAGCGGCGCCCCGCGCCTCTCATGCCCCCCAAGACATCGAGAGATCGACAAGCCGCCGCCCGCGCCGTTTTCGTTCGGACAGGAGCGATCCGGCGTAAACAGGATTCGCCTGAAGGCGAGACTGTCTTATAAATCGTGTCGCATGTGCCAGAGCTCGCGGTTGACCGTGAACCCATGGCGCTTGAAGAGATCGTTTGCGCTGGCGTCGTCCTGCGGATGCTCGAAGTGGATTGTTGAACGCTCGTTGCGGCTCACGACATAATCGAGCAATGCTTCCGTATAGGCATGATGATCGAGTTGCGGCGAGACAAATAGCCAGCCGCGAACGCTGCTGAAGCCCATAGCATGCTCCAACCAGCATGAGGCCAGGATTGCCTGGCTCGTCTCATCACGGATGACCAGCCGTTCCGCGCCGCTCAGTGAAATCAATCTGAGCAGCCGCTTCCACCAGGGACGGTAAAACACTGAGCGGTGCGCCGGCTTTAGCCAGCCGATGCCGCCCCGCCTGTTTGGGCGCGCCGATCGGGCCAGGGCGAGCTCCGCCGCCCACTCGTTCCCATTCAATCGCGCGATTGGGAAACTGGGCGCCGCCGCAGCCGCCGAACCAGCAAAACCGCTGCGGCGCCAAATACGCCAGGCTCGTTCATAAATGAAACCATGCCGCTCGTAGAGCCGCTGCGCCGCTACATTTTCGTAGTTCACCTGCAATATGACGCGGACGCCGGCCCGACGGCGGATCATATCGAGGCAGGCTTCGACCAAGCGGCCGGCGATGCCGCGCCGTCGATAATCCGGATGGACGGCGACATTCGCCAGAATCCAGGTTTCGCCCATCTCCTTCGGGTACTGCGCCGGATAAAGCGAGACGTTGCCGACGAGCATGCCATCTAGGACGTAAACGAAGCCCAGGCTGATGCCCAAGGCCAGATCGTTCAGCCGCGCAATCAGATTGAGCCCGTATCCCAGGTGGCTAAGAGTGCGCATTTCACGGATGGCGGAGCGTCCCGCGCCATCCATCGAATCGGCGAACACCAACTCGATCAAATCCGCTAGCGCCCGCAGATCTGTGCGCAGATTGACGGGGCGCAGGCCACCGTCCGCGGCCGCCGGCGACGCCATCGGCTTGACGCTGATTCCAGTCAAGTTCTAGGGTTCCCGCTCCAAGTTGCTGCTACGTCCGAGCAGTTCTTACAAGCCTAATCCCTAGGCTATCCCCTGTCAAGCAGGCTGCGGCGAAGCTGGCAAGCAGCGACTGGGGAGCAGCGCGGCGAGAGCCCGCCAACTACAATTGCAGATCGACGCATTGTGCTTTACGCTATGATAGCGGGAAGAGCCGGACTTGTTCATCTATCAGCGTGGGCGCAAAGCAGCGACGCGCAGGAGAGTCTGAATGTCCTATAAACCTATCGGCGGCAGGCGCCAGCGCAGCGCCGCCTGGCAATGGGCGCTGATTGGCTTCATTCCGGGTCTGTTCTGCGGCTTGGGCGTCATGATCGCGGTCATGCTGGAGGGTTCGCTGCCAGCCTATTTTCTGCCCACGTCGGAACCCGAAGTGGTGACCACGGTGGTGCACGTTGTCATGACCGCCACCGAAGATGCCAGCCTTCCCACAGCCACTCCGCTGGCGCAGTTCATCGTGGTCACGGCAACACCAGATCCGGCCTCCGCGGGCGGCGAAAGACCGGCGCAACAGACCGAGGCGGGATCCGCCGGCGACGTCGTTTCCGTGCCGGTGCAGGCGACGCCGATACCCACCGATGTCCCGGCAATTGTCACGCCTCCGACGCAAGCGCCCAGCAGCGATATCCCGGAGTTGCTGAAAGTCATTCGCAGTCTGACGGTAACGATTCCGAGTGGCGTCTTCGTAATGGGCACGACGCCGGGCGAAGTCACCGAAGCCGTGCGCCAATGCGTCACGCGCGACACCGGCGCCTGTAAAGCGAGCTACGCGCAAGACTCCTTCCCGGCGCACCAGGTTACTGTCGACGCCTTTTTGATGGAAAGCACGGAGGTGACATTTGAACAGTACGTGGCTTTTTTAAATATTCGCGGACCCGACGCGCATGTAAATCGCTGCGCCGGCTTCCCCTGTATTCAAACGCAAAACGAGAGCCGCAACGCCCCGATCATATTTGATGGCGCGACTTATACCATCGGCGCCGGTCTGGCGCAGCATCCAGTCTATGGCGTCACCTGGTACGGCGCCCGCGAATACTGCGAGGCGGTGGGACGCCGCTTGCCGACGGAAGCCGAATGGGAGCGAGCCGCCCGCGCCGACGACGGACGCATTTATCCCTGGGGCAATACATGGGACAACGCCTTAGCCAAGACCCGCTTGCCCCGGGACGCCCCGCCCGGCTCGTTGCAAGTGGGCAGCCTGCCGTTGGGGGCGAGCGTCTACGGCGTCTACGACATGGCAGGCAATGTCGCCGAATGGATCAGCGACTATTACAGCGAACGCCATTACGAGCAGCAAGCGAGAGCGGGCAACGCTATCAACCCGACCGGCCCAATAAATGGACAGCAGAAGGTGCTGCGCGGCGGCTCCTGGAACGGCCTGCCCTTCTTCAGCCGTACCGTTCACCGTCAATTCGCGCGCCCCGACGAGTTTCTGCGTTGGATTGGTTTCCGCTGCGTCGAAGACCCGCCGAACGAAGATGTGATCGGCTCGGCCGACTTGAACCCGGCGAACTTGGGCGTCGACGTGCCGCCCGCCCCACCGGAGAACACGGCGATACCCAACGCGCAGCCAACCTTGCCGCCGCCGCCAGAAGTAAATCAAGCCGATGACTCCAGCGCTGAAAATTCTTCCGGCTAGTCGAACGCAAGGAGCGCAAACATGGATGGCGAGTTTGTCTTGGTTGTTGGCTCGGCGGTGCTTGAAATCAGCGGCAGAACTGGCGAAGGCCTGCAGCAGGGCGCGCGGCAATATGGCCATATCCACGCGTCGGTGAGCGGCGTGGCGCGCAATATCGCCGAAAACCTAGCGCGCCTGGATATTGAAACCGTGCTCCTTTCCGCGATCGCCGATGACGACATTGGCCAGCACCTCATCACGCATTCAACACGAGCCGGCATCGACTGCCGCCGTATGCTGCGCGTCAGCGGGGCGCGCACCGCCACATCCATGCTGCTCTATGAGGCGGAAGACAGCTGCACCCGCGTCGACGACCTAAGCATCGCCGACTCGCTGGATTCGGACTACTTGCTGGAGCATGAATGGCTTTTCGAAAAAGCCGCTCTCGTCGTTATCGATGCCACGCTTTCCAACGATGCGCTCGAAACGCTGTTTGAATTGGCGGCGCGCCACCAGATCCGTGTTTGCGCCGATCCCACTTCGCCTCTGTTGGCCAGCCGCCTCTGCCGATTCATCGCCAGTTTCTATCTCATCGTGCCCAATGCCAGCGAAACGGCGTCGCTCTGCTCGCTGGATGCGCCAGCCAACGAGCGCGATTCCGCTATCGACGCCGCGCAGCATCTCGTCAACATGGGCGCGAACATCGCAGTCGTGACGCTCGGCGAGCAAGGTCTCGCCTATGCCGACAGCAGCGGCGGCGGTTACATCCGCGCGATTCACACCAAGGCGGTCGATACAGCGGGCGCGGGAGACGCCTTCTCCGGCGCTGTGATTTTTGGCATCCTCAACAATGTGCCGATCGATGAGGCGATGCGGCTCGGCGTCACCGCGGCCTCGCTCACGCTCGAGAGCGAAGATACGGTGCTTCAGTCGCTCAGCCAGGAGCTGCTCTACGACGAGCTTTCAGCCTAGGAATCACTAGGGCGCAATCGGCGGATAGCGTTCCAGCACCCAGCGCAGCAGCACAAAATGCCCGGCCAGTCCGGCGTATTCTCCATAGCGACTCAGTGTGTTCGTAACCAGGTCAGGGCTCTTCTGACCCTTGCCATCGTGGAAGAAAAGCTGAACCGCGGCTTGCAGCGCGACATCGTTTTGGCTGACGAAGGGATAGGCGCCCAGCGCCCGCCCGATCACATTGTTGGCGGTCCAATGTCCGACTCCGTTGAGCTTCATCAGATGGTCGTAGGCCGCCCTCGGTTCCATAGCGTCGATTGATTCCAGATCGAGAGCGCCGCTGGCGACCGCTTTAGCTATATCGATGATCGTATCTATCCGACGGTTGGTAATCTTGAGCGCTTTCAACTCAGATCGGGACGCGCGCGCCAATTGCTGAGGGGAAGGAAATTGGTATACAGCGCCTCGGCCAAGAAAGGGGCCGCTGTCGAACATGCGCATCAGCGTCCGCTGGTAACGCAAGGCATTCTTCCAGCTGATATGCTGCTCGATTATCAGCGTAATCAGCGCTTCAAAGACGGTCTCGCTGCAAAATATGGGAAGTCCGACCAAGGGCGCCACCACATGCCAGAGCGCCGGGTCGCGCGCGGCAAGATCATAAAACGCGCTAAGATCCCGCCCCAGCCCCAGGCAGTGGCGGGAAATTCGCTTGATTCGCTCTTCCTTGCCCTGGGACAAGCCTTCGCCGCGAACGACGATTGCGTCACCCTCTTGACGGTACGCGATCAACTCCCCGTCGGTGTAGCGCCACAGGGTATCGTCCTGGACGACGAGGCGCGCCGGATGGGCGATGCGCTTGACGAATTCCAAGAGCAAATTGAATCGGTAGGCGAAGGGCGGCAGCGGAAGACGAGCTTCCTTCATTCGGCTGCGCCTGCGTCGGGCGAGTCCTCCGCTGTCGGCTGCGCGTCTTGCCCGCGCGCCATTGCCGCGAGCAAATCAGCCTGGCTCTGATAACGGCGGCGCGCCAATTCCTGCAAATCAGCGACTGGATCCGATTCATCCAGGATCTCGATGCCGAGCAAGGTCTCCAAAGTATCTTCCAGCGTGATCAGTCCCGCCGTCCCGCCGTATTCATCAATGACGAGAAAGATTTGCTCCTGTTTGCTGATGAACTCGTCGAGCACTTGCGCCACCGAGTTGGTCTCTGGCACCACTTCCAGCTTCCGCAAGATGTCGCGCATCTTCACGCCGTGTTCATCTGCTGCCGCCCGCCGGTAAATCTCGTGGCGCAGCACATAGCCTTTGACATCGTCGGCTGATTCACCGAAAACGGGAACGCGCGAGAATGGCAGAAAGGCATAGGACCGCATCACCTCCGCGACCGTCTGATCTTCTTGAAACATGAGCGCCACCGTTCGCGGCGTCATGATGGTTTCGACCAGAACATCGGCGAGTTGCAGCAGATTGGCGACAATGCGATTCTCGCGCTCTTGTATACCGCCCTCTTCCGCGCTGATCCGCGCCATCACTTGCAATTCGGAACGCGTCACCGTCGGCGGCTCTTCGCTCGGCCGCATAGATCGGGTGACAAACTCAAAGGCGAACACAGCGGGCCGCAGCACCCACAGCAGCGCGCGCAAAGAATGGGCGGTGAAGGGCGTCAGTGGCTTGGCATATACCGCGCCCAGGGTCTTGGGGATGATTTCGGAAAAGACGAGAATGAGCAGTGTCAGCACGACAGCGATGAGCCCTTCAAACTCGCTGCCAAAGATGACCGTCGCTTCGGCGCCAGCGCCAAACGCGCCCACCGTATGGGCGATGGTGTTCAGTGTCAAAATCGCCGATATGGGCTGCTCGACATTTTGACGCAGACCTTGCATGATAAAGCCCGCTTGCCGGCCCTCCTGCACCAGCAATTCGATGTGCGAAACCGGCGTCGACAGCATCGCCGCTTCCCAAATTGAACAGAGGAAAGACACGACCAGCGCCATGCCAACATAAAGCAGCAGCGCGGACCATTCGCCTGACCCGCCCGCGCCGGTCGTAACTGCCAGGATGGGGATGCCGTTAAGTATGCTGTCCATGCAATTCCACATACGAGCGACTGGAGCGACGATGTGCGCCACCCGCGATCCCAGTTGCGTTAAGCATACCAATCATGCCGCATGGCGACAAGCAGATGGGCAGCCGCTCAACCGCTAACGAGACTGCGCAGGCCGCGCCGATTTCACTCGTATTCCCCAGCGGCTTATGTCAGTTTCAGCAAGGCTCCAGGCGGTAGTACCAGGCGCAAGCGCCCCTCAAGTTCGCTTAGCAGCATGGCGGTCGCCCCCCAGACTTTGTGCCCGCGCGCCTGGTAGTAAGGCACGCGCGCATCAACGCCGCGTATGCGACGGCGCTCCACAAACTTGTAACGTGGCCGCAGCAGATCTTCCAGCGCGAAACTGAAAATCTCCGCCACTTCGTCCGGATTGGGAATAAACACCGGCGCGCCATCAAAATAGGCGATAGTCGGACAAACCTCATGATGCGACGCCGGGATGTAAAATTGCGGGAAATGCCCCAAGATGGACAGTCGCTCGCCGCAGACGCCAATTTCCTCGCAAGTCTCGCGCAGGGCGGTCGCCGTCAAGTTCTCATCCCCTGGATCCAGACGTCCGCCAGGGAAGCTGACTTGGCCGCTGTGCCCGCGCAGTTCCGCTGCTCGCAAGGTCAGCGCCGTATAGAGAATCCCTTCAGGACCGGGATAAACCAGAATCATGACCGCGGCCGGGTGCGCTGGATCATCTCGCTTCAGCCAGCCGCGCGGTGCCGGCGCCATCCGCTGCAGCGCCGCCCGCGAGTCAAAATCATTCAAGTCCAGAGCGCTGCGGACGTGATCCAAGGTGATCAGTGGAATCATAGATGAGGATATCTGTCTCGCGGTTTGGCTGTCTGGTCCAGTTCAATCGGTGATTCGATCCTTTGCCAGGGCGCGCGTTTGATTGCGTCTGACAATCGTGGCGAGGCGGCCAAGCGCCGCGCCGCGGTGGGGGCTTCCGCGATTGGAAACGGTGGAAGACGCAAATCGGCGCGATTCACCAATTTCACGCCAGCGCATGCGAGCATTTCTTTGGGACGAAACCGCCCTACCTGCTCATGAGGCAACTGCGCGAGACCGGTCGCGATCATACCAGGCTCTGCGCTTGCGCAACGATACGCCAGCTTCCGCGCCGCTGCGCCGCGCCGTGCGGACACGACCGCGAGAATCAATGTGCACCTGCCCGGCTTTTTGCAGCCGCTCGAATTCTTCGGGAGTTATCGCAGGCGCCGGTTCACCGCCCAGCCGCTCCAGCCGGTCCCCCATGTCATCCGCCGAAGATCCGCTCGGGGAATTGTTCAGATTCTCGTCCAGATTATCGTTGGGATTTCTGTTCTCGTCGCTCATTTCAACCCTCTGTTTTGACGCAGTATGGCGACGCGCGCGCCTCGAAATCGCTGCCTTCCGCGCTTGCCACTACGATAACATAGTTTAGACCATAAGAGCATACTTTGCCAAGTTCGATTCCGAACTTGCCTCGTTCTGTTTGTACTCATACACTGAGACGCGTGCCAGTCCTCGATCCATTCAGCCCGTCACCGGCTTCTACGCGAGAATGGCAGGAGCGTCGTGCGCAATCTGAAGGCGCCATGATATTGCCGGCTCTCATGGCGGCAGTTGCTGCGCCGCAGCAAGCTGATAAAACATGCGCATGGTCTCGACCGCCACGTCAAACGGATTCACTTCTCGCGGCGCGTCATAGGGTGCGTAAAGTCCGGTAAACGGTTCACTTAGCCCCTGCGCCGGCGCCGCCAATGGCAATTGGAGATTTGCCGTGGTCCGCGACCAGGCCTAAGCATAGAAATAAGGTCGCTCCAAACCAGGGCTGAAGCGCAGGTCCTTCGGCAATGGATCGGAGCCGGCGTCGCGCCCATTATCAGCGCAATTTGCTGCGGGGCGTCGCGCGTCGCCTCCCAGTTGGCCAATGCGGGCATCGCCATAATCATGCCCTTCTCATTGTTCGACGCCGTTCATCGCTCCCGTCTGTTGAATATCCACGCAAGCGCCTCAAGCGTCAAACTTGTCTAGTCCGACATAATGAGCGAATAGTCCGCAGAGATTGGCGCTACATGCACCTCTCATCCTACACAATGTAGTAAAACACCGCTGATAATTGGACATGCCTGTGTAGTGAATTGACCGCGCAACTGTGATACAAAGATTATAGACGACAGCCTAGAGGGACGCGTTTGATGAGTCGATACCTTTCCAGAAGCGTGCAACGCTTGCGCCCATCGGGCATTCGCCGGTACTTTGACATCGCCGCCACCATGGATGATGTGGTGACGCTCGGCATTGGCGAGCCAGATTTCGTAACGCCCGCGCATATCGTCGATGCCGGCGTGGAAAGCCTCCATCGCGGTCAGACTGGCTATACCTCAAATGCCGGGATTTACGAATTGCGAGCGGCGATCGCGGCGCAAGTCGAGAAGCGCTACGGTCTGCGCTATTCACCTGCGAACGAAGTGCTGGTCACAGTGGGCGTTAGCGAGGCGCTGTTTCTGGCGCTGAAGATTCTGCTTGATCCGGGTGACGAGGTCTTGGTGGTGGAACCCTGTTTCGTCGCCAACCCAGCCTTGGTCGAGACGGCCGGTGGCCTGCCCGTTATGGTACCGTCATCGGTTGACGCTGATTTCCAGGTGACCGGAGCGGAACTTGAAGCGCGAATTACCGCGCGCACGAATGCGATTCTGCTCAGCTATCCCAGCAACCCGACCGGCGCTGTGCTGACATGCGAACACATGATGCAAGTTGCCGCCGTCGCCGAAAAACACGATCTCGTCGTCATTTCTGATGAGATATATGAACGCCTCGTTTACGACACTCAACATATTAACTTCGCGACCCTGCCAAACATGCGTGAGCGAACCATCGTGTTGAGCGGCATGAGCAAATCCTACGCCATGACCGGCTGGCGCATTGGTTACGTGACCGCGCCCGCGGCCTTCACCGAAGCGATGTACAAGATCCACCAATACCTGATCATGTCCGCGCCGACCACTGGACAAGCCGCGTCGCTGCAGGCGATTCGCTCTGGCGAAGACGATGTTGAAACCATGCGTCAACATTATGACCGGCGGCGCAAGCTGATCGTGGACGGATTCAATCGGTTGGGCTTAGCCTGTTTCGAGCCGCGCGGCGCATTCTATGCCTTCCCCAGCATCGCGGCCACCGGCTTGGATGATGAGACCTTCTGCGATGCCCTGCTGCAAGAAGAGCGGCTCGCGCTCATCCCCGGCAGCGCATTCGGAGAAAGTGGGCGTGGTTTCGTCCGCGCCAGCTACGCCACCAGCGAGGCGAACATTCACGAAGCGCTTGACCGGCTCGAACGCTTCCTCGCGAAGCAGGGACTGATCGAGCGGGCGGAAGCCTCCGTCTACGCGGCTTGATGATGACATCCAAGAAGCTTGAGTTTCCAGGTTCCGGCTGACTTGCCGTCGATATCGCTGCTTATACTGGCAAAATAGCGCTTGATACGCTGCGCCTTTGCTGGCGGAACCAAGGGCATCTGCCCGAGCCAGTGCCGACAGGCTATCCGAAACTGTATCTGTCACCTTTTCAAATCCGTGCTTTTGTGTCAGGCTAGTCCGAACACCTGTCCCGCTGACTTAAAGGGTGCCATGAGCGAATGGACAACGGTGATCGGCCTGGAAGTCCACGCCGAGCTGGAAACCGAGAGCAAGATGTTCAGCAGCTGCCCGGTCGTCGACAGCGTCGAAGCCGAGCCCAACACCGCCGTCGACCCCCTGTCTTTGGGCCTGCCCGGCACGCTGCCCGTCATCAACATGCAGGCGATGGAATATGGCATCATGGTCGGCTTGGCGCTCAATTGCGAGATTCCGCCGATCAATCAATTCGCGCGCAAGAATTACTTCTATCCCGACCTGCCCAAGGGTTATCAGATAAGCCAATACGACCGGCCGCTGGCGGTCAATGGTTATATCGACATCGAGTTGGAAGATGGCTCCAGCAAGCGCATCCGCGTGCGCCGCGCCCACATGGAAGAGGACACGGGCAAACTCTCGCATATCATGGGCGGCAGCCTGGTCGATTACAACCGCGCCGGCGTCCCGCTCCTGGAAATCGTCTCCGAACCGGATATCAGCAGCGCGTCAGAAGCCGAAGTCTACGCGCGCAAGCTGCGCTCGATCCTGCGCTATCTCGGCGTCAACAGCGGCGACATGTCCAAGGGCTTGCTTCGCTTCGAAGCCAACGTCAGCGTCCGGCTCGAAAGCGATACCGAATTGCGCGAACGCACGGAAATCAAGAATCTCAACAGCATCCGCAATATGGTCAAAGCCATCGACTTTGAAGTGAAGCGCCAAATCAAGCTTTATGACAACGGCGAAACAGTCAAGCCGGCGACCCTCGGTTGGGACGAAGCGGCGCAAAGGATCACGGTGCAGCGCTACAAAGAACGGGCTGACGAATACCGCTACTTCCCCGAGCCGGACCTGCCTGTGGTCGAGGTCAGCCGCGAACAGGTCGCCCAGATCGCCGCTGAGCTGCCCGCCCTGCCCGCCAAGCTGCAGGCGCGTTTCGTCGACGAATTGGGCTTGAGCGCCTATGACGCCGGCGTGCTCACGGCGGAGCGCGCCGTTGCCGAATACTTCCAGAAAATCGTGGATGCCGGCGTCGACCCCAAGCTGGCCGCGAACTGGCTGACCACAGACCTGTTTCGCATGATGAACGCGAACGATATCGAACGAGAATGCATTGAGCGGATTCCAGTTACCGCGCAAAACTTCGCCAGCTTGTTGACCTTGGTTCAGCAAGGTACGATCAACCAGAGCACAGCGCGCAAACAGGCGCTGCCGGCGATGTGGTCGTCCGGCGCTGACGCCCGCGCCATCGTTGACGAGCAAGGCTTGGCGCAAATCTCCGACCAGGACCTCATCGCGGCCTCCGTCAGCAAGGTGCTGGGCGAGAACGACGATATGCTTCAGCGCTTTCTAGGTGGCAACAAAAAAGTGCTGAACGCGCTCTTCGGTAAAATCATGGGCGAGTTGCGCGGCAAAGGCGATCCGGCGGTCGTCCGCCGCTTGCTAATGGATACAATAGAGAAAATGGAATTAAACTAAACCATTTTCAGGAGCAGACCAAAATGTCGTGGCATCAAACCATTATCGTCGGAAACTTGGGTGGTGACCCCGAACTGCGATACCTGCAGAGTGGACAAGCAGTTTGCAATTTCAGCGTTGCCGTTAGCGAACGCTGGCGCGACCGTCAGTCCGGCGAACAGCGTGAGCGGACCACCTGGTATCGCGTGGCGGCCTGGGGCAACTTGGGCGAAACCTGCAATCAATACCTGTCGCGCGGACGGCAAGTCATGGTGGTGGGCAATGTGGCGGCGCGGGGATACATCAACAATAACGGCGAGGCGGCAGCTTCATTGGACCTTCGAGCGCGCGATGTGCGCTTTCTGGGCGGACGAGATGATGGCGGCGATCAGGGCAACTGGAGTGGCGGCGGGCAACGAGGAGGCGGGCAGCAACGACAGCAGCGCGACGATCGCGCGTCGAACTACCCGGAGTCGCCCGGCACGGTCGATGATATCCCCTTCTAGGCGCTTTCAATTCTTTACCGTTCCATTCTCCCATACTCGTGACTGATGTAGAAGTTGACCTTGCCGGTAGAACGGCGCTGGTCACCGGCGCGGGCGCGGGGATGGGACGAGCCATCGCGCTGGCGCTCGCGGCCAATGGCGCGTCAGTGGCGGTCAGCGACCTCAACATCGAACGCGCCGACAGGACCGCAGAGGCGATTCGCGCTGCCGGCGGCATCGCATGCGCGCTTCATGCCGATGTTTCCAATCGCTTTCAAGTCGCCAACATGATTGAACGAGCGCGCGACGCCTTCGGCGGCATCGACATCCTCGTCAACGCTGTAGCCATCCTGCATGCCGAGCCGCTGCTGCACGTCGATGAATGGAGTTGGCGGCGGCAGATCGAGGTCAATATCACCGGAACGTTTTTCTGTACGCAACTGGTCGCCCGCGTCATGGCGGACGAAGGCGGCGGCTGCGTCATCAATCTTGCCTCAATCGAAGCCAGCAAGGCATCCGTGCCAGCGGGAATCGGCTTTATCACCGGCGGCGCGGGCCTCATCGGCATGACCCGGCAAGCGGCCCGCGAACTGGCGACTCACCATATTCGCGTCAATTGCATCGCGACCCCTTCGCCAGCTGAATCGAAGGAGGAAGTCGCCAACGCCGCGCTCTTCCTCTGTTCTGACGCGGCGAAGTCCTTGACCGGTCAAGTGCTGGAAGCCGGCGGCGGCAGCGCCTTTGACGCTTGGCATGCGGCCGCCAAGTGACGTCCTGAAGTTCCGCCCCTTCTTGTGCAGCTTGACACTACGGCAATCGAAACCAAGGTTCGCTCAAGTCACCTGCAGCCGACGCAAATACTCTTCTCCTAGAGCGTGCCAGGGCGCCAAATCCCAATATCCGCGCGCGGCGCCGGATGGGGAAGGCAGCACATAGAACGCCGTCTCTCCCAGCGTATCGTCCTGCCAGCCATAGGAGACGGCTACACGAGCGCTTAATCCCTTCCAGCGACGCCAGGCCGTCTTGCTCGTGAATGCCAAGATCTGGGGCTGGAAGCGACATATCTTGCTGGACAATTGCTGACGCTGGAAATCTCGGGGGCGCAAACTTCGGTCTGAACCGAAAGCGTCCTTTGCCAGATCAGTCAAGCCAATCTTCATGTCAAGCACATCGCGGAAGTCCATCGGATGCAAGCGGCGCGGCGTCATGCCGGCAAGATGCAAGGTCGGCCAGAACGCATTCGTTGGATTGGCGTAGTAAGCGCCGACCCGGGCCGATTCTTCGCTGGCTGCCGTCCCACAGAATACCAAGACGAGGCCCCGAGCCAAGACATCGGGCAAAACTTCATTCATGCAGGACGAGCCCGCCGTCGACAACAATCAGATTCTTTTGGTGTGTTTCACGAAAAAAGTCATCAAGTGCGCGCGGCAGCTTGAATTGCCGGTCCCCGGCCAAGGCGCGCAAATAGGCGACCGTTTGGTCGAGGCTCTCGCGCCCAGCCGCGCTGCCATGAGAAGGGATGCAATATTTGAGGCTGTCATTATCCTGCCAAGACGCCAGCGCATCCAGCCAAGCTTCCAGAAGATGGGCATTGTTGACGACGGGAAGCGGCGTTTCGATCGCGTCGCCCCCCAGCAGAACACCCCACTCGGGAATCCAGCCGACGATACTATCCGCCGTATGCCCGGGGAGGTGATGCAGCTCCAGCGTAAGATCTCCCAAATCGAGAGCGAGAACTGTGCTAAAGGTGATGTTCGGCGGGACGAGGCGAACGCTGTCCCACTTGCCGAATTCGGCCATTTGCATTCGCTGCAGGGTTCGCGGCACATCATCGCCAAAGCGGCGCAGGCACTCCGAGTGGGCGACAACGCCCAAGCGACCGTCGCCGAGGCCCGCCGTGCCCCAAGCATGATCATAATCCCCGTGGCTATAAACCACAAAATAAGGTTTGCCGCCAATCGCATCAGCCAGGGGCGCTGCTTCGTCCGGCAGGGTCATGGTGTCCCAGACTACCGCCCGTTTCGCGCCCTTGACCACAGCGGCGCGTACCATAAGGGGCGGCGCCTCAAGCTCGTAAATCCATAAATTAGGACGGAATTCTTCCAGTCGCGGCATTACTCTCGCCCGCAGGACCAACCCGCATTGCGCTCTTTCAGGCGCTGCAAGCAGATCCCTTCACGACTTCAGTTGATTTCGATTTCAAGATTGGGCAATAGCCGGAAGCTATCCAGCACGGCCAACCAGGGATATACAGCGGGATCCACCGCCAAGAGATCTTCATCCAGATGCGGCATCCTGATATTGGCGATATGGACTTGGTCGTCGGTTCCGCGCAGCATCAGCATCGAGCCGCTGGCCAGCGCCCCGTCCAGCGTCTTGAGCCGGTAGGACACTTGGTAGCCGCTGGCGCCAGCAACTTCAACCGCCCGAGCGCTGCGAGCCGTTACGCCAGAACGCCAACTCTCGGTCCAGTCCATTGCCGCGTCTTCGCTTGCCAGCGCCACATCCGCTTTGCTGACAACCAAGACGAGTGAATCGCCTTCGATGGTCGCTGGCAAGCCATCGGCCGAGTCGGTCACTTCCCAATTAGAGGGAAAGCGCACCATATGCTTGTCGCTATTGTCAAAGTACGCGTCCCAGTCATAAGGCGCGCCCGCATAGTCGCCGATGCGCTCTACGCTATTCGCCAGGCCCCGCAGCAGGTACTTGAGCTCCCGCGACGCGTTTTCCGCCGTGACGACGCGCGCGCTGTAAATATCGCCGCCTTCAATCCACGATTCCTGACGTGCAATGAGATGAGACCGCCCGCGCCACAGGTTGAAGTCGATCCGCACCACCTCGTCGCCCAGTATTTTGCGACTGGTCTCGTCCCAGCCGCTGTAGCCGCTCCAGGTATGCCCCAGCCAGACCGTGTCGAGGAAGTCGCTCAGCGATTCCACGTCCGATAACCCAGCGTGGTTCTTGTTGATGCGCAGCTCGACAACGCTCTGTACTTCGCTGTTGTTCAAGCCGGCGCGCAATTCATCGGCGCTGCTGCTGTCCGAGGCCGGGCTCCAGCCGGTTGGCGCGCCTATGGTAAAGAGACCGGAGCGGTGCAGATAACGGCTGTCAAAATCGATCGCGTCTGTATCGGGCGGAGGCGGCATCGTCGGCTCAGGAAACGGCGTCGGCTGCGGCGTCTCCAAATAACTGTCGCCAACGCCAACCTGGCTCGAAATCATGGGGAGGATCAGGCTGCCCACCATCGCCACTGTCATCACAATCCCAATGATGTAGGTAAAGGTCTTGGTCGTCTTGTTCATCTGTGGCCTGCTCCGCGCGCCCGGTCAAAATGCCGCCATCATACAGCAAAAGGATAAGGCTGTTAAGCAAGACTTTTTCTCCCTATAATGCGCCGCTGGCGGCGGACATTGCGCGCGCGCGCCCTGTCTCCGCCTCAATCTCGCCGGGCGAATTGACACTTCGCGACCGAATGAGAACAGGATTTTGCGACAATGACGCACGCTGGCTACTGGTGGCGCGCGCTTACCATGGAAGACGCCGAGCGCTGCGCGGAAATCAGCACCGCCCTGTCCGCCTGCGCCGGCGCGTACGAGCGCTTCCAACCGCGCGACTTTCGGGCAGAGTGGACCGAACCAAACTTTGATCTGAGCGCATCGTCGTTGGGCGCTGCCGACTCAACGGGCGAGCTAATCGCCTTTGCCGTCCTCTTCGCCACGCAGGAACCGCCGGTGCGCCCCTGGTTCAGTTGGGGCGTAGATCCCGAGCATGGCGAACCCAAGCTTCGCGCCAAGCTGCTGGACTGGGCGATCGACCGGGGCGAAGCCGTCATCGCGAGTTGCCCGCCGGATGCCCGCGTCAGCCTGTGGGGCGGCGCCTATCAAGGCTACCGCGCAGACGAATGCGCGCTGCAAGCCGCTGGTTTCTCGCCCGGGCGTCTCTGGCATGAAATGCGAATCGACATGACTGAACGTCCGGCGGCGGTCGCATTGCCAGATGGCTTCGTCACCCGTCCCTATCGTCACGAAGCGGACCTGCCCGTTCTGGTTGACCTCGTCCGCGATTCCTTTTCCGATCACTACGGCCATATCGAGCAGAGCTTTGAGAAGGATCTTGAGATGATCCGACATTGGCTCAATGGCAGCCCCACTTTCGACCCCGATCGCGTCTTGCTCGCCGTGAACGAAGCGACGGGCATCGTGGCCGGCAGCGTGCTTCCCTTGACGGAATACAACCGCCGACCGGGTTTCGGTTACATCGACACGGTGGGCGTTCGCCGTGCCTATCGCCGGCGGGGCCTGGCATCGGCAATGTTGAGACGATGCCTCGCTGATTACTGGGATCGCGGAATTAAGACGGTTTGCCTGGAAGTCGACGGCGAAAGCCTGACCAATGCGCTGGCGCTGTACCAGCGGGTGGGCATGCGTGTGACTCACAGCTTAGTATCGTACGAAAAGACGCTTCGTGATGGCGTCGAGTTGGCGAAGGTGGCGCTGGCGTGAGGGATCCGTGTCAATTGCTCGTAAAGGGCGCGTCGCTGCCCTGCATGTGAACTTTTTTCAAAGGATATTGGGAAGTTGGTCTGATGAGAACTGCGTCCGGTTTCGCCCAAATCAACGGCGCCCGCCTCTATTACGAGCTCGCTGGCAGCGGTACGCCCTTGGTCATGATTCACGCCGGCATCGCCGACTGCCGCATGTGGGACCAGGAATTCGAGGCATTCTCTCAAAGCTATCTGGCGCTGCGCTTCGATATGCGCGGCTATGGCAAGAGCTTGCCCGTCAAAGGCGAATTCAATATCCAGGACGACCTGGAAACGCTGCTAGCCAAACTCGATATCCCAAGTCCAATCATCTTAATGGGATGTTCTATGGGTGGCGGCTTGTCTATCGATTTCGCCTTGTCTCACCCGGATCGAGTCGCCAATTTGATTCTAGTGGGCAGCGACCCGGCCGGCCTGGAACTGGAGGCGCCTTGGCCCGACGAACTGATCGCTCAATCCGAAGCGGCTTTCAATGCCGGCGATGTGGATCGCGTCGTCGAGCTGGACATGCGAATTTGGTTCGACGGCATCGGGCGTTCGGCACAAGATGTAGATGCTCGCGCTAGGCGGAAAGCGGGCGCGATGGCCAAGCTCGTGACCGAACATGAGCTCAAGGGCATCGGCGACCACATCCGCAAGACCGGGTCCAGAACCTCGGCCGAGCGCCTGCGCGAACTCACTATGCCAGCGCTCATCGTCATTGGCGAAAACGACTTGCCCTACCTGAAGCTCGCCGCCGACTACATGGTCGACAATCTGCCAGCAGCCTCCATGCTGCTCATTCCTGACGCCGGGCATTTGCCCAATCTGGAACATCCCGAACTGTTTCAGAAGGCGGTCCTGGATTTCCTGGCGGGCTCTTAACCGCCGCTGATCCGGCTGTCTGCTTGAATCATCATGCCCGCCGAAGACAAGAATCAGCGTTACGAGAACATTCTGAAAAACATCGAGCGCCGCCATCCCTTCGGCAGCGCCCGCAAGGAAGCAAATCTGCAGACGCCGCAGGACCGCGTTCTCAATCTGCTGAACGCCTTTGACGCCTTGGCGGAACTGGCGCAGCGCGACTTTGAGCGGCTCCTCTGCTACGGACCGCAGATCGTGCGCGGACCTGCCTGGTCCGGCGTGGTCATCTGGCATCACAGCAAGGGCTATCATGGCTATCAGACCTTGCGTCTGCTCGGGGTTTGGGCGCATTATCGCGAGGGCGAAATCATGCTCAGCATCGGCATCCGCAGGCTGCCCTATCGCGCGCCGGTTTATGATGCGGGCGTCTACCGCGTCGCCATTCAGAACAACTTCAGGATCTATTACGATGACGACGGTCATCCACCGGCAGACGGAGACCGCCTGCTTTACCGCGCGCCATTCAAATTAAGAGAGCGCCTGGAACATCGTCAAGCGCTCACTGATATGCTAGACAGTTGGATTAGCGAAATCGAAGCGCGCTAGTCTTCCTCTTCCTCGAATAAGATATCAGTAGTCAAGCCGGACGCGGCCAAATCTTCGAGTGAAATGTCATCGCTGTCCGCCTGCGCCAGCAGACGCAGGCCTTGCTTCAGTCGCTCGCCACAGACCAGACAATCCGGGTCGCGCTCAATCTCGATCCACAGGCTGGAATGCGGTTCGCTCTCTTGGCCTTCAATGATGTCCAGGGTGCTATTGGCGACAATCAGCGTATTCGCCGGCATCTCCTCGTGCGCGCTCGTGCCGCGCAGCAATTCGTTGATGATCAGATCCGTCTGAATGCCAGCCACTTTGGTCACATTGACCCAGAGCCCGGGCTCGGCATGCAGCGTCCCCATCGCGCCAATCATGCCGTAATCCAGATCGCCGCCCGGATTCAGCGAAACCTTGACGCCTTCGCGCGTCGCCTCAGACCAGCAGGCGTAGCAGGGTCCTTCAAGAGGCTTGATGATGACATGGTCGCCGCCTTCACCGCGCTCATAAACGCCGGCGTACGAGGCTGATAAGCGCTTGACCAAACATTGCTCATTGATCGCGTACTTCACTTGTTCGTTATCCACCGCCGCCACCACGATGTCGACATCATCCAGGCAATCCCAGTGATCCTCGATCAGACCTTCGCGCGTCTCAATGCGCGCGTCAGGGTTCCGTTTGCGGATCAGATCAGCCACAGCGGCCGCCTTGTTCTCGCCGATATAGCGCAAATCCGCCACATGACGCGTGACATTGCCGCTTTCGAGCTCGTCATTATCAACGAGCACAAATTGCCCCAAGCCGCTCATCGCCAGGCTTAGCGCCACGAAGCCGCCGCCCGACCCCAAGCCAACCACGGCCACTTTCTTCTCCGCCAGTCGGTCGAGATTTTCCGCGCCAATCAGCCCTTCGACGCGTTCCCAGAGATTGCTCATCTAAGGCGCCTCTGCTCCGGTCTTTTCGTCCGCCGTCACTTCGCTATGGGCCGATCCACCCGCCGCTTTCGTCATCGCCTCTGCCTTGGATACGCTTGCGACCGCCGCCGCGTCGCGCCCGTCATTCAGAGACAAATCGTCTTCTTCAATCAGGACGGGAATCGAAAACGATGAAGGCGCGCGCAATCCCATTTCGACTTCGATGGCAATCACAAACTCGCACAGGTATTTGTCGGCCGACCAGGACCATCCGAGCGGATCCGCGATTGGCTCTCGCGCAGCCCACAATTTATGAAAGGTCTCCACCGGATCCATCAAATCCAAGCCGTCAACGAAAGGCGCCGTGTAGGCTTGAGGCGCGCTTTCGGGATAATCGTACTGGGTCGCAAACAGGAGGAAGAAGGAGCTGCCTTGCCGGATGGTGAAGAAACAGTACTCCAGGGGCACCTCACCATCGCATTCGTACAGAAGCCGTCGCACCAAGTGGCCATCGTTCTCCAGCGCCGCCGTTTCGGTGTACAGGCGATCGGGATTGACCACGTGCCAACTGTATTTCATCATTTGCGGAAGCTGCTCGTCGGCCACGACTTTGGGATGGACGGGCTGAAACACGCGCACATCCCGATGCACATACCACCAGTCGACGCGCATGACCCGGCCGTTATCCATCGGCACGTTGATATAGTTGACGGTGAGATCCGTCTCGCCAATGTTCGGCAAGTGCCCCACGGTCACGATCGGCACCAGCAGAAAGTCCATACCCGATTCTTCGTCATCCAGCCAAGAAAGCGCCGTCATGTGATCGCCGTGGCTGGGCTGAATCATGGAACCCGGCTGCTTGTGCCAATCGCCCAGATAACGAAGGGGCACGTCAAAGCGATCGGGCAAGGCATCCGTTCCGCGGTGCCGTTCGCGATGAAAGTGCCAGTTCTCCTGCAGCCACCAAATGATCTCATCTTGCTGGGCATCGCCTTGCTGGAAGGTGTGCGAGCGGCGGACAGCGGTCTCGTCAGGCGATATCGTATCGAGCACGTAAATCGTCGGCAAACCTTCCGGCGTGTCGTCTTCGACCACAAAACCAACCATGGCTTCACCAGTTTCATCAGCCAGAAACTGGTCGGCGGCCGAGAGCATTCTTTCGACTGCCCGGCGCGACAGGACCACGTTAGGCACAATTCCGCGTGAAATCATCGCCATCCCTCGCAAGCGCTTTCTGATGTGATCGAATTCCATCTGCGCGAGCTGCAGGAATTCGGGCTCATCCATCCTTCGCATTTCTCAGCGCCTCCGTCGACGTGGAAGCGGCGTACTCGCTTTAATGCGCTCCTCAATGCCGGGCCATTTGCCGGTGGAGCGCCAAGTATAATAGGCGTACAGCCATTGTATCGCCCAGCCGCCAACGGTCACCGCCGTTGACTTGGACGGGTTCCAACCATATTGCTCGCCGTCTTTGGGATTAAAGAGGCAGAGCTGCCCGTCCTCATACTGATGCTTTTCGCTGTAAATCCGCGGCTTGCTGCAGTATGCCTCGGCCGGCCGGTTCGGGTACTCCTTGGGATAAACCAGTTTGAGGCTGTGGTAAGGCGAATCCAGAATGCTCATATTAATCTCGATCGTGCCTTGCCAATAGAGCAAACCGCCGAAGGGGGGCACAACCAACTCGAAAGTATTGCCAAAGGTGGCTTTCATCGCCTCGACCTCCCAAATCAGGCGAGACGAAACACTCTTGCGCGTACCCCACCAATTGGACATTTACGACACCCCGCGATAGGAATCGATCAGCCACAGCTATCTAACTTTATTGCCTGGCGCAATCATTGTCTAGGTTTAGCCCGCGTGCCAATCAGGGACTGGCGCTTATCGGATTTCACCGCGCGCTTTGCCAGAACCGACAGTGAACAGCCGACAAAGCAAACTTAACCCTGTGCAAGAATGCTGCCGCCGTCGATTAAATCCACGCTTAGCTTTCGAGCAATTCACCGTTGCCGGCGCGGGAAAAATGGAATTTACCACAAGCGTGGACAGGCGCTTCGTTTCTCTGCTAAAACGAAAAGGTCAACCGGGACTGAAGCGATCTGGCAGTAGCTCTCATGCCCAGTTGACCCTCGTATCTAAAGCAAATCCTATACGGGATTTGCGCCAAACGCAAGGAGTTCAAAGTATGTCCCTTCAACGTTTTGCCCTGTTCTTGCTCGTCGCCGCTCTGTGCTGCATCATCGCAGTCCCGGTAATGGGAGATTATGTCCTGACGGTATATTCCGGTCGGAATGAGAGCCTGATCGGTCCCATTCTGGCCCAATTCACCGAAGACACTGGCATTGAGACCGAGATCCTCTATGGCGGGACCAGCGCCGTAGCCAACCAGATTCTCACCGAAGGCGAAAATAGCCCGGCCGATGTCTTCATCGCCCAGGATGGCGGCGCGCTTGGCGCCCTGGCGGCCGCCGGCATGCTCCATAAGCTGCCCGACGCCACACTCGAGCGCGTTGCCAGCGCGGCTTTTGTATCGCCCGATGGCTTCTGGACTGGCTTGAGCGGACGCGCTCGCGTCTTCGTCTACAGTCCGGAATCGCTGGACGAACACGGTCTCGAACTGCCAACTTCGATCCTCGATCTCACCGGCGAAGCGTGGAGCGGCTTGGTAGGCTGGGCGCCAACCAACGCGTCCTTCGTCGCCAATGTCACCGCCATGCGCGTGCTGCTCGGCGAGGAAGAAACCGCGGGCTGGCTGGCGGGCATGATCGCCAACGGCGTGCAAGCCTATCCCAAGAATACGCCAATCGTGCAAGCGACCATTGACGGCGAGGTCGTCGGCGGTTTGGTCAACCATTACTACCTGTTCCGCTTCCTGGCCGAAGACCCGGACATCACGTCGACCCTCCACTTTTTCCCCGCTGGCGACCTTGGCTCCCTGATCAATGTGGCCGGCGCGGCGGTTCTGAAGTCGACCGACCAGCCATACGACGCCTTGGCTCTGGTCGACTACCTGCTCAGCGATACGGCGCAAGAATACTTCGCCCAGCGCACCTACGAATATCCGCTGGTGGCGACAGTCGACCCGTCGGTGGATCTGCCGGCGCTTGCCGATATCGAATCGCCCGACATTGACCTGTCGGACCTGGCCGATCTGCAGGGAACGCTGGAAATGATTGAGGAAAGCGGCGCGCTGGATTAGCAGCCGCCCGAGCGTCCGTAGCCGGAGTGAGGAATCCATCACCCTGGCCTGACGCCCTAGGAGAGTCATGCAGCTCGCGGATGCCATACGGCCGAGACTTAAAATCAACGGCCGCCATCATGCCCGGCCGCGCTGGCATGTGGGCAACCGGCAGCTGGCGCAGGCAGTCAGTTTGGCGGTGGTCGCTGTTGTCCTGATACCGATCGTATATCTGATTCTCGGCGCCCTGGGCGCTGGCCAGGAAGGCGTCGACTATTTGATCCGCGCGCGGACGCTGCGCATCGTCGGCAACAGCATCGCGCTCATGCTGTCGGCAACGCTGTTTGCGACGTTGATTGCCATTCCTTTCGCCTGGTTGACCAGCCGCAGCGACCTCCCCTGGCGGCGAACCTGGCTCGTGCTGGGCCTCGCCGCCATGGTCATTCCCTCGTATCTGACAGCGGTGACCTACACCGAAGCCTTCGGTCCCAAGGGCATCCTGCAATCCCTGCTGGAACCCTTTGGCGTCGAAAGACTGCCAGGCATCAAGGGATTCGCCGGCGCGGCTCTGACGCTGACAGTGGTCACCTTTCCATATATTGTTCTGCCTGTTCGGGCGGCGCTGCTGCATTGTGACCGCAGCCTCGAAGAAGCGGGACAGAGCCTGGGATTGAATCGCTGGGGCGTCTTCCGCCAGATCATCATGCCCCAATTGCGCCCGGCTCTGTCGGCCGGCATGCTCATGACCGCCCTCTACTGCCTTAGCGACTTCGGCGCGGTCGCCGTCATGCAATTCAACGCTTTCACACGAGCCATCTTTATCCAGACCGAGTCTTATCGCATGGACAAGGCATCGGCGCTGGCGCTGCTGCTGGTCGGCATGACCTTTGTCCTGCTGCTGCTTCACTCGCGAATGCAATTGCGCGGCCGGCACTATCGCGTCGGCACGGGCGCGTCGCGGCACTTGGAAGCGCAGCCCTTGGGCAAGTGGAAAGCGCCCGCGCTGCTCTTTTGCGCCTCCATAGTTTTCCTCGGCGTCGTCATCCCGTTGCTGATCTTGTTCAGTTGGCTGGTGGGCCACACCATCACGGATCCTGTGCAGGTACCGCTTACCCTGCTTCTGCAAAACACGGTTGGCGTCAGCGCGGTTGCGGCGCTCGTCGTCACCTTGGCGGCATTTCCCTTGGCGCTGCTGGCGGCACGCGGCGCGACCCGCTTCAATCGCTGGCTGGTCAATCTCGCCTACGCCGGCAACGTGCTGCCCGGCATTGTCATCGCGCTGGCGCTGGTCATGTTCGCCACCCAAAACATGCTAAGCATCTATCAGACCTTGCCCCTGCTCATCGTTGGCTACGCCATTCGCTACCTCCCTTTCAGCGTCGGCGCTACAGAAAGCGCCTTCCACCAAATCAACCCGCGCTTTGAAGAAGCCGCCCGCAGCCTCGGTCTGTCCCCCTGGGCGGCGCTGGCGCGGATAACTGTGCCGCTGGCCCGCGGCGGCATCCTGGCCGGCTTGGCGCTGGTCTTCCTCAATGTCATGAAGGAATTGCCTACTACGCTGATTCTGCGTCCGATTGGCTTCCGCACCTTTGCCACGCGCATCTGGAGCGCCTACGACGAGGCTTTTCTGTCGTCCATCGCGCTGCCGGGCTTGGTGCTGATCCTGGTTTCAGCCTTCGCCCTGGCGATCATCCTCCGGCGCGAAGAGGCAGTCGCCTAACGCGAGTATCATGTGGCCGAAAACGTTGCGCGCTGCCGCCAAGCTGCCTAATCAATTTGCCCTTTATGCTTTTCGCTTTTCCACTATGCTTGGTCGAGAAAAATTCTTGAATCTATCCCGCCGCCAATGGAATACTCGCTGCAAGCCGACCATCTCACCAAGCTCTACAACGGGCATGCGCCAGCCGTCAATGATATTACCTTGCGGGTGCGCCCCGGTGAATTCCTGACTCTGCTCGGCCCCAGCGGGGGCGGAAAGACGACAACGCTGCGTCTGCTCGCCGGATTCGAAACGCCGACGCGCGGCCGCATTCAGATCGGCGAACATATCGTCGCCGACGATTCGCATTTCACGCCGCCGGAGAAACGCAAAGTGGGCATGGTCTTCCAGGATTACGCGCTCTTCCCCCATGTCGATGTCGCCGGCAATATCGCATTTGGCTTGCGCGGACCGCGAAAGGAGCAGGCCAGGCAAGTCGAGCGTTTGCTAACCCTCATCGGCTTGACCCAATTTGCCGAGCGCATGCCCTATGAGCTTTCGGGCGGGCAGCAGCAGCGGGTGGCGCTGGCCCGCGCATTGGCGCCGAATCCCGATATTCTGCTGCTCGACGAACCTTTCTCAAATCTCGATACCGGCTTGCGAGCGCAAGTTCGCACCGAAGTTCGCCATATCTTGCTAGAGACTGGCGCCACTGCCATCTTCGTCACCCATGACCAACACGAAGCCTTGAGCCTCTCTGACGAGATCGCGGTCATCTTCGATGGAAAACTCATTCAAGTCGCCACCCCGCACGTGCTCTACAATCGTCCCGTAAACATGCAGGTGGCGAAGTTTGTCGGCGACGCCAACTTCCTGCCGGCTGACGCCCACGGGATGACAGCAGACAGCCGCCTGGGTGAAGTCAAGCTCTTTCATCCCAAGACGGGACCCGTCCAACTCATGATCCGGCCCGAGGCGCTGGCGGTCAGGCTCGACGAAGCAGGCAAGCGCGCTACGGTGCAATGGCGCGAGTTTTACGGACATTATCAACGGCTTGGCTTAGCTTTGGCGGATGGCGCTGAATTGATTGCCCAGGCGGGCGTCGACCGATACTACCGGCGCGGCGACCAGGTATCGGTGTCGCTGGCGCTGCCCGCCCTGGCTTATGACAGCGAGAGCGAGCGCGCGCTGACTCAAAATGCAATTTAATTATGACTTGAACTTGACTGGATAGAACATATGTACTATCCTTGTCTTTAGCGTAATGACAGAGCCGATTTGTCGAAGGTGCTTTACACTAGATATACTAGCGTTGGTTGGCAAAACCAAGGGGAGCACGATCCAATGATTACCTATGTCGTTGGAGACCTATTTACAAGCCCAGCCAAGGTCCTGGTTAACACCGTAAACACAGTTGGAGTTATGGGTAAGGGTATTGCTCTTGACTTCAAGCGGATTTACCCGGACATGTTTATAGAATACCAATACTACTGCGAAAACGGGATGTTGGACATTGGCAAACTGTGGCTCTACAAGACTCCGCACAAATGGATTCTGAATTTCCCGACAAAGAAACACTGGCGGAGTATGTCCAAGTCCGAATACATATCGGCGGGCCTAGATAAGTTCGTCAATACCTACGACTCAAAAGGGATCGACTCGATTTCATTCCCAATGCTGGGCTGCGGAAACGGTGAGTTAGACTGGAATACTGAAGTACAGCCCTTAATGGAGAAATATCTGGAGAAGCTGCCAATCAACGTATTCATACATATTCTTCCGCATGAGCACTATATTCGTCCTGAGCACAAAGCAATTGACGAAATGAAAAAATGGTTGCGGGAAGAACCCCATGCACTGTCATTTAGCGAGTTTTGGGACGACTTGTCATACGTTGCCCGAAAACAGCATGACTTTTTTACCACTATTGGCAACACGCGATTTTCAATGATTCTGCTCGAAGACGAGGATAGCTTCCATCTTGCGACCCAGGATGACGTAATTGTAATTGGACTCGATGCACTCCGCGACTTCTGGCAGCTAGTGCGCAGCAGCGGCTATTGCAAGGGAAATGAGTTCCCAGCTGGTCTTAACCAATATCACCACTTCTTGATCCCGATTCTCGACCAATTGCCATATGTCCAGGCAACTCTTCTGTCGCGTCAATACAATGTAGATGCTACCGACCTAGGCATTCAATTGATTCCGGAGTCCCAAGTCTTTGCACTACCCTCAATCGAAGTGCGACAGTCCATTACAGCATGAAATACGATAGTAAAAGGGATATACAATCGTATCGCGACACGATAAACAGCGTGGCGATGAGTCTCGATACCAATCGACGATGGTGGACCAACTATGTTTTCCACTTCACTTCAATTGGTAATGCAGCGAACATACTCAAGACTGGACATCTACTTTCGCGTACACAAGTCAGTATTCGATTGCCGGAGTTTGACGACAGCGCGAGCCCTGAAGTTATGCACCAAACTCAGGACCAGTGGAAAGACTTTGTCAGATTCTATTTTCGACCTCGAACACCTACTCTGTATCACAATGAAGGATTTCGCCCAATACGTTCACAACAGCTTAGCGCTCACTGTCCCATACCCATATACTTTCTTTTCGATTTTCTCTCAGTCATTGGTCATTCTGAAGCCGAGTTTTCGCCTGGAACATTAGCAAGATCAAGTGCCCTAACCTTTCGAACTGCGAATGAATTTTCCCGGTTACCCTTTGACAAAATATATCATGACTCTTGGTTTGACCAGGAAGACAAAGATGACATCATAAGTGCGCGACAGGCTGAAGTCATCTATCCAGAAGAACTAAACCTTCGTTCACTGAAATTAATCTGCTGTCGCTCACCAGCGGAGAAGGATACGCTACGCAATCTGCTTTCTTCACAATTGTGGGACGAATGGAAGGACAGGGTCAAGATCGTCGGACACCAACCTGTATACTTCAAAAAATGGCTATACATCGAAAGAGTTACGCTTGAGGATGATGCCGTACAACTTGAGCTTAATCTCCCTGAGCGCAGCGAGGACTATGGTCCGTTCGAAATTCGATCTACAGTAACTGACGACATCACAGGTGTGTCGAAAGAAGTAGTAACGGAAAATGCAACGATTGATACAGGTCGGATGCGCTACTATGGACTAAAGAAATATGGCATCGCGGGTTATCAATATAGATGTTCAATTAACGATGATCTGGCATATCTCGGCAAGCATCAAGATCGGAGCATTCCCTTCTAAGTCAGCACTCCCTGTCCGAATGCTCAAGACACGCTGTCCCTCTGGCTGTCATGCCCCCGGCAGCCAAACGCGAAACTCCGCGCCTTTGCCTCGACCGCCGCTGTCGACAGTGATGCGGCCGCCATGCGCCTCGACAATCTCCCGCGCGATCGCCAGCCCCAGTCCCGTTCCCCGCCGGGGACCGCGAGCCTTGTCCACCTGGTAGAAGCGCTCGAACACCCTCGATAACTCCTCGCGCGGAATGCCCATGCCACTGTCTCGAATCGAGACGACCGCGCCAGCGCCAGCGCGCTCAACCGCCACCCCGACGACACCGCCCTCCGGCGTATATTTGAGCGCATTGCTAATCAGGTTCATCAATACTTGCGCCAGGCGATCGCCATCACCGATGATTGTCGGCGCCTGCTCGATAGCCGATTCCAGATGGATCTGCTGCTTTTCCGCGACGACAGCCAGGCTCTGTACCGCGCCCTCGGCGAGCTGAGCCATGTCGATGCGGTCGCTCGCCATTGACAGCCGGCCCGCCTGCAGCCGCTCCAGATCAGTCAGCTCAACCACCATCCGGTTCAGCCGGCCGGCCTCTTCGTAGATGATCTGCGCCGCTTCGCCGCTGTCTTCGGCCGCGCCATCGATGATCGCCTGGGCGTATCCTTGAATCGATGTCAGCGGCGTCTTGAGATCATGCGACACGTTGCTCAGAAAATCGCGCTGAGCCGTGTTAGCCGCCAGCACTTCCGCCGTCATCTGATTAAATGATTCGGCCAGCGAACGCGCTTCCGGCGGTCCGCTGACGGGCGCCCGCGCGGAATAGTCGCCGCGCGCCACCGCCGTTGCCGCCCGCGCCACGCGTTGCAGCGGTCGCGCGAAATTGCGGCTGATCAAGGCTGCCAGAATGATGGCGAATGCGAATCCAGCGATGCCAGCTTGCAGGAGCGGGGGCGCCAGCGCATTGCTGAAGACCGCCAGCGTCTCTTGCAAACTGACGGTCGGCTGAAGCTCGGCCAAGAGCCAGAGGTCGTTATGGTCCACGCGTTCGGCAAAGAAGCGCTGCTGGCCAAAGACGACGCCGCCATAAAGCCATTCTCGCCCGCCGGGGTCTTCAAAGCCACCGAAGAATTGCCGGCTGCCACGCGACAGGACAGTTGCCAGTTGCTTGCTTCGGTATGCGTCTGCGCGCAAGTGAATCAGATCGCCCGGCGCATACTGCCGCGCGCTATCATAGATGACTCTGGTTTGGTCTTGAGTCAGCAGTATATGCAAGGTCCTCACGTTGCGCGTCCTGGCGAAGACGGCTAGCAACTCGTGCACCTGTTCCTGCAGGAAACGCCTGTTGGGATCCGCGGCGATATCAGCGATGGCATCAATGTAATTCAAGCCCTGCGTGAGCGCTGCCAGGCGCTCGTAAGTGGGCTGAGGCGGCGCGTCTCGATTGCCTATCAGGACGATCAGCGCCAATGCAATCACACTCAGCGTTACCAATATCAGTACCAAATACGAAGTCAGCAGCCGCAGTCGCAAATTGAAGCTAGGCATTCTCACGATCATCCAGTTTGTAGCCTACCCCCCAAATGGTATCAATCGTTGGGTCCATGCCGCGCAGTTTGTGGCGCAAATGGGCGATGTGGACATCGACCGTGCGCGTTTCACCAGCGAAGTCATAACCCCACACAACCTCCAGCAGGCGCTCCCGGCTGAAGACGACGCCTTTGTTCTCGGCCAGCGTCTTCAGCAGATCAAACTCCTTCATTCGCAATTCCACGCTGGCGCCGGCGACCTCAACGCGGCGCCGCTGCGCATCAACGCAGAGGTTGCCGATGTTGATCGGGGCTGGCGCCTCCTCGCGGGTGGCGCCACGATCCGCTCGCCGCAGGATCGCCCGGATCCGCGCGACCAACTCGCGTGGATTGAAGGGCTTCGTCAGATAATCATCAGCGCCCAGTTCCAAGCCCACGATTTTGTCAATGTCATCGTTGCGCGCCGTCAGCATGATGATCGGGACATCCGATTCTTCCCGCACACGCCGACATACCTCCAGTCCGTCCATGCCCGGCAGCATCAAATCCAATACCACCAGGTTCGGTTTTTCCGTTAGAATCATACGCTTGGCAGCGGTCCCGTTGTTGGCGCTGGTGACGCGGAATCCGTCTTGCTCCAAATACATCCGCGCCAGGTCAATGATTCGCTGTTCGTCATCGACGACAAGAATGCTGTCGCTTTTGCTGTTGCCTGCTAATTCCATCGTCAGCCTCGCCTGCCCATGAGCTGTGCGCTGGCCCATGATACAAGATCGCCACTTAGCCTCATCAGTTTCTCCATACGATACAGCAGTTCAGAGATCGTTTCACCTCGGCGGGCAGATTCTCTGCTTCAAGCCCGGCCAGGACTTCGATGTTCAATTCCGGCTCGATGTATTCTCGATCTGGATTGCAAATGGGCATAACTCAAATTCTCACTCAATTGGCCCAACATAAACCCAATGCAAGAGCAGCTGCGCTCAATGAATGCGCGCCCGCGGCGATGATGTGACACGGTGGCTTCACGCGCCTCTCCATCGAATTCGTCGCAGGAGAGGCCCGCGCCCCTCAACGAACAGTGTGCCGTACAGTCATAACAAGTCTGTAAACGCCGTGTAAACTCCATGTAAAATATCTACGATCGAAGCGCTCATTCGCGTTCCGAAATCCGGCTGAATAATCCATACATTTGTTGCGTTATCTGCGATACAATATCGGCTTCTTCTACTGGACGATACGAGAATGCGCGATGACGGTGCTGCAAGTCATTCAACCGGACAATCCGCTCCTGCGCCGCCCAGCCGCGCGCGTCGAAGACTTCGGGCGACAATTACAAGTTCTGATAGATGATATGCGCGACACCATGGTGCAAGCCCAAGGGATGGGACTGGCTGGTCCCCAAGTCGCTCGAAGCCTGCGCATCATTATGGCGCGCGCCCCGGAGAGCGAGGACAGCAAAGCGCCCTCCGCCGAAGCTGCCGGCAAGCTATACGTGGTCGCCAATCCCCAAATCATCAGGCGCAGCGAGCAAATGGTCAGCGGCGTGGAAGGCTGCCTTTCGCTACCAGGGCTGCTCGGCAATGTCGAGCGTCACGAGAGCATCGAAATCGCTGGGCAGGATCGCGAAGGTCAGCCAATGCGGCTGCCGGCGTCGGGTCAGCTGGCGCGCGTGTTTCAGCACGAAATCGACCATCTCAACGGCATTCTCTATATAGACATTGCCACGAGCGTCTGGCGCCTTACCGAGGAAGACGAAGCTGCATTCGCCGGCGCCGCCAAGAGCCAATGAGCGCGGTCATTCGCCTGGCAGCATCGGCCGACGCTGCCGATATCCATCAGATTTATCGCCCCTTCGTGCAGCATACGCACATCTCTTTTGAGCGAATCGTGCCGACGGTTCAGGAGATTGCTGACAGAATCGACAGTACAATGAGGCAATACCCCTGGCTGGTTTGCGAAATCAATGGGCGGCTGGCCGGCTATGCTTATGCGAGCGCCTTCCGCGTCCGCGCCGCTTACCAGTGGACGGCTGAAACCACCGTCTACATCCATGCCGATTTTCAGCGGCGTGGCGTTTCGCGCGCATTGTACAGCTCGATGATCGCGATCCTGCGCGAACAAGGCTATTGCAGCGCGGTTGGCGTTATCGCCCTGCCAAATGAAGGCAGCATACGGGCGCATGAATCAGTCGGATTTCGCAAAGTCGGCGTGTTCAGAAATATAGGCCACAAGGCGGGCGCCTGGCGCGATACCGGCTGGTGGCAGCTGGAGTTGCGCCAACCACCGGAAAAGCCGCGAGCGCCGCTGGCCATCACGCAGTTGGCAAATGAAGACAGATTCGACAATCTGCTGAAATCCGGCTTGCGATACATCCGCGCCTGAATAAGGGAATCAGATATGACCCAAGCGAAACGCCCGATCACAGCCGACGACTTGAACAGAATTCACAGCCTGCAAGATCCGCAGATCAGCCCCGATGGCCAGTATGTCGCCTTCGTCAAGATCAGGCCGGACCCGCTGAACAGGACCTATAAGCGCAATATCTGGCTGCTGCCCACTCACGATGGCGACGCCTTTCAACTGACGCGCGGAAATACTGACAGCGGGCCCCGCTGGTCGCCGGATGCGACCCAACTCGCCTTTACCTCAGTGCGCGGCGAGAAACCGCAAATCTATCTGCTGCCGATAGCGGCGCCGGGCGGCGAAGCGCGGGCTCTGACCGATATGGAAAATGGCGCCCATAGCCCGGATTGGTCGCCAGATGGCAGGCAGATCGCCTTCCTGTCGCCGCTGACTGCCGGCGAACGCGCCGCCGAAGCTGCCGCTGCGGCTCCCCCGCCGGAACCGAAGGACAAGCTCGAGCGCAAGCAGCGCAAAGAACGCAAAGCCGAAGACGAGCTAAATCGTTGGGATCCGCGACCCATGTGGCGCATTCCCTATCGCCAGGGCACAAGCTACGTCGACGAACGCTACGATCAAGTCTACGTGATCAGCACCGCGGAAACAGACGATTCCAAGCCCCGGCGATTGACCAATCTGAACGCCAGCTATTCGCAGCCGCGCTGGTCAGCCGACGGCGATTCCATATATAGCGACCGCACAACGACACCGCAAGGCGACGAACCCTGGCGCGCCAAGAACATCTTTCGGTTGGATGCCGAATCGGGCGAAGAAACCGCCTTGACTGACGGCGAGTACAGCGCCGATGAGAATCGCATGGCTATCACCGGCGGTTCCTATGGCGGCTACATGACGGCCTGGATCATCTCCCATACCGACCGCTTCAAAGCCGCCGTCTCTCAGCGCGGCGTCTACAATATTTCCAGCTTTTATGGTACCTCGGACGTTCCCCTGCTGATGTCCAATGAATTCGATGCCGAGCCCTGGGCGAATCACCAAGTGTATTGGGATAACTCGCCCTTGAAGTACGCGGCCGATATTAAGACGCCGCTGCTGCTGATCCACTCGGAAAACGATTTTCGCGTGCCGATTGAGCAGGCCGAGCAGCTATTCGCCTGGGTGCGCCGCGCCACCGATACGCCCGTCCACATGCTCCGATACCCACGCGAAGGGCATGAGCTGTCCCGCAGCGGCGAGCCGGGACATCGCGTCAGCCGGCTGACGGAGATGATCGATTGGTTCGATCGCTATGTGTAAAACGGTCCCGCGGCTTATGACGTCGGCTCACATTCCAATTGCGCGCGCTTGCAAGTGAGAATGCTCGACGCCGCGCTCTGTTCGGACTGAACCGTCATCGATTCATGCTAAACTGGATTGAACTCTGCCGCGAACATCGCTTAGGGAGCGCAAACGTAGCATGCATTCGCCTGCGGTTTCGGTTTTGCTGGCAGTCTATAATGGCGAGCGCTTTCTGGCCGAAGCGATCGAAAGTATCCTGACGCAGACCTACACCGACTTTGAGCTGATTGTCATAGACGATGGCTCTGTAGACGGTACGGCAGAGATCATCGGCGAATACGCGAGGCTCGACGCACGCATCCGCTTCTTACAGCTTGCGGAGAATCGTGGGCAATCCGCCGCCCTGAATCGGGGAATGGCCGAAGCGCGCGGGGACTATGTCGCCAAGATGGATAGCGATGACATCAGTTTGCCGCGGCGCTTGGAGATTCAGGTGGACTTCTTGCAATCCCATCCCGAAATCGGCGTCGTTGGCGCGCAGCGGAAACAGGTTGATGAGAACTTGAAGCCGCTTCGAGATATTGATTTCCCACTGCGCCATGCTCACATTGTCGCAAACTTGTTTTTTGGGGGCTGGAGTATTGGTGGCGGCGAAGCCGTATTTCGGCGTGAAGTAATGAGAGGGCTTGGAGGCTTTAACAGTCGCGTTATTCTGGGCGATTGGGAACTGTATTGCCGACTGGTGGAGCGCGCGCGCTTCGCCAATGTGCCGGAGCGGCTCTACTGGGCGCGCCGTCACGGAAACAATATCACCGCTTCACATCAATCGCGACGCAGCGAAGAATTGCGCGGAATCCGCGCGCGCTGGTACAAGCGCCTATGGGGAGAGGCGCCCGACGCCCGCCTCGACCGACTGGACCGACTCTACGCTGGCGAGAAGTTCAGTTGGGCGGAAAGGCGAAAGCTCCGGCGCGACCTTGAACAATTGATCGATCGCTTAATCGCCACCAATTGCCTTGAAGAAGACGACAGGCTTTTGCTCGAGCCTGACTTCGCCCGCCGCCTGGAAAGCACAATGCCGCGCGCCTGGCAGATGTTTCTGCATTGGCGCCGTTATCGATTGGGCTGGTGAGTCCTGCCGCAGGGACCGGTCATCGCAAAAGAGCCTGTGTATTGGAACTGCCAGAAGCTGGCTGCCGACCGAAGTTAGAAACGCTCCAGGGGAAACTGCTGCGAAAAGACGGCGAAATACTGCCGGACCTTGGCGATGATGTCGCGCCGCTCCGCATCCGGCAGCAGTCCAAACACGGCCCGCAGTTGAACCATCAGACCGCGCTGCACGGCGACGAAGCGATCTTCGCCGGCCGCTGTCAGCACAACATCAACCGAGCGACCGTCGCTTTCGTTGCGCCGGCGCCGTACCAGGGGCGGATCCATCGCCTCCAGCCGTTTGACCAGCCCCGTCATCGTGGCGCTCGTCAAATGATGATCGCGCGCGATGTCGCCGATGCGGCATTCACCCGCATTTTCCGAGAGCGTCTTCAAAACGTAAAATTGCGGCGGCGTGAGCTGATGGGCTTCAATGTGATAGGCCAGCCGTTTCTCGCTATCAGTGACGATTTCAAATAAGGTCGACCAAAGATCCGCCGCGTCACGATCGAGGTTGTCGTCCAATCTCAGTCGCCTCCAAGCGGGCGTCAATCGCCCAAGGCATCCCACACTTCCAGTTTACCACGCACTTCGCGGATCACCTCGTCAACGAATTCGGTCGTGCTGGCCTGCCCGCCCAGGTCCGGCGTCTTGAAGCCGTTGTACACCGACTCCAGCGCCGATTCATATATGGCGCGGCTGGCGAGCGCCGCTTCGTGGGTATCGACATAACGCAGCAGAGCGCCGCAAGCCAGGATCATCGCCATGGGATTGGCGATATTCTTGCCCTGCAAGCTGGGCGCCGTGCCGTGCGGCGCTTCCGTCAGCGCCACCTTCACCCTAAAGTTCTCATCAAATGCGAAGACGATGGATTCGGCGCCGGCGATGGTGCCAAACATCTTGATGACCAAGTCGCTGAGATTATCGCCATCTCGGTTGAGCGCCGGAATCACCAGCGCTTCGCCATGGGTCTCCAGCAGCAGCGCATAGGTCGCGTCAATCAGCTGCGGGTTGTAACGAACGCCGGGATGCAAGTCGGCCGCGCGGTCCAGCTCTTCCTTGAACATGCCCTCGTAGATCGGGCTCACGGTGTATTTGGGTCCGCCGAAGACAGTCGCATGGTGCTGGGAAGCGTATTGAAAAGTGAACTCGGCGACGGCGCGGCAGGTGCGGCGTGTGATGTGGCGCTTGTTGTAGGCAACTTCATCAAGACCTTCGCCTTCCCGCCACTCTTCCGCGGAATAAGCGCCCTCGACCGCCATGCGCGCCACCGCGATCGGCGCGTGCAAGCCCGCGAACGGCATCACCGAGGGGATCCGCCGCCCAGTGCGCAAGATGACGCTGCCATGCAGCAGCTCGCGCAGCAGCGCGTTGGGGCTGCCCACATCATCGGGATCGCCAGGCGTGATCGTCGCCGCTTTGATGCCGAGCCCAGTCTCCAGCATGCGCGCCGCCGCTGCATGCACGACCTCGTTTTTCGTCCGCCGTCGATTCTCCAGAGACAGGTCAAAGGTCTCGAATCGCAGATTGTTCAGGCGCGCCACACTGGGATCGAGCACTCGCAAAGCCTCGTCCAGCAACTCCTGCCCCGTCTGATCGCCCTGCAATACACAGATTGTTGTCGCGCTCGAGGATTCCATCGCCTGCCGCCCCTATCATTCGGACTCATCTTTCATTGTATGACAAGAAGCTCATCCGCGTATCGCCTGCGCGCGACAGTGCCGCGAGATGGACATGAGCAATTTTCTCATTTGCGGTAGAATAGAAGCGATAGACTGTCCGCTTCGATCTAGACAGGAACAAGCCCTAATGCGCAGACTCTCGATTCTTCTCAGCCTGATTCTTCTTCTGCTTGCATCGGCCGCGAGCCAAGCGCAGGACGACAGCGGCTATACCTCGACGGTCAATTGGTTTTACAGCGCTTGCGAAGACCGCATGGTGATTGATCTGCGGGGCCGAATGCAGCTTGGCTACGACCTGTACTTTCAAGCATTCGATCAACTTGGCGGTCAGGGCAATGCCATCACGGCACTGCGGCGCGTCAGCGTAAATGGCGATTACGCGGTCAGCCAGGTGATCCTCTGGCTCAATGGGCAAACGCGCGCGCTGGGCACGCCAATCAGCGTGGTCATCCGCATCGGACGAGAGAACAACCCCGACAGCACGATCTTTCAGCAACCCTCCGATGATTTCCTCGGCGAATGTGAAGAACCGGGGGCGACCCTGGTGGAAGGCATCGAGATCGCCGCCGATCCTGAGATGGTCGTGAGTTCGGGCGTCTACACGCCGGATGGAACGATGTTGAATCCGGTATATCAGCGTTCCCCCGAGAGCCTGGTGCATATTGGCGCGCGACCCAGCGTGGAGAGCCCGGTGGGGCGGACTGCCAACCCCGGCTTAATTTTTGCCGAATGCCTTGATGTCACTGGCGCCGATCCTGGAATCCTCTACGACACTGATGAGTTAAAGGTCTTTTGGTCCTGGTACGCCAAGACGCCCGAGCAAGTTCAGGACCACGTGAATAACGTGCAATATGTCGTAAAGGTCGACACGCAAACCATACCGAACTTCGAGACGAGCGAGATTAAGCAAGTGCCCGGCAGCAGCGACTGGTGGGTCTTTTATACCGTCAGCCTGGGCGACCGCTGGCGACCGGGCGGTTACGTCATCAGCTTTGTCGTTACCTGGTCGAACGCGATCAGCGACGGCTATGAAGACTTCGGACCGGGCACGGCCAACGAGCGTCTGGAAAGCGGCTGCCGCTTCGCCATCCGAAAGAATCCCTATGGGCTCGAGATCATGCCTGAACGGCCAGCGTATCCATTAGAGACCTTTCCATTTACCGAGACTGAAGAATGAGTCTCGGCCAAGGCCGTCTTGAACTTCCCAAGACTCGCCAGCTTTGACTCACCGGCCAATTTTCGCCGAATACGCCGCGTCGCTGCTCGGTATAGAATTGTCTGACGCGCAGCTTCATCAGTTCGTACGCTTGACACAGCTCCTGCTGACCTGGAATCAGCGGATGAATTTGACCGCCATCACCGATCCATCGGAGATAGCCGTCAAGCATTATCTGGATGCCTTGACGCTAAAGCGTGTCCTGCCACAATTCGATAGGCTGCATCTGATCGACGTCGGTACTGGCGCCGGTTTCCCGGGTTTGCCGCTGGCGATCGCTTTCCCGCGACTGCAAGCGACGCTGATGGATGCGACCGCAAAAAAACTTCGCTTCATTGATCACGCCGCAGAGTCGCTCGCCTTGGACAATGTCCGTACTTTGCACACGCGCGCCGAAGATGCGGGCCGAGATCAGTTCCATCGCCAATCCTACGACATCGTTGTCGCCCGCGCCGTCGCTCGCCTGCCTATCTTGCTGGAATATAGTTTGCCTCTCTGCAAGCTGGGTGGACAGGTGATCGCCATGAAGGGCGCCTCCGCCTTCGACGAAACCAATGCCGCCGCCAAAGCGATCGACGCGTTGGGCGGCGAGTTATTCGCCATTGAAGAAGTCACGCTGCCCACGCTGGACAATCCGCGCTACCTCATCGTCATTGACAAGGTGGAGGCGACGCCAAAGCGATACCCGCGCCAAGCCGGCCTGCCTTCTCGCCAGCCCCTTCTCTAAATCGCCCGCGTCTCTACCAGGACAAAGGGATCGGTTTGGTAAGCGTCGTATCGCGCTTGCGCGTCATCCCGCAGCAGCTCGCGCAAGTTCAGATGCAGCGCCGGATGCCTAATCAAGCGCAGCGCGGTTTCGGAATCAGCCCAGCGGACCTGCGGCGTCTCGTCGCTGGGCCGCAACTCGCCACTGACATAAGTCGCCTGAAACAAGAAGATGACAATCGAAGCGCTCAAATTGCTGCGCACATGCATTAGCCGACCCAGCTCAACCTCGATGCCGCATTCCTCGAGTATTTCGCGCTGAAGACCATCCGGCAGCGATTCGCCCAATTCGATCTGTCCACCCGGCAGCTCCCAGCCGCGGCGCGCGGTTTTGACCAGCGCGATCTCGCCCTGGTCGTTTCGAATCAACGCGCTGGCGGCGACGATATGCCGCGGAGGCGAGTCCGACATCGGCCACTCCTTCGTCCTACTTGTTTCATTCCATCGACGTTGCTAGTTTTCCAAATCTTAACAGTACGTAAGTAAATTCAAATATTTAGGGTGATTTTCAAACCGCAACTGTAATCTACAAATCTTCCAGCTTGCAATAGGCTCTCCTGCGACAAATCAATCTGGAAAGGATTCAGCATGAAACGCAAACTGATGATCGCAGTACTCTTGCCACTGTTGTTGGTTTCTTCAGCCGCCGCTGATGGTATTACGTTTCAGGGGAATACCTAAAGTTCGATCGATGCGATGCGGGCCGTAGCTCTCGCGGATAACCCAGACTTGATTATCGGATGCGGACCCGCGACTTCACAAGCCGATGCCTTGCGCGGCTATTATGATGAGAACACGCAATGGGTGTGTTACATTGGAGATGATGCAAACAACGCGCAATTCTTGAGCAATCAAGCAATGCGTGAATCGTATCCCTCTACAGCGATAACGCCGCAGCCAACCAGCGCGCGCTCTTCCACTCAGAGATGCCAATGTTCCGATCCCAACCGGGGGACTCCGTATCATTACATGTTCTACATTAGTCCCATGGACGACGTGTGCCGCAGTAATCCTCGCGAGAATGTAAGCCACTATGTCCGAATCAGATCTTACTGGCAGAATGGATACGGGCGGACTTGCTTCTACTACTTGCATTATCCCAATCAGTACTTCTGGCTTGATGGTTCCATAGCCATTACGCCGCCGGAAGTGCGAGGGCATGCAATGCGATACTATCAGTGGCGCTTCTACGTTAGTGGACGCTGCATTTGAGCGCGATCAGCAAATAATGGCTCGACCAGACTGGTTGAGCCATCTAAACTGTCCCCAAGCAATTAGAAGGAGGTGAAGAATGAGCAGCAACCGAGTATGGCTATTGGCTAAGGCCGTAGTAGTGGCAGCAGCTATTCTTGCCCTTGCCTTTACAATCCAGACACACGATCACTTGGGCATCTTGCTAGATTCAGAGAAGGGATTTATTAGGCAGTTCGCCCTATCGCTTGCACGCATCGAACAGGAGCTAGGCATTGACCCGAAAGCCGAATTGTTTGGCGCGGAAAAACCTCGATGCCATTAATGGCAACTGGAGAAGTGGCCGCGATGATATGCCGGGGTGGCGAATCCAACATCAACTAGTCCTTCTCACTGTTTTCCGGCGCGTGCAGCGCGATGCGATAAGGGAACCACTCGGCGCGAAACAGCTTCTCCGCCACACCCGGATCGCCCGCCGTAATCTCGCGCATGTGCGCGTCATCGCGCGCCTCAAAGATAGCGATGCCAAAGGCGGAGTAATCGCTGTTCAGACTGCGCCCGGCCAGAACCAAGCTCCCCTCAGCCAGCAATCGCTTGAGGTATTCGAAATGCTCGCTGGCGATTCGCTCTTCTTCGGCTGTCGCTCCCTCCGACAGCATCGCCGGCCGCACCGGCTGAATCCGATAAATGTATGTCGGCATCGCGCGCGTCCTCGTCGCCAAAGATGAAGTTTAGCCGCTAGGATAACCCACACATCCGCTTGCGGGCAGTCATATTCAAGACGGCGTCATTGGCGAATTACGCTCATGACCGTTCCAGGCATCCGCTATAATGGCGATATCTTTTTCATCCTGCGAGGACCCGATGACCGAAAGATTTTTCCGCGAAGGTGAAGAACGGTACGGGCTGGGCGAAATCTGCAGCGCCCTGCGCGAAGACCTTGAGCGCCGCAACGCCGCTCGCGACCAGGCGATTGTGCTCTCTCGCCAGCTCATCCGCCATTGTTCGGAGAGCATCCGCGCAATCCACCGGCGAGATTGGGACGGCGCCGACGCCAAGCTGGAAGAGGTCACCGCCGGCGCCGCCGAGCTGAAATCAGTGGTCAGCGACTATCCTGATCTTTATCACACCGGCTACACCCAAGATGCGCTGAAAGAAGTCGCCGAAGCCTTCATCACCCGCGCAATCATCGCCGGGCAAGCGCTGCCCTCCGCCGCCGACCTTGACATCGAAAGCTCGACCTACCTCAAAGGCTTGGGCGAAGCCGCCACCGAATTGCGCCGATTCATTCTCGACATCATGCGGCGAGACGAAGATCACAGCGTCGAAGCCGAGCGCCTGCTCACGGTCATGGACGCTATCTACGACCAGTTGGTCACCTTTGATTTCCCCGACGCGCTCACCCGTGGCTTGCGCCGGCAGACGGATGTCGTGCGTGGCGTGCTCGAGCGCACCAGAGGCGACCTGACCCAAAGCCTGCGCCAGCAAAAGCTGCAAGACGCGCTCAATCGCATCGAAAGCCAGGTAGATGCGGCCAGCGAAAGCGAGTGAAGAGGGGGCTGAGGAGCGTCTCCCCTAACTTTTCGGTGTCCACTCGATCAAGGCGCCGGCCACCCAGGTCGGCTTCGGCTGGTCGTAAAGCTCGGAAGCGTCTGTGTAGCTGATATCCAAGACCGCGCCCGACATGGGACCGCGAAGATAGCGATACACTTGCCCAGTGTCGCGCGCATCGCTCTTCGCTTCGACGCAGTGCTGGTTGTACCCCCAATAGTCGCCTTGCTCAAGCAGGCTGATGCCGCTTTCGATAACCGACCGCGCATGCGCCAAGCCCTCCTCATCGTGATCGTAGGTTTCTTCCGGCGCGTCTCCGTAGCCGATGCCGTGATGAAAGGGATCAGCCGTTGAAACGACGGCGGCGCCTTCCATCAGCCGCGCCAGCTCGTCGATGCCGGGCAGGTCCTGCGGCCTGCCGCCCGCCAAATAGGGATAGCGCTCATAGACCGGCGGCGCCTCGTCTTCGGTGATGCCGCGCCTCTTCAGCTCCGCGCGCCAGAAGTGACGCCAGCTGATCAGGGCATGGTCGCCCCGCCATTCTTGCCGCCCGCCGATGCCCGGCCCCTGGATGCCCCAGAATTTGAAAGCGGCCGGGTCGTCGCCCGCCGCGACCGCCACGCGCGCCGCTTCCATCGCCGGCGTAAAGGCGTGGAGGACGCTAAGCGCGACCACTTTGTCCGCGCCACTGTCGAGCGCCGCCTGCGCGCAAGCTGCGATCTGATATCCGCAATCGTGGACGCTTGCATGCGGGAAGATAAGAATGCCGCCCGCGCGTAATGTGTTCGCCAGCTTCCATTCTCGCCCTCTGTCCAGATGCTCCAGCGTGCCTCGCTCGCCCAGTTCGGCATGTTCGCGGGCGTAAAGCGCGTGTATTTTCTTCTGCAAGGCATCACGATTCAGTTCCATAATTCTTCGTCTCAGGCAAAAGGTCAGTCCGTCACTTTGTAGTGTATCGGTCAGCCGCCGTCAACTCAACAGATTCAGCCTTGACCGCAGCGGCGAATTCCCTATAATGCTGCCTCGGCTATCATATGCATAGCGACGCAAACCGCAGACAGCAGGTGGGCAAAGGCCCTTAATTCCCTGCCGAGGGACGCGCCGAGTTCATCGTGTATGTCCGCATGATCAACTGATTGGGCGACCTCGCATCTCGGGTCGCTCATTTGTTTTAGCCGCCGCTGCCACGCGCGCGAAAACGCGACCGCGGGGCGAACAGGAAAGGAGCGTCGCTTGCCGATATCAAGAGAGCGCAAGGGTGAACTTGTCAGCAGCTATGTCGATATGCTGAAGGAGTGCGACGGCTTCATCATCGTGAAGACGCAAGGCTTGAGCGTGTCGCAAATACAAGGGCTGCGGAACACCATTCGCGAGCAGAACGGTCAATATATCGTGGCCAAGAACACGCTGATGCGAAAAGCGCTGGAGACAGCCAACTGGATCGTGCCGGATGACCTGCTGGTTGGTCCTGTTGCGATCATCTTCGGGCGAGACAATATGCCCGGCGTCTCCAAAGCCTTGCTGAAGCACATCGAAGACCAGGAATTCGCCGAGAAGATGCAGGTTACGGGCGGCATCATGACCGGCGATCTGCTGGATGCCCAGCAAGTTGACGCCATTTCGAAGCTGCCGACGCTCGATGAATTGCGCGCGCAGCTGGCGGGCCTGGTGATTTCGCCAGCGCAGGGCGTCGTCAATGCGCTGCATCAAGCGACCGGCGGCGTCGTCAACGTCTTGCAAGCCTACCTGGACAAAAACGAAGAAACCGCTGGCGCCAGCGCTTGATCTTACTGAACGCATAATCGAGCGGCGCCATCGCCAGACGGACGCGCAGCTCATGATGAATACCTCAAGAAAGGGAGAACAATGGCTGACCTGGACAAATTGGTAGAGGACCTCAGCGCTTTGACCATCCTCGAAGCGGCTGACCTGAAGACAAAGCTGGAAGAGGCTTGGGGCGTCGAAGCGGCTGCCGGCGGCGGCATGATGATGATGGCGCCCGGCGCTGCTGGCGCTGTCGCCGATGCCGAGCCCGAAGAAGAAAAGACCGAATTCGACCTGGTGCTCAAGGAAATCGGACCCAAGAAGATCAACGTCATCAAGGCGATCCGCGGCATCACGCCGCTCGGCTTGAAAGAGGCGAAGGAACTGGTCGAATCGGCTCCGGCAACCGTGCTGGAGGAAGTCAGCAAAGACCTGGCTGAAGACGGTAAATCCAAGCTGGAAGAAGCCGGCGCCGTTGTTGAGCTCAAGTAGAACTGATCCACAGTCCCGCGCTAGAATTCGTCTCGCGTGCGCAGCAGTATCATCATAAACGAAGCAGCTGGATCATTGCCGGCTGCTTCGTATTTTTTAAGTGGCTATGCTGACGCGCCATGGAAACTGCGGCAGCGCTTCAAGCAATTCCCTTGTGTGACCACGCTCCGCATTCCTCATAATCGCGCGACGCCTCGTTTTCATCTGCTATACTTATAGTAAGCGTAGAGTCCGAGCGTCCCGGTGTGCCAAATATAATCTATAGTAAACTGCTCGATCCCGTCAGCGATAACATCTCGCTCATGGAATCTTTGATGCGGGCTGAATTCGGCGCGACCACCGGCGACCAGCGCGAGTGCTTCAAAAGAATCCATGCCTATTGCTGGGGCTTGCATACCCTGGTGATGGATGTCATTACATCGCTCGGCATTGAGCACGCCGCAACCCGACCGGCGGTCCTTGAGCGTTTCAACGCGCTCAACGATCCCATCAAGCAGACGCTGGGCAATCTGGCCGCCGGCTTTGATGGGGACCTGAGCGGCGCGCAGCATCAAGTCATCGCGCACGTGAGTGATACCGTGTTATCCATCGAGCGGATGATGACCCATATCTGGCATTATTCGCTGCTGCAGCATGACATGCTCGAATATGCCAGCGATGAGTTTGACGGCGCCGTTCTCATTCAGCGCATGAAATCCATCCTCCAGGATATGGAGCTGGAAGAACCGCCGGCGCGCTTTCTCGTCATCGGCGACGAAACCTATATCTCCCTTGCCTTTGCCGAATTGGCGCGCAACGTCTGGCGACACAGCGGCGTCAAGACCGTGAGCATCCAAACACAAGACTTCGGATATCGCGTCGACTTCACCATTCGCGATCGTGGCCGGGGCTTTCGGCTGGCTGATAAAGCGACGGCATTCCTCCCCTTCTGGCAAGCCTCAGCGGATGACCCGGGCCTGGGGCTGGGTTTGCACTTGGCCAAAGCATTCATCGAAGGCAGCGGCGGCAAAATCGCCATCGGAAGCGCGCCAAGCCGCGGAACGCTGGTCAAAGTATCGCTTGAAGCGGTCCCTTGATCGCGCCCATTGCCCGCTGCGGATGCCCCCATTCATGCCCGTCAAAGGCACTGCGCTGAACCCGCCCTGATAGATTTCACCTTCACGTGTAACTGCGCTATAATCTCGCGTGGCAAACTGCACCGGGAGCGCAACAATGAGCAGAGACAAGGTATTCGCCACCCGTCAAATGCCAGGGGCGACTCTGGAACGCTTGGCGCAACATTGTGAATTGGAGATTTGGGGAGACTTCCTGCCGCCCGACTATGAGATCATCTACGACAAGATGCCCGATCTCACGGGTCTGCTTTGCCTGCTGACCGACCGCATTGATCCACCGCTGATGGACGCCGGCGCCAACCTCAAGGTAATCAGCAACATGGCGGTGGGGTTCGACAATATCGATGTCGCTGCCGCCAGCCAACGCGGCATCCCGGTTGGCAATACGCCCGGCGTCCTGAACGAAACTACCGCCGATTTCGCCTTTGCCCTGTTGATGGCGGTCGCGCGGCGCATCCCGGAAGGGCGACAATACGTCCAGGATGGCAAGTGGCGGACCTGGCATCCGACGGTTTTGGCCGGGCAAGACGTCTTTGGCGCCACCTTGGGCATTGTCGGCAGCGGGAGAATCGGCGCCGCCGTCGCCCGCCGCGCCAAAGGCTTCAACATGCGCCTCCTGGTCAACAGCCTGGAAACTGAAGAAGAAATCCGCCAGCTCGGCGGGGAGAAAGTCAGCCTGGACGATTTGCTGGCGCAGAGCGACTTCGTCAGCATGCACGTGCCGCTCACCGACGAGACGCATCACATGATCAGCGAGCGCGAGCTGGCGCTGATGAAGTCGACGGCGATCTTGATCAATACCGCGCGCGGCAGCGTGCTCGATCCAAAGGCGCTCTTCGCCGCCTTGCGTGACGGCCAAATCCTGGCCGCCGGGCTTGACGTCACCGATCCCGAACCGATCGCGCTGGATGACCCGCTGCTGACCCTGGACAATTGCCTGATCGTGCCCCATATCGCCAGCGCCAGCGTCGCCACGCGGACTAAAATGGCGGAGATGGCGGTGGACAATGTGATCGCCGGTCTCCGTGGCGAGCGGCTGCCCACCTGCGCCAACCCGGAGGTCTACGAGCGGAGCGAATAGACGCGTACACCGTCATGCGCGCAAGTGTGATTGATCTCCACCCCGGCGATTCCGTCCTGCGTTGACATCAGAATGCGCCCCATGGTCCGGCCTCCTATTGTTGATGATTGACATTCGCGCTAGATTGTATCAGAATGGTTGAAATTACATGTCTCGATGAAGGATGTCTGAGGTCATCTTAAGGCACGTAGACATTGAGTCGCGCGGCTTGAGCGAATGCGGCGCTTTAGCAAATTTGTGCATCTAACGGATTTCTTATAGAATACGAATAAATTGGGTTGCAGATGAATCACTGCGCGTCCTGTCCTGTGGGCAGGGCGTTTCATCTAATGGAAGCGTTTCCGTCAGTTTAGGCGCTAGCTAAGACCTAAGGCACTGGCCGCCGTATAGACGGGTGACTGCATTTCGAAAGGAAGATCACATGGTTGAACGACGCATTCAATTGACGCGGCAAGGCTACCAGAAGCTGCAGCGTGAGCTCAACATTCTTACCAGCGAAGAAAACTCGAAAGTCGCCGAAATGCTCGCCGAAGCGCGCGAAGACGATCAGGGTGAAGAGGCGGTTTTCTTCGACGCGATGGTATCCAAAGAACGACTGGACGAACGCGTGTCCCATTTGCAGAATGTGCTGGCGCGCGCCGAGATCATCGATGCTGACGAAGACCCAAACACCATTACAGCGGGCAATCGCGTGACCGTCTACGACTCGGCTGAAAAGGAAGAGTTCACGCTGGACCTGCTGGATCACGAAGAAATCACGCACGGACGGCGCGGCGTTTCGCTGGATTCGCCGGTTGGACAGGCGCTCCTGGGCCAGAAAGTGGGCGCCCGCGTGAAGGTGGAAGTGCCTGACGGGCTGGTCACTTACAAGGTGCGCAAGATTGAAATGATCCCGGACGGCGCCAACTGACGGCAAGCCCGCTAAATCGAATCGGGGATACTGCCGGTCAGTATCCCTTTTTGTTTACATTCGGGATCCAAATTGCTTAAGTGAGCCGGGTCCCGCTGACCGCGCTAGGCCTTTTGCGGCAGCTCATCGAGATAATCGAGCACGGATCGCAGCAAATAAGGAGTGAGCGCGAGCGTCGCCGTGGCTATCTCAGGCTCGCTGCGCGCCCGATTCTCCGCATCGTCCAACAGTTGAATCAAAGCGTCAGTGACCAGGGTCATCCAGCCGATGGTCTCAATCATGACGCTGCTCAAGAGCTTGGGATCGCGCTGCGCGTTCAGCACCAGCCAGGACGCCGCCTCCATCATGGGCATCATCGCCATCATCGAGGCGGACAGACAGAGCATCATCACCTGCTGCGTCTCGGCTGGCAAGTCGGCCAGCGCCGTCTCGGCTTGGACGCGCTGCGCCAGACGCGCCATTATTGTGGCCGCCAGACGCGCCGGCGCTCGCTGCTGCGGCGCCCGCTTAAGCAAACTGTCCACCCGCTGCAAGCGATCGTATTCCCGCGCGGCCGATCGATCGCTGCCCAAAATGTCGACCAGCTTACGCGCCATGTCCTCGGAAAGCTGTCCATCGATGGCGTCTTGCATCAGCTGCTGCCGCGGGTCTCGCTTTAGGGACATTTCATCTTCCTTTCGGCAGCGGATCTGCCAGCCGGTCATCGCCTTCAAGGTGAATCTGTTCTACCGTTTCCATCAGCTCTGCCAGCTTTTTGCGCGCGCGATGCAGCCGGCTCTTGATGGCGCTTTCGGTCGTATCCATGAGTTCGGCGATTTCGGCGTAAGAATACTGAAACCAGTACCGATAGATGACGGCAAGCCGGTAATGCTCATCGAGCTGCAGCAAGAGTCTCTGTATGAATGAGCTGAGCTCGCCGGCAACCGCCGCCTGCTCCGGCGTCGGATCTTTGCTGCGCAGCGCAAGCGCGGCCGCGGTCGGCTCATCGTCAAGCGACACGAGCTGCATTCGACGCTTCCGCAGACGGTCAATGCAGTGATTTGAGGCGATGGACAGTATCCATGTCTTGAATGGGCGGGTCGTGTCGTAGCGATTCAAGTTCTTATAGACGCGCAGAAATGTTTCCTGGGTGGCGTCTTCCGCCTCGCCGCCTTCGCCCAACATGCGATAACACAGGTTGTAGACTGGATCTTGAAAGAGGTAGAGCAACTCGGCAAAGGCATCCGAGTCGCCCACTTTTGCCAACGTCACCCATTCGAGTATGACGGGATCGATTTCCGGCACGTTTTATCCCTGCCCCACCAACGGCGATCGGGAGCCGGCGCCTTTGCCAGACCAGGTCCGCTTGCGCAGGCGGTCGCTCCTCAAGTTAGATTATGCCGCAGGACCAGCCAGCGTTTAAGCAAGAAAACCGTAAGATCGGCGCTGATTCAGGCATTGATGAGTAGCACGGCGGTCGCGATATTGGTCGCCAGCGGCACATTATGCACATTGCAGATTCGAAGCAGGCTTTGGATGTCGGGATCATGCGGATGTTTGCCCAGCGGATCGAGGAAGAAAAACACGGCGTTCACGCGCCCTTCCGCCACTGAGCTCGCGATTTGCGCGTCGCCGCCATAAGGTCCGGAAAGCATGCAGCGCACGTCGAGGCCCGTCTTCTCCCGTATCAGCGCGCCCGTCGTTTGAGTCGCCACCAGATCAAAATCGCGCAGGCGCTCCTTATGGTCCATCACAAATGCGACCATGTCGGCTTTCTTGCCATCATGGGAGATAAGAGCGAGCGTCTTTTTTGCCGGCGGTTCTGTCATATCGTTATGGTCTCATTCCGCGAGTACGAGTCCCCGCCAAGCTAGGACAAGCTCTTGGGACGGCGCACCAACTGCGCGGGAATGGATAAGGGCATGTGATAGCGCGTGAAACCAAACAGGCTCTTGAAGCGCTGGTTCATTGTATAAGCTTCTTCGTAGTAGCCCTCGAGCTGCGCCATCAAAGCCGACCATGGGCGCTGCTCCGCCATTTGTCGCGCCCGGCGGCTCATCGCCTCTCTAGCCGCGCGCCGATCGCGCAGCCGGAGGATTTCCGTGGCGAAGGCAGCGGCAGTCGGCGCCACGGCGATGCCACTCACACCGTGTTCAATGACATCAGGCGCGCCGCCGGCCTTTACGACTATGGATGGCAAACCCGATGCCATCGCTTCTTGGATGACCTGGCCAAAGGTCTCGTATTCGCCCGGAAAGGCGAAGACATCGGCGCTGGCGTAGGCTTGAGCCAGTTCCTCTCCAATCAAGTATCCGGTGAAACAGGCGTCGGTATCGCCAAACTCGGTTTCGAGTTCCTCGCGCAAGGCGCCGTCGCCGATGATCGTCAGAGCCACGCCGGGCGTCTTGGCGACATCATGCAACAGGTCGACGCGCTTCTCCTGAGCCAGCCGCCCGACGAAAATGCAAAGTAATGATTCGGGGTCGCGCCCATTCAGGAGACGCCGGCGCATCTCGGGCCGCGCGTGCCGCGGATGGAAACGCTCCGTATTGACGCCGCGCCCCCAATGACGAACGCGGCGATAGCCCACCGCGCGCAACTGCCCGATGATGGTGCGCGTCGGCGCAAGCGTCAAATGGCAGCCGTTGTGGATATATCGCAGCCAGCGATTGACCGGACCCGACAGCAAAGGAAAGCCATAATGTTCGGTATAACCGGGCAGGTCGGTCTGATAATTGGCGATCACTGGCAAGTTCAAATGTCGGCCGACCGCCATGCCATTGACCGCCATCGCCGCCGGGCTGAAGAGATGAATCAGATCTGGATTGAAGTCCTCAATGTGCCGCGCCACAACCGGATTCGGCAAAGCCATTCGTGTCTCCGGCGCTTGCGGCAAGCTTATCGACGGCAGCGGGATGACCTGTGAGTTCCCGACCTGGTCGACGGCGATATCAGGCGCAAACACCAGCACTTCGCGTCCCGTCTCCTGCAAATAGCGGACCGTCAGGAAAGCCGTCTTGACCACGCCGTCAACTTTCGGCAGGAAAGATTCGGTCAGAACGGCGACGCGCTTCACCGCCGCAAAGGGCGACGCCGAATGCGCTTCGTCGATCAAACGCGGGCTGCCAAAGAAGGCTTCAAGCTCTCTGTCCTGCTGGGCATGCAGGTTTTCAAGTAGGCGCTGCGCTTGCATGTTTACCTTTATCACGGCGGGTTTGCTTATCTTCAGTGTAGCACAGCAACACAATCAGAATCGACCACGAGCCTCGCCATTAGGAACACCGAAAACGGCGGCGAGATATGGGGCTAACGCGCAATTGCGGTCCGCCGTTCCAGCCGACAATGCGCTCAGCCGCTGTCCCCGTAAAGCTCGCGATAGATATTGTAATTGCGATATATAAACTGTACGTAATGGCGCGTCGAATCGATCGTAATGGTCGTCATAAACAGGTCGGGATCGCCGCCAGACAGGTTGTTCCAATTGTAGGCTCGCCCCGGCCCCGCATTGTAGGCGGCCAACGCGACGACCGCGTTCCGGTCGAAGAGAGTCAATTGCTCATCAAGATAAAATGCGCCAAAGGCGACGCCGGCGTAGGGGCGGAAGAGATCCGCATGTTGGTAGTCCCGCCACGCCAGCTTTTCGGCAATATACTGCGCGGTCGACGGGATGACCTGCGTCAAGCCCTTCTCGCCAGCCGCGGCTGTGGCCAAGGTATTGAAGAGGCTTTCCTGCCTGATCAAAGCGAGCGTCAACAGGGGATCCACCGCGCGTTCTTCGGCCGCCGGTCGGATCACGTCAATGTAATACGGCGGAAAACGCAGTCGGGCAATGAAGCGCGGCGCGTCCAGCGTGCCCAACCCGGACGCGATAATCACATCGGCCGCCGCGATAATGCTCTCCCGATAGACTCCCGCGTCACGCAGATAGATCGCCAGGCGATAGCTGCTTAAGACATCGCCATTGTCACGCGCTTCGTCAACCAGATCCTCAAACTCCTTGAATGCCTCGTCAAAAGCGCTCAGCGCCAACAATTCGCGGCCGCGTTTCATGCGCGGTTCGTTATCCAGCGCCTCGGAAAGTCGCCATAGCTCAGTTGAATCGTCAATGTTGAAGCGGCGGCGAAGCCAGTCCTCGGCTATGTTCCGCTCGGCCGCTTCGTCGAATTCGAACTGATAGGCTGCTGGCGCCTGAAATGGCAGCCGACTGATGCGGAAATCCCCCGCCCGCGCCGCGAAATAACTGTCGGGCGCCGCCGCGATCGCCTGGTCGAACGCCTCGTTCGCCGCCTCGGAATCCCCGTTGCCCAGCGTGATGCGGCCGATCCACAGATAAGCCGCCGCTTGATCCTCCCCCGACGTCAGCGCCGCGATTCGCTTGTAAAGTGCTTCGGCGATGCGCCACTCTTCATCTCGCACAGCCGCCGACGCCGCGATGAAAAGTCCGTTTGTGGTCAGCTCGTGATCGGGATAGCGCTCGACCAAACGGGTGAACACTTGACGCGACAAGGTCGTTTGACCATTGATGCCGTAAAGATAACCAGCGCGCCAGAGCGCCTCGCCCGCCGCGCTCGCCAGCTGATCATAGTCTTCAGCCAGCGCCAGATAAATCTCTATCGCCGCCGGGCTGTCGCCGGCCAGAAAGCGGGTCCTTCCGCGCTCGAGCAGCGCTTCACCGAATAGTGGATCTTGTGGATAGCGGTCGATCAGCGTCTGGAATGCCACCGAGGCGGCTTGGAAATTACCGATCTGGCGATAGGCGCGCCCGAGCAGCAGGTACAGCTCCGCCGGAATCGCCGTCGACTCTTGCCCCGCCGCGAACTGATTAAAAGCCTCGATCGCCGCCTGCGCTTCTCCGGCGATGAATGCCGCTTGCCCACGGCGAAAGCCATCAAAGGCCGTCCCATGCCGACGCAATTGCTCTTGCGCAGCCCAGGCCGCGCTTGTGCCTGGGTAAGTCTCCGCGACCGCTGTCAAACGCGCCAAGCCGGTCTCGACATCGATGCTATCCAGCGTAACCTGCGCCGCCGACAACGCGATCTCAGCACGGTAAGGAACATTGCGCGCAACCCTCAGAATCGCGTCATACTGGGCGACCGCCTCAGCGTAGCGACCAAGCTCGATGTTGATCCGCGCCAGTTTCTCGCGCAGTATCAGCAGCGGCACTTTGGACCGCTTGGCTTGGATCGCGCGCCCGTAGTTTTCCAGCGCCGCCTCCGGCATTCCCAGCGCGATCTGCGCATCGGCGATTCGCTCATGGACGTAGCTGTCGATCAAGCCGGGACGCAGCAGCAGATAACGTTGGAGATCGTCGATCGCCTCGCGCCATTGTGACAGACCCAGGCGGGCGTCTGCTCGCAAGAAATGGGCTTGCGCCAGCCGCGCCTCCGCTGGCAATACGTCGATATACAGACTGAAGGCATCCCGCGCCTGCTCGTTATAGCCCGCGCGCAAGGCGACTTGCCCAAGGCGGAAAGCCGCTTCGGCCCGATGCCGCGGCGAAAGTACGTCGCCAACGTTCAGCAGTGAGCGATAGATGCCAGCCGCCTCTTCGAAATACCCGTTGCGCGTGAAGCGCTCAGCCGACTGAAGTTGGTGATGCGGGTCAATGTCAGGCGTCGTCTGCGAGACCGGCGCAACCTCGGTTGGCGCTTCCGTGGGAAGCGCCTGCGCCACGACGGGCAGCGGCGTCGCTGTGACGTATATGATGTTGTCTTCGTCAGGCGTCGGCAGCGGCAGCTCCAGCCCGGGAAAGTTGCAAGCGTTAAGGGACAGACAAAGCGTCAAAACAATGACAGGAAAACGGAACATGGAAGGGCTCAGCCAGAATGAGAACTGCCCGTCATGGTACGAAGCTGAAATTCACTTGTCAAGCGAGGTCGCCCGCTTGCTTTTCGGCCGGCGGGATCAAATCGCCAGCCAACCAGGGTATGCCATAGCCGACAACGAGATGCCCCGCTTCCGCCAGCGCCGCGCCCAGCGATTCCGTGTCATGGAAAGCCCACCAATGGTCAGCCGATGGCAGAATCGCCACGCCGAAGTCTTCAACCACCAGTTGGCTCAGTCCGCGCGCCGCCTGCCCCGCGCTGCTGTCAACCAGGCCATGGCGATTGCGCGAGCGCCTTAGCTGAACGTTGAAACGCGATTGCGCGCGATCCGACCACATGGTATCGCTGTATACGAGGACTTGGAAATCGATCAAGCCGAAGCAACCATCGGGCAAAGCTCTTAAGAAGCGATACTTTCCGCCCGCCCATTGCATAGGCGCGTCTTGCAACTGATAGCCGGCGGCGCTGAATGCCTGCCCCACCACAGTTTGCAGCAAAGTCTTGAAGTAATCCTGCCCAGCTTGCCGTTCCTGCACCATGAGCGAACCTGTCTGACGAGACGACCGACCCGTTTGCTTACAGCAATGGCGGCGAACGCGCGGCCTTCCAGGCATCATTGACGAACACATGCAAGCGGCGCTTAACGCTCGGAAAGCAACGCCTCGGTCTCGGCAGCTGTTGTCACCGGCATCTTGCAGGCGAAATGGCGGCAAACATAAACTGTCGCCTTGCCGTCGCGTTTCCTGCGCGCGCTCAGCAGCGGAATCAGTTCATGTTGCTCGACATCGTCTTCCGCAAAGGCGCTGATCAGATTCGGACGATAGGGCTGGTGAAGAGCATCCAAGAGTTCGATAGCGGCGCCGTCGGCGCGGTCGCCGATGACCGCCACTTCAGCGATGCCCTGAATCAGCATATCCGCGGCGTTCAGGGATTCGGCGAATGCTTGTGGATATTGGCGCATGGCATCAGACAGTTTCCGCAATACCTCGCGCGCCGCTTCGTCATAACGTGGATCAGCGGTATATGCCGCCAGGCGCAGAAGCTGCTTGGCCATCATCGCGTTGCCCGATGGCGTGACGTTGTCTTGCAAGTTTCGAGGCCGCACAATCAGAGCTTCGTGATCGTCGCTCGTGTCATAGAATCCGCCATCTTCGGAAGGGAAATGCGTCAGCGCCACATCGGCCAGCCGCCGCGCCGCCGCGAACCAGTCTTCCTCATACGTTGACTGATACAGCTCCAGCAGCGCGTCGATCAGGTTGGCGTAATCTTCCAAATAACCATTGAGCTTGCTCCGTCCATCCTTATGCGTGCGATACAAACGCCCGCTCTCGTCCACCAGCTGATTGAGCAGGAATGCGCCGGCTCGTCGTGCGGCCGCCAGGTAGTCGTCGCGTTTTAATACGCGAGCCGCTTCCGCCAGGCTCGCCAGCATCAAGCCGTTCCAGGACGTCAGAATCTTGTCGTCCAAGCCCGGTGGCACGCGCTCAGCGCGAACGGCATATAGTTGCCGCTTGATCCAGTCCAGGGCGCTGATCAGATCATCAACCGACAGCCCGAGCAATTGGGCAGTCTCATCCAGGGGGCGCGGCAGGTGCAGGATGTTGGCGCCTTCGAAGTTGCCCTGCGGCCTCATGCCGAAGGTCTCGATGACAATTTCCAGCGCGCGCGGAACTTGCTCGCGAATCGGCTCCAGCGCTTCCACCGCCTCCTCAATGGTCCAAACGAAGAACTTGCCCTCTTCGCCCTCGCTGTCGGCATCGGTGGCGCTGTAGAAGCCGCCGCTCGAGGCAGTCATCTCGCGCAAGATATAATCGTAAATGTCCACGGCGATAGACTTGAAAAAATCATCGCCGCTGATCTGCCAGGCATGCAGATAGAGCCGGCTAAGTTGAGCGTTGTCATAAAGCATCTTCTCAAAATGCGGTACCAGCCAATGGGCGTCGACACTGTAACGGGCGAAGCCGCCCCCGATCTGATCGTAGATCCCGCCATGCGCCATCTGCCGCAACGTGAAGGTCGCCAAATTGAGCGCCTCTTCGTCGCCCGCGCGCGCATGATGACGCAGCAGAAATTCCAAACTGATCGGATTCGGGAACTTCGGCTGAGCGCCGAAACCGCCGTTTTGCCGGTCAACGCTTGACAGCATGGTCCGCGCCGCCTCGTCCAGCATGTCGTTGGTCAGGCCGCTGTCGTCCGCGCGACCAATCGCCAGCACATCACGCTTCAGCGCCTCATGCAGATTGTCCGCTTGCTTCTCGAGGTTCTCTCTCTGGTTGCGATAAGCGTTATGTACAGCGCCCATCAGCTGCGTGAACGACGGCGTGCCATAGCGCTGTACTTTGGGATAGTAGGTGCCGCCATAAAATGGGCGGCCGTCCGGCAGCAAAAAGACGGTCATGGGCCAGCCGCCCTGCCCGGCAATCGCCTGCACCGCCCCCATATAGATGTCATCGACATCGGGCCGCTCTTCCCGATCGACCTTCACGTTGACGAAGAGGGCGTTCATCATCCCCGCCGTCGCTTCGTCTTCAAAGCTTTCATGCGCCATCACGTGACACCAGTGGCAGGCGCTGTAGCCAATGCTCAGCAGGACCGGCTTGTCCTGCTCGCGCGCGATGCGAAAAGCCTCCGCGCCCCAGGGATGCCAATCCACCGGGTTGTCAGCGTGCTGCAGCAGATAGGGACTGGTCTCGTCTTTCAATCGATTCATGCTGCATCTCGGTCGGCTCTCATGTCCATTGACATCACACACAGCGTCTGTTCCCAAAATAATAACGGTGATTCGCCGCTAGCGAAATCGTGATTCGCGCCTCAGCGGCGTCAGCATGCGCCGCCCGCGCCGTGAACGGCAGCAAGCGAGGCCGCAACCGACCGGCGAAATCGCTCGTATTTCATGGTATCATCGCCTAGCGCAGCCCTACATTGAAGGCGCAGCCGAGGCATTCTAAGACAAGTCTTGCACAATTCCCGCCGCTGATACGGTATAATCAGGATATACAAGCCGCTTTTCGAGGCTACGATCTATCGATGCAGTTTTGGGAAAACAACGATAACGACGAAAGTCGTGACGGCGGGAACAGTCCGCGCCCCCCGCAGCCGCCGCCGAATTGGCGCAAGTGGATCTCGCCCGGCCTGCTCGTGCTCGTCATGCTATTGGCGCTGATTTCCTCGCCGGGGCTCTTTGGCGGGTTCTCTTCAACGCCGGAAATCGCTTACTCCGATGTCTACGAACAGTTGCAGATGAATAACATCAGTCTGCTTCATTTTCAGGACAATGTCTCCGTCAGCGGAACCTTCAAGAGCGGCATCATCGTCTCCGCCGCGTCCGGGCGCATGCAAAATGTCTCGCGCTTCTCGGCGCAGCTCCCGCCTTACGCCGGCGCTGAATTGCTGCGCATGGCGCACGAAAGGGGCGTCGACACCATTGACGGAAGCTGGACGCAGCCCTCGACCTGGCTAACCCTGCTCATCAACTTCTTGCCGCTGGTCCTCATCATCGGTTTCTTCGTCTGGATGGGACGGCGGGCGCAGGGTCAGATGAATGGCATCTTCTCCTTCGGCCAGTCGCAGGCGCGCGAAAAAACGCCGGAGATGCCAGCCATCAAGTTTGAAGACGTCGCCGGTCAAGACGCAGCCAAGATGGAGCTTGAAGAAGTCGTGGACTTTCTCAAGCAGCCGGAGAAATATGTCAAAGTTGGCGCCAAGGTGCCGCGGGGGGTGCTCCTGATTGGCCCGCCCGGCACCGGCAAGACGCTCATGGCGCGCGCGGTCGCCGGAGAAGCCAACGTGGCCTTCTTCAGCATCGCCGCTTCCGAGTTCGTGGAGATGTTCGTCGGCGTCGGCGCCTCGCGCGTTCGCGATCTGTTCAAACGCGCCAAAGAAAACGCGCCCGCCATCATCTTCGTCGACGAGATCGACGCCGTTGGCCGCCGGCGCGGCACCGGCCTGGGCGGCGGCCACGACGAGCGCGAACAAACGCTGAACCAACTGCTATCGGAAATGGATGGCTTTGACAACGACACCAATATCGTCTTGATCGCGGCCACCAATCGCCCGGACGTATTGGATCCGGCTCTGCTGCGGCCGGGCCGTTTCGATCGGCAAATCACTGTGGACCTGCCCGATGTCAAGGGGCGGCACGAGATTCTCAAAATTCACACCAAGAACAAGCCGCTTGGCAACAATGTCGAGCTCGAATCGCTGGCGCGCGCCACCATCGGCTTTTCCGGCGCCGACATCGCCAACCTCGCCAACGAAGCCGCCATGCACGCCGCGCGCTTCAACCGCCGCCTGATCACCATGTCCGACTTCACCACCGCCTACGAACGCATTCGCCTGGGCACCAAACGCCCGCCGCTCTCCAACAAGAAAGATCGCCGCATCACCGCCTACCATGAAGCGGGCCACGCCGTAGTCTCATTCTTGCTTCCCGATGCCATGGCCCTGCTCAAGACGACGATCATCCCGCGCGGGCGCGCGCTCGGCGTCGCCTTTTATATGCCAAAGGATGATTCGCTGCATCAATCGCGCAAACAGCTTGAAGCCTTCATTCGCGTGGGCTTGGCCGGGCGCATCGCCGAAGAGATCGTCTTTGACGATGTCACCACTGGCGCCGCCAACGACATTCAGCAGGTGACGCAGATCGCCCGCCGCATGGTCAAGATGTTCGGCATGAGCGATTCGGTCGGCATGGTCAATTACGGCGACGATTCCGAGCAACCCTTCCTCGGCTACGCGATCGCCAGCGGACGCGATTACAGCGATGACACCGCCTCCAAACTTGACGCCGAAATCAAGCGCATCATTGATGTTGCATACCAAGAAACGCGCGAGCTGCTGGAAGATCATCGCCAAGGGCTGGACGAGCTTGCCAAAGCGCTGCTCGAAAAAGAGACGGTTGAGCGCGAAGAAGTCTTGAGGATTCTTGGCTTGGAAGAAGACCTGGAGGACATCGTGCCAGAATCCGTGGCCAAGCATCTGCGCGAACCGCAAGCATCGGAACAGAATGGCTCGGACAGTAAAGAGACCGCTGAGGTAGAGGGCGAACCAAGCTAGAGCGATTGCCCGGCAATCAGCGCGCAGTCTTGCGCAATTCAAAAGGGCGAGATTACAACCGGTCTCGCCCTTTGTCATAGCTACATTTCAAATCTGCTTATTGCGCCGTTTCCGCCTCGACTTCGGCGATGATGTCATCCTGCACGTAGTTCGGCACGCGATCGTAGCGGTTGAAATCCATGGTGTAGATGCCGCGCCCGCCGGTCATTGATCGGAGGTCATTGCCGTAGCGCAGCATCTCCGCCAGCGGCGCCTCCGCCGTGACGACGCTCTTGATGCCGATCGTGTCCATGCCTTGGACGCGGCCGCGACGCGTGTTGAGATCGCTCATGATGTCACCCATCATCGACTCGGGGACGGTGATTCGGACATCCATAATCGGCTCCAGCAGAACCGGTTTGGCTTTGCGGAATGCTTCGCGAAAAGCCTCGCGCCCCGCGATCTGAAACGCGATGTCTTTTGAATCGACCGGATGCTCCTTGCCATCGAAGACGTTGACCTTCACCCGCTCAACCGGGAAACCGGCGATGACCCCCGTCGGCAAGACCGCGCGAATGCCCTTCTCGGTCGACGCGACAAATTGCTGGGAGATCGCCCCGCCAAAGACCGACGATTCGAACTCGAAGCCCTCAATCGTCGGCTCGATTTTCAGATCCACGCGCCCGTATTGCCCGGCGCCGCCCGTCTGTTTCTTGTGCGTATAGCTCGATTCGGCGTTGCCAGTAATCGTCTCGCGATAGGGTACCTTGGGCATGTAGGTGTCGATGCCGACCCCCAAGGCTTCGGCCCGCTTCAGCGTGACGTCAAGGTGAATCTGGCCCATGCCCTCAAGGACGGTCTGCCGCGTATCGCCATCTTGGCGCCAACGCAAGGTCGGGTCGGCATCACAGAGGTTGCTGAGCGTCGGTCCCATTTTAGCGCTATCGGCTTGCGTGCGCGGCGCAACCGCCATCATATAAAGCGGCGCCGGGAAATCAGGCGCGACGACGCGGACATCAGAATCGGCAGCGACAAAGGTATCGCCCGTCTTGGTCTCGCTCAGCTTCGCCACCACGCCAATATCGCCCGCGCGCATCATCGAGATCGGCAGCTGTTCCTTGCCGCGCATGACGAAAAGCGAATTGAAACGCTCACTGGCGCCGCTGTTTCCATTTGTGTAGCGTCCATCATCTGAAATCGAGCCGGAAAAAATGCGGAAGTAGTTAAGCGTGCCGACAAATCGGTCATTCAATGTTTTGAAGACATAAGCCACCAGGGGATCGTCATCGGCATGAGGCGCGCCCAGCACATCGGTTTCTTCGCCGCGCATGATATTCACGCGCCGCTCGTTTGGCGCTGTGGTGTAGGCGACCAGCGCCTCCAATAACGGGATGGTGCCGATGTTTTCGGTGGCGGATGTGGTGAAGACTGGCACCGTCTTCAGCTCGGGCGAGCGCGATGCCTTGCGCATGCCCTGGCGGATCTCGTCAAAGGACAGCGACTCTTCTTCAAAGTATTTCTCCAGCAGATCGTCATCGGCTTCGGCAGCGGCTTCCATCAATTCCATATGCGCCTCGTCCAGCGCGTCGGCATAGTCATCAGGAAGATCGGAACGTTCCGCGCCATCGCCCAGATAAGCTTTCCGCGTCAGGGCATTGGCGACTCCTTTGTAGTCCTCCTGCTGCCCGATTGGCAGCATGATGGGGATGAACTTGTAGTCGTCAAATTGGCCGCGCAACTGGTCGAGCACGACTTCGTAATTGGCGTTTTCACGGTCCATCTTGTTGATAACGGCAATGATTGGCTGTTCGCTGATGCGGGCATACTCCCAAGCCAGTTCCGTACCCACTTCCACACCGGCGACCGCGTCGATCACCACAATCACGGAATCGGCGGCCAGTATCGCATTCTTGAGCTCCCCTTGAAAGTCGGTGAAGCCGGGCGTGTCCAGCAAGTTGATCTTGATGTCATTGAATTCTACGGGCGCCAAAGATGTGGACAGGGACAAGCCGCGCTCCCTCTCTTCATCATCCCAGTCGGAAACCATATTCGATTCGGAAATATGCCCCATCCGATTCGTGGCGCCGGTGCTGTACAAGAGCGCCTCCACTAATGATGTCTTGCCACAGCTTTGATGCCCCACTAAGGCGACGTTTCTAATGTTTGCCGTCTGGTATTCCTTCATTGCGATTTTTCCCCAACACAAACCTGGATCTGGTTTCCAGAAGCTGACAAATGACGGCTCTTGGCGAGCCGAGAGCGTATTGGATTGTATAGACGGGAGGCGCGATTGTCAAAGTCGCATCTAGGACTTTATCCGCATCCTCGGAATCATAAACGCCCCGCGAATGTATAATCGATCTCGACAATGCTAACCAATGAATACGCGCCGCTATTGTCATCTGGCTGACAGCATTTCAAGGAGCGCCTGTTGCGCCGAAGAGCTTTCGCAAATGCGCTGATTGTCGTCTTTGCGGTGACGCTGACTATGATTCTGTTGGAAGTCTTGGTCCGCGTCGCTGGCACAACCGATGCCGACGGGCGCTTCACGCTTCTGGACTTCAGCTTGGAATCGCAGAGTTTGCCCGTTAACGAGCTGCGTGGGCAAATCGAGGGTTATATCGCCAACAAAGACATAGCCGTCGTGATTTACGATGAATGGACGGGCTGGTCGTTTCGCCCCAATTCAGTCCGTCAAGGCGGAACATTTACCATCAACAGCGCCGGCTTTCGCGCGGAACGAGACTTTGACCTGAGCCCGCCGCCTGATACGCTGCGCATCGCCGTTTTCGGCGACTCATTCACCGCCGGCGACGACGTTGGCGACGACGAAGTCTGGGGTCACCTGCTCGAGCGCGCACTGAACGAGGCCGGCATCAGAGCGGAAGTGCTGAACTTCGGCGTCGGCGCCTTTGGCATGGGGCAGGCTTATTTGCGCTGGCAGCGCCTCGGCAAGAGCTTTGCGCCGGATATCGTCTTATTCGGTTTGCAGCCGGAGAATCTCAAACGAAACGTAAATGTCTTCCGGCAGTTGCTCCACCGTAGCGGACCCGCCTTTTCCAAGCCGCGCTTCGCCCTGATCGACGACGAACTTCAGCTGCTGAATGTTCCGACTTTGCCGCCCGAACAGTTAATGGACGTCTTTGAAAACTTCAGCAATCACCCGCTCGCGCCCTTCGAATTCTATTATCAGAGCCGCTTCACGGCAGCGCGCTGGTGGTCCGCGAGCCGGCTGTTCAGCCTAGTCTTTGAAGCGCTGAGGCAGGCCGAAGACGAACCAGACATTTACCGCCCGGGCAGCGAAGGCGGGGAGCTGGGCCAAGCGATCATTGACGCCTTTGCCCAAGACGTCAATAAAGCCGGCGCCGAATTCGTCGTGCTTCATCTGCCGCTGCAAAGTCATCTCATTCGCTATTTCAGCAACCTGCCCCGTCCTCGCCCGGTTTACGACTTTCTCCTGGAACATAGCCGCAAGTCCTACCACTACATCGCGCTGGAGGAGCATCTGCAGCCGATGCACGTGGATGACAAATTCTGGAGCCCGACGAAGCACTATGGTCCGCTCCTGCATGCGCTTGTCGCCGAAGTCGCCGCCGGCGAAATCTCCACTTGCATCGAGAGCGGCGCCTGTCGCGCGCCCCGCTTCGCTGATAGCAGCGCGTTTATGCCAGCCGAAGCAACCGTGGACGGCTAGCTATCGCGTTTGACCGCGGCTCGACTCCGCATAGTTCCTGGCATTCAGCCATGATAGAATGTCAGCCCAAGCTTGACGAAACAGGAGTCCATTCCAGCAATGACACACAATGACTTTCTCTTTCGCGGGGGCGTCGATGAGTTGGACCCGGCGGTCGCCGAACTGATCCGGCATGAGACCGCGCGGCAGCAGGAAAAACTGATCCTGATTCCGTCGGAGAGCGCCGTGCCTTTTGCCGTGCGCAATGCAATCAGTTCTCCTTTCCACAACCTTTACGCCGAGGGCTATCCGCTCGACAACTCACGGAAGATGACCCAGAGCGAAATTCTGGATTATGATCAGCGGCTGCCGGAGTTTCGCCGTCAAGCCGACCAGCGCTATTACAAGGGGACGGAATATGCGAACATACTGGAGTCGCTGGCGCGCCGCCGCGCCGCCGAGCGCTTTGCCGGCAATGGACTGCGCGCGGACGACCTGTTCGTCAACGTTCAGCCGCTCTCGGGCGCTCCCGCCAATAACGCCGTCTACAGCGCCCTGCTCAATGTCGGCGACACCGTCATGGGCATGGACTTGATTATGGGCGGGCATCTCACGCATGGCAGCCCGGTCAACCGCAGCGGCATCAATTACAGCATCGTCAGCTATTCCATCTGTCCCAAGACTGAGCGCCTCGATTATGAACAGATCCGCGACCTGGCGCGCGAGCGCAAACCCCGGCTCATCATCGGCGGATTCAGCAGCTACCCGTACCAGGCCGACTGGGCGGCTTTCCGCAGCATCGCCGACGAGGTCGGCGCCTTCTTGCTCGCCGATGTCGCCCATGTCGCCGGCTTGATCGCCGCGGGCTTGTACCCCAACCCGGTTGGCATCGCCGATGTCGTCAGCTTCACCAGCCATAAGACCCTCAATGGACCGCGCGGCGCCGTCCTCATCACCCATCGCAAAGACCTGTCGCGCAAGCTCGACCGCGCCGTCTTTCCTGGCGAACAAGGCGGACCCCACATCAACACAATGGCGGGGCTGGCGGTCGCGCTGCGCATCGCGGATAGCGAGCAGTTCCGCGACCTGCAGCGGGAGACGCTGGCAAACGCCGTCCGGCTGGGGAACAAGCTGCAAGCGCGCGGCTTGCGCCTGCCTTACGGCGGCACCGATACGCACCTGCTGCTGCTGGATTGCAAGACGATCGTCGGCGCTGATGACACGAAGCTCAGTGGCGACATGGCAGCGCGCATCCTCGACCTGGCTGGCATCGTCGTCAACCGCCAGACGATTCCGGGCGATACTTCGGCGCTGCGGCCCAGCGGCATTCGACTCGGAACCACCTGGGTCACACAGCGAGGCATGGGAGCAGCCGAGATAGACGAGCTGGGTGATATCATCGCCGATGTGCTGCAAGCCTGCCTGCCCTTCAGCCTTACCGGGCGCCTGCGTCCGCTGCCACGCGCCAAAATCGACTTCGACCTGCTTCAGACCGCTGCCGCGCGTTCGCGCGAGTTGGCTCGGCGCATCGGCATTGACACCGACGCCAAGGCTGACGGATATCCTCACTTCTTTACGGGCGCCGCCGAGCCCCCTTCCCCTGCAGACGAAGCACCTGTAGGGGCGCAACACCAACCTCCCCCTAAATCCCCCCCCACCGCCAGTGAAGAAGCTGTAGGGGCGACCTACCAGGTCGCCCGAGATGCGCAGGGTAGCCGCGGGCGACATACTATGTCGCCCCTACGACAGCATAGGAAGGGGGGAGGGGTTGAATCGCCCGCTGGCGGCGGGCACAACATACCGCCCCTAGAAGTAAGCGTCGCGGGCGCGGCCGCCGGCGACTTCCTGCAAGTCGCGACAACCAGCGATGTCGCCGCGCTCAATGACGGCGAGAGCCAGCCGACGCGCCTCCTTGAGCGTGACGGCTCGGTGATGGCCAGCGGCGAGATCACCCGTCTGTCTGCGAGCGAATATCGGCTGAACATCGCGGGTGCCGCCGACCGCGCCGTCGCCTGGCTGCGCGCGCTCAGCGATGGATTCGTCCGCTTTGATGACCAGGACATCCACGCCAAGCTGCCGGGTCCGGTCGCCGTCAAGCTGATCGGTAGGGGCGAGCCAAGCCCATCCCACCCCAGCGAGCTAAGGGAGGACTTGCAATCCTCCTTCCCTAGTTTACTGGGGAAGGGGCCGGGGGATGGGGTTGAGGGGGGTGAAGCCACCAGCGCCGGCTACGACGCAAAGGCATACCACATTGGCATCAACGGCGAGAAGTTCGGCATGCCAACCCCTCCCCTCGGCCCCCTTCCCGAGGCAGCTGGGAGAGGGGGCGCTAAACGCGAACCGCTAGTGTCAGCAGACGACGCACGAGCGGCAAAGTCCCCCTCCATTGCTATGGGGGGGGATTTAGGGGGGGGTTGGTCTGAGCCAGGGGGAGCGGTTGAGGTCGGTTCAGCTCCCCTCCCCATGTTCGTCCCCGATAGCGCCCCTGCGCGACCCCTGCTGGAAACGCCGCTGCATAGCCTGCATCTGGAGTTGGGCGCGAAGATGGCGCCCTTCGCCGGTTACGACATGCCGCTCTGGTACAAGTCGGTCAGCGAGGAGCACGCGGCCGTGCGCGAGGACGCCGGCATCTTTGATGTGGCGCACATGGGCGTCTTTGACCTGCGCGGGCGCGGCGCTCTAGCCTTCCTCGACCAAGTCGCCACCAACGACGTCAGGCGCCTGAAAGTCGGCGGCTCTCACTATACCTACCTGCTGGATGTGGATGGCATCCCGCTCGACGACCTGATGATCTATCGACTCGCCGAAGATCATTTCCTCGCCGTGGTCAACGCCTCCAACAATGACAAAAACTGGGCTTGGCTAAATGCGGTAATCGCCGGCGAAGTCATGATCGACCGGTCTCATCCGAGCCGCCGCATTGCACCCGCGCCAACCCCATCCCCCGCCGACGAAGAACCTGTAGGGGCGACCTACCAGGTCGCCCGCAATGCGCAAGGTAAAGGCGGGCGACATAATATGTCGCCCCTACAACAGCCCCGATTTGTCCTGCGCGACCTGCGCCTGAAGGAGCATGGTGCCGAACAGCGCGTCGATATCGCCCTGCAGGGTCCGCGAAGCCGCGATTACTTGCTGGCGCTCGGTGGCAGCGATGAGGACCTGGCAGCGATCAGGCGGTTGAAGTGGGCGGGCGTGGCGCGGGCGCGTCTCGGCGAATTCGACCTGATTGTCTCGCGCACCGGTTATACCGGCGAGCGCGTCGCCTACGAGCTCTTCGCGCATCCCGAGCGAGCCGACCAACTCTTCCGGCGGCTTGTTGACATGGGCGTGACGCCTTGCGGCTTGGCGGCTCGCGACAGCCTGCGCACAGAAGCCGGTCTGCCGCTCTATGGCTTGGAGCTGGCGGGCGAGCTCAATTTGAATCCGGCCGAGGCCGGCTTCGGCGCCTATGTCAAGCTATACAAACCCTTCTTCATCGGCAAGCGCGCCTTCGTCCGCCACGAGCGGTCACGCAAATTCCAAGTCAGCCGCTTCCGGCTGGACAACAAGGGCGTGCGCCCGGCCCACTACGGCGATCCAATCGTCAACGCGCGCGGACGCGTCGTTGGGACGGTCACCAGCTGCAATATCGATTCCCAAGGTTTTCAGCTCGGGCAGGCATTGATGGGACGCGGCTTCCGCAAACCGGGCACGCAGCTCGCGGTCTTTGCGGGGGCTGGACGCGCCAAGCCGACCAATTACGCCGAACTCACCATCGGGTCGCGGGCGGTTGTGCCGCAGCCGCTGACGATCTTGACGCGTTTTCCGCGGCGCAAGTGAGGCGACACTTAGACGACGCCATTTTGCAGCAAATATATCAGAACCGTCAACGATAGCGGGCTGAGCAGCGTGGTCGTCATGATCAAGTTGAGCGCCAAATCGCGGTCGGTGTCAAATTCATAAGCCAGGATGAGCGTCAGCACCGCGGTTGGCATGCCCGCTTGCAAGATGAAGGCGGAACGCGCGGCGCCATGCAAGCCGAGCAGGGAGGCGCAGACAATCGCGAGCAGTGGCGCCAACAGCAAGCGTATCGCCGTGCCTGAGAGCAACAGCCGCCAGCGGTCGGGCTTGCGGAATCCGCCCAGCTGCAAACCGAGCAGCACCAACATCAAGGGGATGGACGCATCCGCCAGCAGTTGCGAGCTGCGGCTGAGCGCCGGCGGCAATTCGATAATTCCAGCCGCCTTGAGCGCCAGCGCCAGCGCCAGCGCGTAAACCACGGGCGTGCGCAAGACGTTCTGAATCGACTTCAGCATCGACGCCGCCCCGCTCGAAGACACGTAAGGTCCCAGTGTCCAGGCGACAGTCGAGCCGGCGATGTAAATGATGACCGCGTATGTCAGCGCCGCTTCGCCAAAAGCGAAACTGACGATGGAAAGGCCGAAGTTGGCGCCGTTAAAGACAAATGTGGCGACCAGTGCCGTGGCAAATTCGCGCCTACTGATCTGGGTGGCGCGTAAGCACTGCCGCCTCTGGTGGGTTGATGCGGCCGCCTGCAGCCCGCGCAGGACCAGGAAGGCAATCGCGCCGACCGCGGCCATCAGCGCCAGCGTGCCGATATAAACGCGCAGGAAATCGCTGCCGCTGATGTCGCTCGTGTAAACAGCGTCAAAAGCCAGAGCCGGCGCGAAGACATAGAACATCATGCGGGAAATCGTCGCCGGATCGACATGCAGTCGGCGGCGCAAAACGACGCCGACCGCCGCAATCGCCAGCACCGGGATCATGTTGTCGACGAAGATGTTCAGAAGCGCGAGCATGAGATGAGACAGCTTAAATCGTCGGCGGGGTCAGTTGAGCGCCTATGATAATTGCGTCAATGTGAGACTTGTAGGGGCGACCTATCAGGTCGCCCGCCAGTTAGTGTGGCAACGCCGGCGCGCAGCAGAGCACCAGCTCCTTAGCCGCCCGCACCTCGTCCAGCCGGCGCACGGGCGCAGTATGGGGCGCCTGGCGCAGCAGCTCCGGGTCGCGGCGCGCTTCTTCCGCGATTTTCTCCATCGCCGCCACAAATTCGTCGAGCTCGGCTTTGGTCTCGGTCTCGGTAGGCTCGATCAGCAGCGCTTCCGGCACGATCAGCGGGAAGTAATTCGTGGGCGGGTGGAAGCCGTAATCCATCAGCCGCTTGGAAATGTCCAGCGCATGCACGTCCTCAGCGTCGGCGAAGTGGCCCTCCAGCACGAATTCATGCCCGCAATAGCGCGGGTATGGCACGGTATAAGTCGCCATCAGCTTGGCGCGCAGGTAGTTGGCGTTGAGCACGGCATAGCGCGTCACATCGCGGATGCCGCTGTCGCCGTAAACGCGGATGTAGGCGTAGGCGCGCAGGTGCATGCCGAAGTTGCCGTGGAAGGCTTTCAGCCGCCCGATGCTCTTCTCCGGCATGACGAAGCCGTAGAGGGGCGGTTCGGCATCCCTCACCCCAACCCCCCCCCCCCCTAAATCCCCCCCCAGCGAGCTAAGGGGGGACTTGGAACTCCCCTTCCCTAGTTCACTGGAATTCCGCCCCCCGTCGAGCGGGGGGACCGAGGGGGGGACAGGGCCGGGGGATGGGGTTCGGGGGGGTTGCTCCTCCACCATCTCGACTATCGGTCCCGGCAGATAAGGCGCCAGCTTCTCGTTGACGCCGACCGCGCCGCTGCCCGGTCCCCCGCCGCCGTGAGGCGTGGAGAAGGTCTTGTGCAGATTGTAGTGCATGACATCGAAGCCCAGCGCGCCCGGCTTGACGGCCGCCATCAGGGCATTCATATTGGCGCCGTCCATGTACATCAGCCCGCCCGCGTCATGCACCGTGGCGATCACCTCGAGGATAGTCGATTCAAACAAGCCCAAGGTGCTGGGCACGGTGATCATCATGCCGGCGATGCGGTCGCGCAGCTCGCCTTCGCAGGCGGCGTGCAGAGCGTCCATATCGACATTGCCCTGGTCATTCGAAGGCAGCTCCAGCACATCCATGCCGGCCATCGTGACGGTCGCCGGATTGGTGCCATGGGCGCTATTGGGCACGAGAATGAGATCGCGCTGGCCCTCGCCGCGGTCGATATGATACTGGCGGATCATGAGGATGCCGGCGAATTCGCCCTGGGCGCCCGCGGCCGGCGTCAGGCTGACGGCCGGAAAGCCGCTGATTTCGCCCAGCCATTTCTGAAGCTCGTGCATGAGGAAGAGCGCCCCCTGCGAGCCGCTTTCGTCGGTCAGCGGGTGCAGCTGGGCAAAGCCGGGCAGGCGCGCGGCATCCTCATTAATCTTCGGGTTGTACTTCATCGTGCAGGAACCCAGCGGGTACATGCCCTGGTCGATGGAGTAATTGAGTTTGCTCAGCTTGACAAAGTGGCGCACCACCTGGACTTCGCCCACTTCGGGCAGCGCCAGCTCCTCGCGCATCAGCGCCGCCGGCAGCTCCACCTTGGGCACATCGCATTCGGGCAGGTTGACGCCCAGGCGCCCCGGCGAGCCGATGTCGTAGATCAGTGGCTGCAAGAGTTCGGTGCTCATCAGCTAAGCCCTCCCAGGATCTCGACCAGGCGGTCGATTTCTTCCTTGGCGTTCATCTCGGTGACGCAGAGCAGCATGCGGTCGTTCAAGTGGAAGTAATGCGCTCCCAGGTCAAAACCGCCGATGACGCCCTCAGCCAGCAGCGCTTCGTTGATCTCGGCGATTGGGCGCGGGCAGGAAACAACAAACTCGTTGAAGAAGGGCTTGCTCATATCGACGCTGTAGCCGTCGAGACGGTTGATCTCGTTGGCGGCGTAATGCGCCTTGTGATAATTTAGCTCGCCCACCTTACGCAGTCCATTCTTGCCCATCAGCGCCATGTAGACCGATGCCGAGAGCGCCATCAGCCCCTGATTGGTGCAGATATTGCTGCTGGCGCGCTCCCGCTTGATGTCTTGCTCGCGCGGGCGCAGCGTCATGACGAAGGCGCGCTTGCCATCGGCGTCAAGCGTCTCGCCGATGATACGACCCGCGATGCGGCGCACGTACTTCTGCCTGATGGCGAAGTAGCCGAGGTAGGGTCCGCCGAAGCCCAGCGGCACACCCATTGGCTGCGCCTCGCCCACGACGATGTCGGCGCCCAGCTCGCCCGGGCTCTTGAAGATTGACAGCGCCATCGGGTTGGCGACCATCACCAGCAGAGCGCCGGCATCATGCACGGCGTCGGCCAGCGCCGTCAGATCATCGATCTGGCCGAAAAAGTCGGGATATTGAACAGCGAGCATCGCCGTGTTCTCGTCGAGCATTTCCATCAGATCGACGATCTCGCCGCGTCCGCGGTCGCCGATGATGCGGATGTCGCGGCCTTGATGGTAGGTGCGGACGACTTCGCGGTACTGCGGATGAATGGCGTGGCTAAGAATGACTTTCTTGCGTCTGTGCCTGGCGACTTCAAGGGCGACGGTGACGGCTTCAGCCAGGCTGGTGGCGCCGTCATAATGGCTGGCGTTGGCCGCGTTCATGCCGGTAAGGGCGCACATCATGGATTGATATTCGTAGGTCGCTTGCAGCGTGCCTTGCGATATCTCCGGCTGGTAAGGCGTGTAAGCGGTGTAAAACTCGCCGCGCAACAGGATATGGTTGACGACCGACGGAATGAAATGGTGATAGGCGCCGGCCCCGCGAAAGATGGCGAAGTCCTGCGCATGGTCGTTCGCCTCGCTGATGGCCAGCATTTCGGCCGCCACTTCCATCTCACTCATGGGCGGCGGCAATTCCAGCTTGGGGAAGCGATGCGTCGCCGGCGCCGCCTCGAACAAGGCCTCAATTGCATCGACGCCGATTGCCCCCAGCATTTGCTGCGTTTCGTTTGCCGTATGCGGTATGTAACTCACTTTTTGTCGATCCTCTCTCCTGCCTTTCGGGCCGCTGAAAGCGGGTCGCCGCGCCAAGTCCCGTCCGGCGGCGGCATAGCCGTCTGCGCGGGCCTAGCGGCTGTCGCAATAAGCGTCATATCCAGAGGCGTCCATTAATCCAGCCAGCGGCGCCAGGTCGCTCGCTCGGACCTTGACCATCCAGCCGGCGCCAAAGGGATCGGCGTTCAACGTCTCGGGCGAGTCCTCAAGCGCGGAATTGACTTCGATGATCTCGCCGGCGACGGCGCTGTATAATTCGGAGGCCGCCTTCACCGATTCAACTTCTCCGAAAGAATCGCCGGCGTCCACGTCATCGCCCGCGTCCCTGAATTCGACATAAACAATATCATTCAGCTGATCCTGCGCATAATCCGTGATGCCAATCGTCACCACATCACCGTCCACGGCAAACCACTCATCGGTCTCCGCATATCTTAAGTTCGCCGGTGTCTTCCAGTCCCCCATCGTTACCCTCCTCAAGCGTTTGCAATAAAAAAGGGCGCAACTCATGCCGAGAATGCGCCCTGTCGGCCTGCCTGACCTTCAGAGTGTCTTGCCCCTAGAATCCTTTTGCCTGAGAGTTTCACGCAAGTTGGCTAACTTGTCGCTTGCCCCTTCGGCGTCCTGTTCCTTGACAGAATCTCTCTTCCAGCAGCAGCATCATTCTAGCGACTTTCACGCCCGTCCGCAACTAGCGCATGTGATTCCCGGGCGTGCCGGTCCCCGGCTTCGACTACATCAATTCCCCCGTTACTGCTAAAATCAACCCACGATTGTCGCGCCGCAAAGAAACAGGGTTGCATCGGTGAAAAGCAAGCGAAAATCAGAAAGTTTCGCGCGTCTGCTCTATGGCATGATCGCGGGCCTGCTCACCGGCATCGCCGCTTTGACCATCTATCTTGCGCAGGATCAACTGCGGGAACCAGAGGCGGCAGATTCCGGTCACTCCAGTGATGTAGATAAACATAGGTTTGACGGCGCGATACGAATAGCGCCGCCAATCGACGTGCCAGATTTCACCCTCAGCAATCAAGATGGGCAGACCTTCGAGCTTAGCGACCTGCGCGGACGCCATATCCTGCTGACCTTTGGCTTCACGAATTGCCCCGATATATGTCCATTGACGCTGAGCGACTTCCAACAAGTCAAAGACATGCTCGGCGATCGCGCCGAAGAGGTGGCATTCGTCTTCATAAGCGTCGATGGGCGCCGCGATTCGCCCGCCGTCCTGCGCGGCTATTTTGAATATCGCCAACTGGACGGCATCATTGCCTTGACCGGCAGCGAAGAGATGGTGCGCGCTATCGGGGCGCCCATGGGGCTCTCGTTTGAAGTCAGCGGCGATGCTTCCGCCGGCGCCTACACCGTGAACCACACAGCCGGCTCGTTCTTGCTCGATGCCAGCGGGCGCTGGATCATGCGCTACCAATTCGGCCTGCCGCCCGACCGGATTGCCGTAGAACTGCGAACGCTTTTGAAGGATTAGGACACGAGCGTCAACAATTGATATAAGTTCGCGGAACGCGTGGCGCGATTGATGTGACGACCTCATAATTGTTGCTGTGGATCCAAGCCGCGATTTCGTCCGCGCTGATGCAATCGTCGCCCTGCCGTCCCATGAGCACGACTTCATCGCCGACCGCGGCCCCTGGGATCTGGCTGACGTTGATGGTGATCTTCTCCATGCTGACCCGTCCAACCAAAGGCGCCCGCCGTCCATGAATCAGCACTTCACGCCAAGTGTAGGGACTGCGGCGCAAACCATCAGCGTAGCCCACCGGCGCCACGGCAATCGTTTCCCAGCCGCGCGTCCGATAAGCATTGCCATATCCCACCGGCGAATCTGGCGGCAGAGTCTTCACCTGAGCGATCTGCGTCTTCCAAGCCATCACGGGCCGGATTTGCCGGGCAAAGCCGCTCTGTGGCATCGGCTCCAGCCCATAGAGCAGCACCCCGGGCCTGACGACATTGAAGCGGCTGTCGCCACCGTTGAGCAATGCCGCGGAATTGGCGGCGTGAATGTATTTGAAGCGGAATCCGGCGCTGCGCAACTCGGACTGTACGCGATCGAAGGTCTTCAGCTGCTCCCGCATGTAGGCGGGGTCGTCATCGGCGGTAGCAAAATGCGTGTAGACGCCTTCGAGCCTAATCCCAGGCGCGTCCTGCAATTGATGGCAAAGGGCATGCATCGCTTGTGGCAAAACGCCAAGCCGTCCCATGCCGGTATCGACTTTGACATGGACCTTTAGCATGAGGCCCGTGTTGCCTGTGGCTAAAACGCAGCGCGCGGCACAAGCCTCGTCGAAGATCGTCATGCTCAGGTCATGCTCGAACGCAGTTGGAATCGCTTCCGCCGGCACATAGCTCAACATCAATATCGGCGCCCCAATATGCGCCTCGCGCAATTCCAGCGCCTCGGCCATGTTAGCGACCGCCAGCAGATCAGCGCCGTTTTGCAGCGCCGCGCGCGCCACTGCCGCAGCGCCATGACCGTAGGCGTTCGCTTTCAACACCGCCATCAGCGACACGTCGCCGCCAACTCTCGCCTTGATCCAGCGAATGTTGGAAGCCAGCGCGCCCAGGTCGACTGTTACGCAACTGGGAAAAGCCGCCGCTCGTCCATTCTCAAGCCGCTCTGACACTGGCGAATGCGCGTAAGCCAGCGCTAATCCGGGAACATCATCCACAATACGCTTGCCTCGTCTGGAAGCGCCCCATCATGCAGCGAGCAAAACGTTACACGCACGCAGTATAACAGCCGCCGCGGATGACCGCGCTGAAATCCAGGAGATGTTGCAAAGCGCCGAACTCACGCGGCAAAGAATGTTTCGCTTGTCCGTGTGATATGATATGTGCGGTCGAGAGTTCTCGCCAAGAACGCGATGGTAAGCTGCCAGCGCGCTTGACTTAATACCAACCCGGCAAGGTGAAGCGACGCTGCCATCCCCATAGGAAGAGCCATGAGTTTCGATTTTGAGGTTGTCGCCAGAGAAGGCCAGGCGCGAGCGGGAATCCTGCACACGCCGCATGGCGATATTCCCACGCCAGTATTCGCGCCGGTGGGCACCGGTGGCACTGTCAAAGCCGTAGCGCCGCGAGACCTGCGCGCCCTCGATATTCATCTCATCCTCTCCAATACCTATCACCTTTACTTGCGGCCCGGCGATGAGCTCGTGCGGGATATGGGCGGCTTGCGCCAGTTCATGAATTGGGACGGTCCCATCTTGACCGATTCGGGCGGCTTTCAGGTCTTCAGTTTGAGCGAGATAAACGAGATTGACGACGACGGCGTCACCTTCCGCAGTCACCTGGACGGGAGCGTGAAGCGGCTCGACCCGGCGATCTCGATGGCAATCCAGCAAAATCTGGGCGCCGATATCATCATGGCTTTCGATCAGTGTCCGCCGCCAGATGATCGGGAAAAAGTCAGCGCCGCGGTGCAGCGCAGTCATCGCTGGCTGACGCAATGCCGGGAGGCGCACCCCGACGATGACGTACAAGCCCTGTTCGGCATCGTGCAAGGCGGCGTCTTCCCTGATCTCAGAGAAAAATCAGCCCGATTTGTATCGGACATGGACCTGAAAGGCATCGCTATCGGCGGGCTTGCCGTCGGCGAAACCAAAGCGGAAATGGCCGCGATGCTGGATCATACCGTAGCCTGCCTGCCATATAATCGGCCGCGCTATCTGATGGGCGTCGGCGAGCCGGATGATCTGGTTGAAGGCATCCTGCGCGGCGTGGACATTTTTGATTGTGTGATCCCGACGCGGCTCGCCCGGCACGGCGCCGCCTTCACGCACGACGGACGCATTAACTTGCGAAACGCCCGCTTCAAGCGAGACGAAGCGCCGCTAGATGCGCGTCTCGACAACTACGCCAGCCAGTTTTCGCGCGCCTACCTGCGCCATCTAGTGGTCGCGAAAGAATTGCTGGCGCATTATCTGCTCAGCATCCACAACATCGACTTTCTTGCGCGCCATGTGGAGAATATGCGCCGCGCCATCATTGAGGGCAACTTGCAACAATACGCAGCACGCTTCTTGCGTCGCTTCATGCGCCGCGATCCAAGCCCATAGCGAATAGCGGCAACAGCCGAAACGCCCCTACGATGCCGGCAATCTTGGTCGTTGCCGCCAAAAAAAGCCTGAGGCGCTCACAAAACTGCATGCCATATCTTGCCCAAGCAAGCGCGTCTGCAAAATAGCTGGCGCTTCCCAAAAGCTCATCCGTCTTCGTTCAGGACGACATTGGCGAACAAGTCGTCTTCATCAACGCGGTCGCGCAATGGCGCCGGATAAACGCGCGTAAAGCCCTGCTTGCGATTAAGCGCCCGCCGCAGCAATCGCGACGTTCGCGTCATCCGCCCGCCTCCCTGGCTGGCATGGCAGCGGCTCGCTTTTTCCCAAATGTCAAGATAAGCGGCAATCGGTATGCGGGCGTGAACGGGCTCGATATGGTTGAGAGACTTCAGCGTATCGACATCTTGGTTGATGCCCATCCGGCGCGGGTCCTGCCCTTTCAGCCGCGCCTTCCAGATGCGCATCCGCAGCGATATTTTGGGATAGGCGGCGTAGTAGAGCCGCTGTGGCGCATAAGAAGCGGACTGTTCCGCCTCTTCTCGCAGACGCTCAAACGCGCGCGCCGTCGCCCGCTGGATCGCAATGTGGTCCGGATGACCATAGCCGCCGTATCGATTAAAGGTGATGACGACCTGCGGCTTGACTTGCCTCATAACCTTCAGGACATCAGCGACGACGCGCTCGGGCTGATGCTGCCAGCGGTAAGCCAGGCAGTCCGGATGGCTTGCCGTTTCACTGCCAAGCATGCCGCTATCGCGATAGCCCAGCATGAAGACATCCTTGAAATTCAGATATTGCCGCGCGCAAGCCAGCTCGCTCAAGCGCAATTCAGCCACCGTGGCGTACTTGCCCCGCAGATGTTCGGGTACATGACCGACATCGCCATTGGTCGCGCAGATCAAAAAGACTTCGACCCCGTCGTCATTCCACATAGGAATGGCGGCGCCCAATCCGAAACTCTCGTCGTCCGGATGCGCATAACTGATCAGCAAGCGGCGCTTTTCCATGCAATATCCGACTTAGGCAAAGGCTAACTTACGATTCTCCTATTATACTGACTGCGAACTGTCGAAGTCAGCGGTGCCTGACTATACTTTTGTCGGCGATCAATCCGGAGTGAGGAAACCAGCATTGATGCGTCAAACGACATTTTCGACCGCAGCTTGTATATGCATAGTCGTATTCAGCCTGGCTATCTGGCCGCTCGCCAGCGCCGGGCAAGACGAGCCCGCGTCGCCTGCAGCCACGTCAAAGCCCAGCTCGACCGCCACCGCTACGCCTGATGCTTCACTGAAAGGACCGCAACTGATTGCTACGGTCCTGTCTGATATCTATTCGCCCCAGCATGTGGAAGATGTGGGACCGGCAAGCTACCCGAGCGGCATCAATCCCTTGACTGGCTTGCCTTATCCTAGCGAAGAGGCGCGCGCGCGGCGCAATCTCATCGTCAAGGTGTCCAACTGGCCGCCGAAGGTTCGCCCCCAGTACGCGATCAATCAGGCTGATCTCGTCTTTGAAATGGAATCGGAAGGCGGCGTGACGCGATTCGCCGCGATGTTCCGCAGCAAGGCTCCAGAAAAAGTCGGATCCGTGCGCAGCGCGCGCCTGGTCGATATGGAACTGCTCACCATGTACGCCGCCTTGCTCGCCTATTCCGGCGCCAGCGGACCGGTGCGAGATATCTACAAAGAGCGCGTCAACCGTTACTTGCTGCTCTCGCCTTCGCTGGGCGACAATTGCGCGGATGCGGGCTTCTGCCGCGACGAATCCGTGAGCGACCGCGGGTACGAACACACGCTCTTCGGTGATACGCGCCAAATGTGGGAAACCGCCAGCCGGCGCGATGTCAATATCGGGTTTCGCGCCGTTGGTTTCGCCTTCGACTTGCAGCCGGATACAGGCGGGCGCGATGTCAAGGACATTTACATCAATTGGTACAACCGGACAAACACGCGCTGGCAGTTCGAGGGGGAGAGCAGGCGGTACTTGCGTTATGCCGATGGCGCCCCGCACTACGATGCCGCCGACGGCGCCCAGCTCTGGGCGGACAATCTTGTCATGCTGCAGGTCGCGCACAATCGACGTCCCGATCTATTTGAGCCCGGCGCCATAAACGAATCTTATGAGGTTGCGCTCTGGGGGCGGGGTCCCGCCTACGTCATGCGAGAGGGACTGCTCTACCGAGGCTCCTGGAGCCGCTTGACCCACAGTCGAGGCGCGGCGCTCTCATTAAACCACGGCGACGGCACGCCGATTATGCTAAAACCGGGGCGCACGTGGGTCACCGTCATGCGTTCTCTCGATGAGGTCGAATTGAGCGATATTCAAGCCAATATGAGGGCTGCTGCAAACGCAAACGCCCAAGCGGAAACATGAGATGCTGTTGAACTTGATCTGTCAACTGCGAATCATGAGCGCAGCTCCACACGGTTGAGGGCGAAGGCAAACTGTTGCGGCGCGTCACACGAAGGTATTATGTCCTGGGCATATCCCTGGCCTTGCTGGCGATTGGATTGCTGGCGGCGCTATTGCTCGCCGCGGACGGTCAAATCTACAACAATGTGCGGATGGCCATTCTGCGCTACCAATTGAGCAATCGTTCGTCAGAATTGGACGCGTCCGCCGGCAGCGTGGCGAGGCCGATTCGATTTCATGTCCCGCTCGGATCCGGCGCCAGCGCCATTGCCCGGGAGCTCGCCGACGCCGGTCTCATTCGCGACGCCGACCTGTTCCTGGATTACGCGCGGCTGGAAGGCTACGACCGGCGATTCGAAGCGGGCGTCTACTTCCTCAATCAAACGCAGTCGATTCGACAAATCGCCGAAATCTTAACCGACTCCAGCAAGAGCTTCATCGCCTTCCGCACACTGGAAGGGGCGCGAATTGAAGAACTGGCTGAACTGATCGACCGCAATGGCCTCTTCGGATTTCAAGGCGCTGATTTTCTGCCACTGGTCGATGAAGGCGCGCCGCTCCCCGAGGAATTCGCCGACTGGGCGAATATCCCGCCCGGCGCGTCGCTGGAAGGCTTCATGTTCCCCGATACCTATCAACTGCCGCCGGACATCTCGGCAGCGGGCTTGCGCGATATGCTGCTGCGCGCGTTTCAAGATCGCGTCGGCAATACCTTGCGAGAAGAAGCGCTGGCGCAGAATCTCACCCTGCATCAGGTTGTTGCCCTGGGCTCCATCATTGAGCGGGAAGCGGTCTGGCGCGACGAACACCCCATGATCGCCAGCGTTTATCGCAATCGATTGGACATCGGCATGAAGCTGGAAGCCGATCCCACCGTGCAATATGGCATTCAGGGAGCGCGCGGCTCCTGGTGGCCACAGATTACCCGCGCCGATTACTACGACGTTCAGTCCCCCTACAACACCTATCTGCATGGGGGCTTCCCGCCCGGCCCGATCGCCAGCCCCGGGCTGTCGGCGATCCAGGCAGCCATCTTCCCGGCCGAGTCCGGCTATTATTATTTCCGCGCCGCCTGCGATAACTCGCATTACCACAATTTTGCCGTCACCTTCGAAGAGCACCTTGCCAATGGCTGCTGACCGGCGGGCTTGCAAAAGCCTCCGCGCGACACCAATCATTCTTTTGCTGCTGGCTCATGCTCTTACAGCCTGCGGCGCGTCAAATCCGGAACTGCCTGGCAAAATCGCCTTGCTCGCGCCCTTTGAAGGCCAATATCGTGATATCGGCTACAACGCGCTTTACGCGGCGCGCTTGGCTTTTGGCGACGCCAAGCCGCAGGACATCCAGCTAATGGCCATTGACGATGGCGGCACGCGTGCATCCGCCGTCGCGCGCGTCAGAGCGCTCAATCTCGATCCGGCGGTCTTGGCAATTATCGCCCTGGGACCAGTCGCAACCGACCCATCGACGCAAATGGCGAATAGCAAACCGTTGATCTTGATCGGCAATTGGGGGCAGGATCGCGCCGATGAGGACAGCCTCTACGCCGCCAATGCGCGGCAGACGAAAGCGCGGGGGCGTGGCGATCTCGATCTGCTGCTTCAAACGCGCAAAGTCGTGGTTGCAGCCGAGCCAGTTAGCTTCGTCAGCAGCGGCGCTCCACCCGACGCGGATTTCCGCGAGCGATACCTCAACAGCGCGATGTACGCGCCAGCGCCTAACTGGCTGGCAACGCTGACATACGACATCGCCAGGCTGACGCTAGCGGCATTGGCGGGCGGCCGCGCGATCAACACGGCGGAATACCTTGGTCTCAACGGGCTTATTCGTTTTGAAGATGGCTATTGGCTCGATGCGCCGCTCAACCGCGTCCGCCTAGAAGGCGACCAGCTCGTCCTGGATGCGGACTAAAGTTCCTGACTATCGATGAGTCCATGAAACAGCGGGAGTGGATCGACAAGACCCGGGCTGTATTCGATCGCATCGCCCAATTCCGCCAGAGCCGCTTGTAAACGGACCTCGTCATTAGCGTGTATCGTCATCAGCAGGTCGCCGGCAGTCACGGCGTCGCCCACGTTGCAATGCGTTTCAATGCCGACAGCGTGATCAATCTTGTCGTCTTTAGTCCGCCGCCCGGCGCCCAGCGTCAGCGTCGCCCAAGCGATTTTGTCGGCGTGAATGGCGGCGACGCAGCCACTTTCGCGCGCCTGCATGTTGTAACGAAGTTTCGCCTGCGGCAGCTTGCGCGGGTCCTCAATCTGCGAGACATCGCCCCCTTGCGCCTCCACCATGCGGCGCAGATCCTCGAAGGCGGCGCCCGCCGTCAACACGCGATCAGCTTCCGCCCGCGCTTCCTCCAGCGCCGTCCAGCGCTCGCCCTGCCCGGCCAGGCGCAGCATGTGCGCGGCGACTTCGACGCAATGCTGATGAAAATCGACCGGTCCTTCGCCGCGCAGCGTCCGGACCGCTTCCGCCACTTCCAGCGCATTGCCCACCGCGACGCCAAGCGGCTGATTCACATCCGATAGCAGCGCGACCATATCGCGCCCGGCGTCGACGCCAATCTGCACCATCGTAGTCGCCAGCGCCCGCGCATCTTCCAGCGTCTTCATGAAAGCGCCGCGGCCCAGTTTGACATCCAATACGATGCCGCTCGCCCCGGCCGCCAGCTTCTTGCTCATGATGCTGCTGGCGATTAGGGACCGGTTTGCCACCGTGCCCGTGACATCTCGCAGCGCGTAGATCAACCCATCGGCCGGCGCCAGGGACTGGCTCTGCCCGGCGATCACAATGCCAACCTCGCGCGCAATGCGCCGGAACTCCGCTTGAGACAAGTTGACATCGAATCCGCTGATCGACTCCAGCTTGTCCAACGTGCCGCCAGTAGGACCTAATCCGCGCCCGCTCATCTTGGCGATTGGCACGCCAAAGGACGCCACCAATGGCAGCGCGACCAGGCTGGTCTTATCGCCAACGCCGCCCGACGAATGCTTGTCCACCGCATAAGCGCAGATATCCGACAGATCGAGCATCTCGCCCGACTGCGCCATCGCCATCGTCAGACTCACCGTTTCAGCCCGGTTCATTCCCTGAAAGAATATCGCCATGAGCAGCGCCGCCATTTGGTAATCGGGGATGTCGCCCGCCGTGTAGCCGCTGATGACGAATCGAATTTCGCTCTCGGCAAGCGCCTGGCCATCGCGCTTTCTTTCAATCACCTCATCCATTCGCATAAGAACTCAACTCCCCACCGATTGGCGCATGACAGCGTTTCGACACGCGCCCATATAGTATACGGCAAGCTTCGATTGTAAATCAGATGTAAAGGCTCGCGAGCCGCCGGCAACACAATTGACTAGCGGCAAAATGCTTTGTAGGATTCAATTGTCGGCAAAGGACAGCTTCCAGCGCCGGCGCCGACGTTTTCAGGAACTCAAGTAGTGGAGAAGGATCTTGTCGTGGCGCAGAAAATCAAAAGCGCGCCCCAGCGCAGCAAGCTCATCCTGGGCGCAATTGTAATTGTCGCAGTCGCGGTCGCCGCGATTCTGGTCGTCTTATCCAGCCAGAGCTCGATCAGCGACGGGGCATTCGATTACTCACAGATTCCGCAGGGTCGGCGCGACGACGGCGGCTTTGTTCTGGGCGATCCGGCCGCGCCGATCACCATTGTCGCCTTTGAAGACTTCCTATGCAGCCATTGCCAGCGCTATAAATCAACGGTTGACGAGCTCATCAGCCAATATGTCGCCAAGGGCATGGCGCGCTTCGAGTATCGCTTTACGCCCGTCGTCGATCCGGCATATTCAAGGCTCAGCGCGCAGCTCGCTGAATGCGCCGATACCTTGCGCCCCGGCGCCTTTTGGAACGCGCATGACCGGCTCTTTGAATTAGCCAGCGCCCGCCGCTTCAACGACAGTTCGGCGCGCAATTTCGCTGAAATGATGGATATGTCTTATGCCGACCTGCTCGAATGCACGCGCGACGCGGCGCAGGTTGATATCGATTCGCAGTACGCCACGCGGCTGGAGGTCAGAGGCACGCCGACGGTCTTCTACCAGATCGGCGAGGGCATGCCGCAGCTCACGCCCTATAGCAATCAGCCGAATATTGAGCAGTTGGGTACCTTGATCGCGCAATTCAACTAGCGGCGGCGCCCGTCGGCAGCATGTCACTTCCATCCTTTTATGATAGCAGCCGCGTCGCCGCTTGCTTCGCGCCAGACATTCAGGCGGCGGTTGATGCCGGGCTGGCCCTGAACCTGCCGGCGGCCAGCAAGGACGACCCGCGCGTTGCGCTGGTGCTGGTCGATATGCAGGTCGACTTCATTCATCGCGATGGCGCGCTCTCTGTGCCCGGCGCGGTGGAAGACTGCCGCCGCGTGGTCGAGTGGATTTATCGACATGTCGAACGAATCAGCAAGATCTTTCTCTCCTTGGACAGCCACTATCCCTTGCAGATCTTCTTTTCGACCTGGTGGCGCGATGCCGCCGGTGGTCATCCGCCGCCGAACACTGTCATCAGCGCGGACGAGGTGGCGGCGGGCAGGTGGCAGCCGCTCTATGAGACAGAATGGTCCAAGCGCTACGTCAGGCTGCTGGAAACGCGGCACAGGAAGCAGCTGATGATTTGGCCCTTCCATACGATGGTGGGTACGGTTGGTCATAATTTGTCGCCTTCTTTGTATGAGGCGGTTTGCTACCACTCGGCGGCGCGACAAAACCAGCCGCTGAAGCTGAGCAAAGGCTCCATCCCGCAGACCGAACACTACTCCATTTTGGAGCCCGAAGTCAAAGTCGCCGATCACCCGCAGGGCGGCTTGAATCGCGCCCTCTTGCGGGAACTGGACGAATACGATCTGGTCTATCTCGCGGGCCAAGCCAAGAGCCACTGCGTCCTGGAAACGGTAAACTCCATCATGCGCGCGCTGGCGCCTCGTCCCGAGCGCGTTCAAGGGCTGCGCCTCCTGGAAGACGGCATGTCCTCAGTTGTGGTGCCCGGCATCGATTTCGACGCGATGGCGGATGCCGTCTTCCAGCGGCATCGCGAAAACGGCTTGGCATTCACCAGGACCTCCCAGGCGATAGGATAAATCCGATGCGCACAGTTGAATGGTGTGATGGCGCCCTCAAGATGATCGACCAGCGCGCCCTGCCCTGGAAGCTGGAATTCGTCCGACTGGAAAGCGTCGAAGCCGTCGCTGAAAGCATACGCGACATGACCGTGCGTGGCGCGCCGGCGATTGGCGCGGCGGCCGCTTTTGGATTGGCGCTGGCGGCGCGAAAAAGCGAAACAGATACCATCGACGCGCTCATCTCTGACCTGCGGAAATCCGGCGACCTGTTGAAAGCCGCGCGACCGACGGCGGTCAATCTGGCTTGGGCGGTGGAGAAACTGCTGGATATCGCGACCAGCGGCGAATTCAGTCATCCGGATGACTTGCGCCAAATCCTGCTGGCGGCGGCGCAGCAGATCGCCGACGATGATGTCGCCATCAACAGCCGGATGGGCGCGCATGGCGCCGCGCTGGTCAACGACGGCGCGACTGTCCTGCATCATTGCAATACCGGCGCGCTCGCCACCGTGGATTACGGCACGGCTCTAGGCGTTATCCGCGCCGCCTTTGAGGCTGGGAAGCATTTTCACGTCTTGCTGGATGAGACGCGCCCCCGCCTGCAAGGCTCGCGGCTCAGCGCCTGGGAGCTGGAACGGCTGGGCGTCAGCTACGACATTATCCCCGATACCGCCGCCGGCTATTACATGGGCGAGGGCGAGGTCGATATCATCCTCGTCGGCGCCGACCGCATCGCGGCCAATGGTGACTTCGCCAACAAAATCGGCACCTACCAGCTGGCGATCATGGCGCAGGCTCACGGCATCCCCTTTTACACGGTGGCGCCAACCTCAACCATTGATCTCAGCCTCAGCGCCGGCAAACAGATTCCGATCGAGCAGCGCGATCCGGCAGAAGTGACCACGCCCTATGGCAATAAAATTGTGCCGGCTCGCTTCAAGGCGCGTAACCCGGCATTCGATGTCACGCCCCATCGCTACCTCAGCGGCATCGTAACCGAAAACGGCATCGCGCGGCCACCATTCGCGGAGAGCCTTCAGCGGGCTGTCGCCGGCGACGTGCTGTAGCGCTGCTGTCGACTGGATTGCTGGCCGCAGCTAGATCAGAAAATCTCGCTGAGATCAACCCGTTCCAAATCGGGGTTGTCGCCGGCCTGCCGACCCGCCTTCGGCATATCGACCCATTCGCCAGCGACTTTCACCCGAACGACGTCCATCGTAAAATCCACATTGCTGCGCCGATCATTGCTCAGTAAGGCCGAGCCGATGCCATAACTATCGACCGGCGCGCCTTCACGCTCGAAGCGCGCCACGCGCTCCATATTAAATCCGCCGGAAACGACGATCTGTGTGCCGCGGCAGAATTCGCGCGCGACCGACTCCAATGCGCGCGGGACATCCCAACTTTCCCAGGCATTGTTCAGCGCCTCCCGCACCGTGAAGACCAACTGTGGACTGACACCTGTCTCCGCTTCCGCGGGCAGGGAGCGGTCGCGCAAGTTCGCGCTCGTATCCAGCCTGACGCCGTTCAGCCGCCAGCGCGCCAAACCAGCGCCATCGGACGCTTGATAGGCGGCGGCGTAATGGGGCCAAAAGGCGGTCAGCGCCGCCCGGCTGTCGGCGACTGCATCATTATTGAAGTCAGCCAGCAAAATACGCGGCCTGTCCAGCGAAATCTGGCACGCGAACTGTACCATCGTCTCTACGCTATCCGCAAGAAAACAGGCGATCATCGCATGTGGTATCGTGCCTGCGCCGGCGCCACGCCAAAGCGACGCCTGGGCATCCGTGCTCGCCAGAGGCTTCAGCGCAATACCGGTATCGCGATGAAAGCGCCGCAGCGCCAGCCAATAGGCATAGCCGTCAATCGCTTGCGCTTCGGGCAGGTCAAAACGCGCCGGGAAAAACAGCACCGTTTTGCCGGCCGCCGCCTGCAAGACCTCATAGACATTGGTCGCGATCCTGCTGGCGCGTGACAGTACGCCCAGGATAGTCGTCTCCAGCACGGCAAAATCGCGATATGATCCGCGGATTTCAATGACGGTCGATACCTGCCGCGGGTCGCCAGCGTAATAGGTCAGCGCGCCATCTTGCACGGCGTCGATTTCCAGGTCGCGCCAAGTCTCCACCCAGTTCTGATCTTCATCATAGAAACCGGTCGCGCAGCGCAACTGAGCCAGCGCATGATCCACTCCGGCGATCACAGCAAATGGCGACCGGCGATTGAAAATCTGCGCTTCCACCTCAATTTCGCCCACTTTCAGCTTGTCCGCCCCGGTGATGCCGCGCGGGTTCGTTCCGCGGTAACGGTAGCCTTCGGAGGCCAGCGCCGTGAGCATCTGTCGACTGTTGGCGAAGTAGCGGTCGGCGTAATAGCCGCGGCGCAACGCCCCCACCGGCAGGTCAAGATCCTGCGCTTTCAGGCGCTTGCCATCAAATATAGACACGTCTCGCGCCACCTACCCCGCGGAATGCGGGCATTTCAAGTGTCAAATCACCGAAAGTATATCACCAGCAGGGCAGCTCTTCACCCAAGCGCAAAACATCGCCGAGCCAGCTGCTGAAGCATGGAATCTTCCGTACCCCGCTAGAGTCAACTGCGCTATACTGCGCCTTTGTGCGATTGATCTTAAAGCGGACCGCAACGATGGAAATACTGGTAACCGGCTCTATCGCCTACGATTATTTGATGCGCTTCCCCGGCAGCTTTCAGCAGCACTTCATTCCCGATGAGCTGCATAACATGAGCCTCAGTTTCCTGGTGGACGACATGACCAAACACTGGGGTGGCGTCGCCGCCAATATCGCCTTCACCTTGGCGAAATTCGGCCTGCGTCCCAAGTTAATGGGCACGGTCGGCCGCGATTTCGGCGATTATCGGCGCTGGCTGGCGGGCAGTGGCGTCGATTGCAGCACTGTGATCCAGATTGATGAAGTATTCACCGCTTCATTCTTTGCCAACACAGATGACGACAACAATCAACTGGCCTTCTTTTATGGCGGCGCGATGAACTTGGCGCGCAATTATCGCATCGCTGATGTCCTCAGCCGAAATCCCGATCTTGTGGTCATTTCGCCCAATGATCCGGTGGCCATGGTCAAGATCTGCGACGAATGCCGGGGGAGCGGCGTCCGTTTCATCTATGACCCGGGACAGCAGGTCGCGCGCTTGAATGGCGACGAGCTTAGGCGCGGCATCAACGGCGCCTTCATGGTCGTGGTCAATATCTATGAAGCGAGCGTCATCTATGAGAAGACCGGCCTTTCGCTCGCGGATCTGCGCGATCTAGCTGAGATCGTCGTCATCACCGAGAGTGAAAAGGGATCCAGGATTTATCAGGCCGACGAGATCATTGAAGTCGAGGCTTTCCCGCCGACGCAAATTGCCGACCCCACGGGCGCCGGCGACGCCTATCGCGCCGGCTTCATTCTCGGGTTAAGCAAGAACCTGCCCAGTAAACTCTGCGCCCAGATCGGCGCCTTGAGCGCCACCTACGCCCTGGAAGTAGTGGGTACGCAGAATCACGAATTCACCTTGGTGGAATTCGTCCAGCGCTTCCGCTGTCTCGTCGATGACGATGGACAACTGGACTGTCTGCTCGGCGCGAACTGATCCAGCTGCATACGCGCTTGCCAAACGACAAACCACAAGCCTTGTGCTAAAATGCGGACGTTTTGGCGCTAAGGCCTCGTCATGGGAGCAACCCAGGAGAGAAAATGACGATTGCAAATGACATCAAGGACATTGAACTGGCGACCGGCGGCCGCTACCGCATCGAGTGGGCTGGGCAGGAAATGCCTGTGCTCAAACAGATTCGCCAGCGCTTCGCCCGGGAAAAGCCGCTGGAAGGGCTGCGCGTCTCCGCTTGCCTCCACGTGACAACGGAAACAGCCAATCTCATGCAGACGCTGCAAGCGGGCGGCGCCGATGTTGTGCTCACCGCTTCCAATCCACTGTCGACGCAGGACGACGTGGCGGCGTCGCTGGTGGCGAATGACGAGATTCCGGTTTATGCCATCAAAGGCGAAGACAACGCGACCTACTATCAGCATATCCATGCGGCGCTCGATCACAAGCCACACATCACCATGGACGACGGCGCCGATCTGGTCGGGACCATTCACAAAGACCGGCGCGAGGTGTTGGACGAGATCGTCGGCGGCACCGAAGAAACCACCACCGGCGTCATTCGCTTGCGCGCGATGGCGCAAGACGGCGCCCTGCAATTTCCCGTGATCGCCGTCAACGACAGCGCCACCAAACACCTCTTTGACAATCGCTACGGCACGGGCCAAAGCACGATCGATGGCATCATCCGCGCGACGAACATACTCCTGGCCGGGCGGGTGGTCGTGGTGGCTGGCTATGGCTGGTGCAGCCGCGGCATCGCCATGCGCGCCGCTGGCTTAGGCGCCAATGTTATCGTCACCGAAGTCAATTCGCTGCGCGCGCTCGAAGCGGTCATGGACGGCTACCGCGTGATGCCCATGCTCGAAGCGGCGACGCTGGGCGATATATTTGTCACCGCCACCGGCGACGTCAGCGTCATTGACAGGCAGCACTTTGCCATCATGAAAGACGGCGCGATTCTATGCAACAGCGGTCATTTCAATGTTGAGATCAATCTTGAGGCCCTGGCGGAAATGTCCGACGGCCCGGCGACCCTGGTCCGCCCTCTGGTGGAAGAATACCGGCTCGGCGATCGCTCGATCTATGTGTTGGGCGAAGGGCGTCTGATAAACCTGGCCGCAGCCGAGGGGCACCCCGCCTCCGTGATGGACATGAGCTTCGCCAATCAAGCGCTCGGCGCCGAGTATTTGATGCGCAACGTGGAAAATCTGGCGGCGCAAGTTTATACTATACCAACAGATGTTGATCAGGAGATCGCTCGCCTCAAGCTGCAGGCGATGGGCGTGAGCATCGACGCGCTGACAGAGCAGCAGGAAGCCTACCTCAATCAATGGCAGGAAGGCACCTGATCGAAACGCCGAAGCCAGGCGCGCTACGATAACAACTCCGCCCCTCTTGCGCTGATGAAATAAAGATTAGGCGACTCTCGAGGATCGGGGTTAGAACCCATGACAAACCGAAAAATCTTAGCGGCGCTGCTTGCAATCATTGTAAGCTCAGCCTTTTGGGCTGGGGGCATTTATGCCCAAGCCGACTTGCGCGCCCGAATCATCCACGTCGCCTCCAACCTGCCGGCGATAGACGTCTACCTTAACGGCGTATTGGCCGTCGGCGATTTGTCAGACGGCGAAGGCTCCGCCTATTTCAGCCTGCCCGCCGGCGCCGCCGAGTTAACGGCATATATTGCGGGCACGACAACCCAACTGAGCAAGCAATCCATGGCGCTGGAAGACGCGGCCTCCGCCATCGTTCTCTCGTCCAGCGAAAGCGCGGCGGCAAGCGTCATCGCCGATGACCTGAGTCCGCTTGCATTCGGCAAGACTCGCCTATTGATCGTCAATGCGCTTGACGACGGTTCCGAAATCGGTATCGTCTCGCCCCACGATGAGCGGTTGAACGCCAGCAAACTTTCGTCGGGCGACACGCTGGGCGCATTCGCGATTCCTGCCGGTCCAATCGAGTTCAGCCTGCATTCATCGAGCGCGAGCGGAGAGGCGGCGCCTCATCAATTCAGCGCGACGCTGTCAGCTGGAACAAGCAACATCATGCTGATCCATGGTGATCCAGGTGATCCTCAGCTGATGCTGGCGGCGGCGGCGGCCGATGCCGATGCTCACAGCGGTCTGGTCCGTTTCGTCCACGCCGTGCAAGGCGCCGCCCCCATCGATCTCAAGGTCAATGATCAGATGATTGTGCCGTCTCTGGCTTTCGCCAATCCGTCAGAGCACATTGCGCTGCCAAGAGGATCGCATAAACTCACCTTGAGCTTGGGCGGCGCCGTCATTTCATCCCTGATCCTGGACGTCAGCGCCGGACAAATGCAAACGGTAGCGATCATGGGTACCCCCGCCTCGCTCAACGTATTCACTTATCCGGACTCGCTGCGAGACCTAAGGGCGACGTCAACGGTGGTTAATCTGATTAACGCCGTGCCGAACGGCTCTGTCAATCGTCTCAAGCTGGACAGCGGCGCCATTGTCGCGGCCGATGTCGTCTTTGGCGCGCATGGTGGAGCGGCGCAGATCGTGCCCGGGGCGCAAGCCATGTCGATGACACTTGAAATCGGTGACGACCGCGGCACAGTCGAAGTACCTGCCATACATTTTTATCCCGGTTCCTATTACAGCCTTATCGCCCTGCCCGGCAGCGCCTTTAGCGCGCCCCGCCTGCTTATTGCCGAGACCAGCCTTATGCGCCGCTTAACTGCCACATTGCAGAACGTCAGCGTCGCTTCCGAAGAAGCGGCCGAACCAAGTGATGAGGACGCCGTGAACGACACGGATCAGGATGGCGCCTCGACGCCATTAGAGGAGGCGCCTGAGTCCCACACCGCCCAGGATACGGAAGCCGAATTAGCGCCGATATCGTCCGATGAATCCGAACCGAGCGCTGATGAGACGGCTGCCGAGTCCGAGGCGCCTGCTGATACCGGTCCAACACTCGTGAGCGGTCCCTACGCCATCGTCGACTTGGACCCGGGCGCGAGGTTGCAGCTGCGGCAATATCCTTCCAGCGACGCGATGTCCCTTGGCTTGCTGCCTGGCGGTACTGAACTCACCGTGCTGGGCCGCCGTGGCTTTACCGCTTTCTTTGCTGGTGATTCGCCCGACCTGCCGGTCGATCTCAGCGACTATGTTGCCGATCCGGCCGCGGCGCTTTATCCCGCGCAAGATCTGCGCCCAGCCGACACCTGGCTCTTTGTCATCCATCAGACGGAGGACGGTGGCGCGCTCGTAGGCTGGGTCAATGCCCTTTATCTGCAAGTCTTTGATGATGTCGGTGAAACGCAGCGCTTGGCCAGCCTGCCCATGGTGCGGCAGAATCGCGCGGGCAGCAGCTTAAATACAGAAATGCGCCCGCCAAATCTCTCTGACCATGTGACCGCCCGCGTTTACCAAATCAATCCAAGCGCCCTCCTTAACCTGCGCATGGCCAACAATGCCGATAGCGAAGTATTGGCGCAGTTGCCCCTGAACGCCGAGTTGAGCCTCGTTGGGCTGGATGCTTCGGACGCTTGGGCCTATGTCGATTACGAAGCGGACGATGGAAAAATCTATCGAGGCTGGGTGAGCGCTGTTTATGTGCAACTGCTGCTGAACGGAGAACCGGTATCGGTAAGCACGCTGCGCGCCCTTGATGAAACCGTCGCTCCGCAGATCAGTGAACAAATGCGCGGCAGCATACGCAGCGGCGAAGACAGCGGACCCACGCCCATTCCTCCGACTGACGACATGATGGAAGGCATCGTCGGGGAGGTTGCGCTCGATCCGGGCGCCATGCTCCATTTGCGGCGGCATCCAAGCATTGATGCCGAGTCGCTCGCCATGATTCCCGCCGGGTCGAAGGTCGCCATCAGCGGAATTACCGAGAATTCAGAGTGGCTCAAAGCCAGCTATCGAGAGAAAGACGGCTGGATTTCCGGTCACTATGTGGCGCTGCTGCTTCGTGGTCGGCTGTACAATCGAAGCTATGTCGAGAGCTTGCTGGCTTTGCATGACAATTGGGGTAATCTAACCGGCTAAATGTAGCGCAGCGCCATTCATCATGCCCGCCGCGCCGCCGCTTGCTTTGGTCTGGATGACGAACTTCTTTGCTTTATAATGTCGCAGGCATGATCCCACGACGCAGTTAGGCGGCCGGTATAATGGCGAACGCAGAATTTATCCCCAATGCTGAAACCATCCCCATGCTGTCCGCCCCAACAGAGTACCGACCGTGCGCGTCCTAATAACTGGCGCCGGCGGCTTTGTCGGCCGCCATCTATCGGCTCACCTCGGCCGTGTCCAAGCAAAAGCGCGCCTGATCGGGACGACGTTTTTCCCCAGCGAAACCGTCCACAAAGCCGTGAATGAACATCGCCGCATCGACTTGAAAGGGTACGAGCAAGTTCGCGATCTACTCGAAGACTGCCGTCCCGACGCCATCTTCCACCTGGCGGCGCAGGCTTTTGTGCCGCGCTCCTTCGATGATCCCTGGGAGACGCTGGAAAATAATATCCGCGCCCAGCTCAATATCATTCGCGCCAGCCTGGAGCTCGATATTCAGCCGCGCATTCTGATCGTTAGTTCCGCCGAAATCTATGGAGCGGTCGCGCCTGATCAGCTGCCGCTGGACGAAGACGCGGCGATTCGACCGACCAATCCCTACAGCGTCAGCAAAGTCGCCCAGGACATGCTGGCTTTGCAATATTACTTGAGCCATGACTTGCCAATCATGCGCGCGAGGCCCTTCAATCATATTGGACCCGGCCAGAACGAACGATTTGTCGCGCCGGCCTTCGCCAAGCAGATCGCGGCCATTGAGGAAGACGCGGGCGACGCGGTTATATATGTCGGCAACCTGGAGGCAAAGCGAGATTTCACCGATGTGCGCGATATCGTCCGCGCTTATCACATGATCGTGGAAAAAGGCAAGCCCGGCGAAGCCTATAATATCGCGTCAGGCTTGGCGCATAGCATTCGCCATCTTCTCGATACGCTGCTTCAACTATCCGATATTGAAATCGAGGTGCGCGTCGATCCCGAGAGACTGCGCCCGGTCGATGTGCCCGAGATTCGAGGAGATTCCAGCAAGCTCCGTCGTGATACCGGCTGGCAGCCCAAACTCAGCTTTGAAGACACGCTGCGCGACGTCCTGTCCGATTGCCGTGGACGCCTTAAGGAAAGCTGAGGAAATCGAGCTATGACCAGGAAAGCCTTGATTACCGGCGTCACGGGCCAAGATGGCTCTTATCTCGCCGAGTTCCTGCTGGGCAAAGGCTATGAAGTCTATGGCATGGTGCGGCGGACGAGCACGGTGCGCTACGAGCGCATCCAGCATATCCAAAACCAGCTCCAGCTCGTCCAGGGCGATATGGGCGATTTAAGCAGCCTGATCACGGCCATCAGCGCTGTCGAGCCCGATGAAGTCTACAATCTCGCCGCGCAAAGCTTCGTGCCCACATCCTGGAATCAGCCCGTCTTCACCGGCGACATCACCGGCTTGGGTGTTACGCGCATGCTCGAGGCTTTGCGCACGGTTAATCCGGCGATCCGCTTCTATCAAGCCTCAAGCAGCGAGATGTTCGGCAAAGTGCGCGAAGTGCCGCAGAAAGAGACGACGCCCTTCTACCCGCGCAGCCCCTACGGCGTGGCGAAAGTCTACGGACACTGGATCACCGTCAATTACCGCGAAAGTTACGATCTGTTCACCTGCAGCGGCATACTGTTCAATCATGAGTCGCCGCGCCGGGGCATGGAATTTGTCACGCGCAAAGTGACTTACCACGCCGCCAAAATCAAACTCGAGCTGGCGAACGAGATCCGCATCGGCAATCTCGATTCCAAGCGCGACTGGGGCTTCGCCGGCGATTATGTTCGCGCGATGTGGCTGATGCTGCAGCAAGATGAACCCGACGATTATGTCATCGCCACCGGCGCAACCCATTCCGTCGAACGTCTGCTCGAAGTCGCCTTCGCCCATGTCGGCTTGAACTGGCGCGATTACGCCGTACAGGATCAGCGCTTTATGCGCCCGGCCGAGGTTGATCTGCTGGTCGGCGACCCGACCAAGGCGCAGCAGGCGCTCGGCTGGATGCCCCAGATCAGTTTTGAAGAACTCATCGGCATGATGGTGGAAGCGGATCTGAAGAAGCTGCGCGACAACCCGAACCTGGTTATCTGATGGAGTTGGTCGATAGCCACTGCCACCTCAATTTTCACCGCTACGACCATGATCGGGCGGAAGTATTGAGGCGGGCATACAAAGTCGGCGTCAAGCGCATCATCATCCCGGCGATCGACTTGGACAGCTGCCGGCAGGCGCTCGAGCTGTCAGCGACGGAATCAAGCATCAACGCGGCGGTCGGCATCCACCCCAACAGCAGCGGCGACTTTGAAGCGTCCAATATCGACGAGTTGCGCCGGCTGGCAGGCAACGCCAAGGTCGTAGCGGTCGGCGAGATCGGTCTAGACTACCATTGGGACAAGAGCCCGAAGCCCCAACAGTGGCGCGCCTTCGAGGCACAGCTTGCGCTCGCCTCCCAACTGGAATTGCCAGTGATCATCCACAACCGCGATGGGCGCGCGGGCACAGCCCCGTCAGCCAGCGAAGATGTGCTGTCGATTCTGGAAAGCTGGGCGCCCACTGTCCCGGCCGCGTTGCGAGGGCGGCTGGGCGTGCTGCATTCGTTTTCCGCCTCGGGCGAAATCGCCCAACGCGCGCTTGAACTCGGCTTCTACCTGGGCTTCACCGGACCAATCACTTTCAAGAAGGCGGATGCGCTGAGGGACGTCGCCCGAAGCATCCCCATTGACCGGCTATTAATTGAGACCGATGGTCCCTTTCTCGCGCCACAGCAGCGGCGGGGGAAACGCAATGAACCGGCTTACGTCCTCTACATCAACGCCAAACTGGCTGAATTGCATGACGCTCCAGCTGAGGAAATGGCGCAGCAAACCACAAGCAATGCCGAGCGGCTATTTGCCCTGGCTCCAGCCTAGTAGATTCCGCGGCCAAGCGCTCTCTGAATCGACCAAAGACTGTTAAACTGCGGGATGAACAACAGCTCGAGGGATCGCGAATTGGTCGACCTTTCCGTCATCATCGTCAGTTGGAATGTGCGCGAGCTGCTTGACAAATGTCTGGAAAGCTTAAGACGGGCGCGGCGCTCGAATGCTATCCACGGTCAAATTGACTTCAGCATGGAAGTCATCGTGGTGGATTCTGGAAGCGCCGACGGCAGCGTGGAGTTGCTGCGCGAAAAACACCCGGACCTGACGCTATTGGCGCAAAGTAAAAATGTTGGCTTCACGCGCGGCAACAATATCGGTTTGAAGCGCGCGCGCGGCGCATTCCTGCTCCTGCTCAATCCAGACACGGAAGTCAGCCCAGGCGCCATCGCCCTTATGATCGACTTTATGAGCGGGCATCCGCGCGTCGGCATCGCGGGACCGCATACGCTCAACAGCGACGGCAGCCATCAATCGACCCGCCGCCGCTTCCCAACGCTATTGACCGGCGTCTTCGAAAGCACCTGGCTCTCCGCTTGGGCGCCCGCCGCTGTCGAGCGCCGTTACCGAATGCTCGACACAAGTGACGATGACATCCTGGAGGCCGATTGGGTGCAAGGCTCGGCGCTGATGCTGCGGCGCGAAGTATATGATGCAATCGGCGGACTGGACGAGGGCTTCACCATGTATTCGGAAGAGCTCGACTACTGCCGGCGCGCCAAGGCAGCGGGCTGGCAGGTCTTCTATCACGGCGGCGCCATTATCACGCATCATGGCGGCAAAAGCAGCGAACAGGCGGCCGCCTTCAAGCAGATCCACTTCCAGACCAGCAAACTCCGATATTTCCGCAAGCATCATGGCCGCGCGCAATACCTGCTCCTGCGCGCGATCCTGCTGCTGCAGTTCGGCTGGCAACTGTGCCTGGAGAGCCTCAAGGGCGCGCTGGGCCACAAACGTGATCTCCGGGCGCAGCGTGTTCGCGTCTATTGGCAAGTGCTGCGCACGGGACTGAGGGTCCGGCCATGAAGATCGGCTTGATCAGCGGCGAGTTTCCGCCGATGCCCGGCGGCGTTGGCGACTTCACCAGAAGCCTGGCTGAAAGCCTCTGCGATCACGGGCATGAAGTCCACATCCTTAGCCGTTCGGGATCGACCATCGCCAACTTGAACGTCAGCGCCGTCCGCGGCTGGGGAGCCAGCAGCCTGCCGGCGATTCGAGCCTGGGCGCGCCATCTTGGTCTCGACATCGTCAATCTGCAATATCAGACTGCCGCCTTCGACATGTCCCCCTATATTCACTTCTTGCCTGCGGCAGTTGATACAGCGCTCGTCACAACATTTCACGATCTGCGCTATCCCTATCTATTTCCCAAAGCCGGTCGGCTCCGCGACTGGATCGTGAAGCGCCTGGCGCATTCATCGGCCGGCGTCATCACCACCAATCACGAAGACGATATCCGCTTGTCCCGCCTGCCCAACCGCCGCCTTATCCCGATCGGCAGCAGCATCCCGAGCGCGAATTGCAGTGACAGCGCCGCATTCGCCGCGCGTTGGCGAGAGCCCGCGAAGGCAAACAGTTTTGTACTGGGTCATTTCGGATTCGTTAAATCGGTCAAAGGTATCGACTACTTAATCGAGGCGCTCGCGACCCTGAGAAGCGCCGGGCATGATCTGCGGCTCCTATTCATTGGCGCAAGGCGCAACAATGTCGATTCAAAAGAGGACGCCGATTATCTGCGCGCCTTGGAAGACCGCATCGAGCAACTTGGGCTCGCCGACGCGATTGACTGGACCGGCTACCTGACTGACCGGGAGGTAGCGGCTTGCTTCCAGGCAATTGACTTGATGGCGCTGCCATTCACGGACGGCGCCTCTTATCGGCGCAGCAGCCTGATAGCGGCGATCCACAGCGGCTGCGCTATCTTGACAACCGAACCGTCCGTCCCGGTGGCGCCCTTTGTACACGGCTCGAATTTGTGGCTGGTCCCGCGCTGTTCCGCCGACGCGCTAACAGGGGCGATTCTCCAGTTGATGAGCGATCGAGAGAAATTGAAGCGCCTGCGAACGGGCGCTGTAAATCTGAGGGCACAGTTCGACTGGGACGTAATCGCTCGTGAGACCGTTGCCTTATATCAGATGATCATTTGACGGCTGCTCCTGATGACGCGACTCCATTCACTGACAAGACACAAGGATCTCCTCGCCATTGCCGCTCTCGTCCTGCTCTGGCTGCTTTTCTTTTGGCGCCTTTTTACGCCGATAGCGTCCGATCAAGCATCGCTGACTCAAGGCGATTTCTCCGGGCAATTCGTCGCTTTCGGCGCTTACCAGTATGAACGATTGACGCTTGGCGAGATCCCGCTCTGGAATCCCTACAACAATGGCGGATTGCCCTTCATCGCCGATACGCAGGCGGCCGTCTTTTATCCGCCGCGCTGGGCCACCATCGCGCTTAGCGCATTGACGGGCGGCTGGACCTACAACTCGCTGCAAATGGAGATGACCGCCCACGTCCTGCTCTACACCCTGCTCATGTACGCCTTCCTGCGGCGGCTGACCCGACGCAGCGAACTGAGCCATCTGGCGGCGCTGGCGGCATCGGCGATTGTAGGATACGGCGGCTACACCACCGGCTATCCACCGCTGCAGCTGGCCGTCCTGGAGGCGGCGACCTGGCTGCCCTTGACGCTAATCGGCATCCTCGAAGCGACGCGTCGGCGGGCTTTGGATTTTCGCTTCATCGCGCTGGCCAGCTTGGCTTTGGGCTTGTCCTGGTTGGCGGGCCATCCGCAGACGAGTTGGTTCATAACCTATCTGGCAGCGGCCTATCTGGCCTACTGCTGCTACCGCCGGCGCACCGGCTGGATGAGCTTCATCCGCGCATTCATTTTCTTTGGGCTGGTTGCCTTCGGTCTCACCGCTGTGACGATAATCCCCGGCATCGAGTATCTGCTGCATACGTCGCGCGAGGGGCTGGGATTCGCCACCAAGGGCAACGGATTTCCCTACCGCGATATCATTCAGTTTGTCTATCCGGGCACGGTTAGCCAATGGTCGCCGCTTTACGTTGGCGCCCCGGCGCTCTTCTTCGTGGCAGCCGCCATCTTTTGCCGCGCGCGCCAAAGCCGATTCTGGCTGCTCGTTGCCGCCCTCGCCATCCTGCTCAGCCTGGGCGAAAACAGCGCCTTCTACCATGCCAGCTACCAACTGGTCCCCGGTTTGCGCTTCTTCCGCGGGCAGGAACGAGCCGCCCTCTTGGTCGCCAACAGCCTGGCGGTCCTGGCCGGTCTCGGCATCGCGGGAATCGCCGATTGGCCCAATCAAGTTCATCGCGGGCGCGCGCTAAATTATTGGTTTCGTTTCACTGCCCTGCTGGTTGTCATCGCCCTCGGGCTCTTATTCGCCTGGCTCGATGACGCGGCCCGTTGGGGCAAGCTATTCGATGTTGCCGCTCGCAGCGCGATCGTCGCCGGTGCGTCTTATGCCCTCTTACGCCTATTCCTGCGCGCGCCCCGCCGGCCGTCCCTGCAACTGGCTTTGATCGCGCTTATCGCCTTCGAGTTGATCTCGGTGAATATCGACCAACCCGCCAACTACGATTCCCTTCCCTATAGTGAACAGGTGCCGATGGCGCCGCCGCCATTGATCCAGACCGTTTTGGACGACGAAGATTCGGGACCTTTTCGCGTCGACGGTTTCCGCGGCTTGCGCGATAATTTTGGAAGCCTCTACGCAGTCATGGATATGCGCGGCATCAGCCCGCTCTTTCTCAAAGGACCGCAGGCCATCATCTACCGCGATTATGTCAACAACCCGCTCGCCTGGGAATTGTTCGCGGTGAAGTATGTCTTCAGCGGGTCGAGCTCGCTCTCGCTGCCCAGCGCCGTCATCGACCGCGGCCGCGATCAAGATGGAGAGGTATATCTGCACCGGCTTGAGGACCCGCGCCCCTTCGCCCTCTTGTATTATGAGGCAGACATTGTCGACAGCGATGAATGGGCGCTGGAACTCATGGCCGATCCGCGCTACAACGAACGCGAGAAAATTGTTCTGCATCAGCCGCCGACGCTCAAACTGCCCGCCGCCGCCGAGGGAACCGTCCAAGTGAAATCATTCGCGCCGGAAGCAATCACGCTCGACATTGAAACGGCGGAGAACGCCATTCTTTCGCTCTCACTGCCCCATTATCCCGGCTGGCAAGCGCGTCTGAACGGGAAGGCGGCTGAAATCATGCGCGCTTACGGGGGCTTGAGCGCCATCGAAATCCCCGCCGGCCAGCACATTCTCAGTCTTGTATTTGCGCCTCTCAGTTACGCCATTGGCGCCTTGATCAGTCTGGCTGCCTGGCTTGCTTTGGCCCTGCTCGCTCTAGCGACTATTTGGCGGAGTTAAGGCATGAGGACAGCCAGCGGACTGCAAGTCTGGATTAGTCAACTGGATGGCCGCCAATACGCGCTGGCGGTCGGCTTTGGAATCGGCATCATCGGCGCGGGCTTGGGATTTTTGATCGCCGTTCTCGGTCCCTGGCTGGCGCTTGCGGCGATGCTAGGTCTGCTCGCCGGGCTGTATATCATCACGGATGTCAATGCGGCGTTATATGCCATTATCGGCGTGGTGCTGCTGCTGCCATTCGGTGTCTTCCCGGTCAAGATCGCCATCACGCCCACCCTGCTCGATCTGGCTTTGGGCGGTTTCTTGCTGGTGTACCTCTTCCAGTGGATGACCGGTCGCCGGGGCGGCTTGCGCTTGACGCCGGCGCATGCCCTGATCATCATCTATGTGATGTGGCTGGCGCTCGCCTTCGCCCTGGGCTTGCGCCATGCCAGCCCGACATCGGCGACGATTCGCCAATTCGCCGAAACCTTGCTGAGCATCGGCATGGTGTTCATCCTCGCAGATCTCTTGCGCAGCCCGGCCAGTCTGCGCCGGCTTACGCAGGTCATCATTGCGGCGATCGGCGCGCAAGCCCTGCTGGCCATCGCCCTTTACCTCGCGCCTGACAGTTTGGCCGAGGCGCTGCTGGCGCGGCTGTCAAGGATCGGCTACCCCGCTGGCGGCGTCATCCGCTATATCGAAGACAATCCGGCTTTGGCTGAGCGGGCTATCGGCACCTGGGTGGACCCCAACGCCCTGGGCGGCATCCTGGCGACGGCAGCCATGATGATCGCGCCGCAGGTTGTCGCAAAGCGCTCCCTCCTGCCCTCGCGCTGGCTGACATTCGGCTTGTTCGCGGTCGTCGCCTTGGCGCTCTTGTTGACGTTTTCGCGCGCTTCCTTCCTGGCTCTGGGCGCCGGCTTGCTCATGATTGCATTCCTCCGCTACCGCCGCTTGATCCCGGCGCTGCTCGTCGCCGGCTTGCTCTTTCTGTTCTTGCCGCAGACGCAAGCCTACATCGACCGGCTGATGCAAGCCTTTCAAGGCGCGGACCTGGCGACGCAAATGCGCATTGGCGAATGGACGGATTCGCTCCAAGTGATCGGCCGCTATCCCTTTGTCGGCTTGGGCTTCACCGGCGCGCCCGAGATCGACATCTATGCCAATGTCGCCAACATGTATTTGATGATGGCGAATCAAATCGGGCTGACGGGTTTGGCGATCTTCCTGGCGACAATGCTGGGCGTATTCGCTTACGGCCACAAGGCTTGGCGATATGCGCGCGGCAACCCGGATTTCGCCGCGCTCCATTTGGGTTTTCACGCGGCGCTATTCACCGGTCTGGTCAACGCCATCGCCGACCTCTATTTTTTTCGCCTCGACTTCCAGTCGTCAATCACCTGGTTTTGGCTGATCGTCGCGCTTTGCGTCGCCAGCTCCAAGCTGGCTTTGGAGGAGGGAGCCAGGAATTCGGCCAAAGGCGCCATTGCAAAAAGGGACCACATGCATTAGCATGGCGCCTCGACAATCGAATGACAGCTTTCCGCTTCGCGACATCTGTTCACGCGAGGCTGCTACCCAAGGGAAGGTACACCATGAGAGACTATGAACTCACGTTCATCGTTCGCATACTCCCCTCAGACGAAGAAGTCAACCAAGCCATTGATCAAGTCATCAGTTTTATCGAACTGGGTGACAATGGCGTGGTCAAGAACGTCGACCGCAAGATATTCGGTCGCCGCCGGCTGGCCTACCAGATCGGCGGCCAGCGCGAAGGTCATTACGTCCTGATTCGCGCCGCCATTCAAGCTGACCACATTCATGAGCTGGAGACCGAATTAAAGCTGTTTGATCCGGTGCTCCGTTATCTGCTCGTGCGCGAAGAAGGCGAAGTCAAGCAGCCCGCCTAATCGCAGTCAGCAAGTCAGCGCGCGCATTCTGAGCGCGGCGCCTATTCCCGCTTCAAGATACGCTACTTATGGAGATCCAAACTCGTGAGCGAAAACCCGGAAAGAAGATCGACTCGAGCTTCATCCAGCCCCCGGCCTGAGCGCGGCGCTGGACGGCGCGGCGGACCGCCCGGCAGGAGACGCGGACGGCGACGCCGCGGCCGATCCACTTATTGCCCCAAGGGCCGCTGCTTTGATTATAAGGACCTCGATATGCTCTCCCGATACGTCAATGAGAGCGGCAAAATCAAGCCGCGGCGCCAAACCGGCAATTGCTCGCGCTGCCAACGCGAACTATCGCGCGAAATCAAACGCGCCCGCCATTTGGCTCTGCTGCCCTATGTCGTCGCCGATTAGGCGCATGCCGCCTCGCCCATTCGCCAGGTCAGGCCGACGGCGCCGGGATGCCAGCCGTCCGCGTAAGACGGAAATCATCTGAGGAGCTCAGCGATTCATGTCGAAGAAGGCTCAAACGACAGGCGTGCCAAGACGCCGGCGCCGCCGAAGACAAGCGGCCGATGCGGCGCCAGGAAGCGAAAACATCCCGCGGGACCAGACCGATGAGTCTTACGTCAGCCGCGCGGAAAGGGAAGCGCAGCTGCAGAAATGGGTGATTCGCGGCGTCATCGCCGTAGCCGCCGCACTGGCTCTGATCGTCGCCGTCACCTTCGCTATCGAACAGCTCATCGTGCCCAATCAAGCGGTGGCGGTGGTGCATGGCGTCGACATCACGGTAAGGGAGTTTCGCCAAGAATACCTGCTGGAGCGCAACCGGCTGCTGCTGCAGCTTAACCAGGTCCAGTCCGCCGGTTTCGATTTTCAGCAGTTGGCGCAGCAAGAGCCCTATAAGACCTGGATCAACGAAGTGAACGTGCCTGACCAGCTGGGGCTGCGGGTGATTAACGACATGGTTGATGACCGGCTGCTCGCGGAAGAAGCCGTTTCACGCAGCATCCACGTTGACCCGGCAGATCTGCGCCAGGCTGTCGAAGAATTCTTCGGCTTTGACCCCACGCAGGTCGCGCTAATAGGGGTCGAACCAACCGCTACCATCGAGCCGACAATCACGCCGACGCCATTCGTTTCGCCCACACCGACAAACATTCCGGCGCCGACGGCAACTCCCGATCCCGCGGCGAGCGACGAGGAAGCAAGTCCTGAGCCAGATGTGACGCCTCAGCCGACGGTCGTCGAGCCGACGCGCAGCGCCGAAGAGGTTCGCGAAGACTTTGCCCAGAATGAGCAAGATTATCGCGCCTATTTCGATCGCGTAGGCGTCGCCGCTGAAACGGTCGATGCCTTCTTCGAGCGCAATGCGTTGGAGACATTGCTTGCCGACGCCCTGGCGCCCGATGACGGCAGCTTGCTTTATGCCGATGCCCGCCACATCCTCGTCGGCGATGAAGAGACAGCCATGCGTGCGCTGCAAGCTTTACAGCAAGGCGAGTCATTCGCGGCGCTGGCGCGCGCAATCTCGACCGATTCAGGCAGCGGCGCGCGCGGTGGCGAATTGGGCGAAGCCTACGTCGGCAATTATGTGCGCGAATTCCGCCAAGCGATCGAAGAAGCGGCGATCGGCGCGCTTGTCGGTCCCATCGAGAGCGAGTTTGGCTTTCACATTGTGCAAGTGCGCAGCAAAGAAGAGCGCAGCGGCGCTGACATCGAATCACAGCTGCAACGCGCGAAGCTCCAGGAACTTGAGCATTTGAAGGCGACGTTGCGCGAAGACAACAGCGACCGCTTCGAAATATTCGACGCCTGGTTGGATAACATCCCGCGCGGTTGAGCGCGAAATCAGCCGCAATCCGTAGCGCTTTCAGAGCGGGCGCTGAAAGCGTTTTCTCGGTCGCTTATCCTATAATGCAACTCAAAGCATTCCAATTTGCTCGGATTGGCGTCTCGCTTATAATGCAGGCATGAGCGCGAACCCAATTGACAAGCTGGAACGCCAACTCCAGGAATTGATCGAAGGCGCTTTTTCCCGTCTGTTCCGCCGGACCATTAAGGCCCGTGATATCGCCCTGTTGCTCCTGCGAGCGATGGAAGACAACGCGGCGCTTGCAGAAACAGCCAAGACCAAACCCATCGCCCCAGATACCTACGCCATTTACCTTGAGCCGGAGAATGCCATGCGGTTTCTGACACGGTATCCCGATTTGCCAGCGCGCCTGGCAGCATTTCTGGCCGAGCTGAGCAGCGAGTCCGGCTTCCAGCTTCTTGCCGCGCCCGCCGTTGCCGTCCTCGCCGACGGCCAGTTGGCGACTTATCAAGCCAGGGTCACCGCCAACCACAGCCCGGCATCAAGCGCCAACACCGAAAGCATGACCCCGCTGCCGAGTGATGCGGTATCCCGACGGCTTCTGGGCAACGCTCATCTCCACATCGTTGGCGAGGGCGTTGTGCCGCTGGCTAAATCCGTGATCAACATCGGCCGAGACAGCGACAACGATCTGGTCATCGACGATGATTATGTCTCGCGCCATCACGCCCAACTGCGGAAACGCTTCGGCGTCTACACCTTGTTTGATGTCAACAGTCGCGGAGGCGCCATGGTCAATAGCACAGTCATCAGCGAGCGCCGTCTGCAAAGCGGCGATGTGATTCGAATGGGTCATACCGATCTCATTTACGCCGACGACTATCGGCACGGCGTCTCAGACGATACGACCCAGGTTCTGCCGCCGAGCTAGGTCACTATCTTGAGCGTCGAAGTCGCCGTCTTCATCTTGCGTCTGCTGGCGGGCTTGAGCCTGATCGGCTTCTTGGCAGTGCTCTTTCTTATCATCTGGCGCAGCATGCGGCAAGTCAATCATCAACTCGCGGCAGCGCGCATGGCGCACGGCTACTTGACAGGTCTGAGTTCGGAGCCCAGGCAAGCGAGCGAAGCGACTGAACGATTTCCGCTTCATGCGATTACCACACTGGGGCGCTCCGCCAGCAACACAATCGTGGTTAATGATGACTACGCCAGCGCGCAGCACGCGCGCATTGTCCTGGAAGATGGGCAATGGTGGCTGGAAGACCGACGCAGCCGCAATGGCACCCGCCTCAACGACGTGGCCATCGATCAGCGCGCCGTTCTCACCGACAGCGATGTCATCGGCATCGGCAGTTTCAGCTACCGGCTCACGCTGATAAATAATATGAGCCGGTAAACGCTTAGAATCCGCGCGCGGCGTCGCATGGCCCCGCAGCGATGGGCAGAACCCAACAGGGAGGAAACGATGGAAGCGATTCAGACTGCTGTAATCGGCGGATCAGGACTCTACAACATGGACTCGATCTCTGATGTTGAAACGATTGATCTGGATACGCCCTTCGGGGCGCCCAGCGGCGCCATCCGTGTCGGCAGCCTGCGCGGAAAACGGGTCGCTTTTCTGCCGCGCCACGGCGACGGTCATGTGCTCTCGCCCTCAACGCTGCCCTACCGCGCCAATATCTATGCCTTGAAGACTCTGGGCGTCCGCTTCATCATCTCAGTAAACGCCGTCGGTTCGCTTCGTGAGGACTTCGCGCCCGGCCACATCATCACGCCCGATCAAATCGTTGACTACACCATTCACACGCGAGCGCGTTCCTTCTTTGAAGCGGGAGTCGTCGCGCATGTATCAGTCGCTGAGCCCATGAGCCAATACCTGCGCGGCCTCATCGCTGACGCCGTAACCACGGTCGGCGGCACGGCGCATCGCCAGGGAACCTTCCTGATTGAAGATGGACCGCGATTCGCCACCCGTGCGGAAAGCCATTTGTTCCGCGCTTGGGGCTGCGACCTGATCGGCATGACGGCCGCGCCCGAAGCCTTCCTGGCGCGCGAAGCCGAAATCGCATACGCGTCATTGGCACACGTCACCGATTACGACAGTTGGCATGAAGCGGAAGCTGCCGTCACCTCGGATATGGTGATGCAGACCCTGGCAATGAACATCGAAACAGTGCAAAAGACATTGGTCGAGGCGATCGCGCAACTCGACGAAGAGCTAGAGACGCCCGCGCATACCGCTCTCGATACGGCTCTGGCGACACCGCGCCATTCGATGGACGCCAAGGTGATCGCCACCTTGCGCCCGATCCTCGCGCGCGCGCTCGGGCTGGATGCCCAGGATTGAGGACCTGTTGAGATCCGCAGCGGAATCGCTCGTCAATAGACGCCACCATTATCTCTTGCTCGCTTTTGCCGGCCTGTCAATTTTTGCGGGCAAAGCCGCCATTTCATTGACGCGCCCATCGGGGCAAGACCTTTGGCTAGGGCTGGCGATCTGGATCGCTTGCGCGCTCGGGGGAACGGCGCTGCTGAATCGCTACCTGCCCGCGCGGGACCCGGTGCTCTTCCCCCTGGCGATCTTTTTGAGCGGCTGGGGGCTGGTCGCCATTCAACGCCTGGCGCCGTCATTCGCCGCTAGGCAGGCGCTTTGGCTCGTCATCAGCGTGGGCGCCATGCTCTTCGCCGCCGTTTTTCCCCATCTGTTGCGCTGGCTGCGCGTCTATCGCTATGTCGTCTTGGCGGGGGCGCTTATGCTGCTGCTCGCTACGATCGTCTTCGGCAGCAATCCCTCCGGCTTCGAATTTGCCCCCCGGCTCTGGCTGCAAGTAGGCGCCGTCTATTTTCAGCCATCCGAGTTCATGAAGCTCGTTCTCGTCGCCTTTATGGCCAGCTATCTGGGTGAACAGAGCGCCGTCATCCGTGCCGAACGAGGCGATGCGAGCATGAAGCTGCCTCTTTCGCCGCGGCTGGCTGGACCCATGCTGTCGATGTGGCTGCTTTCCCTGGTGATCCTGGTCTGGCAGCGCGACCTCGGTCCAGCCATGCTTTTGTTTGTGGTGTTCCTGTTGCTCCTTTACACGACGAGTGGCGACTGGCGCATCCTAATCGGCGGCCTCTTGCTTGTGCTCTTAGCAGCCGCCGCTGCCTATCACTTGTTTGACGTCGTGAAGCTGCGCGTCGATATCTGGCTGAATCCCTGGCCCGAATCCGATGGACGCGCTTACCAGATCGTCCAGAGCCTTATGGCTTTCGGCGCCGGCGGAATCTTGGGGACCGGTGTTGGCTTGGGCTCGCCCGGATACATTCCAGTCGTTCATTCCGACTTTGTCTTTGCCGCGCTGGCGGAAGAATGGGGGCTGCTCGGCGTGATCGGCGTATTGAGTTGCTTCGCCGTTCTCACTTTGCGTGGCCTGTCAATCGGGTTAACGCATGGGGGCCGCGATTCTCATAAATTGCTGGCGGTCGGTTTGACGATGATGCTGGTCGTGCAGGCGCTCATGATCATGGCCGGCGTCCTGAAGCTCCTGCCTTTGACCGGCGTCACGCTGCCATTTATCAGCTACGGCGGCAGTTCGCTGCTGGTCTGCTTCGTCATGATCGGCCTCCTGCTTCGTCTTTCCGCCGAGGCCTTCTCCACACGACATCCGGGAGCGCTCTGAGTGGCTTTCTCACGCGGGATCCATCACTTGCTCCTCGGTACGCTGATCTGTCTGCTGGTGATCGGGTTTTCGGCGACCTACTGGGCGATCGCCGGCCAAGACTCGCTGCTGCTGCGCGATGACAATCCCAGGCGGATTGCAGCGCTCGCCGCGATTCAGCGCGGCAGCATCTTCGACCGCCACGGGCGACCGCTCGCTGAAACAGTTGACCAAGCCAACAAATTGCGGCGGCGATATCCGATGCCGTCGACATTCAGCGCGGTCGGCTATTTTAGTCTTCGCTTTGGAGCAAGCGGCGCCGAAGCCGCATACGACCACCTGCTGGCCGGCTCGCGTGAAGTTACGACTCTACGGGAATTCTTCGACCGTCGACTGCTGCATTTGCCGCAGACCGGATCCGATATCCGGCTTTCGATTGACGCGGACCTTCAAGATGCGCTGGTCACCGCGCTTGGGGGAAGCCGTGGCGCGGCCGTCGTCGCAAACGCCTTGACTGGCGAGATTCTATCATTGGTCAGCCAGCCCGCCGTCGATGCCAACGAGCTGGATGAAAACTGGGAAGAACTCGTATCAGCCGAAGGACAACCATTCTTCAATCGCGCGATTCAGGGCAATTATCAGCTGGGTGGCGCCAGCTATACCCTATTGATGGCGCATGCGATCACCTCGGGATTCGATCTGAGGCAGCGATTTCCGCAGGCCGCCGCGCCAATTGAGTTCGAAGACGGTATGACAATCGCCTGCCTTTTTGAGCCGGAGTCAAGCGAACTCACGCTGACCGAGGCCTATGCCTTCGGTTGCCCGTCTCCCTTTCGAGCTTATTATCGCAGCGAGGCCGGCATTGACATGGAAGCAATTCTGAAGCGCTTTGCCTTTGACAAACCCATCGCATTGGACGGCTTCCCGCAACCGGCGCCCATCAATCTGCCCGCCGCGCCTTCAGCGGTGCAGATGAATGACGCCGCGCTGCAGATTCGCGCCGCGCTCGGCCAAGGCGATATGACAACCACGCCTCTGCATATGGCGGCCATCATGGCGGCTGTGTCGACCGAAGGCAAGCTCAGAAAACTTTATTTGCTTGCCGCCACGCGTCCGCCGGGCGCGCAGCAGTGGCGCGAGACATCTATCGATCCGAAGATCATCCCCGTTGTCAGCGCTGAAGCGGCGCAGGAACTGCGAGCGGTCATGCGCCGGTCCTGGTCCGCTCTACCGATTGACGCAGCCGGCGCAGACGTTGGCGCGCATGTCGCCATGTCTCAGTCGGGCGAGGGCGTCCAACTCTGGCTGAACGGCTTTTTCGGCCACAGCGACGGAACGACCTACGCTTTCGTTGTACTGCTAGAAGATAACGAGAATCTGCCCAGACTGCTCTCGATTGGTCGAAGCCTGGTTCAGGCTCTGGACATGAACTAGCGGCGACACCGCGGACCTTTGTATCGCAATCAGGCGCCTTCAGCCGATGAGCGCGATTCCTCTATCCTTGATCAATCGGTTGAAGGCCGCGATTTCGCCCTGGCCCAAGGCATCGAACTCGTCCATCCGTCCTCTGATCTGCCCAGCCAGCTTGTCGTAGACCGCGTAAGACTGCTCGGTCGGCGGGAATTCACCCAAGCCCACCACCGAAGGCAAAGCGCTAAGCCGCCGCAAGGGGTCGGTGCCTTGATTCAGCCTGCCGGCCCAGCCTTCGCGCAATTCGGGAATGAAAATGCCCTTTTCGATTTCAAGAACGCGATCTCTTAGCGCAGTCGCCTGATCGGCGATGTCGCTATGTTCGCCGTTCGCCGCCAGACGCTCGGCCAAGCTCTTCAGTTGGCGCCGCTGACGCCGCATCAAATTGAGCTTTTCCGTAGCATCCGAGTAAAGCTGATAGATCGCCATCAACAGTTCAAACTGCTTCCGCGAGTCTTCATCGGTTGCCCCCGAAGTGGCGTCCTTAATCAAGTTGAAAGACTGGCTGTGTTCTTCGCCATTCACCTGCAAGGTCAATTGGTAGGCGCCCGGGGTCACAGTGGGGCCCGGCATCCGTTCGAACTGCGGGTCTTTTCCATTTATCGCCGGCGATGTCGGGGTGCGCATATCCCAGACGAAGCGATTCCAGCCGGCCTCTGCTGTGAGATAAAGAATGGATTTCTCCGGCTTTTTCTTCTGCTTCCGCCGCTCGGCATCGTCCAGGCTGCTGAATTCGCAAAGCGGATTGCCATCAACATCGGATACTGAGAGCGTGATCTTGCTTTCCGGCGCCGCGCTCAAGTAGTAACTGATCATCACGCCGCGCGGCAAGTTCTCTCCCGAATCCAGAAACTGGCGCTCGACCGCATGCTCCGGCGTCACCCTATGCGTATAAGCGGCCATGACGCCAGTCGAGCTCTGGTAAGTCTTGCCCGGCTGGTCGACCAAACGGCGCTCGTCAATGCTTTCCAAAATTCGCTGCGTGTCGCGTGGCTTGAGCAAAAGCGCGCCCTGACCATGCATGTCGTCAGTCAACTGATGAATGCGGGTCAGATCATCCAGCAACCAGAACGAGCGGCCGTGCGTGGCGGCGATCAGGTCGCCTCTCTTCACCAGCAAGTCGTGAATCGGCGTCACCGGCAGATTGAGCTGGAATCGCTGCCAGCTCGCGCCGTCATTGAAGGAAACATAGACGCCCGTTTCCGTGCCGGCATATAGCAGACCTTGCCGCGCCGGGTCACAACGAATGACGCGCGTGAAATCGTCTTCGGGAATGCCGTCGTTGATGCGCGCCCAGCTCCGCCCATAATCGTTTGTCTTGTAAAGATAAGGCGCGTAATCATCAAGCTTGTAACGGGTGGCCGCCAGATAGCAGGTCGCCGGGTCATGCGGCGATAACTCCAGCATGCTGATCAAGGACCATTCCGGCAGCTCGGCCGGTGTGACGTCCTGCCAGGTCTCGCCATTGTCCCGGCTGATATGCGCCAAGCCGTCATCCGAGCCAGCCCAAATCACACCCGGTTGATGCGGCGATTCCGCCAAGGCGAATACAGTCGCGTACACTTCAGCGCCGGCGCCATCGCGGTTGATCGGTCCTCCGGTTACTTGCAATGTGGCCGGATCGGCGCGGGTCAAATCCGGGCTGATCACCTCCCAACTGTGCCCTTCATCTGTCGACTTCATGATGCGATTCCCGCCAACGTAGAGCGTGTTCGGGTCATGCGGCGAGAATACGATCGGATAAGTCCAGGCGAATCGGTATTCGAGATCGGCAGCCGCCTCGCCCGATGTCGTCTCGGGCCAAGTCGTCACCAGGCGCAGCTGCTTGCTGCGATGATCGTAGCGCTGCAAACAATTGCCGCCGCCCGGCGAGCTGCCGATCGCGCCGACGAATATGATATCGTCATCGTCAGGCTTGACCGCGATATAGCCGCTTTCACCCGAACCGGCGATGAAACCGTCCATCCACATCAGCGACGACTTTTCATTGCGGCTCGGGACGGCGATGCTGCTGTTGTCCTGCTGCGTCCCGTATACGAAATAAGGATCGCGGTTATCGGCCGCCACATGATAGAACTGCGCCGTCGGCTGATTGAAGATGCTTGACCAGGTCGCGCCGCCATTGAGCGATACACAGGCGCCGCCGTCATTGCCCTGCACCATGCGCTTCGGATTCTGCGGGTCGATCCACAGGTCATGATTGTCGCCGTGCGGCGTGCCGATCATGGAATAGGTTTTGCCGCCGTCAACCGACTTCCAAAAGCGCAGGTTGTTGACATAGACCGTGTCAGGATCCTGCGGATCGGGCGTCAGATGCATGTAATACCAGGCGCGCGAAATAATGTCGTTGTTGCGCGCGACAAATCTCCAGCTGTCGCCGTAGTCATCCGAGCGGTACATCCCGCCCTCTTCATGCTCAATGAGCGCATAAACCCGCCCCGATTGCGCCGGCGACGCCGCGATGCCAACCTTACCCAGGATGCCGCTCGGCAATCCCTTCTTGCCGGAGATATTCTCCCAAGTATCACCGCCATCCAGAGAGCGCCAGAGGCCGCTGTCCTCGCCGCCACTGCTGATCATGTGGAAGTTGCGATAAGCCTCCCAGATCGTCGCGTAGACGATGCGCGGATTGTTCGCGTCAATGCTCAGATCGACCGCGCCGGCTTTGTCGCTGACGAAAAGCGCCTGTTCCCAATTCTCGCCGCCGTCGGTCGAGCGGTAAACGCCCCGCTGCTGATTCCGCCCAAAGGCATGCCCCAGCGCCGCCACAAAGACGGTGTCCGGATCCTGCGGATGAATGCGAACTTTGCCAATGTGTCGCGTGTCGTCCAAGCCGATATGCTTCCAGCTGCGCCCGGCGTCGGTGGACTTGTACATGCCATCGCCATGCGAGACATCAATGCGGATCGTCGCCTCGCCCGTGCCGGCGTAGATGACATTCGGGTCCGCTTCCGAAACCGCCAGCGCGCCGACAGATGCCGTGTTGAAGTAGCCGTCGGAGATATTTCGCCAGTATTGCCCGGCGTCATCCGTCTTCCAAACGCCACCCGCGCAGGCGCCGAAATAGAAGGCGCCGATATCGCGCGGGTCGCCGGCCACCGTGACGACGCGCCCGCCGCGGAAGGGTCCTATGCAGCGCCAGCGTCCAATGTTGTCGAGGGGGAAGTCCATGTCTTTTGGGCTTTCTGT
>JAPOXG010000083.1:0-36154 GCA_026707225.1 Chloroflexota bacterium
CTGAAACACTAGTATACTCTCTCAACTAGGTGTCCAGTTTTTCGGGACCACTACAAGCTAGCTCTGCCTCTCCCTTTGAAGGAGAAAGGGCTGGGGCTAGAGGCTGCTATTCCGTCTACACGATCTGTGTTTCCGCTAATTCGCATTTTGATGAACACTGCCCGAGAAGTCGACCGTAGGGACGACTCGGTGATTCGCCCGCGTCCAAGCACTAGAAGTTCGATGGGCGAGTCGCCGGTTCGCCCCTGCAGATTCTAGTATTCTAGGGTTTCATCCTCTTTTACGATCGCTGTTGATTCATTTCGCCGCTGGGTGGCTGTGCTGGGAATACCGCTATTGTGTCCCTGTTTCTCGCCGCAGCCATTATCGATAATCGTTTGACAGGCCCTAACCAGCATGATATAGTCTCGCTTAGGCGCGTGGCGCTGCTTTCAAGGCGGACCTCACACCTTTTACATCAATAGATTGCTAGAGAAGTAGGTTAGTTTAGGGAGGATTTTGAAATGACCCCAAGTCAAAAGAGAAACTTGAGAATGGGCTTGAGCCGGCGTGATTTCCTGCGCTTGAGCGGCGCGGGCTTCGGCTCGGCGATGCTATCCGGCTATCTGCCCAGCGCATCGGTTTTCGCCCAGAACGAGCGGGTTCTGCGTGAGCCGCCGCCGGAGTTGCTGCCCAAAGCCAGCAGTGGCGGCCTTGCTGAGACCGAACTCGTCGTCGCCAGTATGGCTGGTCCCGATATAAATGCCCACGTCCGCAATGGCGAACGCTTTACGGCGTACACGCAGGGCAAAGTCCAGGTCCGCTACGACATTATTGGTCGCGATGTATGGAACGAAACGATGTTGACCAATATGCGGGCGGAGTCCGACGCCTGGGACGTGCTCGCCATTCATTTGGGCACGTTCTGGACTGGCGCCGGCGCCGGCTGGTGGCTGCCCATGAGCAACCTCTTCGATAATGCTGAGTTGATCAATTCGGATGTCTATGATATCGGCGATTTCCCCGATCGCTCGCTGGGCTTGGTCACTTGGGATGACGAGTTGCTGGCGCTGCCGCAGCACGTCTCCGGGCAGATGACCTTCTACCGCGCCGATATGCTCGAGAAATATGATGTCGAAGCGCCTGACCCGCTGGCCGGCTGGAGCTTCGATGAACTGGAAGCGGCCTGCCGCAAGCTGAAAACGGCTTTGGCCAATGACGGAATGGATCAAACTTGGCCCCTAGTCCTGCTGCTGGCCGGCGCCCCGCTTGTCCTCTACAATTTCGCCGCCTCCATGGGCGCGCCACTCTACGACGCCGACAGCTTGCCCAATTACAACACGCCGGAAGCGGTGGCGGCGCTTGAGTTGATTAAAGCCTGGATGGACGAAGGGCTGATCTCGCCCGGCGCTATGGGCTACAACTATCCCGAAGGCATCGAAACGCTGCGGCAGGAACAGACCGTCATTTGCCTGCAATGGGATACAGCCGCTGTCGAGCTCACCGATCCCAACGCGTCGCCGACCACAGCCGATACCTTGGACTTCACCGTGCATCCTTGGGACTCAAATATCGGACACAACGCGCCACGGGTCTGGACCGGCGTCTGGTCGAATTTCATATCGAAATTCAGCCAGAATCAGGAAGCCGCCCTGTCTTATGCCGCTTGGTACACCTCCAAGGAAATCGCCTACGACTATGTGCGCTACGGCGGTGGACACTCGGGACGCGCTTCTCTGCTGACCGATCCGGAGATTCTGGCAGCGCATCGGCAATACGACACCATGATCGCCAACTTCGCCGCTGCGGCCGAATTGCCGACTTTGGCGCAGCTTGGTTACGTCGGCGGCAGTTTCCTGGCGCCCAATCTGCAAGCCTTCCTGACCGGCGCCGTCGATTCGGCGCAGGCGGCGATGGATACCGCGCAGGAAGAGGCCGTGCAGTTCTTGCAAGACGAAGGCGTGATGTAAGCATCGTCTTGTCTGGTCACGGGACATCAGTAGGGGCGAGAGAACCGCAGTGTCTACGCGCGGCTTCTCTCGCCTTTTCAGGGCAAGAACGTATAGGCCTGACAGGAACGCCGGCTAGCGCATGATCAACCCAAAACCGAACCAGCGCCCGCGCTTCCGCTTGGTCAAGAGAGACATGTTGCCCCTGTACATTTGCCTGGGCGCGCCTCTCTTGATCATGACATTTGTCTTCGTCTATCCGCTCGTCTATAGCTTTGTCCTCAGCGTGACCAACGCCCACCTGATGCGCCCCAATGTCGATTTCGTGGGCTTGCGAAACTACATACGCATCCTGAACGACGGGCGAGTCTGGCACAGCATTCGCATCACCCTCACCTACGCCGCCGGCGCCATGGCGCTGCAGTTCCTTGTCGGCTTTGCGCTGGCGCTCTTAATCGACTACATCGGTGTTATTCGCGGCATCCTGCGCACGCTCATTGTGATACCGCTCATGCTGACTCCGGTCGTGGTCGGCGTGATTTGGCGCACGATGCTCAATTATGATTTCGGCATCATCAATTATTTCGTTCGCCTGCTGGGAATGGAACCGATCGATTGGGTCTATGATCCCAACCTGGCTTTGCCTGCCTTGATCGCCATCAGCGTTTGGGGCGGCGTGCCTTTTATCATGCTCGTCCTGTCGGCCGGGCTGGCGGCCATGCCGCGCGAACCTTTTGAATCGGCGCAGATTGACGGCGCCTCGTCTTGGCAAACCTTGCGCTACTTGACCATTCCCATGCTGCGGCCAGTGATCATGGTCGTGGTGATCTTCCGCTCCTATCAGCTTCTGCGGGAGTTCGATGTCGTATTTACGCTGACGAAGGGCGGGCCCGCGCGCGCGACTGAAACGCTGACTTATCACATCTACGCGCGTATGTTTGAGGCGGGCCAAATCGGCATCAGCGCCGCCATTGCCTACTTCCTGTTTTTCATCACGCTTGCGATTGTCGTTTTCCTGTTCACGCAATTGGAGCGAGGCGACCAGGACATGGTCGCTTCGCAATCGACGAGCTCGATATTTCAGCGGCCGCCCCTACGGCTGCTAAGAAAGAGCATCGCCTTTGTCATTAACCTTCCGCTGCGTATCGCCGTTGGCTTTATCGACCTGCTGGCTGAGCAGCTGGGGATGGTGATGACCTGGGCAACGGGGATCTTAAGGCGCGGGAAAGTCGCCTCCAGAGTTGGCCGCCGAGAACGGCGCCGGCTGGGCGTCGTCATTGCCTCGATCATCGTCGGCGGTTGGATTGTGTTCGCGCTTCTGCCGGTCGTCTGGATCTACGTCAGTTCGGTCAAGGAGCCGCCGGATGTCTTTAAGATCCCCCCGAAGTGGATCTTCACGCCGACGCTGCACAATTACGAAGTCGTCTTGGGGATGAAATACGGAACCGAATCTGAATTAGCCATGGAAGGCGTCAAGCCGCCACTGAGCCGGTTCCGCGAGTATATCATCAACAGCGTTCTCATCAGCGGCAGCACGACCCTAATCAATATCACTGCGGGCATGTTGGCTGCTTATGCCCTGGTTCGTTTACGATTTCGCGGAAAAGCGTTTATTCTTGTCGGCATGCTTTTCACGCGCATGGTGCCGCCCATCATGCTCATTCTGCCGATCTTCCTCATTTGGCGGCAGCTGGGATTGCTCGGTACCTACCATGGGCTCGCCCTCGCTTACCTGTCATTTGGTCTGCCTTTCTCCATCTGGATGATGCGCGGCTACCTGCTGGACATCCCGGCCGACCTGGAAGAAGCGGCGATGGTGGATGGCAGTTCGCGCCTGGGCGCCTTCTTCCGCGTCACCCTGCCCTTGGCCGCGCCGGGCTTGGCCGCGACCGCCGTCTTCAACTTCATAGGCGCCTGGAATGAATTCTTTTTTGCTATCATATTGGGCAACAATCAGATCAAGACCGTGACGGTGGAGATCTTGACCTACGTTACCGACTACGCCATTCTCTTTGGCCGGCTGTTTGCCGCCGCCGGCTTGATTCTGCTTCCGATCATCATCTTCACGTTCTTCGTACAGAAATATATCGCGACCGGCTTGACGGGCGGCGCGTTGAAAGGCTGACCTTATGCGATTGGGACTCGGACTGGGCGGGCAGGGACTCGATGCGCGCGGGCTGATTGAGCAGGCCAGGGCGCATGGCGTCTCCGGGCTTTTGCTGGACGTCAGCGAGGTGCGCAAGCAGACCATTGCCGACTGGCATCGACTGCTGGCTGAAAGCGGTCTGGAAGTCGTGCAAGTTGGAGGCTGGGCTTATAACCCGCTGCGACCAACGCCGGAGACCGAAGCGATTGCGCGGGACGCGCTGGCGGCGGCGGCTGACTTGGGCGCGCCCTGCATCATCATGGGCGGCGGCACCAAGAATCCCAATCACAGCTTTTGCGGCCATCCCGACAACTTTACCGACGCAGCCATTAGCGAAGCGGCCGCATCGCTGAAATCGTTGGCGCGGGATGCGGAAGAGGTCGGCGTTTTGGTGACGCTGGAGATTCATTTCGCGACCGTGCTCTGCGACTGGGCGGCCTGCCGGAAACTGATCGAGGAGATCGCATCGCCGGCGGTCAAGATCAACCTGGACGCGGCCAACATGATCCGTTATTCGGACTATTGGAGCAGCAGCGATTACATTCGCGCGGGCATCGAGAGCTTGGGCGCGATGATTCAGACTTGCCACGCTAAAGATGTGGTGATGCATGACGCCTTGCATCTACACATGGACGAGTGCCCGGCGGGGGAGGGCTGCCTGAATTACGCCGACATTATCGCATTGATCGACGCGCATTTGCCCGCCGACACTTACATGGTGGTGGAACACACGCCGCTAACTAAGCTGCCAGCCGCCATGGCTTATATCAGAGATTCCGCGGCTCAAGCCGGCGTGGCGATTGTCCGAGCCATCTAGGCGTATACAGGGCAAACGCATCTAATGCTGGGCTTGAAGCAAACCAACGGGGTAGGTGACTATTGCGATGTTCAACATATCACCGTCATATCCGCCAAGTACGGCTCCCCTTCCTTAGCTCGCTGGGGAAGGGGCCGGGGGATGGGGTAGAAAAGGAACTCCCAAATGGCTAGCGACTTTGAAATTCGATTGGGAATCGTGGGCATGCGGCTCGGTTTGTGGCACGCCGGCGCCATCGCTGAGATGGACGGCGTCTCCATCGTCGCCGTTGCGGACAATGTGCAAGGAAAATTGCCCGGTCCCAATATCAGTTTGCGGGAATGGGCTGACAGCCTGGACGCCGCCGCTTATACCGACGGCGTCGACATGATCGAGAAGGCCGACATCGACGCGGTTGATCTATGCGTTTCACCGAAATGGCGCGTCCCCCTGGTGGAAGCGGCGGCCGCGCGCGGGCTGCCGGTTCTGCTGGAAAAGCCCTGGGGCACTGATATGACGCATGGTCAAGCCATCGCCGACATCATCCGACGGTCGAACTTGTTGCACATGGTTGAATTCCCTCTGCGCTACTTCCCTCCGATAATTGAGTTGAAGAAATTGCTGGATGAGGGACCGCTGGGTCGGCCCTTCGTTGTCAACGCGGAGATCGTCATGGGCGAGGGGCCGGCGAAAATGCCCGAACACTGGATGTGGGATCCCGAGAATGGCAACGGCGCTATCAATGAGAACACCTGCCATGTTTTCGATACCGTATGCTATCTGCTGGGAGACCCGGTCTCAGTGCAGGCCTTTGGCGCCAGCTATCACGGCGCAGCGCCCACGCTGCCCGACGGCGCCGTCGCCAATATCCGCTTTGAAAGCGGCGCGGTCGCGTCCGTCACCGGTGGTTCGCTTGGGGCGAATGCGCTGCGCACGCCAACCTGGCTGGATGTTTATGCCGAACATGGGCAAGCGCTGGTGACGGGGATCGACCACATGTTTGATACGCTGACTTGGGGAACGGTCGACGCCGGTGAGCCGACGCGCGAACACTGGCCCAATCCGCCGCTGCGGACGCTGATCGTGCGCTACGCGATTGAAGAGTTTGTGAAAGGCCTGCGGAGTGGCGTGCAGCCGGAAAGTGATGCCGAGGCCGGTCTGAAAGCGTTGGCGCTGGCGCTGGCGGTGAATGAGTCGGTTGCGACTGGTGAGTCGGTGGACCTGAATTGGTGATTGGGGCGGTAAAATTGAGTCTGATGCGTGACGATAACTAGCTAGCGACGGTCTTCGATGCAGAGGTCAATGGGCGACTGGGTCATCCAAATCCGAGGCTGGGCGCGGGTAGGCGCGGGCATGTTCCTGAATGCAACTATGCGAGCAAGTGTTCGAATTGCCTTAGTTTAGCGACGGTAACTACTAATCCGTGATTTGTCAGATTCGAGAGATACTCGTCAACCGTGTATGGCGGATTCTTTTTTCCGACTCGCGCGGTTCGAACGGCGGAGCAAAAAGTGCCAGGATGGAGATTCAAATGATGAACCAGGAAATCATCAGGGCGTTGAACCTCTAGGTCGAAGTCTTTTAGTACATCATTTGGAAAATGAGCTAGATCATTCGTCACAATTACGTCACAACGACCAACAATTGCCGCAGCAACTATGTGGCGGTCGTCCGGATCCTTCTTCAATGGAATACGCTCGATTAAGTCTTCATATCCGGTAACCATTGCGCCAGGAATAGCTATGTCCATTAGCGCCCGGGTCCTTTTCAAGTTGACGCGCTCTGCGTCGGGTCGATTTCTCAAGAGCGCTTCAATCCATTCACGGTGCACGTCTGCGGACCACTTCGCTCGGTACATGTTCGCCAAGGCAACTTCCATGCAGATATCACGAAGGGCCGCCGAGTATAGGACGTTTGCGTCTAGGAAAGCAGTATAGCGGCTCCTAGAGATCATAGAGCCCTAATTCTTCCGACAGCGCCACTAATTCGTCCATTGCTGCGCGGCTCCGTCTTTCCGACTTCTCCTTGTATGCCATCAATTCTTCCATCAGAATGCGCCGATGTGTACCGACCTTACGGAAGCGAATCTCGCCTGCTTCCAGAAGTTTGATGAGGTAGGGACGAGAGACGTTCAAAATGTCTGCCGCCTCCACTGTCGTAAGTTCGGCATGATGTGGAATCATGGTTATACTGTGCCCGGATGCCATTGCCTCCAATATGTCCTTTAAGAGAGCCACTGCTCCTGCTGGCAACACAAGCGGTTCTTGGTTTTCAGCTTCGACTATACGCACTTCAAGCGGCTTACGCGTCCGAACAAACGGCACAATTCTAGCCGTTGCTTCGCGCGCGATCTCAGAGTCCTGTATATTGGGTGGTGGATACAATTGAGCAAGCATTTTCAGTCTCCTATAATTACTTTACCAGCCTACCACACAAACGCAATAAGCGCAATAAGTGAAATATATGCAACGCCTAGCACTCAGTCGACGCGCAGAACCGTATCCCCCAGCACCTCCGCCAAGGCCTCGACAAACAGATCCGCGTCCTCGCGCCGGAAGATGATCGGCGGCTTGAGCTTGAGCACATTGTGATGCGGTCCTTCGGTGCTGACGAGAATGCCGCGGTCTTTCATGCGCTCGGCGATATAGCTCGCTTCCCAGTGAGCTGGTTCGAGCGTTTCTCTGTTGCGGATCAGCTCGATGCCCAGAAACAATCCGGCGCCGCGGACCTGCCCGATGATAGGAAAGCGCGCGCTCAGGTTGCGAAGGCGCTCGATCCAGTAGCGGCCGGTGTTCAGGGCGTTCCTCTGCAAGTCTTCGTCTTGGATGATCGACAGCGCTTCGAGGCCGATGGCGCATGAGACGGGATTGCCGCCAAAGGTGTTGAAGTATTCCATGCCATTGTCGAAAGCGGCGGCGATTTCGGGCCGGGCGACGACGGCGCCGAGCGGATGACCGTTGGCGATCGGCTTGCCCATGGTGACAATATCCGGCGTGCCGCCGCTGAGCTCAAAGGACCAGAAGTGTCTGCCGACGCGCCCGAAGCCGGTCTGGACTTCATCGGCTACGCAGAGGCCGCCGGCTTCCCGCACTAAGCGGTAGGCGCGTTTGAGATAGTCAGCTGGCAGCGGCATTTGACCGCCGCAGCTCATCATCCCCTCGGCGATGAAAGCGGCAATTTGCCCGCCTCTCGCCTGAATCGCGTCTACCTTAGCCGCTATCGAGCGCGCGTAGAATTCACCGGCGCGAGGACCAAAGCCGCGGCAAGGACCTCGAAAGCCATCGGGCATCTGGGCAACCTCGACATGAGCTGGCTTGCCACTGCCGCCCGGCCCATTGAATTTATAAGGGCTAATGTCGATCAGCGCCGACGTATGCCCGTGATAGGCATGGTCGATGACGACGAAGTCGCCGCCGCCGGTGTACGTTGTCGCCAGCCGCAGCGCCAGTTCGTTGGCTTCGCTGCCGCTATTGACGAAGAAACAGACGGACAGTGGCTCGGGCAGCGTCGCCGTCAGCGCCTCGGCGTATTCCAGAATCGCATCATGCAGGTAACGCGTGTTGGTATTGAGTAGCGCCATCTGATCTTGCGCGGCGCGGATGACGCGTGGATGACTGTGTCCGACGTGTGACACGTTGTTTACGCAATCGAGATAAGACTGCCCATCTTCATCATACAGATGGCGCATGAAACCGCGCTCAATCTTCAGCGGCTGCCGATAGGAAAGGCTTAGCGCCGGGTTCAAGGCATCCTGCCGCCGGCTGAGCAGATCCACCCGGCCGGGTTTCTTTGCGGGCTGCGTCGAATAGGGCAGGCGCAAAATGTGGTTGGGGTCGGGCGAGAGCGAAGTCCAGAGATCGCGAAGACCTGGCGCGCAAACGCCGGGGCAGGTGTCGCCGAAATCTAGGAGATCAACGACGATCTGAAAATGCAGGTGCGGCGTCCAATTGCCATTGCGCGGGTAGTCGCCGATTGCCGCAAGCGGCGCGCCGGCAGCGACACTGTCCCCGACCGTCCAGCGATCCAGCGATTCGGGCGAGAGATGACCATAAAGCGTGTAGAAGCATAGATCGTCGCCGGGCTCGTGCTTGAGGATGAGTACCGGACCATAGTCTTGCGTCTCTGCGAATTCGGCCAAGCTGTGAACCTGGCCTGCTAATGGCGCGTAGATTGGTGTTGACGAGGGCGCGAAGATATCGACCCCGAGGTGCGCCGTCCGCCGCTGATGATGGTCAATGGCGAACATATCCGCCAAGTAAATGGGGCGAACTTCGTTGTAGAAGCCGATGCCGATCGTGTCTTCGCCAAGATGACGGCGCAGCGGTTCGGCGAATGCGGCCGGATCGGCCAGGTCGGTCACCCGCGCCAGCACGCGGCTGGTCAGGCCGAAATCGACGGTCTTGCTGTTTTGGTCGGTCAAGGGCTCGCCGAGGATGGGCGCGAATGATTGCGCGTCCAGCCAATCGGTCACGGCGGCGGATCGCGGGCAGGCGGGCAAGCCACAAGCGGCGCGAAAATGGTAGTGGGCGGATCGCGGGTGGATCTCGCGCAGCTTCGTCAGCAGCGCCCAGGCGCCGGCTTCACTGATGCTCAAATGCCGATTGTCCGGTTCTTGCTTTTGCTGATGCCAAGAGATGCAGACGCTCAGGCAAAGGCGCGCGGCGATCAATGGGAAGAGCAGGCCGATTTCCTCTTCAAGCAGCGGGAACCCCCGATGATAAGCGCGGATCACCGGCGCCGCCTTTTGCAGCGGGTCGTCGCTATCCATCATGATATACGCGAGGGCGACCGCGAGATCGGTCACAGTTGGACCGTAGACCATATCGCCAAAGTCGATCATGCCGGCGACGCGTGGAGGTTCGGGTCCGCGCGCGCGGATGAGGATGTTGCTGTCGTTGGGATCGTTGTAGGTGAAGCTGTGGCGGAGGCTGGGCAAGGCCGGCAGGACCTCTTCTTCGTTGAGGCGCAAGAAGTGATCGAGAAGTAATTTCTTCGCCGGTGGCAGGTCCTCGCCATAGCTGGCGACTTCGCCGAGGTTGCGGATATTCCAGCGATAATGCAGCCGTTTTTCAGCGTCGCGGAAGCTCCCCATCGCGGCGCTGAGCAGCCCCAGTTGCGTCCCGATGTCTGCAAGCAGCGCGTCCGAATGCGGACGGAATTCACCGAGCGGGACGCCCTCGATATAGCGCAGCAAGCGGGCGCGGTAGATCTCGCCATCGCTGGCGCTGACGCGAATCCCATCTTCGCCTTCCGTCGTCGATACCAGTTGCGGAACGATATCCGTTGTCGTTCGCAGGTGCTGCAGTGTCTTGTTCTGCAGGTCGAACACGCCATCGGAGACGCTGATGTGGGCGATCTTGAGCACGAAACGCTCACCGTTGGGGACGCGCAGGTGATAGTTGCGGTCCAGCTCGGAGGGCAGCGCTCGGATGTCAGCGGGATGGATGCCGTAATGTGCGGTCGCGATGGCGCTTGCGTCTTCTAGCGTGAAGGGTGGGCGGATATTTGCTTCCATGGCAAGCATCTGGCTGTCTTTTCGGCTGCGTCTGCTTCGGGCGTTCATGATAAGCCCGCCCAAGATTTGGCGAAAGGGTAGGCGAGATGTTGAACTTTGAGCGTTTGTGCAAGGGCGACTGGCATTCTGCGGCTTTACAGCCTTGCCCGTCATCCGCCGGCCACATGAGATCTAAGGCTTGGGACAATCACTTGACAAACTAGAACACCTGTGCTATGCTTTTCATACAATGTAACGACAAGGCGAAAGTTGAAGATGAGATGTCGCTAGATTCGCACCTTACCTCGATGAGCCAGCTTGTCGGTTATCATACGCTGTCCCCGGCTGCCGGGCTGGCGCCGGACCGCGAGGTCCTGCCGACCGGTATGCGAGCGGTGGATGAGTTGCTGGATGGCGGCTTTGTGGCGGGCGGGACGCATTGTATCAGTGGCGAGCCGACATCGGGCGCCAGCAGTCTGCTGTATCAGGCGGTTGCGAGCGCGCAGGCCCAAGGCGTCCCGGTCCTGTATCTGGATATGGCGGGGCGCTTCGACCGGCCCAAGGCGGCCGCGGCCGGGGTTGACCTCGAGCGCTTGCCGCTGCACAGCGAAACGTCGCTAGAAAAGGCGCTGCTTCTGATCCGCGGCCAGATGCGGCGGGGGCTGCCTGGCTTGCTGGTATTCGATCATCCCGCCCCCTTGCCGCTTGCTCGGCTGAGAGCGAGTCTGCGAGACGCGCCCTTGACCTTGCTGGCGCTTTCGCAGGGTTCTCTGCCAGGGATGCAGGTGTCGCTCGAATGCCTGCGGCAGGAGTGGCGGATGGAACGGGGAACCGCCGTCGGCTTCATCAGTGAGGTTCGCCTGACCGCGCATCCATTTCTGCCCTATCGGCAGGTGCGCGCTTGCTTCGACGTCTCGCGGGGGGAAGCCTGTTCAGCGCGCCGGTGAATTAGCGCTTTCCAAGCTGCGTTAACGGCTTGCTTATCGCATTTATTACATTGCCTAGCAATATTCAAGCGGCGCTTTTGTAACCATGCTAATATGACTTCGCAATGCCCCCCTGTTGCGCGGGGGCCTGCGATGATACTTGTTAACAGTAGGAGCTTTCCTGATGTTACGCACTCTTGGTCTAATCGTCAGTTTAATCGTTATGGCGCTGAGCCCGGTCGTGGCGCAGGACCCGCCCCCGCTAACGGCGCCGACCGGCTTGTCGGCCAGCGTCAGCGCCGAGGGCATCGCTGTAACTTGGACGGCGCCGGACGGGCAGGTAGACGGATATGAAATCTTGCGCCGGCGTCCCTTGCAGGGCGAAACCGATCTAACGACGCTCGTGGACAACACCGGCGACAGCGAAACCAGCTACACCGATACCTCCGCCACCACGCCCGGTGAACAGTACGTCTATGGGGTAAAAAGCATCCGCGGCAGTGATCGGAGCGATGCGTCAGAATCTGTGCAAGTCGACTATATAACGGTCAGCTGTGAGATTGTGGCGGGCGACAATCACGACATCCTGCAATGCGCGGCGGACGCCGGAGAAATTGCGATCACATCTGCGCTATGGACCCCCAGTTTCGAAGATCAATACGAGCAGAATACATCAAGAGCGTCAGCGGCTTGGGTCATCGCCGATGAATTTTGCGGCCAGAGCACCACGGTCACGGTGGTAGCGCAATCCGGCGAAACAGAATTTCCGACAGTCGAAACCTCGATCACGCTTGAGTGCAGGCCCGATCCTGTCGACACCCTAACCGTCAGCTGTGAAAACCAGGTCGTAAACAACCAGCAGGTCCTGAGTTGCTCCTTGAGCGGCGGTGATCAGACCATTACATCGGCTCAATGGTCGCCCCAATACGATGCCCAAGGCGGCCAAACAACAGAAGACGACGACGCAACGGAAGCGAGTTGGGTCGTCAGCGCAGAGAATTGCGGCCAAACCACTAGCATGGAGGTAATTCCGTCGGCTGGCGAGACGACATTATCGACGGTTTCGACGACCTTCTCGCTCCCCTGTCTCATCATAGTAGATGACGATTGCAGCCTGGCAAACGCGATCCGCTCAGCCAATGGCATCGCCCAGGTCGAAGAGAGCGGCGACAGCGATGGCAACGACGATTGCGAGTCAGGGGGCGCCCCGGATGAGAGCGCTAGCCCGCCCGATACGGGAGACGACATCATCCTGCTGAAGAAGAATGTCACTTTGACGGGACCATTGCCCTCCATCACGAGTCGCGTTCAGCTCGAGGGCAAGGGCTACACCGTCTCCGGCGACGCCGCACACCGCGTTTTCATGGTGGTTGATGGTCAACTTAGCGTCAATGACTTGACCATAACCAAGGGCTTAGCTTCAACCGTGGGCGGCGGCATCTATTTGAACAGCGGCTCATTGAGCGTCAAGGACAGCGCAATAAAGGATAGCAAAGCGAATGACATCGGCGGCGCTATCTACGCCATCGACAGTGATGTAGAAATTGTCGACAGCGAATTCAGTGGAAACATGACGGTAAAGAGCCACGGCGGCAGCGTCTACTTCATCAGTTCCACCGGCTTGCACTCGCTGGACATCGAGGGCGTCACCTTCAAGAAAAACATGGCTACCGAAGACGGCGGCGCTCTGAAGACCGCGGGCGGTATCGTAACGATCAACAAAAGCACCTTTGTTGAAAACCAGGGCGACGAAGGCGGCGCCATTGAAAGCAGCGAAACCAGTCTTGATATCACGAACAGCACCTTCAGCGAAAACAGCGCCAGAGAAGGCGGCGGCATAAGCTCCTTTAGCTCTTTCGTGACGCTCACGCACACGACTTGGGCACACAATTCGGCGGTTGAACAAGGCGGCGCCATAGCCATCATCGGCTGGACGGGCAACTTCAAGATACGCAATACCTTGATCACCAACAGCAAAAGCGGCGGCGATTGCCACAGCGGCCCCAATCCCAACATCATTATTCAATTCACCGGCAATTTCATCCAAGATGGCTCTTGCGTGCCTCAAACTGCCGAGAGCCAAGCAGCGGCCGCCGAAAGCGAGAGCGCCGAGTTCCAGGCGCAGGCTGTCGAAGTCGCCGAGGCTCAGGAGGTTTTGGTCGCGGAGGCGCAAAGTTCAGAGGACTTGGTCGATGCCAGGATTAGCTCTCTCTCTGGGGACCCGCAGCATCACCCGCTTCTGAGTGGAAGCCCGGCGATTGACGCCGCTGATCCAATGTACTGCCTGCTTGACGATCAACCCTTCACCGCGCGCCCGCAATACGGCAACTGCGATATCGGCGCGTATGAATATCCGAAAACGCCACGGCTCTCAGATCCGCCAGATCCACCGGAGCCTGATCCGCCAGATCCGCCAGATCCGCCTGAACCAGAGGACACGCCTGCGCCGCCACCGCCTGCTGCTACGCCGACGGCGTCCCCAGTTCCGCCTACGCCAACTCCGGCGCCGGATTGCATCCACATCGTCAGCGAAGGCGAGAATCTGTTCCGCATCGCCATTCTTTACAATATGACGGTGCGCGAGATTTCCAGCTTCAATAATCTGCTGCGCGACGACCAATTGTCGGTGGGTCAGGAGTTGACAATTCCCTTCGACCACTGTGAGTCGCCCGCGATTCGCAAGGGGTAGCTGTCAGCCTGAATCTCGCTGGATGACTGTGAATTAGCCCTACATCGACAAGCTGGCGCCGGATTGAGAACAAGGCGCCGGCTTGTTGCTTTATTTCGACAGACGGCCGATGCTCGGCGCGCGCTGTCGCATCACGCAACTGCCGGGCGGCTCGCCCTGGTCGCTGTACATCCTCTCTGCCAAAAAAATGACGACTTCCGCCGGGCATCCGTGCTAGAATGCTGAAATTCAAAAGCATCGGGCCGAAGGGGGGAACGTGGCGCGACCTGTACTACTGGCGATCATACTGCTGGGCTTGGCGCTGCGCATCGCCTATACGTCTTCCGTCTACGGTCCTTTTCTCAATCTGGATTACCCGGGCGATTATTGGGATTATCACATCGCCGCGAAACAAATTCTGGCGGGCGATATCAGTTTCACGCACAAGATTTTTCTGGTGCGCCCACCGCTTTACCCGTTGATCGTTGCCGCTCTCGAGGTTCACCGGCCGCTGCTGATCATGCTGAACCAGCTGCTGGCGCTGATGATCATTCCGCTGACCTTTACATTGGCGCGGCAGTTAGGCCTGCCGAACCGGCTCGCGCTGCTGGCGGCGCTCATCATCGCGCTTGATCCTACCAGCATCAAATACTCGGGCATCCTACTGGCGGAACCGCTGGCGAATCTGCTTCTTGCGGCGGCATTCGCGACGCTGCTGGCGCTGAAAAGGGCGGAAACCCGCTCGGCGACAATCACATGGGGATTTGCTGCTGGCGCGCTGATTGCGCTATCCGCGCTGACGCGGCCCGCGGCTTATATGCTGTGGATTCCGATGGGCGCCTGGGCCGCTGGGGCGCGCTGGCGCGCCGGTTTGCGCGGCTTGGCGGTGGCGGCGATCGCACTGCCCGCCTTGCTCGGCATGGGACTGTGGCAGCAGCATAACGCCTTGGTATTTGAAAACGGCAGCTTTACCAGCGTCGGGACCTTTAACCTGCTCTACTATCGCGCGGCCGCCACCCTGCATTTGACGCAGGGACGGCAGGACATAGAGGCGGTGAAACTGAGCCTGGCGCGCCGAGTGGAAGAGCGGCTTGGCGATGTGGACGAATCGACGGCGGGCGAATGGCAGCAGCAACATCGCGCCAACACAGCGCGGGTCGATGCGGCGATGCGTGAAATCGCGCTGGAGGTGATCCGCAATCATCCGGCGGAATTCGTCCTTGCGGCGCTGGCGGGCGCCCACCAATCGCTGATCGAGGTTTGGGGCGCGCTTTCGCTGGCTGGCGCGCTCTGGAATATCGCGCTGCTGATGGCCTGCGCCGTCGGGCTATGGGCGCTTGTCCGGCAGCGGCGTTGGGTCGACGCGCTGTTCCTCTTGCTTCCCTGCGCTTATTTCTTGAGCGGCGCCTTGCTCGTCTGCACCACCTGCATGGACACCCGCGCCCGCGTGATGATCACGCCCCTGCTGGCGGTGCTGGCGGCTTACGGGGTTATGAGCCTGCTCAACCGGCGAAGAGCGCGATCGGCGTCCCCTTCACACCCGGCTGATAGCTGAATACAGATGTTCGCTAGACATACCATGCAAATCTCACACAAACCAAGTACACTCGGATCCTACGGCTGTTCTCTAGCGGTCTTTGAAGGACTCATGATACGACTTAGGCTGATAGCGATAATCCTCCTGGGACTGATGCTACGCGTCTCGTACGCTGCGACGATCTATGAGTCATCGCTGCTGTCTTATAGCTTGGACGACTACGTCCTTTACCACCTGGGCGCGGAAATAATTCTGGGGGGTGATCTGACGTTTAGCAACGACTTGTTTCTCATGCGACCGCCACTATATCCCTTGTTTGTGGCGGCGCTCGGTCTCCAGCCGCTTATGATCATGGCGGTGAACATACTCCTCGCCACCGTAATCATACCTTTGAGCTACCTTCTGTCACGCGAGTTGCGTATGTCTGAGGGGCTTGCGTTGCTGGCAAGTTTCATCGTCGCTATGGACCCGACAAGCATCAAGTATTCAAGCGTACTCGTGGCGGAGCCATTGGCAAATCTGCTGCTCGCTCTTTCCTTTTTGACATTGATAAAACTTCGTGGGGCGGAAAAGCGGCTTAAGGCGCTGTCGTGGGGTTTAATGTCCGGCAGTTTTATTGTATTGTCTGCATTAACTCGCCCAGCCGCCTATCTGCTTTGGTTTCCCATGGCGCTGTGGACGGCTTTCGCACGTCGCACAGAAGCGGGGGGGGGGGCAACACCTTCTGGCCACGGGCGCGCTCCTTGTATTTGGATTCGGCGGCGCCTGGCTATGGATGAATCATAACGCCGCAGCCTTTGGCCACCGGACTTTTTCCACGGTCGGCAACTTCACTCTGCTATATTATCGCGCGGCCTCCGTTCTTCATCAGGCAACGGGCCAGGATATTGATAAGGTATATGTGGAATTGGCGCACCGGGTTGAAGCGAAGCTTGGCAACGATACAGAGGACATCTCCGCCGAGAAGCGACATGAACACTATACCGGCAGTCCACAGTTGCAAAGCGCGATGACCGAAGTCGCCATCGGGGTATTCCGCGATCACCCACTGTATTATTTGCTCACGATACCCGTCGGCCTTTATCGCATGCTGATTCAAGTGTCAGGTCCACTGCTTTTGCCCGGCATCGTCTGGAACCTGGCGCTAGTCCTGGGGGCAGCGTACGGGCTTTGGAGGATCGCGCGCGAGACGCGCTGGGCTACTGTCCTGTTTCTTGCGCTTCCTTGCCTCTACTTCCTTGCGGGAACGTTACTCGTTTGCACTTCTTGCGTCGACACACGCGGGCGCACCATGATCACGCCCTTGCTGGCGGTGATGGCGGCTTACGGCGTCGCCCATTTGCTCAACCGGCGAAGAGCGCGGTCGGCGTCCCCTTCGCGCTCGGCTGATAGCTGAATAAGCTGCCCGCCAACGGATATTCCTGCAATTGCTCGTCCGACATGAAGGTGCTGGCTGAGGTGATATAGAGCGTATCGAGCTCGGCGCCGGCGAATGTGCAGCTGGTGATATTGAGCGCCGGCAGCGGCAGCACTTCCAGAATCTCACCGGCTGGCGAATAGCGCGTGAGGCGCGCGCCGCCAAAATGCGCCACCCAAATGCAGTCTTCGCTATCGACGGTCATGCCATCGGGCACGCCTTCGTCGTCCCGCGTGAATTGCGTGAAGACGCGCTTGTTGCTCAGCGAGCCATCGGCGCCAATATCCAGCGCGTAGATGATCCGCTTGATGCTGTCGGTGTGGTAAATGACCGTATTATCGAGATTGAATGTGGGACCGTTGCAGATGATGTAATCGGTATCGACCTGCTGGGCGCTCAGGTCGGGGTCGAGGCGATAAAGCGAGCCGGTCTCCCCCGCTTGCTCGATATCCATGGTGCCAGCCCAATAACGCCCGCTGTTATCGACCTTGCCATCGTTGAAGCGGTTGCCGGGTCGGTCGGCTTCCGGCAATTGCAGCGGCTGGGCGGAGAGCACGTCAAAGTCGATATAAGCGAAGCCGTCCTCGATCGTGCCGATAAAGCCGCCGTCCCGCCGCGGGTTCAGGCTAGTGACGGCAAAATCGAAGGTCCAGGTCGTTTTCGCGCCATCGGCCAAGCCGTAGCGGTGGACTTTGTTGCTCATAATATCGACCCAGTAAACCGCGTTCTCCGCCTCCACCCAGACGGGTCCCTCGCCGAGAACCGCGCGAATTTCCCATACTACTTTCACGTCGCTCATCATTTCATTCCTTTATTTCACCACAGAGGCACAGAGGGCACAGAGTAAACAATGGGCTGGGGCGCTATTGGCTGCAAGCGTACGCACATTACTCAGCGTCTCAGTGTACTCGGTGGCATACACCAGTACCAAGAGCATATTCTACCAGTTTGTCACCGAGCCGTCAGGGTGCCGCAGATGCCGCAACTCGCCCATTTCAAAGGCATAATTGCGGAGCGCGTCCGGATCGAGCTCGATGCCCAAGCCTGGCGCCGTCGGCGGCAGCAAATAGCCATCTTCCCATTCCGGCTGATTGAGAATGACTTCGGGCATGCTTTCGCCGGGACGCCGCGGCAATTCTTGCACGGCGACATTGGGCGCCGAAAGGCATAGATGCAAAAAGGCGGAAGTGGCAACGGGTCCAATCGGATTGTGCACCGCGAGGTCAATATAGTGCGTCTCGCACATGGCGGCTATCTTCTTGGCTTCGGTCAGTCCGCCACAAATGCAGAGGTCGACGCGGGCGTAATCGATCAACTCTTCTTCGACCACCTGGCGGAATTCCCACTTGGAATTGTATTGTTCGCCAGCCGCCAGCGGGACGGTAGTGCGGTTGCGCAGGTTGCGATAAGATTGCGCGTTCTCCACCCGCAGAGGATCTTCAACGAAATAGGGGCGGTGCGGCTCAAATTCTTGGCAGAGCCAGATCGCGTCGGCAGGATTAAGCCGGGTATGCACATCGATCGCCAGCTTGACCTCATCGCCCAGAGCCAGGCGCAGCGCCTCGATCTCCTTGATGGCGCGCCGCACCGCTTCTCCCGGCTCGAGGAGGCCGCCTGCTTGATGCTCCAAGCCCCAGCGCAATACTTTCCAGCCTTCGTCCAGCGAGCGCTGGCAGCATTCCACCAGTTCTTCGACGGTGTTTCCTACATTGTGATTGTAAGTGAGGACGCGGTCTCGGGCGCGGCCGCCCAGCAGTTCGTAAACGGGCGCGCCCAGCGCCTTGCCCTTAATATCCCAGAGGGCGATGTCGATGGCGGCGATAGCGGCGGTCAAGATGCGCTGCGCCGGGAAGAATCCACCGCGAAACAGCACCTGCCAGAGATGCTCGCAGCGGAAAGGATCTTGCCCGATGAGCAGCGGCTTGAAATGCTCGATCGCGCCTTGTACCGCCAGCTCGCGCCCGGTGATGCCCGCTTCGCCCAGGCCGCTGATGCCTTCATCGGTCTCGACCACGACGAAGCAGAAGGTGCGCCATTCCTTGGCCAGGTAGACTTTGATATCGGTGATTTTCATAATTTGTGTTCCTGGTTTTTCCTCAATGTTTGCTGGGCGATTTGGGCAATCCAAGAGGCAGGCCTGTATATCGAGTTTCTAGTGGCATATCACTCAATCCCTCTATGCTCTCGGTGTTTCCTCTTTCCTTCTGTGGTGAAAAAATCAGCGCCTCGCGACATTGGGCGCGTCCAAACAGATTCGAGCAAGTCGCCCATAACTCACCTAATACCGCAGCCCGAAGCCGTAGGGAAACAGCGGCTCTTCCGAATCATGCGGCAGATCCGGCTTTTGGGCGCGCACGGCCTCCATTGATGAGGGCAATTCGAAGGGTAGCGTCGCGCTCGGTTGGAAGCGCCCAAAGATGATATCGAGCGCGGCGGCGTCGCTCGCGCCGAAGTTGGCGACCAAACCAGCGCAAGCGGCCGCGATCTCCGGGATGACCGCCGGGCGTTCGAGGTAGATGTCAACAATCGTCGGCGTCTGCTCCATGATGGACAGCAAGCGGCTCTTCTCCGGTTCTTTGAAGTCGAGGTCGCCAGCGTGGAAGAAGCTCTCCAGGAAGAAGCTGTCGCGCGGCTCGAAGGGAGTCGCCAAGCGCAGGATGGCGCAATCTGCGGCGCTCGGCTCGGCGACCACATCGCCGTATTGGGCAGCGGCTTCGGCGTCGATATTTTCCACATAAATCTTTGGTCGCCCGCCCAGCGGCAGCAGCCCGTCGTTCTTCAGCAGGACGATGGATTTGCGCTGCGCCAGATCGCCAGCGGCGCGGAAGGCGGGGTTGCCGGCGATGTCCCCCGCGGCCTTTTCGTCAACAGTGCGATTCTCGAAGAGCCCGAGGCGGAACTTATCGCGCAGCAGGCGGCGCACGCTGAGATCGAGGCGCTCTTCGCGGACCCGGCCTGAATCGACGAGATCGACAAGCGCTTCGGCGCAATCTTCGCCGCCAAATTGATCAATGCCCGCCTCCAAGGACTTGATGATGCGATCGGCGAGGGATAGGTCTTCGACGCCCCAGGCGCGCGCCGGGAACGGTTTGCCCATCATCTCCATATCGGTCAAGGCGCCCCAATCGGTACAGACGACGCCATCGAAGCCGTATTTCTCGCGCAGCAATCCGGTGATGATGCCTTTGCTGTATGCGAAGCCGACCTCTTCGTAGGCGGCGCCGACGGGCATGCTGTAGTAGGGCATGATCATAGCGGCGCCCGCTTCAATTGCCGCTTCAAAAGGCAGCAAATGATAATCGAAATGGTCGCCTGGGTAGACTTGTTCGCGTCCGTATTCGAAATGCGAATCTTCGCCGTCTTTCTGCGGTCCGCCGCCGGGGAAGTGCTTGGTCATGCAAGCGACGCTCTGGGCGCCGATTGCCGCGCCTTGAAAGCCGCGAATGTAGGCGGCCGTCAGCCGGGCAGCCAAGCGAGCGTCTTCGCCGAAGGTGCCGTTGACCCGCGCCCAACGCGGCTCGGTTGCCAGGTCCGCCATCGGGTGCAGGGCGGCGCGAATGCCGAGAGCGAGATACTCCTGCCGCGCGATATCGGCGAATGCTTCCACCAGCGCCGCGTCGCCAATCGCCGCCAAGCCCGGCGGTTCGGGCCATTGGGAGAAGGCGGGCGTGGCGAAGAAGGCGCCCGGATTGCTGGAGAAGCCGTGACGCGGGTCGCTCGACAGGGTGATGGGGATGCCGAGCCGGCTCGATGCGCCGAGCGCCTGCAGCTGGTTGACCCAGGCGGCGGTCTCTCGCGCCCCGCTCGCGCCAGCCAGCCCGAAATGATTGATATGTTTTCTCGCCAACTCGCTGAGAGAGGCTCGACCAAAGAAGCGCATGTCGGCATCAAACGCGCCATCGGGCGAAATGAAGACCATCGGCTGGAACATCATGCCCGCTTTTTCCGCCACGGTCATGCGCGCAAGCAGGTCTTCCACGCGCTCGTCGATTGTGCGGGCGGGGTCTTGGTAGGGGAGGTGCTTGGTCATTTCCGAATTGTCCCTCCGCGCTTGAGAGTTCATTGTTTTTCTGTTTTACTTAGGCGAGTATCGCGAGGAGCAACGGGCATGAATATCTTGTTTTATGGCGATTGCCTCACGATTATGCGGGAGAAGATTCCCCCACAATCGGTTGATTTAGTCTATCTTGATCCTCCCTTCAATTCAAATGAAGATTACAACTCCATCTACCAAGACGAGACGGGCCGCCCCTTGCCCGACCAAGTGGAGGCTTACACCGATACCTGGGTCTTGGATACCGAGGGGCTGCGGATAATCCGGGATCTGCCGCTGTTGCTGAGCGAGCATGGCGTCAACGGGCATGGCGCCAATTTTTTGGCCGCCTTGCTGAGCGGGCTGGTTCACTTGCAGCCGGACATGGCGGCTTATTTGGCCTACATGACCGAACGCCTGGTCTGGATTCGCCGCATGATGAAGCCGTCCGCCAGCATTTATCTGCACTGCGACGACACCGCCGCGCACTATCTGAAGATTGTGCTGGATGTATTATTCGGCGCAAACAATTTCCGCAATGCCGTTATATGGAAACGGACATGGGCGCATAATGACCCAAGGCGCTATGGGCGCATTACCGACACGATTTTCCTTTACAGCAAAAGCAGTGAGTACACTTGGATTCCGCAGCATGCGGATTATTCGGAAGACTATATCCGCAAGTTCTTTCGCCATGAAGACGCGCGTGGGCAATATCGCTTGGTTACACTGACTGGTCCAAAAGTCAGCACAGGCGATTCTGGCTCAACCTGGCGGGGCTACAGCCCGACGACCAGTGGCCGCTCCTGGAGCGTGCCTAAGCGGATCGTGCGAAACTTGGCGGGTGAAGAAGCGCTGAATTGGCCTATCAAAGAACGGCTTAACCTACTGGACGAGCACGGCTATATATACTGGCCCCCCAAAGGCAGCGTACCGCAATTCAAACAATATCTGCATGAAATGCCAGGCGCGCCTATACAGAATTTATGGACAGACATCGATCGCCTCTCGCCGCATTCCAAAGAACGTCTCGGCTACCCCACTCAGAAGCCGGTCGCCCTCCTCGACCGAATCATCCGCGCCAGCAGCAATCCCGGCGATGTTGTCTTCGACCCCTTCTGCGGTTGCGCCACCACAATCGAAGCGGCGGAGCGGCTCGGACGCCAGTGGATCGGCATCGACATAACCATCCATGCCATCAAGCGCGTCGCCCGCGCCCGCCTGCAAGACCGCCTGCATCTGGCGCAGGGAACGGATTATGTCATTGAAGGCGTTCCGCAAAATTGGGAAGGCGCGCTGGAGCTTTGGCGGCAAGATCCTTATCAATTTCAGAAGTGGTGCGTTGAGCAGGTTGAGGGCTTTGTCAATGTCAAGAAGACAGCTGATGACGGCATTGACGGACGCATTTATTTTGAAATGCCGGGCGAGGATGTATTGCAGTGTATGGCATTAGAGGTTAAAGGCGGGGCGAATATCGGCATTGCCGATGTAGGCTATCTGAGCAGCGTCCTGCGATATGACAACGTGCAGATGGCTGGGCTGATTACGTTGCATGAACCGGGCAAACAGCAGGAAAAGAACTTCAACCTGAAGATGGCGCTGGCAGGCGAAATCGAAATTGAAGGCAGATCCTACCCTCGAATGCAAATGCTGACCGTGCGTGAAATCTTGGATGGCACGCGCTTCGCCATGCCCAGCCCGGCCGGGCGCAGCGACAGCGGCTATGAATCCGATCTTTTCTCACACCAGTCAAATTAGCGGGGCCTAAATCGAGCGCATCGACCCGCCATCGACGCGCAGGGTCGCGCCGGTAATATAACTGGCGGCGGGCGAGAGCAGAAAGGCGCCGGCCGCGCCGAAATCATCGATCGTGCCGTAGCGCCCCAGCGGGATGCCAGCGATGGCGCGCGCTTTGACCTCTTCCATGCTGAGCCCCGTTTTCGCCGAAGTGACGGCGTCCAACTGCGCCACGCGGTCGGTGTCGATGCGCCCGGGAATGAGATTGTTGAGCCGGATGCCATCGCCCGCCAGCTCATCGGCCAGGGTCTTGACCATGCCGGCCACGCCCGCGCGCATTATCGTGGACAAGCCCAGGCGCGGGATTGGCTCCTTGATCGACCCCGAAGTGACGGTGAGTATCGATCCGCCGTTCGTCATGTGAGGGATCGTCATGCGAATCATGCGAAAGCTGCTGAGCAGGGTCAATTCAAAGGCGGCTTGAAAATCGTCCTCGCTGACTTCCATGATGGTCTTGGCCGGTGGACCACCGGCGTTTACGACCAGGCAATCAATCGCGCCCCAGGCGGCCGCGGTCTTATCTACCCAGGCTTGAATATCGGCGGCTGCGCGCACATCACAGGCGGTGGCTTGCGTCTCAACGCCACAGTCCTTTGCGATCATGTCCGCGGCGGCGGCGACTTCATCGGCGCTGCGGCTGCAGAGCGATACTTTCGCGCCGTCCGCAGCCAGCGCCTTGGCGATGCCAAAGCCCAATCCCTTGCTCGACGCGGCGACCAGCGCGACTTTGTCTTTGAGTCCTAAATCCATGTTTTTTACTCTCCCGTCACTTTACGAATTGCGTTAGTAATCCTTGAACAGCATAAACATCAACACTCTTGTTGAACTTCTTTTCTATCGGCTGCGGATTGCTGCCGATCCAAAGCTTGAGTTCGGCGTCGAGATCAAATGTGCCGGTCGTTTCCACACTGTACATCGTGATTTTGCTGTAGGGAATCGACAGGTATTCTTTCTTCCGCCCGGTCATGCCTTGGACGTCCACGAGAATCAGGCGGCGGTCGGTGAAGATCCAGGTGTCGCGTATGACCTTGAATCCGGCGTATACCTGTTCATTGTCAGCGAGGAGGCGGCCGAAGTCCCGCTGTATAGCCTCGCCGCTCACCGCGCCTGCGTTGCCAAGAAGTCTGCCAAGCATTGATGAATCCTTGAGTTGCTGAATTGACTACATGGGCGATTATATCGCTCGCGCGTCTTTTGTTCAGTGGGGATATTGGGATTTCTGTTGGTCGGCTCAGTGAGTCGCCCGCCAGAGCGCAAAAATGTAGGGGCGAGCTATCAGGCCGCCCGAAAACCTAGAGGCTTATCTTCCGCGTCGGATCCTCGATGCCGACGCGCTTGAGCAGCCAGTCGATCTCGGCCTGCGTGCCGGCGTCAATGGGGTTGAAGGGTGGGCGCGGCGTCGCATTCTGGATGGCGCCGCGGCGCTGGAGGAAGGCTTTTCGTATAGTCAAATTAATCAGCGGCTGATTCTCATAGCGAATCAGCGGCAGGTATTTGTCGAAGATCGCTTCGGCCTCTTGCACCCGGTTCCCTCTGAAAGCCTCGTAAACCGCCACCAGGATCTCGGTGAAGGCAAAGCCGGTCATGGTGCCCGAGGCGCCGCGTCCCAATTCTTCCAGCAGGAACATGCCGCCCAGCCCGCCGAAAATCTCGAACTGGTCTGTGCAAGCTCGAATAGCGTCGATCTTCTGCATCAGGGGCGGATCTTCCAGCTTGAGGTAGCGCGCGTTGGGAATCGCTTCGGCGATCTGCGCCAGGACCGCTGGCGACATGATCACATCGTTGACCGGCGGAAAGTCCTGCACCACGATCGGCCCGCTGATCGTCTCGGCGATCTCGCTGTAGAAGGCGAGGATAGCAGGGTCGGATTTGTCTTCCAGCGGCGGTGGCGCGATCATCACGCCATCGGCGCCCGCGCTGAAAGCCGCTGCGCTCAACGCGATGCAAGTTGAAAGCTCGCTGTGGCTGGCGCCCACGACGATGGGAATGGTGCCGGCTACGGTCGATACGACGGTGTCCATGACCGCCCGGCGCTCATCGACGCTGAGCTTGGCCGCCTCGCCCATGACGCCGAGGATGGTCAAACCACCCGCGCCCACGTCCATCTGGAAGCGCACCAGCCGCCGCAAGCTCTCGAAGTCGACGGCGTAATCGTCGCAGAAGGGCGTCGCCAGGATGTTGAAGATGCCGCTAATCTTGCCCACGGTTCATGCTCCTATCATTTGTTTGCCAGCGACGTAAACCGCCGTGATGTTCACCAATGCGGCGAGATCCTCCAGCGGGTCGCCATCGATCACGATGACATCGGCCGCCTTGCCCGTTTCCAGGCTGCCAAGCATGTGGTCGAGCTTGTTGACCTGGGCGGCGACGATGGTGGCGCTGCGCAGGGCGTCGTAGTTGTCGCGTTTGACGCCCAGCTCGACCATGAATTGGAGTTCAGGCGCGACCACATCATGGCCGACGACTGGGCTGCCGGCATCGGTGCCGAAGGCGATGGTCACACCTGCCTGCGCCGCCTTGACCAAGCCGTCAAAGCGTTCGCGGCTCTGGACAGCGGCCTGACGCTCGGTGATTTTCCATTCCGGGATGTCATGTTGGCGGGCGATATCGGCCTGCGCTTGCATCACCAGCGGCGCAAAGGTCGTCACGATGGGGATGCCCTTGTCCAGCAGCAGTTGAATCGTCTCATCGCTCATGGCGCCGCCGTGCTCAATAACATCGACGCCGAATTGAGCGACGCGGCGAATGACCCCGTCGAAGGTGGCGTGGGCGGTGATGGCTAAGCCCATGCGATGCGTTTCATCTATGACGGCGCGCAATTCTTCGTCAGTGAATTCGACGGTGTCGTGGCTGCCCATGATCTTGATGAGATCGGCGCCGCCCTTGACTTGATCGCGCACCGCCCGCCGCATTTCATCGGGCCCGCTGGCTTCGCGGCAGCACCAGAACGTATGCCCGCCGGTCTGGATGATGGCTTCGCCGACGATGAGCAAACGCGGGCCGGGGAAGATGCCTTGCTCCACCGCTTGCTTGGCGAAGAAGTTGCTTCGGTTCATGCCCAGGTCGCGCACCAGCGTGATGCCGGCGCGCAGGCTCTTGAGCATATTGCCGGCGCATTTGTAAGCGCTGATCTCAGGCCGGTCGTAGAGCGATTGGCGCGCCAGATCGTGCACGCCATCCCAAGCCAGGTGGGCGTGCGAGTTGATTAAGCCGGGCATGACGGTCATCCCGTGGCAGTCGATGACTTCGGCAGCGACTTCGCCCATTTCGCTCATTGGACCGACCGCTGCGATTAGGCCGTCTCTAATCTCGACGTATCCGTTTTCAAAAATCTCATTGCCGCGGCAGGTCAAAAGGCGCGCGCCAGCCAGGACGCGATGCGGCGTCGGCAAATCGAACATCGGCTTGATGATTTTTTCGAAACGCCAGGCTGGTGCTTCGGGCATGCTAATTCTCCATCTTCAAAATGACGGTCGGGCGAGCCAAGGCTCGCCCCTACAGCGATTCAAAACATTAGAAGACTTGTGTGACGCGCGCCGGGTCTGGGCGCAGAAACTGGCCGTCGCCGGCGGAACCGACGATTGTCCCGTCTTGGAAAACCGTAACCCCGTTGACGATGGTTCGCTCGACTTTGCCCTTGAAGGTCATGCCGTCGTAGAGCTTGTCGCAGTCGCGCGCTTGGGTGAAGAGCATGTCGCGGTGGATCGTCGTCTCCGCGTCGGGGTCATAGATGGCGAGGTCAGCCGCGGCGCCAACCGCGATGACACCGCGTTCGGGATAGATGCCGAAGCGCTTCGCCCCGTTGGTCGCGACCAGGTCAAGCGCCATGTTGATGCTGATGCGCCCGTTCAGCGCTTCATGCATGACGCCGAGCAGCAGTTCTTCGACGCCCGGCGCGCCCGGCGGCGCCGCCCACAGGTCTTTACGCGCGCGCTCCTTTTCCTCCACCAGGAAGGGCGAGTGATCGGTCGTGATCGCCAGCAGCGAACCATCGAGCAGCCCCTCCCAGAGGGCGACTTGGTCGGCTTCGGCGCGCAAGGGCGGATTGATCTTGGCATAGGGACCGCAGCGTTCCAGGTCCGCTTCGGTGAAGAAGAGATAATGCGGGCAGGTTTCGGCGCTGACTGTTGAGCCAGTCGCTTGGAAGCGGCGGATGACCGCCAGCGCTTCGGCGCCGCTCACGTGGGCGATATGCAGCTCCGCGCCGATACTCTCGTTCAGCGCCAGCAAGGTGGCGATCGCCAGCGCTTCGACGTGGGGCGGTCGCGATTCGCCATGCGCCGGCACATCATTGCGATTCGCTTCAATCAACTGCGCCGTATGCCATTCCAGCAGTTGGTTGTTCTCGGCATGGACGGCGCAGACCAAGCCCGTATCAGCGACCAGATTCAGCGCTTGATAAAGCTCCGGCACATAGGGCAGGCACAAACCCTCGAATTCGTCGTCTCTGCCTTTGGGCGCCGCCGTCATAAAAATCTTGAAGCCGATGGCGCCTTCGTCGACCATGTTGGCGATTTCGCCCGGGTCCAGCAAGCCGGGCGCGCCATACAAGCCGAAGTTGACATAGGCATCGCGTTCGCCCAGCGCCTTGCGCATGCGGAAGACCTCGCCGGTCGCGCAGCAGGGCTTCGATATCGGCATCTCAAAGACCGTGGTGACGCCGCCGGCCGCTGCCGCCCGTGTCTCAGTGGCGAAGTCGCCACGCTGCGGATAGGCGGGGGCGCGGCAGTGAAAATGGATATCAATCGCGCCGGGCAGCAAGAGTTTGCCGCCAGCGTCAATTGTCTCGTCGGCGCTGATGCCGGCCGAATCGGCGAGCAGAGCGGCGATGCGTCCGTCGCGAATGCCTACGTCGAGAGTGGCGATATCCGTTTCCAGCACAACTTGCGCGTTTGTGATTAGGGTGTCTAGCTGCACAGAGCCTCCTCTATGGGCGAGTCACCGCCTCGCCCCTACAGATTCCGATCCAATTTGAAACCCGCAGGGGCGACTCATTGAGTCGCCCGTCCGCCTGAACGATAGGCAGCAGAATACACCGTCCGCTGCAGAAACTTGAGCAGAATGTCCGTAGTCGCATGATAATCCGCCAGCGTCACATGCTCGTCCGCCGCATGCGCGACTTCGTAGCTGCCGGGGCCAAAGATAATCATATCGCCGCGCGCCACCTCCATCAGATGCTTGGCATCGCTGCCGGGCAGGTAACCGACGGGACCGGGATCATCGTCAATGACCTCGCGCGCGCAGGCCAGAAACGCATTGGCGTAGTCGGAATCCAGCGCCGAATCGAACCAGGGCGAATAAACGAAATCGCCGATGTCGACTGTCGCTGGCGCCAGATTGACCGAATCGACTGCCGCGCGCAGTTCCGCTTGGACCGCGGCTGGATCTTCGCGCGGGATCATGCGGCGGTCCAGATAAATGGCGCAGGAATCGGGCACGGCGTTGGCGGTGCTGCCGCCCTCGATCACGCCGATATTGCAGGTGGGCGAGCCGACCACCAGATGAACGCGCTCCGAGAGCTCTCGATGATACCGGTCCAGCGCGCCGATCACTTTGGACATGGCCACGATGGCGTTGACGCCGCGGTCGGGGTTGGTGGCATGGACGGAGACGCCCGTCGTGCGGACTGCCGCGCGCATGACGCCTTTGTGCGCGATAGCGACTTTATTGCCGGTCTGCTCGCCGACGACGATGAAGTCGCAGTGTGGCAGATGGCCCGAATCCGCCAGCCATTTACTGCCGAGTTGCCCGCCGACTTCTTCTTCGGCGGCGGCGACCAGGATGAGCGAGCCTGGTAAGCTGTCCTGCCGCGCCGCATCCATCATTGCCAGCATCATGGAGGCCAGCGGCGCTTTGTCGTCGATGCTGCCTTTGCCATAGAGCGCGCCATCACGGACGACGCCGGCGTAGGGATCGACGCTCCAGCGGTCGGCTTCGGTCGCGGCGATGGGCACGGTGTCGATGTGGGCGTGCAGCATGATCCGTGGCTCGCCCGCGCCCAGCGTGGCGATGGTGTTGAGCGCTTCGGGCTTGGCAGCCGGCGCCAGTTGCCGCAGCTCGCAGCCGATGCCGCGCATCTGCTCCGCCACAAAATCGGCGATGGCGCGGGTATCGCCCGGCGGGTTGGGCGAGGGTATCTGCACCAGCCGCCGCAAGAGCTCGACGCTATCCATCTATATGCCTTTGATGTTTTTGTACTCTTCCAGCTCTTCCGCTGTGTAGACCTGCATCAGCTCCAGCTCGACGCCGCCGGCTTCCTGCTCAAGAAAGGCGACCCAGCCTTCAGGATGGACGTGGCTGCCCGCGACCTTGCAGGCGGCGCATTCTTTCAGGGTCGCGCCTTTTGCCTGCGCCTCTTCCAGCGCGTCATCGATATTGGGCACGGCATAGCAAATATGGTGCAAGCCTTCGTAGCCGCGCTCCTTGATCCAGGCGTCGTAGCGCCCGCCCGCGTCCATGGATTGGCAGAGCTGATACTCGACATCGCCGACATTGAAAATCGCGGTGACATTGCGCGATTTCTCATAGTCATGAATCTCGGCATCATGCCCAAGGCCGAGGAACTCCTGATATTGTCGCAGCGATTCCCGCGCGTCGTTGACGGCAAAAGCCATGTGCTTGATATATCTTTCGTGCATTTTTTCCTCCTTGCGTCGCATGCGGACGAGTATTATTTGAAGCGCTCCCAGTGCGTCAGGTCGCGCCAGCTAATTTTCTTCCAGGCGCGCATGCCCGCCCCGGCAGTTTCCGCCCGGTGGCCGATGCAAATGAACATCTCTGGCGAATAAGTCTCCGGCAGATTGAGGATTATCTTCACCGCCTCCTTGCTGAATGAGGTGACGGGACCGGAGGCTAGACCCAGGGCATGCGCCGCCAGCATCATTGTTTGCCCGGCCGTGCCAATGTCTATCAGCAGCGCGCGGTCGGTCGCGGGTAGATGGTGCTCGGCGGCGACCTGCCAATTGGTGCAGACGAGGATCAGAACCGGCGCCCGCTGGAACATGCCCGGCGAGACCAGGCGGATCAAACGGCGCGTTTCGGCGTCTTCAAGGACGATGTACCGGTTGGGCCTCAGGTTGCCGCCGCTGGGCGCCCAGCGCGCCGCCTCCAAAATGGCTTCGATCTGCTCCCGCTGGACCGGCTCGTCGGTCATCTCCCGCACGACGCGCCGCGTCTTGATGTTGTTCAGCACCGCCTCGCTCATGATTCGCCCTCCGCCTGGGCGCTGTGCCGCAGCAGACAGGCGGCGACCGCGCGGCAGCGTTCATCGAGGGCGGCGGTGTAACTCTCGACATCGGACATGGCCATGCGCATCTCAGGGACGCGCTCGATGTTTTCTTGCAGGAAGGCGCGCGATTTATCCGACGATCGCTCGCGGATCATGCCGCTCAGGCGCTCGGTTGCGGTCAGCAGGCGCAGGGGACCGTAATGCGCCGGCTCATCCAATTGAATCCGCGCCGACGTGATCAGAAGCGCCAGCAGTTCGACCGCCTCGTCTTCCTTCAGCACCCAATTTTCACTCATCAGTCAAGCTTTCCCCTGCGCCAAGACCAAGCGATTCAACCCGTTTGACAGTCAAATTCGCCTAGGTTATCATCTCAGCTATTATCGGGATTGTCTACAATTTACAAGTGGACAGATTATAAGAAGCGCCGATGCCAGTGTCAAGCAATCCGCATTTTGAACCGACGCAGGCGAGCGAGCCCCTGCGCGCGCGGGCTTGCTTGGCGGGCGATCTCATTGCCTCGGCTCGGTTGGAATTAAGGTGATGCGCGTCATCGTCACCGGCGCCAATGGCTTCCTCGGCGCCAATATCGTCGCCGCTTGTCTGGAAGCGGGCGTCGCCGTTGCCGCTGTCGATTTGACCTTCGACAATCCGGCTTATGAGCAGTTTGCCAGCGAGAATCTGCAGCTGATCGAATCGAACTGCGTCGATATGCCCGGTTTTGCCGCCGATGCGCTGATTCACGCCGCCTTCATCACCGCGACGCCTGAAGAACGCGACGAAACTCCAGAAGCGAATCTGCGCGCCAATATCGAACCATTGTTATCGGTCATGGAGTATGCGCGGCGTCATGGTATCGGTCGAGAGCTTTACGTGAGTTCGGCGGCAGTCCATCGATGCAGGCGCGAATCCGTGATCGGCGAATCGCTCCCGCAGCGACCGCTTGGCGCGTATGGCGTCGCCAAAAGCCTGATGGAGCAATGGGTCGAAACCATGCGAAGTGCGCACGGGCGCGATTGCCTCTGTGTGCGTCCCGGCAGCATTTATGGTCCCTATGAGTATCGCCGCGCAACCCGCCCCAGACTGAGCAATGTCGCGCAGATGATGATATCGGCTATGACGCGGGGCGAGATTGTGGTTGACCAACCCGCCGAACGCAGCGAGTGGACCTATGCGCCGGATATCGGGCGGGCGCTGGTCGCGCTCCTCAAAGCGGACTCGCTGAATTACGCCTTGTATCAAGTCGCGAGTGGCGATGTGATTTCAAACTTGGAACTTGCCCAAAGGATCGCCAGCCTTATGGACGGCGTGCTCGTACGGATTGCGGAGCTGGAGGCGCAACCGGTGGCGCGGTCGAGCCGATCGCGCATTTTGGAGGCCAGCCGCCTGGCGCAGGATGTCGGGTTCAGCGATTGGACGAAGATGAGCGAGCTGACGCTCAGACGAACCCTTGAGGGCATCTCACTGAGGGCTGCCGATGCTTAAAGTCCTTCTCGCTGGTCTCGGCGTTCGCGGGCGACATTGGGCGGAAGTGATCACACGATCGGAACGCGCCGAGCTGGTGGCATTCGCCGATCCGTCGTCCGAGGCGCTTGCCCGCGCAATCGCAGAGTTCGGCGAGCGCCCGGCCTTTTCCAGTGCCGCTGCGGCGCTGGATTCGCTCGACCGGGTCGATGCCTTGGTGTTGGCGAACCCGCCAATGGATCGCGAGGCGATCGTTCGTTTGGCCTGCGCCCGACGCCTGCCGATGCTCATCGAAAAGCCGCTGGCTCTGAACCTCGCTGAAGCGGCGACGCTGGCGCGAATGGCCGAGACGGCCTCGGTATCGCTGATGGTCGGGCTGAACTTCCGTTATCTGGCGGTGACGAAGGCCTTGAAGCGCCTGCTGGCTGAGAACGCTGTGGGGCCTCCAGCCTTCGCGCGCTTCACCTACGAGCGCTGGCGCGACGGGCGGCGCCCTGATCTAAACGATTATCCCTTGGTCATGGCGCATCCGATGCTCTGGGAGCAATCCGTTCACCATTTCGATTTGATGCGCTACGTCTATGGGCGGGAGCCGGTTCTGGTGCAGTGCCAGACCTGGAATCCGTCTTGGAGCATGTATGCGGGCGACAGCAATGTGTCAGCGCTTATCGAGTTTGATGGGGGTCTGCGCGTGAATTACCAGGGCACATGGCAGGGCAGTTGGGCGGCGCCCGGCTTCGAATGGCGCACCGATTGCGCGGACGGCATCATCACGCAGCGGGACGAATTCGGCGCGCTGCATTTTGCCCACCGCGATGAGGCAGAGTTAAGGTGCGTGCAGCTGCCGCCGCATGAACGCTGGATCAGCGAGACGACCGCCCTTTTCGCCGCCTATGTCGATCATGTCGTCGACGGCGCCGCGCTTCAGTGCAGCGGTCGCGATCACCTGATGTCGCTGGCGATGCTGGAAGCATGCATCCAATCGAGCGCTAACGGAGATGGCGTGCATGTGCGCGATGTCCTCCCCGGCGCCGGGAAACTGTAAGGCGACGCTTGCTGCGCATAGTCACGGCAGGACTGTCGCCCTAATCCCGCCCGCCAGCGCGAAACACAAGGTTGCCTGAATGTGCGGAAATTCTGCGAAGGACCAAATATGAGCGAAACATTTGTCGGCATTCAAATCGGCGCGATCAGCTTTATTGACGAGGGAGTCGAAGAAGTTCTTGACATCCTGCAAGAGAAAGCGGGCGTCAACGCGCTGCTAATTTCGGCGCTGAGCTGGAGCATCGGCAATGCAGGGCGCGCCGCCTTCGGCTTCCCCGATCACGGCGAGCAGGAAGCGGACAATCTGCGTGGCGGCGCCTTCTTCGCGCCGGATCCGCGCTATTATCGCCAGACCTTCATGAAGCAATTTGCCGCGCCCGATGAGCTGTATGAGGGCTTCGATACGCTGGCTGATGTCATACCGGCGGCGCGCCTGCGCGGCCTGGATGTTTACACCTACTATTGCGAGACATCAAGCTCGGCCATCCGCTCCATTTGGCAGCCGGGCTTTCAGCATTTTCTCGATCGCGATCATCGCGGCAGGATGGCGACGCGTCCCTCGCTGCTGAATCCGGATTACAAGGCATTTTGGCATTCCGTATTCGCCGATTGGCTGAACAACCATGATCTGCGCGGCATCATGTGGGGGATCGAGCGACAGAGCCCGCTGATGGACATCTTCCGCGGCGACAGCTCGACCGGCTTTGATGAATATTATGTGGCCGAGGCGCGGGCCCGCAATATCGACATCGAGCGTGCCATCAGCGGCTACTGCGCGATAGACGACTTGCTGCGGCAGGTGCGCGGCGGCGACCGGCCCAAAGAAGGCGTCTTCGTATTGCTGTTGCGTCAATTGCTGCGTTATCCCGAAGTCCTGCTCTGGGAGAAGATGTGGCTGGAATCTCATCAGGCCCTTTACCGCGAGCTGTACGGTCTGGTGAAATTCTACGACCCGAGCTACGAATTTGGCATTGGTATCTGGCAAGTGATCAACACCTACAACCCCTACTTAAGAGCGCAATACGATCAATCGGAGTACGCGCCCAATGCCGATTGGTTCAAGCCGGTGCTATATCATACGCCGGCCGGGGCGCGCTTCGCTGAATTTGCCGCCTCCTGGGGGGCGGGCGCGCTGGCTGATGCCTCGCCCGATGGCGCCTATGACGCGCTGGCGACCGTACTTGGACTCGAAGAATTCGCTGCGCCGCGGACGGAGGGACCGATGGCGGGCTTCAAGCCGGCCTACGTCAAGGAATGGACCGCGCGCCTGATCGAGGAGACGGGAAAGCCCGTCTACCCCGGGATCGGCGTCGGCGTTGGGCATCATGGCAAAAGCAAAGAAATCACACCGCAAGAAATCCGCGACGGCGTTCACGCGGGCTTTGATGGCGGCGCGAGCGGCGTCATGATCTCGCGCAATTATTCGGAAGCGGAATTGCGCAATCTGACGGCTGTGGGCGATGCCCTGCGCGAACGCGGCTTGATATAGGAGGTGGCGATGACCATACGAGTGGGCATAATCGGCGCCAGTTTCGCGCGCGCGGCTTACCTGCCGGCGCTGCGGACCATCGACGATGTGGAGTTGCTGGCGATCGCAAGCGCTCGGCTATTCAGCGCTCAGTCGGCCGCCGACCAGTTCGGTATCCCCCACGTCTATGACGACTGGCGGCGCATGCTCGGCGAGCGCCAATTCGACCTGGTCTGCATCGCGACGCCGACCGTGTTCCACGCGCCGATGACGCTGGCGGCGCTGAAGGCGGGCGCGCACGTGCTCTGCGAAAAGCCGATGGCGATGAATCGGTACGAATCGGCCGCGATGCTGGAAATGGCTGAGGCGGCGGGGCTGCTGCATATCATCGGCCACGAACTGCGCTTCAACCCCAACCGCCGCAAGATCAAGTCTCTGATTGATAGCGATGCCATCGGAGATGTACGCTACCTGAACATCCATAACATCTCCCCCACATGGGGAGATCAAACATGGCGCCGGGCTGGTGACTGGTTGCTGCGCGAAGATATGGGCGGCGGACGGCTGGGCGCCAGCGGCTCGCATATGATTGACTTGATGCGCTTTTGGCTGGGTGATATCGGCGCCGTCAGCGGGCAGGTGGCGACCCTGACGCCCGAGCGCTTCGACAAGGAAACCGGCGCGCGTTGGATAGCGACGGCGGATGATCACTTCAGTTTTACGGCGGAGACGCGGAATGGCGCGCTGTGCTCGGTCACCGTGAGTTTCAGCGGCCGCCACGGCAGCGGCAATCACGTGCAGATTTACGGCGCCGATGGCACGATCATGCTGGCGGAAAGCGACGAGAAGCTGTTGGTAGCGCTGGCTGGCGAGGAAATGCAAGACATGAGTTTGCGCGATCCCAATGCCGACCGGCCGGGCATCGGAACCGGGGTATGGAATGTTTCCTTCGTCGCTCTGATGGAGGAACTGACGGCGGCGATTCGCGAGAAACGTCAACTGGCTTGGGGCGCGACGTTTTCCGACGGCCATCAATGCCAAATCGCGTTGGACGCGCTGCGCCAGAGCAGCCGCGAGCGGCGCTGGGTGGCGCTGTAAGCGCATTTATGGTTGCGATTTCTGCCGTGCTATAATATCCACACAGGATGTTGCGCGAGGAAGAATCATGGTTATTGAACGCGTCCAAAAGATGAGCGTCGACGAATTCCTCGACTTCGCTGAAAGCAGTGAGGAGTGGTATGAATTCATTGATGGCGAGCCAATCAAGATGACAGGTGGGAAACTGAATCATTTTCGGCTTATCAACCGACTTCAGGTACTCCTTGCGAGTCGGCTCCCGGATTCCGAATACGAGGTGTTGGGCAGCGGCATGCTTGTTAGGGTAGGGGAAGCGAGCCTGGTGGCGCCCGATGTCAGCGTTGTTTGTGGCGAGCCGGAGACGGAAGCCGATACCCGCATACTGCTAAATCCGATTCTAGTCGTCGAAGTCACATCGCCGTCTTCAATCGATCGTGACCGGGTCGTTAAGCGGAAATTCTACCAGTCGGTTGATTCGATACAAGCTTATTTGATCGTGGATCAACATCGCATGTTGGTCGAGCTTTATGCGCGCAGCGCAACCGGTTGGCATTTGCGGACATTCTCCCAGCCCGACGAACAGATTCCACTGGAAGCGCTGAATTGCAGTCTGTCGTTGCGGGATATCTATCGCAACGTCGAATTTGAATCTGGAGAATCATCAAGCGAATGAAGCAGATGGAAGCGCCCAATCGGTGAATTATAACCTTTCTAGCCCCATCCCCGGTGAAGCGTTAGGGCGGGGAGCTTAGCACATAGCCTATGTCTGTGAAATTTGCCACTCCCTTGTGAGCCTGTTTCCCGATAGTTAGGTCCGCGGTAGTATTATTGTTTCAGATTGAGTTGCGCGAGGACGAATCATGGTTATCGAACGCGTCCGCCAGATGAGCGTCGAGGAGTTTCTCGACTTCGCTGAAAGCAGTGAGGAGTGGTATGAATTCATTGACGGCGAGCCAATCAAGATGACCGGTGGGAAACTGAATCATTTTGACATCATCTCGAATATTCTGTTCGGATTCCGGCTCCTGCTGGCTGAAACAGATTGCCGGACGCTGCCGAACGGCATGCTTGTGAGAGTTGGGGAAGCGAGCCTGGTGGCGCCCGATGTCAGCGTTGTTTGTGGCGAGCCGGAGA
>JAPOXG010000083.1:36589-40162 GCA_026707225.1 Chloroflexota bacterium
TTTCCCGATAGTTAGGTCCGCGGTAGTATTATTGTTTCAGATTGAGTTGCGCGAGGACGAATCATGGTTATCGAACGCGTCCAGAAAATGAGCGTCGAGGAGTTTCTCGACTTCGCTGCAAGCAGTGAGGAGCGGTATGAGTACATTGATGGCGAGTTATATCAAATGACCAGCACGAAGTACAATCATAATGTCATCACCTATAATCTGGCGTTAGGTTTAGGGATTCTGTTGACGGATACTGATTGTCAAGTGCTGCTTGGCCAAGGTGTTGGGGCGGGTGCAGCGCGCTTCCTAATACCGGATGTGGGTGTTGTCTGCGGAGAACCGCAGACGGAATTCGATACCCGCATACTGCTAAATCCGATTCTGGTCGTCGAAGTCACATCGCCGTCTTCAATGGATCATGACCGGGTCGTTAAGCGGGATTTCTACCAGTCGGTCGATTCGATACAAGCTTATTTGATCGTGGATCAACATCGCATGTTGGTCGAGCTTTATGGGCGCAGCGAAACCGGTTGGCATTTGCAGACATTCTCCCAGCCCGACGAACAGATTCCACTGGAAGCCCTGGATTGCCGCCTCCCGCTGCATGATATTTATCAGCGCATCGAGTTCGGAGACGCATAGCCGCCTGCTCGCGCTGAAGACTCGTAACAAAATGAGGGCGACCATTCAAATCGCCCTCGTTCCATTTCTGTATCCACGCACTGCGGTCGCCGCTGCCGGGTCCAGACTCCGAGAGACCTACTCCGCTTCCAGCAGCGTGACCTCGCCCAGCGTCTCAAGCTGCTCCTGGATTGCGCTGGCGTCGCCAACCACGACGATGATGAAGTCCTCCGGATGGATGTAGCTGTTCGCGATCTCGAGAACATCCTCTTTGGTAACGTCTTTGATGTGACCCAGCCACCTGTTGAGGCGGTCCAGTTCGACGCCGCGAATCTTGTAGGAAGCGACTGCTTCGACGAAGTCCTGATAAGTTTCCAGCCCAAACACCCACTCGCCGACGATGCCATCGCGCGCGTCGCTGATTTCTTCGTCCGTTAGTGGCTCGGTCCGGATCCGCTCGATCTCGTAGAAGACCTCTTCTAGCGTCGCCGCAATCACGTCATTGCGCACTGCCGCCGAGACCCGGAAGTAGCCTATGTCGGCCGGGTAACTGAAGCCTGATCCGATGCTGTAGGTGTAGCCCTTTTCTTCGCGGATGTTCTTCACCAGACGCGAGGTGAAGGTGCCGCCCAAGACGTGGTTCATGACGCGCGCCGGGAAGTAATCCATGCTGGCGCCCTGGATGCCGATATTGCCCAGGAGGAAGTTGGCTTGGGTGCTGCCCGGACGATCTACCAGCAGAATCTGCTGCCCACTGTTTTCCGGCAGCGCTGGGTAGCTGATAGCTTCGCCGGAGCCTTCCCAATCGGCGAAGTGCTCTTCGGCATAGGCGAGCCCGTCTTCGGTGGTGATGGCGCCCGCAATGATCAGCACAGCGTTGTCGGGCTGCCGACGTGACTCGTAAAAGGCGATCATATCATCACGCGTTATCGCCTCCAGAGACTCGAATTTCACGGGATTGCCATAAGGGTGGCCCTCATAGAGAATCCGCCCGAAAGTACGACCGGCGACATAGCCCGGTTCCGCCAAGTTGGCTTCCAGGGCGCTGATGCGTTCCGCGCGTTCTCGCTCGACTTCGTTTTCCGGGAAATTGGCGTTGAGCGTCATGTCGGCAAGCAAGTCGAAGGCGAGCTCAGTGTCTTCAATCAAGCCGAAGACACCAACGGACATGCTGTCGCTCCCGGCGCCACTGCCGACGGCGCCACCGACTTGCTCAATCGCGCCGGCGATGTCCTGGGCGCTGCGTGTGGTTGTGCCACGCGTGATCAAGTCGCCGGTCATGCTCGCCAAGCCGGGCAAGTCCTGTGGCGCGGCGGTCGAGCCTCCGGCGAAATAGACATCCAGCGAGATAATGGGCATGTTGGGCTGTTCGATAACGACCACTTCAAGACCGTTGTCCAGGATGTTTTCGGTAATGGTCGGGAAGTTGAATTCGTTCGAGTCCAGTGGCGGCGGCGGCTCATCCTGTTCGATGACGTAGCGGTAATCCGGCTCAGCCTCGATGGCGTCTTCGGCGGCGTACGGTTCCACCGGGGGCGGCGCTTCGGCATCGGTTTCCACCACATTGAAAACGTGACGATCGCTCTCTTCCAGATACTCCATGGCCACGCGCTGAATATCTTCGCTGGTCACCGCTTGGTAACGATTGATGCCGGTGAAAACTGCCTGTGGGTCGCCAGTATAGTAGTTGACGCTTTGAATGCTTTCCGCCAAGCCCAGAGCCGTTTCCAAGCCGAGAATGTTACGGCTTCTGATGCCGGCGATCACCTTGTCAAGTTCCTCTTGCGGCACGCCTTCATCGATGATCTTCTGTAGCTCTTCGTAGGATGCCGCTTCAAGTTCGGCCAGGTCAACGCCTACGTTGGCGACGAGAATGAAAGAGAACATGCCCGGACCCCGATTGTCGAAAATCCAGGCGTCCGCTTGCAATGCCTTGCCAGTATCGACCAGCCGTTTTGCCAGGCGGCTCGAATCACCGACGCTCAATACGCGAGAGAGTACGTTTAGCGCTGGGAAGTCATCATGGACCAGTGGCGGGATCTCATAGGCGACCAGAAGCGCCGGCAGGTTGATGAAGGGATCTTCGATTGTGATGAGTTCGGCTTCCTCTTGATCAACCGGTACGAACTCCGGCAGCGCGGGCGGGTCGTCGCCGCGCGGAATGGGACCGAACAGATCTTCAATCAGGGCGCGCGCCGTGTCGAAGTCGATGTCGCCAGCGACGACCAGCGTGGCATTGTTGGGGACGTAATACCTGCGGTGAAAGGCGATGACATCTTCAATCTGCGCGGCATTGACATCATCAATATTGCCGATGGCGGGCCGCTTATAGGGTTCATAGGAGTAGGGTACGGTGATGAGCGCTTTCACCGCCGAACCATAGGGGCGGTTGTCATAACTCCGTTGCAGCTCTTCAATGACGATGGCGCGCTGATTGTCAAGGTTTTCCTGCGTTACGGCCAGCCCGCCAAGGCGATCCGCTTCGATCCAGAGCGCCAATGGCAATTGATGCGATGGAACCGTATCGTAGTAGGCGGTGTAGTCTGTGCCGACGTAGGCATTGGACGAGCCTCCTACGGGCTCCAGCAACTGATCCATCGTGCCGCCGGGAATATGCGGCGAACCTTCAAACATCATATGTTCAAAGAGATGGGCGAAGCCGCTTTTGCCTTCGGGATCGTTGGCGCTGCCGACCTTAAACCAGATATCTACCGCGACGGTCGGCGCCGTGGTATCGCGCGCCAGGATCACTTCGAGTCCGTTGTCCAGCCAGTAATGCTCGAGGTCGAGCGATTGTTCCGATTCGGCGATACTGAGCCCGCTGGCCAGCAGCAGGAGCAAGAGAAACAGCATGCAACGCTTCATTCGTTTGATCTCCTTTCGATGCATAATTTCACTGTAGCATGAAAGGCAGTCGTTATAAAGACGCTTGGTCGCGGTAATGCGTTTGCAAATCTCAGGCTG
>JAPOXG010000032.1 GCA_026707225.1 Chloroflexota bacterium
TCCAGCCATTTCAGCGCGAAGACTTCATGCGGGACTTCGTCGGCGAGCTCCCGCGAAATAGCCGCGTTATGAATCGACCGCATGGTACGTCCCCAATCGCGCCATTGCGCCATCGTCAGAGACATATTCCAATCGGATTCGCCTTCAATATAGGGATATAGCATCAGCGCATAGTCCGCAGTGTCCTCATTGCCATTCATCCGCGCGTGAAGCTGCCCGGACTCTTGGCGTATCGGCGCGACCACGTTTTCGAGGCCGCCATTTTGCAGATAGCGCGGGACAAGCAAGGATGCCCGGTTCACTGGACCGAGGCGCAGCTTCAGAAAGTAATCGCCCGACGCCGCCTTGACGCGGAAGGACCAGGCGCGCGCGTCATTGCCGATGGGCAGAAACTCGAGCGAACGCACGTTGAGATCGTAGCTGGCGCGCAATTGCCCGATGATGAGTTCATCAGCAAGTTTCGGTCGCTCAAGCATGTAGCGCCTTCCGCTTGTCTTCGCGTCAAATTGGCAGCGCCGGCTAATCATACCCTTCGAAGATGGCAAGGCGATAGCCCAACAAACATGGCAGGCGCGCGCGATAGCCAAGGCCAGCTTAGCGATGAAGCGACAATCGGCAAATGCGCGATTTCGTGGTATATAATAGGTGCGAGAATTTCACCAGACCTATCGACGGAGTGGAAAGGCGCGAGTGAAAGTGTCGAGGGTGAGTGTTCTGCAGAGCCGCGTCTTGCTCCTCAATGGCAGCACGTGGGAACCCCTATCCGTCATTACCGTTCAGCGCGCCATCAATATGCTGCTCGGCGGCAAAGCCATCGCCGTCGAAATGACGGGTCAATACCTGCATACCGTGCGGACCAAGTTTGAAGTCCCCTCCGTGGTCGCGCTGAAGTCTTACGTCAATGTGCCGCGCCGCAAGTCGCATTGGAGCCGCAAGGGCGTGCTGGTGCGCGACGACTATACCTGCGTCTATTGCGGGATCAAGCTCGGCGCACAACTGAAGGGCAAAGTCCTCAGCAAGCGCGATTTCACCATCGACCATATCATCCCCCGCTGCCAAGGCGGCAAAGACACCTGGTCGAACACCGCCTGCGCCTGCGCGAGATGCAATCACCGCAAGGGCAACCGGCTGCACAACGTCGCCGGCATGCGCCTGCTCTGGGAGCCGAAGACGCCGCGAACCAGCTATTTGGTCATCGCGCTGGGTTCGGGTCCTGAAATTTGGAAGCGCTACGTCGAGATTTAGCCTCGCTTAGAGCAATCATCTGTTGCTCCTTTTCCATACGCTCTTGCTATTGTCGAAATACCAGCCGCTGGGTACTTCAGGAGAACATGAGGTAGATATTATTGGTTTCCCATTACGCTCTTCAATCTTGACGTCTACTGGCCTGCCTGTCAAAGCGCGGACGAAATCTCCTAAGACCTCTTTACTGCGCTCGGCCGCTTCTTGCAGTAGATCGTCTTGGTCAGACTCTTTCAAGAATTCCGCCATGACCTGAACTTCGGCAAAGATACGCGCACGATCCCAGTCTGGGTTGCATAAGCTGGGCGAGTTTGCAACTAAGCGGATATACTCAATGCGGCAGCTGGTAAATTCGGGCGCAGGCAACGCCAGCAAGTAGCTTCGCTCATCAGAATCGTAGCTTACGTGATCTTCGTCAATCGCGGCAAAGTCAATGCCCGCTTCTATCACACCTTGCACGGTAAAATCCCCACCATGACTGCATAATCCATCCTCAACACCAACATGGAATTCGCGCATGGCAATTACGTTTTGGACCACTACAAGCTGAGCTTGAGTTTCCAGTTGTTGGATAACAAATGCCAACGGGATGGGAGTTGGTGTCGGAAAAGGCGTATACGTTGGGCGTGGAGTATGGGTCGGCAGCGGTGTTTGCGTTGGCAGCGGTGTCAGAGTTGGCAACGCTGTATACGTAGGGTGCATAGTCAATGTGGGGCGCGGGTCCAAGAATGATACGAGAACTTCATTGTGTGCAGATTGGTTTGCAGCTCGGCTTAGTGACAAAAAGAAGCTGGCGAGACCAGGAGATCCAAAAAATAAAACGAGAATGACAATTAGAATCGCGCCACAGCCATATTTGTAATAGCGACTGTTTTCGTCATTATACTTCGTTGAATCGTATCCCATATTTCCACTCCGTGACGTTCCCGTTTGACTATCCCGTTCTGACGACGTGGTCCGACTTTTCTTTTCAGAATCATTCCTCCGCTCATTATCGGTTTCATTTTCAGCATCACTCGTCTGCTCATTGCGAGTCTCTTTTTCAGCATCACTCTTCTGCTCACTACCAGTATCATTTTCAGAATCGCTTTCCTGCTGGGCATTGTTTTTCCGACCGCTCTCTTTCGCGCGTCGAGTGCTGTGTCTTCCACCCCTGCTCGTGAAGTCTGCACTGCCCGTCCGATCATAGCGAGCGCGTCTGATTCTATCAGAGAGAACTTGGTAAGCTTCGTTTACCTCTCTAAATCTTTCCTCACCGTTAGGGACCTGGCTAACGTCAGGGTGAAACTTTTTTGCTAAACGACGATAGGCGCTTTTGATTTCTCGTATGTCTGCATCCCGCGACACTCCGAGCACATCATAAGGGTCCTGAGGCATGTACTAGTCCCTAGCGGCTTGGTCAAAGCGAGCAAGCTACATTCTAAGAGATAACGTGAATAAGGTTTTATGTCAATGTTTCTGAATGCGACTGTTGCGCGATACGTGCCTAATAACCATCCTTAGCAAGTCTCAACCTTACAAAGGTTGGAACATTCTGGATTTGGGCCCTGAAATTTGGAAGCGCTACGTCGAGATCTGGCCTCGCTTCATCCAATCGATACACGCTCCTAGCGTCACGCGCTTGACAAGTATAGCTCGTATGTTCTATACTATGAGTGACTGGTCAGCCGTCGACGGGTGATGCCCAATCGGCGACTGCCAACTTGCTGGGACACAGTCAACGCCGGGAGCGACCGATGCTTTTCGCCGATGATCTGCGGCAGGGTCAGATGGTACGCTTGACAATGCCCTACCGCGACGCCGAGCGTGGCATTTACATCGTCGTCTACATTTATCGCAACGGCTGGCTTGGCGTCGTTTCGCACAGCGACGGCCGCCGGTACAATGTGCCGCGCCATGTGTGTCGACCGGTGGAAATGGCAAAGGCGCGAGTCCATTAGGAGAGCATCAACTCGCTCGCGCAAATCGCTAATCTGCCAGCGTCCATTCCTGCAAGATAGCCGCGATTAACGTTGCCTGACGCGGCAGGCTGTCGATGATGATGTGCTCGTGCGGGGCGTGGGCGCCATCGCCGTGAGCGCCGAGACCGTCCAAGGTGGGGATGCCCAGCGCCGCCGTGAAATTGCCGTCAGAGCCGCCGCCGCTGCCGCCTTCATACAGGGTGATGCCTTGCCGCTCGCCAATTTCAGCCGCCTTTTCGAAGAGGCCCGGCCGCCGTTCCATGGGCGGTCGCTGGCTGCCGCGCACGCAGCTGACTTTGGCGCCGGGCATTTTCGGATAGAGATTGGTCAAGGCTGAATGCAACGCTTCCATCGCGGACATCGTCATGACGCGGGTGTCGATGCGCGCGCGCACCTGAGCGGGAATCACATTGCCGGCCGAGCCGCCTTCGACCAAGGTGATCGAGACCGATGTTCCGTATTTCAGATCGTTCAGCCGATTGATTTCCAGCGCCTGCTGGGCGAATTCGATGATGGCGTTGATGCCCTCTTGCGGCGCGATGCCGGCGTGGGCGGCCCGCCCTTCAATGGTGAGGGTGTATTTGCCGCCGCCTTTGCGCCAGGTCTTGATGGCGCCTTCTTTGGTGGCCGGCTCCATCACCAGCGCCAACTCGCACTCAGCCGCCAGGTCCTTAATCAGCGCTTCGCTGTGAGGGCTGCCGATCTCTTCATCCGTGTTCAGCAGGAAGTGGATCGGACGCGGTGGCATTTGGTCACTATCTTGCAGCGCCCGTATCGCTTCCAGGGCGATTACAATCCCCGCTTTCATATCCAGGGCGCCGGGTCCGTAGAATCGTCCATCCTCGAGCCTGATTGGCATGCTTGACAAGGCGCCAATTGGATGCACCGTGTCCGCATGCGCCAGGATAAGAAATGGCTTGCCCGGCGCCTTTTCGTTCCACTTCGCCAGCAGAAAATCGCCTACGTCGCTTTGCGGAAATCGCAGCACAGAGCAAGCGCTCAGCGAATGGAAGCGCTCTCCCAGGAAGTCAACCAGCAGATCGACGCTGTCTTTCTCGCGCGTGAAAGACTCGCGCTGGACCAATGCCGTGAGCAAATCGAGCATGGCGCTTTGGCGGTTCTTGAATGCATCCAATAGTTTCGTCAAAGCCGCTAACCCTTTCTTGTTGTTGAGTCTATGCGTCTTTCAGATGCAGCGCGAACCAGGCGACAAGCTGATCGGCCAGGTCGGGCTGGGCCATTAGCAGGTCGGCGCCGCGCCCGCCCGCCGCCTCTATAAATTGCGCTTGACCGCTCGCCGCTTGCGACAGCGCCAGGGCGGCGGCGTAGGATTCGCTGTCGTTCCTGCTCGCGGCCAACCACAGGGGGCGCGCGCCAAATGAGGGCATCATGTTCAACAAGGTATCGCGCGATGTTGGGCTGGAGAGCGCCAAAGCATCGCATAGTGTATTGACGCTGCAGGCAAGCATCGCCAGATCGGCGGAGCGCGCCTCGCCCGCGATGCCGATGGCGCCCGCGTTCACGCCCGGAATCGCAATCAGCGATTGAAGCATCAGGTTGACCTGGCGAGTTGGCGTTGTGGGACCGACTTGCAGAGCCAAGACGACGAAACCAGCTTGCGACAACTGAAGCGGCAGCGAGCCCCAGGCGGAGACTTCCGCTCCCAAAATCAGGATGGCTGGTTCTGGCTGGCCCCCGCGCCGGTACAGCTCGCCTGGGATAGTCGTCCTGGCATCGAGCAATAGGGTAACGCCGCGCTCCGAGGCGCTCGACGGCGCCGGCGGCAGAATCGCGCCAACGGGCAGCGAGGCGAAGTTGTAACTCGTGATGCCGATGTGGCGCGTGTTATCGCTATATTGGGCTTCGGCGCTGGGAATGAATGCGGCCGGCGACGGAAGGCTTATCGAGACCGCTGTCGCGGCGACTTTTGGCGGCTGCGGCCAATCGGGCGACAAGCCGCATCCCGCGAGCATGCTCGGCGCCAAGGCGATAAACATAAGACGGAAGCTGAGACAGCGCCAGAAACCACAAAGTCGTGACGTCAGCCGTGGATTGAGGGGGTCAGATCCCGCTGGCATAGACGATCATCCGCTCGCTATCCGCAACGTAGTCGCCGCCTTCCGTATCGCCAAAGACCGCATCCAGCGCGAAGCCGCAGCGCTCCAGCAAGAGACGCAACTCCGGCAGAAAGAAATAACGCAGTGTATGGGGCGCGAGATGACGTTTGACCGCGCCTTCGCCATCGATTTCGTCGTAGATCCAGTCGATATGCAGCAGTTGCGCCGCGCGGTTGAGCGCGCTAACCGATTGCAGCATGATCATGTGCCCGCTCTCGTCATCGAGGAATACGCGCTCCAGCGTCAGGGAATCGGTGTCTTCCGAGGCGAATACCGGACCGGCGTTCGGCAGGTCAATAACGAGCACCCCATCCGCAGCCAGCCAGCTGCGCAGCCTTCCCAAGAGCGCGATCTGCCGCTCCTGCTCTCTAAAGTGCATCAATGCGTTGTATGTTAGCAGAATCAAGCCGAAGCCGCGTTCAAAATCGTGGCGCAAGACATCCGCGTCAACGGTCCTGATCTTGTCCCGCAGTGGCGGCAGTCGCTCGAGTTTGCGATCCAATCGATCAAGCATGCGGCGATTGTTGTCGATGCCGAAGACGCGATGGCCTTCTTGCGCCAGATGGATCATGACGCGCCCGGCGCCGCAGCCGACATCGAGAATGTCGCCCCTGTTTTCGGCCGCCAGCCGGCTGTACATTGCCAGATCGTCGGTCTTGTCCTGGTTTTCCGCATCATAGAAGCGCGCCACGATGCTGTAGAAAGCCGACACGTTCAGCCTCGTGAATCCACTTAGCTCGCCGCCTTCTCGCGGTTGCACTTCCGGCAGAGCATTTGGCAATTCTTCTCTTCTGTCTTCCCGCCTTCGGACCAGGGCTTCTTATGGTCAGCTTCCATATCGGAAATATCGAAGTCATTTTTGCATATCGCGCATTTGCCAGACTGCTTCTCGTAGACCCGCTGCTTCATGCCATCGGTAAAGGCGCGGATATTCAGGTATTTCTCGTCGCGCGTGAGAATATAGGGATAAATGCCTTTTTGATTCGTAACATCATCATTGAGGATCAGCCGCGCGGTTTCGGCCTCGATCGCAACCGGGTCAAGGTCTTTGTCTTTGTACTCGTTGTAAAGGACGCCCCAATCCACGCCTTTCATGATCCTCTTGCGCTTCTTGGCAAATGTGGCTTCTATCCAGTCGATTACATCCATAAAGTAGCCCCAAAGCGGCGCGGCTAATTCATCATGCTGATGGATTCGCATGTACTCTTCAATGTCCGCGTCGTCGGCGTCGCTTCGCCACTTGATGACAGTTTCAAGATAATCCTGGCGGATTGGCGAGCCGCTCATATAATCCCCGCCCAAGCCCGCCGCCGGCCCTCCCGTTCTGCTGAAATAGCGCTTGGCGTCTGACACCCAAGTCCCGGAATATACCGCGTTTCGCAACTCTTGTTTCGATAGCCGTTTCCCGGCGATATTGATGATCTCAAACCATTCCAGCTTCTCGCTGTCCGCGCCGCTGCATACATAGACCATCAACTCGTAATTGAGTATCCGCTCCTTGACGTCCGACTGCTGATTGTCAAAGCCCAGCCCCTCGAAGGAGAAGCCCGGTTTTTCCGCCACATATTGCGCGATGGAGATGGTGCGCTGCTGACCGTCGATAATTTCGTAACTGCCGTCCTCGCGGTCGGCCCAGTACATGACATTGAGCGGGAAGCCCTTCAAAATGGAGTTGATGACAGCGTTGCGCTCTTTGGCATCGTAAATGAATTCGCGCTGGAAGGGCGGGCGGATATCGAGCGCCCCGCCATAGCCGACCACGCCGCCGTCGCCATCGTCCCGGTAGCCGGCGACGAGGTCGCGGACTGTGAGGTCAAGCTGTTGGATTTTCATTGTTAGTCCTCAGCTATTCGATGCCATGATTGCCAGTGTCCTATCACGTTATCAGTATCTGCAAAAGAGTATTCCATTTCCTTTAGGAATGTCGAACGCAAGATCACATCAATGTATGCGTAGACTTCTTCTAAGGAAAACACACACTCTTTGTCGCTTTTCGGATGTGTGCTTTTGTGGCGAAAATGTCCAAGCTGGCTGGCTGTATGGTGTCTGCGTTCTGCGGGAAAATGCTGGGCATAGATGTTACTGGATTGAAAATACGTAGCATTGGATTTGATGATTTTCTTCAAGATGCTGTACATATCTGCATCGTCCTTTTGGAATAGCCTTTCCAGCGCATAAGCCTCAATGTAAGAGAAAGCCCGCAGTATGTTATCTTTTGTGGGATGATCCAGCATCTTCAAATACTGGAAAGCTAAGTCTCCAACGAATTCGAAATTCATGCGCCACTTTGGAAACAGAGTCGCGAACTTTCTCATATTTTCTTCTCTGCCAATTAGGAGCGATTCCCGAATGGAATGCTTTGTCGCTTGCGTCGAATACGCAGTTTGCCCGTAGTTCAGCTCTAAACTTAATGAACCAGACCTCGTTTGCTCCGAGTCGATGGATACGTTATGGGTTCTAATGTGTTCTCTACGCCCTGTCATTATCGAAAGAAAAGTCAGAAATTGTGAATAGATTAATGAGTTGACCTCTGCCTGTTGTGTAGGATTTGCTAGGCCAATATGAATAAGGTACTCTGTTGACAGATTTCTGGACGTACTTGATGGTCCTAAAGTTATGGTGATTGTGCCTATGTCAATCTCAATTTCGATGGGTTCTGGCGGAGTATATATGATTTTTTCGAGGTCATTGATGTGGTAAGCCCGACCCTTTGGAATGTTGTCCTTCCAAACATAATCTACTGAATGAGCCATGCTGTATTCATCTAGGCCCGGACAAGTCAAATATATGTTCTGCGGAGACTGTACTTGCGCTATTTCGTCGTCATCAAGCAGCATTCCAATTGCAACACAGCGAGCGTATACGAATTCCTGTTTATAGATGAAAGCGCCTACATCTAAGCTCCCGATGCTGTTTTCTGATGTGCATTCTAATAATGTAACCGCCTGGATTTTCTTGGATTCCACAAACACGTCTCCATAGATTGTAGAATTATTGGGAACTTTCTGTTTATCCCACTCAAATTCCTTCGGAAATATCTCTAGTGTTGGGACATACCCGCCACCATACGTCAATATGCCAGCAAATTTATCCTTCTCGTTTCCCTTAATCCACCACATCCCCTTCAAAATCGTCTTCTTGTCCATCACGCCCCTCTCCTACGCCTGATGAAAATTCTTTGATAGGCGGATTGGATTATTCGACCTTCGCTGTTAATGAAGTAGTTCTTCCTCCCGTCATTACCAACTAAGTTTGCGTTTTCGTTCGTCTTACTTCCTGATGAACCTGTCTTTGTGCCATCTTGTCGGACTTCCCAGTAATCATCATATTTCCGTGTGTCAGGAAGATCGTCATGGCAGCCTCTTTGCGTTGCACCGACAATCTCAAACTGATCCGGGTTATGTCTGTCGAGAAAACTAATCGGGACTCCCATTACCCCATCATAGTCGAAAGGAATCTCTTTAGTCTTATCCACATTGATTGCGTCGTAGTTGTCGTACTTCGGGTATTCGTCTGGTGAATACCGCTTGTACAGAATCAACTCCTCGTGCCGTTTCTTGTGGTCCAGATTGGTGAACCACATGCTCTGCGACCTCCCTTTCACAACACCATTCACAACTTTGTAAGCGCTGCCTTCTTTCTTGGTTTCGCGCAGTTCTTGAGCGTATTCCTCAGGCAAATCAAAAAGCATATCTCTGCTCATAGAGGTAACCCCGACCCATAATCCATTATCTTTGATGATTGGAAATAGCTCCTTATAAGTAATGGCATTTTTGTTGCCGATGACCAGAAACTGCTTGTCGTACTCAATCAACTGCGCCACATATTCACGGAACAGCGAAAAGGGCGGATTCGTCACCACAATGTCGGCCTGCTTCAGCAGCTCGATGCATTCGGCGCTTCTGAAATCGCCATCGCCTTGGAGATAGTGGATGCCGATGTCTTCGACTGCGGGAACGCCGGTCTCGTTTTCCGTCCCATCGTATTCCAGCCAGATCGCCTTTTCGGCGTCGTGCTGGCTGAACATATCCATCTGCTGATTCTTGTAGCAGGTGGTAATCAGTTTCTTCAAGCCGAGAACGCGGAAGTTGTAGGCGAAGTAATGAAAGAAATTGCTCACGCGCGGATCATCGCAATTGCAATAGACTACCGCCCCGCGAAAGTGCTCCGTGTAATGACGGAGTTCGTTTTCGATATCGACAAGCTGCGTATAAAACTCGTCTTTCTTGTTGGACTTCGCTTGGTGCAGATTCCGATTGGCCGCCATATTTCCCCCACCCTAAATCCCTCGCCCCAAAATGAGGGAGGGGCTTCAGCCGCTGGCGGCGATTATAGCATATATGTTTTATTGTCTGCGCCCTCTGCGCCTCTGTGGTCAATCCTTAGGGCGAGACAAGTTTCGCCCCTACATGGAATCGCTTCCGCTAGTTGAGGTTCTGGAAGATGCCAGCCGCGCCCATGCCGCCGCCGACGCACATCGTCACCATGCCATAATTGCTGCCGCGCCGTTTCATCTCGTTGATGATCTGCACAGTAAGTTTGGCGCCGGTGCAGCCCAGCGGATGGCCGAGGGCGATGGCGCCGCCATTGACATTGACAATCTCGGGCTTCAATTCCAGTTCGCGCATGACCGCCAGCGACTGCGAGGCGAAAGCTTCGTTCAGCTCGATGATGTCGATGTCGTCAAGGGTCAAGCCGCAGCGGTCCAGCGCTTTCGGCACCGCTCTGATGGGACCAACGCCCATGATCTCTGGCCGGACGCCGGCGACCGCGAAACCGACAAAGCGGGCCAGCGGGGTCAAGCCCTGGCGTTCCGCTAGCTCGCGCTCCATGACGATGACCGCAGCCGCGCCATCGCTCAAGGGGCTGGAATTGCCGGCGGTAACTGAGCCACCGGACTTGAAGACGGGTTTGAGGCTGGCGAGCGCCTCAAGCGTGGTTTCGCGCCGGAGATGCTCATCGTGATCGAGCAACTTCGTAACCACTTGCGGCGCGCCATCGTCGCCCACGATCGTCTCTTCCCATTCATAGGGTAGGATCTCAGCCGAAAAGAAGCCAGCGTCGGTGGCGGCGGCGGCTTTCTGATGACTGCTGTAGGCGAATGCGTCCATATCTTCGCGGCTGATGCCGAACTCGGAAACCACTCGTTCGGCGGTTAAGCCCATGCTCATATAAACGTTTGGATCGTTCTGCGCCATGTGCGGATTGGGGCTGAGATGGTGGCCCGTCATCGGCACGGAGGACATCGATTCGGCGCCGCCAGCGATCACAACATCGGCTTGATCGGCGATGATGCTGTTGGCCGCCAGGGCGATCGTCTGCAAGCCGCTGGAGCAAAATCGGTTGACCGTCTGGCCCGGCGTAGCGACCGGCAGCCCGGCGCGCAGGGCGATGACGCGGGCGAAGTTCATACCTTGCGAGCCCTCGGGCATGGCGCAGCCCATGATGACATCATCGACTTGCGCCGGATCCAGTTTGTCAGAGGTCTGCGCCAACAGATCGGCGATGACCGCCGCCGCCATGTCGTCGGAGCGGGCGTTCTTGGTCATCCCGCGCGCCGCTTTGCCCACGGCTGTGCGCGAGGTCGCTACGATGACTGCTTGGCGCATGATGTTCACTTCCTTTCTCGGCTGACAATTCCAGCAATGCCAGTGCTTGGCAGTCCCTCAATTCCGCAGCGGCTTGTTCGTTTGCAGCATGTGCATGATGCGCTCCTGCGTCTTCGTCTCCATGATCAGGCTCAGGAATGCTTCGCGTTCCAGATTGAGCAGGTATTGCTGACTAACCCATTGCGGCTCGGCCAAAGCGGCGCCAGTCAAGATATATGCCAGCTTCCTGGCGATCAGCGCGTCGTGCTCGCTGGCGTAGCCGGCTTCCTGGTATCCGGCCAGGCCAAGCAAGAGCGCGGCGTAAGCATCACGGCCCGCGGCGTAGACTGGCTCGGGCTTGCGCGCGTCATAGGTCTCGCTCAATGCCAGCGCCAGGGTCTTTGCTTCGCCGAGCAAGTGGGCGCGATTCATGACGATCTTGTCTGTCGGCGCCAGCAAACCAAGCGATTGGGCTTCCTTGGCGCTGCCGCTGACCTTGGCGGTGGCGATGTTCTCGAAAGCCTTCTGCAAACCGGGCAGCACATCGTCCGCGCCGGCCCGCGCCAAGGGATTGACCAGCCGCCGCAGCAATTCTTTGCAGCCGCCGCCGGCCGGCGCCAGACCGACGCCGACCTCCACCAAGCCCATGTAGAGCTCGGCATGGGCGACGACGGCCGTACCCGACATGACCAATTCCGCGCCGGCGCCGAGAGCCATATTGTGCGCGGCGACGACTACCGGCTTGGGCGCGTGGCGCAGCGCTTGCGTCAAGTCTTGCAGCGCAACCAAAGTCTTCTCTATGCCCTCGATGCCTGCCGTCAAAGCCGATGGATCCAAATTGGCGCCGATGGAGAAACGCTCGCCGTCATTGCCGATGACCAGCGCTTTGAAGTCTTCCGCCGCCAGCAGCGCCAGCGCCTTCCAGCCAGACTCAATCAAACCGGCGGTGATGCTGTTGTGCTTGGTATTGAATTCCCATAGCAGGGTGCCGTCGCCCAGGTCATAAATTCTGCCGTCGCCGTTGCTGAAGATTTCGGCGCCGGACGCGCGCAAATCGGCAATGGTGATTTCGCGCGGGTCTTTGACGAGCGGCAAATAGTCGCGCTCTTGCGGACTGTAGTAGCCGATGATTTTGCCGCCCTCGCCGCGCTGGTAGAAAGTGGCATTCCCGCCGGCGACCATCGCCTTGACCCATTCGGCCACCGGGTAGCCATCGCCTTCAAAGCGATTGATCGTCTCAGCGACGCCGATGGCATCCCAAATCTCGAATGGACCCAGCTGATGCGCGAAGCCCCATTTCTGCGCGTTGTCGACATTGACGATGCTGTCCGTGATTTCAGGCACGCGATTCGAGGCATAGGCCAGCAGAAAGGCGTGCAAGTGATAGAGGTACTGCCCGGCGCGGTCGTCGGCATTGATGAGCAGGCGGATGCGCTCGCCAAGCGGCTCCACCTTGCGATACCGGCCGACGCTGTCAAAGCGCGGTTTGCTAGGCGGCTCATATTCAAGCGTGTCCAGATTCAGCGCCCATAATTCTTTTTTGTCGCCATCGCGCCGCATGTGATAAAAGCCGCGCGCGGTCTTGCGCCCCAGCCAGCCACGCTCGAGCAGCTCGTCAGAGAGTTCGGCGTTCTTCTCGTGCATCAGCAGATCGCGGGCGGGGTCGTCGGGGATGGCCTGATAAAGGTTGCGGGCGACGCCGACAGCGATGTCGTATCCCACCAGGTCATTCAGGCTGAATGTCGCGGTTTTCGGACGTCCGATCAGCGGACCGGTCAAGGCATCGACTTCCTCCACCGTGTAGCCATGATCGAGGGCGTAGTTGGTCGCCTGCATGCCGGACATCGACATGAAGCGATTACCGATGAAATTGGGCGTATCTTTGCAAAGGACGGCGCCCTTCCCCAGGGTCTTGGCGCCGAAGCGCAGCATGAAGTCCGTAATTTCAGGATCGACGCCGGCATGCGGAATGACCTCGAGCAGGCGCAGATAGCGCGGCGGATTGAAGAAATGCGCGCCCAGGAAACGACGCGTGAATGGCGCGGGCAGCTCGGCGGCGATGCTGCTGATGGAAATGCCTGAGGTGTTGGTCGTAACAATCGCGTCGTCGCTCGCAACCTCAACGAGCTGCTTCATTAGACCGCGCTTGATCTCGAGATTCTCGACGATGGCTTCAATGACCCAATCGGCCTCGCCTACCTGGTCCAGGTCATCTTCAATATTGCCGATACGGATATTGGCCAGGTCGTCGGGGCTGTATAGCGGCGGCGGACGCATCCTGCCGAGCGCCTTGAGATTGCCAGCGACGATTGCGTTGCGTCTGGCGGGACCATCGGCCGGGGACGAGTCCGGAGGCGGAATATCGAGCAGCAAGGTTTCGATGCCGACGCCGGCCAGCAGCGCCGCGATGCCGCCGCCCATTGTGCCCGATCCAATTACCGCCGCCTTTTTGATCGCTAATCCCATCGATGCCTTCGCCTTTCGCGGTTGATTTCCCTAATCGCTATAGCCCGGCGATTTTCACCAGGGAAGTTCGCTCCCGTCGTATTGGAAGAACCTGCCATTGTCGGCCGGCGTCAAGCGGTTGATGAGCGCGCGCAAAGCGCTCCCTGACGTTTCCGGCTTGAGCGAGGCGCTCGGTCCGCCCATATCCGTTTGCACCCAGCCGGGATTCACGGTGATGGTCGTAATGCCGGCCATGGCGCTGTCAAATGCGAGGACGCGCGCCGCCATGTTCATCGCCGCCTTGCTCATGCGATAGGCGTAAGAACTGCCGCCCGCCCGCTGCAGCGAACCCATGCCGGACGAGATCATAACCACGCGCGGGTTATCGCTCTTCTTGAGCAAATCGCGAAATGCCTGCGTGACGATGAGCGGCGCAACGGCGTTAGTCGCCATGACATGGCTGACTTCGGTTGCAGTCAGCTTCCCCATGATTCGGCCGCCCTCATCGCCGCCGATGCCGGCGTTATTGATGAGCAGGTCGAGGGCGTCGATCTTTCCGGCGACCGCCGCCAAAGCGCCTTCAATCGACGCTTTATTGTTGACGTCCAATTGCAGCGCGGTGACGCGATCCGGCTGTTCCCGCGCCAAATCGTTGAGGACGTTGGCGCGTACGGGCGCGCGGCAGGTGGCGAAGATCTGTGAGTCGTCTTTGAGGAACTGGCGTGTCAGTTCAAAGCCGATGCCGCGGTTCGCGCCGGTGATGAGGATATTTTGCATGATGCTCTATTCCCGATTGTGTTCGTCCGTTGCCCGCAGCGCCGCCAGCCAGGTATCGACCATGACATTGGCCACTTCTTCGCCGCTGAGCCGCCCGCCATCGCGATACCAGATGCCTATCCAGTTGTGCGCGCCCAGCATGGCTCGCGTTACCGTCGGCGCGTCAACCTGGCGGAACTCGCCGGCGCAGACGCCCGCCAACAGAACATTGCGAAACAGGCCCTCGAAATAATCCCGCCGCGCAAAGAACCGACTGCGGCGTTCGCTGAACTCTTCCATGAACCTGTCGCCGCCGTACCGCCGGTCCGCATTGGCTTTGAGCAAGGGGCGAATCTCAAAGATCATCGCCGAGCCAATCGCCACATTGTTGGTCACGCTCATGACATGATAACGAATCATCCGACCGAGTTTCGCCGCATTAGACAAATCCGAAGCGGCGATCTCCTCTAAATTCGCGATGCCGATGTCAAGCCCGCGTTCAAGCACGTTCAACAGCAAAAAGTCCTTATTCTTGAAATGATGATACAAGCTGGCGGCGGTCAGATTGACCTGCGCCGCGATATCCTTCATCGTGGTCGCTTCGTAGCCGTTGCGGTGAAGCACTTCGGCGGCCGCCCACAGAATGTCTTCGCGGTCGACCGTCTGATCTGCTGGTTTGCGCGCCAATTCGCCGCTCCTTCTCCACATCAGGCCGAATCGAAACAGGATTCGATTTTAGATGACCGTCATTGAGGATTCAAGCCAGCAAAGGGCGGGATCGCCAGAATCTCAAAGCGCGGAATAGGACCCTTCCTCGTCGAACGACAGTCGGCGCTACAAATTTGCCTTGAAGCCTCTATAATGACCGCGCATTTCTATCTCGCTTGAAACAGGCTCAAGTTCAATGGACAGACAGCGCTGGTCAAGTTTCGACCTCATATTCTTCGATTGCGACAGCACCCTCTCGACCATCGAGGGCATTGACGAGCTCGCCCGTTTGAAAGGCAAAGAAGGGCGAGTCGGGCTATTGACCAACAAAGCGATGGATGGCGAGCTTGACCTGGCGGATGTCTACGGCAAGCGTTTGCGCGCCATCAAACCGACGCGCGCCCAGTTGAAAGCCGTGGAAGAGCTTTATTGGGAAGCGACCGTGGAAGACGCGCCGGCGGTCATCGCCGCTTTGCAGGCATTGGGGCTGCATGTCTTTATCATCAGCGGCGGCTTGATCGACGCCGTCAAGGGATTCGGCCGACGGCTGGGCGTCGCCCCGGATCGAATCCGCGCGGTCGAGTTGGAATATAACGAGCTCTCCGGGCGCTGGTGGGATTATGCCGAGCCGCTCGCGCAGCAAGCGCAAACTTATCTCGACTACGATGAGGGACCGCTAACGGTATCCAGCGGCAAACGAGCCATCATCTCAGAGCTGGCGGGAACGCTGCCCGGGCGGCGTATGATGATCGGCGATGGCTCATCGGATCTGGCGACCAAAAGCGATGTTGACCTCTTCGTCGGTTATGGCGGCGTCGTCGCGCGCGAAGCCGTGCGGGCGGAGTCCGATGTATTTCTGCGCTGCGCGTCGCTGGCGGCGATTCTGCCGCTTGCCGCCGGCAGGCAGGGCTGGGAATCGCTGCGCGGCACGGCGCATGAAACCGTGTACCGCAAGGGCATCCTGGCGGCAGAAGCATCAGGGTGGCTGACTTTTCGTGATCGGTCGCTTCAAGAACAATTCATCCGCGAATTTGAGGACGTGCTTTAGACATGGAATTCCAGGCGATCATCTTCGATATGGACGGCTTGTTGGTCGATTCCGAGCCGGTTTGGCATGAGGTCGAAGTCGAATTGATCGAGTCTTTCGGTTACACCTACTTAGACGAAATACGCGACGTGAGCATCGGCATGCGGGTGGATGAATTCGCCGCCATTCTGCAACGGCACTATCCCAAACTGGGCGACTCGTCAGCGGCGATTGAATCCGCCATTACCAACCGCATGTTAAACCTGCCCCCTGGCAGAATCAAAGCCATGCCAGGCGCCGATGAGCTGGTTCGATATGCGGCCGAGCGCGATATCCCGCGAGCCATCGCGTCCAGTTCGTCCCAAGCGATCATCGAGCATTTTGTCGGGCTGATGCGCTGGGAGGAAAAGATACCGCAGCGCTACTCGGCGGAATACATGGAGCGCGGCAAGCCGGCGCCCGACATATACCTGCACGCGGCTGAGGAGCTGGGATACGCGCCTGAGACCTGCCTGGCGCTGGAAGACAGCCGCTTCGGCACAATGGCCGCTCTGGCGGCCGGCATGACATGCTACACCGTCCCGGATCTTTCGCATTCGAGCATTGCCGATTTCGCGGGGATCAACAAAAACGTGTATCGCAGCCTGCATGAGGTATTAGACAAAGTCAGAGGGGAAAGGCTATTCGCTTGAGCCAGCAACATGTCGTGGTGGCCACGGATCTCACGCCGCAGAGCATCGCGCTGCTGGAAGCGGCGGACGGCTTCCATGTCACTTGCGTGCCGCCGAAGACGGCGCTAGTGCGCGCCGCGCTGGAAGAGGCGACCGCGATCATCACGCGCTCGGACTTTGTGCTGGACGCGCCTCTGCTGGAATACGCGCCGAAGCTGCGTCTGATCGCGCGCATGTCGGCCGGGTTGACCGGCATCGACATCGATTGCGCCACCGAGCGCGGCATCTTGGTGATGAACACGCCGGGCGTCAGCGCGGTTTCCGCCGCCGAGCACACGCTTTTGCTGATGCTGGCGCTGAATCGCAATTTGCCGGCTGTGCATGAGAGCCTGCGCGAAGGCTGGTGGCTCTTTGATCGGGGGCAGCAGGTCGGCGTTCAGCTGCATGGCAAGACGATAGGCATCATCGGGCTCGGTCGCGTCGGGCAGCGGGTGGCGCAACTTTGCCTGGCGCTGGGCATGACCGTGTTGGCATACGATCCCTACATTGGCGAAGAAGTGGTCAATGAATTGCGCGTGCAAATGGTCAGCCGTCGTGAACTGCTGAGCGCCTCCGATTACGTCAGCATGCACGTGCCGGCGACAAAGGAAACCATCGACTTTTTTGACGCGGACATGCTGCGCCAGATGAAGCCCGGCGCCCGCTTCATCAATACGGCGCATGGCGGCGTCATCAAGGAGGCGCTGCTGGCTGAGGCGCTGATGGAGGGCCATCTGGGCGGGGTCGCGCTGGATGTGTGGAATGAAGAACCGCCCTTCAACAGCCCGCTCATTGGCATGGACAAGGTAATTCACAGTCCGCATATCGGCGACAATACGGCTGAAGCGCGGCAGGATCTGTCGCTGCAAGTTGTGGAGCAAGTCATCGACGCGCTGCAGCACCGCGATTATCGAAATGTGGTCAATATGCCGCTGCTTCCGGGCATCTCATACGAGCAGGTCCGTCCATTTATGCAATTGGCTGAGAGCATGGGCGCGCTTCAGCATATCTTGGCGCGCAGTCCGGTTCAGCGCATCGCCATCGAAATCATCGGCGACGATATGAACGGGCTGATCAAACCGATGACGGTGGGCATCCTCAAAGGACTGCTGAGCCCGATCCTGGGCGAGAGCGTCAGCTATGTCAACGCGCCGGTGCGGGCGGCTGAGCGTGGCTGGCAGATCACCCAGGCCAAGGGCATCAAGATCAGCGAATATCGCAATGTCATCACCTGCCAGATCACGCTGGAAGACGGCGAAGAAATCAGCATCGCCGGCGCCCTGCTCGATCGGCAGAAGCCCTACATCTTGCAAATCAATGATTATCGCATTCACTTCGAGCCGCGCGGGCATCTGCTCATCATGGGCAGCTACGACCAGCCCGGCGTGATCGGGCGGGTCGGCACGCTCATGGCGGAAAACGGGATCAATATCGCCAGTTGGCATACCGGGCGGGCGGCGCCAGGCGGCAACACCTTGACCGTGCTCAACTTTGATGAGGCGCTGCCGGAGACAGTGATGGCGGCGCTGCGGGCGCAAGATTTCATCCGGCACGTGCATCAGTTGCAGATCTAGGTGTTATTGCTAAGAAACTTTTGACTGCTCGCTTTGGTCGGCTCCGCGTCCCAAGCTCTTCATGTAGGCGATTCCGATGCAAGGCGGCGCCGACTATCACGGCGAAGCCTTCTGAGCTATGGCCAAGCTCAATGATGCGCATTCCAATCAGGACAATCGCAAGTGATAATCCAACGACGAGGAACATTCCCAGACGGACGTTCCAAATCAGTCCTTGGATCGCTGTCATATCAACTCGAAGTCTAATCTGCTGATCTAGTCGTTCATATTCTATGTTGGCAGTCTGCTGTTCTTCGGCCATGGAAAGAATGCGGTCAGCGCTGCCGGGCAAGGTCTGCTCGAATCTTTCGACAATATTTGGATGCGGAATGGGACCGGAATACTGCTCAACCTGCTCAATATGGAGACGGAATGCGACTATGGCTCGGAGAAATTCCGCCCGCTTTTCCTGCGGTATGTCCTGAATCAGTTCCGCTGAAATGGGGGTATTGGCAAGAAGTTCTGAGATGTCGAGCGGTTGGTCGTCAATGTTGCTTGCGTCGCTCACTCGATTTCTTGCTCGTCGAGTTCTTTTTCGTATTCACCGATTGCCCAACGCATACTGTCGCCAACAGATTGCCACGTCGCGCGAATTGCGTCTTCCGCAGATGGGATTGGCGCAGGACTGCGATATTTGGCGCGGATTCTCTCAATCAAATCACGATCCAGCGAGCCATGGAAATCAAACAGGCTCGCTATCCCGTGTAGTATTGGTCGCTTCGGCAAGATGTCTGAAGTCGCTGATCCATTTTTGACCATATCACGCTCTCGCTGCTTATCAAGTCCAATCATAGCGATACAGCGGCAGCTATGTCAAGCTGCCGCGCGACGTTCAATCCAAGTGACTCTTGATATTCAGCGCCACCTCTTTGCTGATGCCGTTGACCGCGGCCAGCTCTGAGACACTGGCGCTCTTGATGGCGTCGATGGAATTTTCAAAATGCTTGAGCAGGACCTTGCGCCGTTTGGGTCCGACGCCGGGGATGGTCTCCAAGCGGCTGGCCATGCCTTTCTTGCGGCGCTGAGACCGATGGCTGGTGATGGCGAAACGATGCGCTTCATCGCGGACGCGCTGCACCAGATAGAGGGCTTCACTGCGGCGCGGCAGCAAGATGGGATCCACCTGATCGGGCACAAAGATTTCCTCGATGCGCTTGGCCAGCGCGGCCAACGGCACCCGATCGGACAAGCCGAATTCCGCCAGCACTGACTTCGCCACATTGAGCTGCCCCAGCCCGCCGTCGATCAGCAGCAGATCGGGCAGCAGGCGCCAGGTTTCGTCGCGGTCGACTCCATCGGGCGAGCGTTCGGCGTCGGCTTCGGCGGCCTGCTTCCAACGCAGGAAACGGCGGGTCAGCGCTTCGTTCATTGATTGATAGTCGTCCGAGCCGCTGTGCGATACCGTACGGATGTTGAAGCGGCGATATTCGCTCTTGCGGGCGACGCCGCGCGCGAAGACGACGCGGCTGGCCACAATCGCGGTGCCTTGCGTCGTGCTGATATCAAAGCACTCGATGCGGTTCGGTATGCGCGGCAGCTTGAGAGCCGCCTGCAATTCCGCCATCGCTGTTTCGTGCTTGGTGGTGTCGGCTTCATATTGGGCGCGCATCATCTGCAAGCTCTCGAGGGCGTTTTCCTGCGCTAAGCCAATCAGCTTGCGTTTGTCGCCGCGCTGGGGCACGTGTATCGTCACCTTGGCGCCGGCGCGCTTGTCGCTCAGCCAGCGCTCGAGGATGCGCGCTTCTTCAACATCGCTGGGCAAAATGAGCTCGCGCGGGATATTGCTGGACGAGGCGTAGAATTGGCTGATGAATTGCTCCAGCACGGCGGCGTCGCTCTCGCCTTCGGTATTGTCCATCGTCCGCGAGTCGCTGCCGATGAGCTTGCCGTTGCGGATGAACATGATTTGTACGGTGGCGTCGCGCTCATCGCGGGCCAGCGCGATGACGTCATGATCGGACATGTGCTTGCCGACCGCTTTGTGCTTATTGGTGATGAAGTCGATCGCCCAAAGCTGATCGCGGATGCCCGCCGCCGTTTCGAAGTTGAGAGCGACCGAGGCATTTTTCATTTCATTTTCGAGCCGCACCCGCACATTCTCGGCGCGGCCGCTCAGCACATCCATCAACTCCTGAATCATGAAGCGGTATTCATCGCGGTCGACGGCGCCGATGCATGGCGCGTTGCAGAGCTTGATATCATGGAAGAGGCAAGCGCGTTCGTCGGCGCCGGTGATCTCGCGATCGCAGGTCAGGTAGGGGAAAGCCTTGCGCAAATCTCGCAGCGTCTTCTGCACCACCCACATGGCGGAATAAGGGCCAAAATAGCGCGAGCCGTCGTCGACAATGCGGCGCGTGGTCTCGACTTTGGGAAAGGCATCGCCCCAGCCCACGCGGATGTAGGGGTAGCGCTTGTCGTCCTTGAGCTCAATGTTGAAGCGCGGCTTGTATTTCTTGATCAGCGTTTCTTCAAGGATCAGCGCCTTGACTTCGTTCTCGGTGATGATGAAGTCGATATCCTGGACCATCCCGCGCATTCGCAGCGTCTTGCTGTTGCCGTCGGCGCCCGTCGTGAAGTAGCTTCGTACGCGATTGCGCAGGCGTTTGGCTTTGCCGACGTAGATGACCTTGCTTTTGCTATTCTTCAGCAGATAGACACCGGGTTTGGCCGGCAGGTTCTTCAAGATCGTCTCAATATGAGTTGGTTTTTTGTAAGTCATGAGCGGGGAATCGATGTTCTCAATGCGACGAAACATGTCTAATTCTAGCATGATCCGCCGGGCGCGAGAACACAGCCTGGGCGCGTTTAGACTCAACAGGGGTGTTGAACTGGGGTATGCTGACCTTATTGGTCTAGCTCATGTTGAAGAGACGATGCATCTGCATATTCCGGTAATGGAGCGCGAGGTTATCCAAGCGCTGCGCGCCGATGATCCAACCGTCCGGCGACTGATTGACGGCACGGTCGGCGGCGGCGGGCATACGCTGGCGCTTATGCGCGCCGGCATCGACGAAGCTCTCGGCATTGACCTGGACGCGATTGCGATCGGCCGGGCAAAGGAAAATTTGAACGAATTCGCGGAACGCGCGCGTTTCGTCCAGGGCAGCTACATCGACATGGCGGCTCATGCTGAGGCAATGGGCTGGGACGAGGTCGATGCGATATTGCTGGATCTTGGGGCCTCCTCGCTGCAAATGGATGACCCGGCGCGCGGATTCTCGTTTCGCTTCGACGCAACCTTGGATATGCGCTTTGATGTCGGCAGCGACGGCGCGACCGCCCAGGACCTGGTCAACGGGTTGGGCGCTTCCGAACTTGCCGACCTGTTTTATCGCTTTGGCGAGGAGCGGCATTCACGCCGAATCGCGCGCGCGATTGTCGAGCGGCGGCCCATCATCACGACGCGTCAACTGGCGGAGCTGGTGGCGCGCGTCAAGCCCAGGAAGCCACAGCGTTCGCCGAAGACGCATCCGGCGACCAAGGTCTTTCAGGCTTTGCGCATCGCCGTCAATCGGGAGTTGGAGTCGGTTGAAATCGCGCTTCCCGTCGCGGTAAATCTGCTTCGACCGGGCGGACGCTTGGCGGTGCTATCGTTTCATAGCCTGGAAGATCGCATCGTCAAGCGGAGCTTCCGAAAGCTGTCGATGACGGTGACGGCGCCGCCCGGCATGGCGTCCATCAAAGAAACGGTCGCTCAAGCGCGTCCGGTTCATCGCAAGCCCATCATGCCAAGCGGCGAAGAAGTCAGGCGGAATCCGCGCGGCCGCAGCGCGAAACTCCGCGTTGTCGAAAAATTGGAACGGGCTTAAGCCGAGTTGCGGGATATTCCATTCTGAATACATTTGTAAGGTTATAGAGCACTCGCGCGGCGCTATCGTTCGTGTGGCGTTTTCGATTGTCAGATGTCAATGTCTCAGACCTGGTTTCAGCATACATTCAGTCGCAAACGTTTTCGCACTCGCAACCGGGCGACCGCGATGGCGATCCTGGGCATCGTCGTGTTGCTGCTCTTGGGCGGCTTGTATCTTTCGCAGGTGGCTTCCTTCGCCATCACCAACCGCGAGATCGAGGGTTTGATCAGCCGACGAGATCAATTGAAACGACAGAATGAGCAGCTTGTGGGTGAAATCGCCAGCTTCCGCACCGTACCGCGCCTGTACGCGCGGGCGGTCGAGATCGGTTTTCGGCCCGCGACCAACAGCGACATTGATTACTTGCTGATCGAAGGCTATAAACCGCGACGAGAGTATGGGCAATTGGAATCGGCAGCGCTTAGCCAGCAGAAGAAAGCGGCGCCGGTTTACGCTCAGACTTTTAGTGGCTGGCTTGAGCAGCAATTTACGCTCTTGCGCGACCAATTCGAATCCTTCGGCAAGTGACGAGAGCGTTTGATCGCATGCAAGGTCCGAGTCCACAGCAATCGATGATTCAGGCTCGACTTCCATTTGTGGCCATTTTCCTCATTTTGATGGCGGCTTACCTGGTGATTAATCTGGCGAATTTCCAATTCTTCCCGCGATCGGTGCGACAGGAGTTGCAAAAAATCGGCAGCGCGGTTACGAATACGACGCTTCGCGTCCCGGCGGAGCGCGGTCTCATTTTCGACCGAGATGGCGAGCCGCTCGCCTTTAACATCGTCCAGTATCGTCTTGGCGTCAGCCCGGCGCTGGTGGCTGATGGCGAGGCTTTGATGAAGGACTTGGCCGCGATTCTGGACATCCATGAATTCGATCTCTTTCGCAAGATCAGCAGCGAGAAGGTCTGGGAATTCATCGCTGGTCCAATCTCGGCGGAACAAGGCCAGGCGATCGCCGCGCTGGATGAAATCTCGCTTGGACTGGAAGAGATTCCCAAACGCTTCTATCCGCAAGGGACATTGGCAGCTCACGTGATTGGCATCGTGCTGGACGAAGGGCTGGTCGGTTCGCTCGGCGTCGAAGGCGCCTACAATGATACGCTATCAGGGCGCGTCCTGGACCTTTCGATCAGTAACGTCCCCTTTTATCTACCAGAAGAGCGACCGGCGGAACAGCGCGGCAAAGATATTGTGCTGACGCTGGACCGCGATGTGCAGTTTTGGGTCGAAAGCGAATTAAAGGCGGCCGTGGAGGAATACAAAGCCTACCGTGGCACCGTGATTGTAATGGACCCGCGCGACGGCGATGTGCTGGCGCTGGCCAACTACCCCACAATGGATCCCAACCGGTTCCTGGAAATCGAAGATCCTAGTCTGCTGGAGAATCCCGCAGTCCAGGACGCCTACGAGCCGGGATCGATTATGCAGGTGCTGACGGTTGCCAGCGCGCTTGAAACCGGCGCGATTTCGCCTCATTGGACTTATAACGACACGGGTCAAATGGAAGTGGGCGGGCAAGATATCCACAATCGTCACTTTAAGGCGCATGGCGCCGCGGATGCCGCGACCGTGCTGATCCGCTCGTTGAACGCGGGGGCTGCGACCATTGGGCTGGAAATGGGCACGGCGCAATTCTATAGCATGATGCGCGCCTTTGGTTTCGGCCAGCCCACCGGTGTCGGTCTCTTCGCGGAAGATCCCGGCGAGTTGAAGATTCCAGGAGATACAAACTGGAGCGAGAGTTACCTCGGACGCAACAGTTTTGGTCAGGATCTGCAGGTGACGTCCATGCAGCTTATCACCGCCTTTAGCGCGCTGGCCAATGACGGAATCATGCGGCAGCCGCGCATTGTCCGGCAGGTGATCGGCGAAGCGGGCGTGGAGGAGGCGCACCCGACAACCGTTCGGCGCGTCGTATCCGCGGAAACCGCCGCGATCGTCCGCGATATGATGATCCGGGTGGTGCGGGAGGGCGCGTCGGGCGCCTTTATTCGTGGTTATACGATCGCGGGCAAACCGGGCACAGCCTGGATCTCGACGGCGGTCGGTCAGGAATATGGCGAACATTCGTCGATCGTCACCTTCGTGGGCGCGGCGCCGGCGCACGATCCGCAAGCGGTCATACTAGTCAAACTGGACCGACCCAATGAATACTACGGCTACGCTGTCACCCCTCACGTATTCAAGAAGATCGCAGACCGTCTTGTGATACTGTTGGAAATACCGGATGATGACGTCCGCAATCGTCTTGAAGCGGCCAAGACGGACGTCAGCACCGGCGGAAGTTAGGCGCGAGGAATCATGCAAGGACAATTTCCTTTGGCGCTCAGCGTGGGAGGCGCGACTTTCTTGCTCGGCGTTATCTGGGGCGGACCCTTCGTCGAATTGCTGCATCGATTCAATATGGGCAAGCAGATCCGCGCGGAGCTGATGGACAGCCATCATGTGCGGAAGATCGGCACGCCGACGATGGGCGGCATCATGATCGTTTTGCCGGCCATCGCCGTCACCATGGCATTAAATATCTCGCGCATTGTCGATGTAGGCGAAGGACGCAGCATCCTTTTGCCACTCATTGTGCTGATCGGATTCGCCCTGCTCGGCTTGATCGATGACTGGGAGGGCATTCAGACATCTCGCGGCGACGTGGGCGAAGGGCTCTCCGGCAAGCTGAAATTCGTCCTTCAAATTCTGCTTGCGCTCAGCGCTTCAACGATCATTTCCTATTTCGAATTCTCCTTCGCCAATAGACTGGAACTGCCGCTGATTGGCGCGGCGATCCCGCTGCATCCGGCGCTTTTCATTGCGATCAGCACCTTCATCATTGTCGCTACTTCCAACGCGACCAATTTCACCGATGGGCTGGACGGGCTTGCTGGCATCATTAGCGCCAGCGCATTCGGCGCCTACGGCGTCATCGCCTTCTTACAAAACCAGATCTATATGGTTGAACTGTGCTTTGTCATCGTCGGCGCCTGCTTCGCCTTTCTGTGGTACAACGCGCATCCGGCGCAGCTGTTCATGGGCGATACGGGCTCGCTGGCTTTGGGCGCCACGCTGGGCACGGTCGCGGTGATGACCGGGCAATGGCTGCTGCTGCCCATTATCGCGATCGTGCCGCTGATGGAGATATTGAGCGTGATTCTGCAAGTTGCGTCCGCCAAGTTGAGCCGGCGCTTTTATGGCGTAGACATTCGGCCCTTCCGCCGAACGCCGATCCATCATCATTTTGAATTGGGCGGCTGGAGTGAAACGCAGATCGTGCAGCGCTTCTGGCTGATCGGCATTCTCAGCGCCTTCGTCGGCGTCGCGCTGGCATTGCTGTAGGGCTTGGCCGGCGCGCGGGCGACCCAAGGGGCCCCCTACAATTGGCATTGGCGGCGCGCCGGTTGATGCCACGCAGGTCGCGCAGACCTTGCCGGCTACACGGATCTCCAGCCGACCCTGCAATTTGAAGCCAGATGAGAACAAGTCAATATACTTGGTATAGATCGCTCGCTTGCGTTAGCGCTTGAGGCAGCTTGGCAAAGATGGCTGAACGGGATTCTCTGGCTGGCAAGAAGGTCGTCGTCTTTGGTTTCGGCCGGGGTGGCAGGGCGCTGGCTCGCTGGCTGCCGTCGGTGGGCGCGGAAGTCGCGGTGACCGATAGCCGCAGCGCGAAGGAGCTGGATCTGCGCCGCCGAGATTTTCCGGGGGTCCGCTTTCACCTCGGCGGGCATCGGGAAGATGTCTTGATTGGAGCGCGCTGCATCTGCGTTTCCGGCGGCGTTCCGCTGGACAATCCTGTTCTGCAGCTGGCGCAGGACCGCGGCCTGCCGCTGACCAACGACGCGCAGCTATTCCTTGAGCGCTGCCCGGCGCCCGTCATCGGCATCACCGGCAGCGCCGGCAAGACGACCACGACGAGCTTGGTGGCGAGTATCGTGGAACGGGCGGGTTACAAGGTTTGGCTGGGCGGGAATATAGGCAATCCGCTCATTGAGGAGCTGCCAAAAATCACGGCGAACGATATCGTCGTTATGGAGCTTTCCAGCTTTCAACTGGAGTTGATGACGGTCAGCCCACAAGTCGCCGCCGTGCTCAATATCACACCCAACCACCTCGACAGGCACGGCAGCTTCGAGCGCTACGCGTCGGCGAAAGCCAACATTTTGCGCTACCAGCGAAAGAACGATGTGGCGGTGCTTGGCTGGGATGACGCGGGCAGCCGGGCGCTAGAGCAAATCGTCGAGGGCGAGCTGCTGGCCTTCAGCCGCTACGAGTTGGCGCCGGACGGCGCATTCATGCTGGGGGAGCGGCTGCTCGTGGCCGGCTCGGCCAGTTATGACGCCAGCCCCCACGTTGTTTGCGAGCGGGAGGAGATCCCTTTGCGCGGCGATCATAATGCGCTGAACGCGCTGGCGGCTTGCGCCATCAGCGGCTCGTTGGGCCTGGCGATCGACCGACCGGGCATCTTGCCAGAAGCGATGCGCGAGGCGATCCGCGCCTTCACCGCGGTAAAGCATCGGCTGGAAACTGTTCGCGCCTTCAACGGCGTCACCTGGGTGAATGACAGCATCGCCACGGCGCCGGAGCGCACGCTTGCCGCGCTCGCCAGCTACGATGAGCCACTGGTGCTGCTTTTGGGCGGCGCCGACAAAGATCTGCCCTGGGAGGCGGCGATACAAATTGCGCTGCGCAAGGCGCGGCATATCATCGTCTTCGGCGAAGATGGCGACAAGCAGGTGGCGACCAAAGTCATGACGCTGCTTTCAAAGACGCGCGTTGGCGATGGCCAGGTCTTTCGAGCGACGACATTGGCAGACGCGGTCGCTCGCGCCGCGGAACTGGCGCAAGCCGGAGATGTCGTGCTGCTATCACCCGGCGGGACGAGCTACGATGCCTACGCCGATTTCGCCGAACGCGGGGAGCACTTTCGCCAATTGGTATCTCAACTATAATGGTACGCAAGCATATCCAAAAGAGAATTAGCCTGACAGATGTGATTAGGAAGTCGCCGGACAGTTGAATGAATTTAGCGGCGACTTAATCCGTAGCCCGTTTTACAGAGTTCGTCTTTGTGGGCGACATGGTATGTCGCCTCTACAATCGGTGTCCGATAGATCATTTCTGAGCTGGAACTCATTGGCTAGTCGCGTGGATAGAGAGAGGACATGACCGACCGAACTGATCATGACGCCAGGCAGCGCCGCATCCGCCGCAGACTGCGACGGGGCGCTGGCATGTCCGTTGGTAATGAAGAGAGCGTCCGTCCTGTCACCTATCAGAGGCGGCATTTTCTGGCGACGCTGGATAAGCCGATGGTGGCGGTCGTCGTGCTTCTGCTGGCTATCGGTTCGCTGATGGTGTTCAGCTCCACCTGGGATTGGAGCAACAAGACTTATGGCACGGCGACCGGCTTTTTCGTTGAGGAGCATCTGCGCAATGTCGTGGTGTCAGTGCTGGCGCTGGTCATCTTCGCCGCGATTGATTATCGCTTTTGGAAGCGCTTCGCCTTTTGGCTGCTCCTCATTACGATCGTGCTTCTGGTCGCTGTATTGGCGTTCGGCGAAGTCATATTCGGCGCCAAGCGCTCATTCACCGACGGTCGCTTGCAGCCCGGTGAGTTGGCGGAATTCGCGATAGTCCTCTATATGGCGGCTTGGCTTGGCTCCAAGAGCGCAAAAGTGGACAGCGTTTTGCTTGGCATGCTGCCATTCCTTTTTGTAGTCGGCACAGTCAGTTTCTTGATTGTTCGACAGCCGGATCTGAGTTCCGCCGCGATCGTCGCGCTGACTGCTGGCGTCATGTTTTTCGTCGCCGGCGCCAATATTCTGCAAATAACGGCAGTTGGCGGTATTGCCGGCGCGGTCAGCCTCGTGGTTATCAATAGCTGGCCCTATGCCCAACGCCGCATCGCCGATTTCTTGGCCGGCTTCAGCGATGTCACCTTGTCGGATTACCATACGTTGCAGGCGATAACCGCTTTTTTGCGCGGCGGCTGGATCGGCGTGGGCATTGGGCATTCGGAGCAGAAGTTCGGGGCGCTGCCGGCGCCGCATACCGACAGCATATTCGCCATCATCGGGGAAGAACTTGGGGTGTTGGGCGCGGCTATCGTGGTCGCGCTTTATGTCGTCTTCGCCATCCGCGGTTTCCAGTTTGCGCACCGGGCGAAAGACAACTTCGGGTCACTGCTCTGCGTCGGATTCACCTCCTGGGTGATTATCCAGGCGCTGCTGAATATCGCGGTGATGACGGGCGCCGTGCCATCAACCGGTGTGCCCTTGCCCTTCATCAGCTTCGGCGGTTCCTCCCTGTTTGTGGTGATGATCGGCGTTGGGCTGATGCTCAGCGTTCATCGCGTGGCGACGCGGCGAAAATCGACTACGGAACGGAGAAGCGATATTGCGAGTTTTGATCGGAGCTGGCGGAACCGGCGGGCACGTCTATCCCGCGCTGGCGACCGCCCAGGCGCTGTTGCGGGACCCCAGCGAGGAGCATGAACTGCATTTCGTCGGCGCGGTGGGGGGCATGGAGCGGAAGCTGGTCTTGGCATCGACGCTCGAATTCGATGGCTGCCACGAAGTACTCGCGGGTCCGATACACGGCGTCAACCCGCTCAGCGCCTTCGTCAGCCTGGTCAAACTGGGCATCGGCGCCATTCAGTCGCTAGTGAAGCTCTTGCGGATCCGTCCCCGGGTCATTTTGCTGACGGGCGGCTGGTCCAACTTGCCGATTGCTTTGGCCGCGCGCCTTCTCAGCATCCCAATTGTGATTTACCTGCCTGATGTCGAACCGGGCTTGACGATCAAGGTCTTGCAGCGCTTCGCCCATACGATCGCGGTCACCGTTGAAGCGTCGGCGCGCTATTTCCCAACTGGGAAGTCGGTGGTCACTGGCTATCCCCTGCAAGAAAACCGGCTGAGCGCCACACGGGAAACGGCGCTTGAGCGCTTCCAGCTGGACGCCTCTCGCAAAACGCTGCTGGTCTTCGGTGGCAGCCGCGGCGCGCGCAGCATCAATATCGCTTTGGGCGCCTGTCTCAGGCGACTGCTGGCCGCTGGCATGCAAATCCTGCACATCACCGGCGAATGGGACTGGAAACGAGCGATGCGCGAGGCGGGCGAATGGAAGGACCATGGCGACTATCAGGCCTTCCCCTATTTGCATGACGATATGGGGCTGGCCTTTGCCGCCGCCGATTTGGTCGTTTGCCGCGCGGGCGCCAGTACGCTGGCCGAACTGCCGCTGTTCGCGCTGCCGGCGATTCTCGTGCCCTATCCTTACGCCTGGCGCTATCAGAAAGTCAACGCCGATTATCTCAGCGAGCGCGGCGCGGCGATCCGGCTGGATGACGAGGACCTTTCTGACAGACTGTATGATGAGATTGCACACCTAATTCACGACGAAGCGCGTCTTGGCGAGATGAGCGAACGGTCGCGCGCGCTGGCCAAGCCGGATGGCGCCGCCGCGTTGGCGCGCTTATTGATTGAGACAGGCGCGAGCTGATGCTGGAATTGGTGTCCGTGGTCTGGGTGTTCGTATTGGTCTTCGCCGTGGTCGGTCTAGGACGCGGCTTGACCAAGGAGATCATCGCCATGGCCGGCATCATGCTGGGCTTGTTCGCTTTACACCAGTTTGACACCGCCATCCGAGCGCAATTGCTGGTCAATTTCTCCTCGCAGGGGAAGTTTATCTTTCAAAGCGCGATCCTGATGATCATCGCCTTTTTCGCTTATCAGACGCGCGCCCTGGCGGGCCGCCGAGCGCAAGACGCGCCTCAAGAAACAGGACACGACGCCTTGCAATCGAAGGCCTTGGGCGGCATCGTCGGCGCGCTAAATGGATACCTGCTCAGCGGCTCCATCTGGTATTTCATGCACATCAACGAGTATCCGCTGGCGCCCTATATTGAAACGCCGGCGGCCAATTCGTTGAGCATGAGCACGGTGAGCAATCTGCCGCTTTATGTGCTGGCTGAAGGACCGGGCAGTTCGGGCGATTTGCTTTCCTTGTCGCTCATCGGCTTGTTCATCGTCGTGTTGGCGCTGATTTAGAAGCCTCGGCGGATTTGCGTATGATTAGTCTGTTATCGCTGATGTGGACGACCGCCATTTTCTTCGCCTTGACGGGCGCGCTGCGCGGCTGGCGCCGTGAGCTGGTCGGCACAACCGGGATCATACTGGGCTTCTTCGCCATCTTCCAATTTGACAGCCTTCTTCGCGGCAGCCTCTATCTGCTGTTGACCGATGAACAGACATTTTTGCTGCAGATGGCCGCCATGCTCGGGGCTGCCGCCTTCGCCTATCGCAGTCGATTGGCCGCCCGCGCCGATGAACGGAGCGGCAGAATCCGGAATATGGCTTTTGGCGGCGCCGTCGGTTTCTGCAACGGCTACCTCATCGCCGGTTCGACCTGGTACTTCCTCGATATCAATCGCTATCCGTTTTCGCAGCTGCTTTCGGCGCCTGCCGACGCATCAGTCAGTTCCCTGGGCGCTGGCGCCATGCCGATCGTCGTGCTCGGCGGGGGATTGGCCGGGAGCGGCGGTATCCTGGCGGTCGCCATCCTTGTAATCCTTGCGGTCATTGTCCTGTTCCTCTAGCGCCTGCGCCGCTTTCGACCGGGTTAGACAGAGCGTCAATATGCTGGAATTGAATCTCCATCAGCGCATCCACTTCATCGGCATCGGCGGCGCCGGTTTGTCGGCAATCGCGCGGATCCTGCTGGAGCGCGGCTACAGCGTCAGCGGTTCTGACCTGAAAGGCAGTCCGCTCACAGCGGCTTTGGCGGCGGATGGCGCGCGCGTCTACGTTGGGCATGAAGCGCACTTTGTCCAGGGCGCGGATCTTGTGCTGGCGACATCGGCCGCCCCGCCGGATCACGTTGAGATACGGGCGGCGCGTGCGCTAGACATCCCGGTATACAAGCGCAAGAACTTCATGGGGGCGATCCTGCGCGATTGCGATACGATTGCGGTCGCGGGCACGCATGGCAAGACGACGACCACCTCAATGATCATTCATATTCTCAAGCGCGCCGGCAAAGATCCAAGCTTCATCGTCGGCGGCACGCTGGCAAATTGGGGAGCGAATGCCGGCATCGGCAAAGGACCGTCTTTCATCATCGAAGCCGATGAATACGACAATATGTTTCATGGACTGAATCCGACGCTCGCCGTCATCACCAATGTGGAGCATGATCATCCCGATTTCTTCAAAACGCCGGCGCAGATGCGCGCCGCTTTCAAAACCTTCGTCGAGAAGCTGGCGCCGGGCGGCTCGCTAATTGCCTGCGCCGATGACGAGGCGGCGAACGCCATCGCCAACGAACATCGGGCGGAAGGCGGACAAGCGACGACGTACGGCATCAGCAATGAGACGGCGGATTGGCGAGCGGCCGATCTGCGATTCAATGGCGAGCGGGCAACAGCCGGCATTTGGCGCCATGGCTCCCTGCGCGCGGAATTCCAGCTGAGCCTGCCCGGCGCGCACAACGCGCTCAATGCGCTGGCGGCACTGGTCGCCGCCGGCGAACGCGGTGTTAGTCCCGAGGAAAGCGCCCAAGCTCTCAAGAGTTTCCGGGCGACGGCGCGGCGCTTTGAAGTCCGCGGCGAGCGCGACGGCGTGATCCTGATCGACGATTACGCGCACCATCCCACCGAAATCCAGGTCAATATCGAGGCGGCGCGGCTGCGATATCCCGAACGCGAAATCTGGGTGGTATGGCAGCCGCATACTTATTCGCGGATTCAACAATTCTGGCGGGGTTTCACCGGCGCGTTTCAAGGCGCAGACCACGTGCTCATTACGCCGGTTTACGCCGCGCGCGAGGCGCCAATAAAAGGCGTGACCAGCCGGGCATTGGTCGAAGCGATGTCGGAGCATGGCGGGGCGGTCAACGCGCCCACTTTCGACGAGGCCGTCGACGTCTTGCGCCGCACAGCCAGGGCGCCGGCCGTCGTACTGATTTTCAGCGCCGGCGACGCCAATGTTATCGCGGACAAATTCCTCGGCGAGAGCTCATGAGGCACTTGCCGCCCCTGGATGCAGCTTCGATACAGGGCTTGCTGGAGAGGCAATCTCTGGCGCGTTTTACGGCCGCTCGTCTCGGTGGACCCGCCGACTATTTATACATCGCCAAGATCCCTGACTACCGCGACACGCTTGACCTTCTGCAGTTGGCTTGGAAGCGGGACCTTGCGGTGACTGTCATTGGCGGGGGCGCCAATATTCTGGTGTCCGACGCCGGCATCCGCGGCTTGACTATCATCAACCGCGCTGCAGAAATCAGTCTCGAAGACGAAGGCGGTGAAGCCATCGTCACTGCCAGCAGCGGAACCAATCTCATTCGCCTCGCGCGCTATTGCCAGGAGAACGGGCTGAAAGGCATGGAATGGGCGATTGCTGTGCCCGGCACCGTTGGCGGCGCGGTGGTCAACAACGCTGGCGCGCACGGGGGGGATATCGCCGGCATGATGACCCGCGCTCTCGTATTTGAAGCGGGGCGTGGAGAGCGCTGGCATGGAGTCGAAGAACTCGATTACGCATACCGGCATTCTCGACTGAAGGGGCGTGCCGATCGACGATTCTTCATCATGCGGGCGCAATTCGAATTGCAGCCTGAGGACCCGGAAATAATTCAGGCGCGGATGGAGCGTAACAACGACTATCGGCGCGCCACCCAGCCACCGGGCGCCAGCCTTGGCAGCATCTTCAAGAACCCGCCTGGCGACTTTGCCGGCCGTCTGATTGAAGCGGCCGGCCTCAAAGGACTGCGCGTCGGCTCGGTACAGGTCTCCCCCGTCCACGCCAACTTCTTTGTGAATAGGGGCGCCGAAGCCAGCGCCCGCGACTATTACGAACTCATTCGTCTAGTACGCGACCAGGTTGACGAAGCCTTTGGCATCCGTCTCGAGCTCGAGATTCAGACCCTCGGCGAATGGGACTGATATTCCGCCCCAGTCAGTTTGCGCCGAATTTTGAGCGACTGTAAACTGAGTACCGTACTGAGCGACGGCTGCATTTAGCTACCAGTGGAAGACCCCGAGTGGCAAGTCACGTCCAGGCTCATAGACGACAACCGGATCGGGCGCCTGGCGTGCTGCATCGGGTTGCGCCTGGCGCCGTTCCTAAGCGAACGACGACGCGCAGTGGCGGTAGCCGCGTCTCCCGTTGGCGCATTGCCAGCGCCGTCATGTTGCTTTTGTTCTGCGCTATCTTGTTACTGTTTTTTACCAGCGACGTCTTTTATGTGCGGTCGATTCAAGTGCGGGGGAACAATCATATCACGCGCGAGGAAGTATTCGCCTATTCCGACATCGCCGACTACCACATGTTTTGGCTGGATCCGGAGCGGATTCGTCAAAGCGTCTCGCGTTCAGCGTCAATTGCCGATATCGCGGTTGAGCTGGGTTGGCCGCCAAACTTGATCACCATCATCGTGCAGGAACGGCAACCGGCTCTCGTTTGGTCAGAGGCCGGCGAGGAGACCTGGATTGACCTGCAGGGGCGGGTCATGCAAGCCCGCGCCGAGATGCCCAACCTGCTGCACGTCAATCTCATAGCGGGGGATTATGGCGGACCGAAACCGAGCGCGGAAGATTTCACGGGAGACATGGTGTTGGGCGCGCTGCGGCTCAAGGAGATCTTGCCGGCGGGCGAACACTTGAGTTTCCATCCCATACACGGGCTGGGTTGGACCAACGAATTAGGTTGGCGGGTTTGGATGGGCAGCGATTCGGCGGCGGTTATGGGCGAGAAGGTCAAAATGTATCATGTGCTGGTGGAGAATATAATCAGTCGGGCAATTCCAATTGCCGAACTGAACATCGCCAATCGCGATGCGCCATTCTACAGCGTAATATGGGGGCTTTAGATTGATATGGGCGACTTAGTAGTAGGCTTGGATGTTGGCACTCACAAAATTTGCACGATCGTTGGCGAAGTGCGTCCTGAAGATGTCTACGTCGTCGGTTTAGGCATTGAACCGAGCGACGGGATGAAGAAAGGCGTTGTCAACGATGTTGGCGCGCTCTCGTCCGCCATCGCCAAGTCGGTCCGCAAGGCGGAGAAATCCAGCGGCTACGATATCAACCGCGCCTTCGTCAGCGTGGCCGGCAGTCATATTTCTTCGCTGACCAGCCGGGGCTTGGCGACCATTGTCGGCTCGCGCAGCGTGGGACCGGCTGATCTCGACAAAGCCATGAGCGTCGCCCGCAATATCGCGATACCCCATAACCGCGAGATTTTGCACGTGGTGCCGCGCAGCTACACCTTGGACGGGCAGGAGGGCATTCGCAGCCCCCTGGGCATGCATTGCTTCCGGTTGGAAGTGGACGCCCATATCATCACCGCCTCGACCACGAGCCTGGCAAATCTCGAAGACGCGGTGGAATCGGCCGGCGTGCTGGTCGATCGCTTCATCCTCAATCCGCTGGCGGCCGGCGATGCCGTCTTGACCGACCACGAACGCGAGATGGGCGCGGTGGTCATCGATATCGGCGGCGGCACGACTGATCTGGCCATCTTTATTGACGGCACCGTCTGGCATACGGCGATCATTCCAGTCGGCGGCAATCATGTTACCCAAGACATCACCTACTGGATGCGCGTTCCCTTCGGCTTGGCTGAACAGGTCAAAATACAGCGCGGTCATGCCGATATGAACGCGGTCAGCGAATCGGAGGTCTTCCCCGTTGAGCCCTTCGGCGGCGAGATTCTCCCCGTTTCGCGGCGCGATCTGGCGATGGTGATTGAAGCGCGATTCGAGGAAATCTTTGAACTGGTGGAGAAAGAAATCAAACGCTCGGGTTATGCCGGCTTGCTGCGCGCGGGCTCGGTCATCACCGGCGGCAGTTCTCAATTACCGGGGTATCGCGATCTCGCGTCGCGCATCTTAAATGTTCCTGTTCGCCTGGCGCACCCGGAGAAGATCACCGGCATCGCCGACACCCTTAAGAATCCGTCCTATAGCACCAGTGTTGGATTGCTGCGGCTGGGGCTGGAAATGGATGCCATGATCGAGCCCGAAGCGGTCGACGCCATAGGCATTCCGGTGAATCAATGGGGCCGTCGAATGAACGAGATTCTGCGCCGCTTTCTGCCGCAGGATGATTGAGGAATCGACCAAACAATTGATGAGAATTATTGCCTGGTATTTGATTTGCGCGGGCTGGCAATACGCGTACAATGAGCATGGAACGAGCCGTACACGTTGGTTTGACGTGCTGATTCATGAGGATAGACATTATGGTCAATGATTTGATAACAGGGGAAAACTTCGCACAGATCAAAGTTGTTGGAGTGGGCGGCGGCGGTGGAAACGCCGTCAATCGCATGATCAACGAAGGTCTGGGCGGCGTTGAGTTTATTGCGGTAAACACCGATAACCAAGCCCTGATGCTGTCTAAGGCGAAGACGCGCGTACGCATTGGCGACAAGCTGACGCGCGGGCTTGGCGCCGGCGGCAATCCGGAGATTGGGCGCAAAGCTGCCGAAGAGAGTTCGGAAGATCTGCTTGAGGTGCTTCGCGGGTCCGATATGATCTTCGTCGCCTGTGGCATGGGCGGCGGCACCGGCACCGGCGCGTCGCCGGTCATCGCGCAGATCGCCAAGGAATTGGGCGCGCTGACCATCGGCGTCGTGACCCGCCCTTTCACCTTCGAGGGCACGCGCCGCGCGCAATTGGCCAAGACCGGCATTGAGGCCTTGAAGAGCCAGGTCGATACGCTGATTGTGATTCCGAATGACCGCCTGCTGCAAATGGCGGACAAGCGCTCGACGCTGCAGCAAGCCTTCTCGCTGGCCGATGATGTGCTGCGTCAAGGCATCCAGGGCATTTCCGAATTGATTACCGTGCCCGGCTTGATCAACCTCGACTTCGCTGACGTGCGCACGGTGATGTCCGAAGGCGGCGCCGCCTTGATGGCGGTGGGACGGGCAGCCGGCGACGACCGCGCGCGCTCCGCGGCTGAGCTGGCGATCACCAGCGGGCTGCTTGATGTCACGATTGACGGCGCCCGCGGCATTCTGTTCTCGATTACGGGCGGCAACGACCTGACCCTCTTCGAAGTGAACGAAGCGGCCGCCATCATCAAAGACAGCGCGCATCCGGAATGTAATTTGATCTTTGGCGCCCACATTGATGAGAGCATGGGCGATGAGGTCCATATCACCGTGATTGCGACCGGCTTCGAGCGCAGCCGGCTAGAGACGAATATGAAGGAAGCGGGCGCCTTGCCGATTCGCCAGGCGACGCCCCTGCCGCAGCCGCCAGCCGTACAGCGCCAAATTTATGAGGATGTGGAAATCCAGACGCCGGGTGAAAACGCGGCGGCCGGCGCTGGATCGGGGTCGTCATCGCCTTTCCAGCGCAACCGTCTCGCGCCGCCCCCCCCGCCACAGGAAGACTCGCGGACCTACGACAACATCGACCCCAAGAACACTGAGCTGCCGGCATTCCTGCGGAAGCGCAATCGCCGTCAATAACTCTTGAAATTGCAGACATAGCACGTTGAAGGGTGGGCAATACAAGCCCACCTTTTTTATTGCCCGCGATTGACAGCTGCGCTTGCAAAGATAGAACGAGTGTGCTAGACTTTGTCTGAAGGTTGCGCCATAAGGAGAGAGTGGATTCTTAATCAAAATCGGACATAAAGTCGACGAAGTTTCTTTCGCAAAGTAGATGTTTCCGTGCTATAAAAGTAATCACCTTCCGTGAACCTGAATTCACGACTCGAAAAACCCATAGCGATTTCCTGCGCCAAACGTGAAGTCATGATTCGACACGCGTTTCTGTATATACTTGATGGATGCCGCAACACAGCGGCACATAATAGGATGTCCTCGTCATGATACAGCCACAAACTACCACCAGCGCATTGCACGAACTTGGCTACAAGATCTTCCTAGATCGATACGCGCAAAAGGACATGACCCGAGCGAGCCTGACAGTCGGCGACACCGTCATCGTGGTCGTCAACGCCAAGACGGGCCAGCGCGAGATCGGCACGGTGACGGCCATTGACTTGCCGGACGTCACGGTCAGGCTGCTTGATGACGAGACCGTCGTTCGAGATCTAGAACATGTGGATAAACCAATCGAAATCGACCCGAGCCAGATGATGGATCGGGTGGCGCGCGGCGTGGCGGCGACCGAAGCCGGCGACGCGAAACGAGACGAATGGACGGAGAAATTCCGCTGGCTGCTCGATGACTGGAAGTTCGTGCCGGGCGGGCGCATATTGACCGCGGCCGGTACTGATCAAGACCTAACCTACTACAATTGCTATGTCATCCCGTCGCCGCAGGATTCCCGCGAAGGCATCATGACGACGCTGACGCAGATGACCGAGATCATGTCGCGCGGTGGCGGCGTCGGCATCAACTTGTCGACCTTGCGTCCGCGGCACGCTTATGTCAAAGGCGTCAACGGGCGGTCCAGCGGGGCCGTTTCCTGGGGCGGCTTGTACAGTTTCGTCACCGGGCTCATTGAACAAGGCGGCAGCCGGCGGGGCGCGCTGATGCTCATCCTCAACGACTGGCATCCGGACATTTTCAACTTCATCAACAGCAAGCGGCAATCGGGCAAGATCACCAATGCCAACATCAGCGTCGGCGTGTCCGACAAGTTAATGGAGGCGGTGCATGCGGACGCGGACTGGGAGCTCGTTTTTCCCGATACGCGCGATCCGGAGTTTGATGAGCTTTGGGATGGCGATCTGGATACCTGGATTGCCAGGGGCCGCAACGTCGTGCCTTACAAGACGATCAAGGCGCGCCAGCTTTGGGACGCGATCATCGAGAGCGCCTGGACGAGCGCGGAGCCGGGCGTCTGGTTCCGCGAGCGCAGCAACAAAATGGCGAACAGTTGGTATTTCAATCCGCAGATCTGCACCAATCCCTGTGGCGAGCAGCCGCTCGGCGCATTTTCAGTCTGCAACCTGGGCGCGATCAACCTGTCGAAGTTCTACGACGCGAGCGCGCGCGATGTCGCCTGGGACCAGTTGCGCCGAACGGTCTCGTTCGCGACGCGCTTCCTCGATAACGTCATCGACACCACGCCCTATTTCTTTGAGGAGAATCGCAAGGTGCAAATGTCGGAGCGGCGCGTCGGGCTGGGCACGATGGGCATCGCCGAGTTGATGCTGAAGCTGGGCGTACGCTACGGAAGCGATGAATCGGTCGCTGTCATTGACGACATCTACCGGACCATCGCGGTCACCGCCTACGAAACATCGAGCGATCTGGCGCGGGAAAAAGGCGCCTTCCCCATGTTTGAGGCTGAAAAGTTCCTGGAGAGCGGCTTCATGCAAGCGATGCCCGCTGACGCGCGAGACAAGATTCGGCGCGACGGCATCCGCAATGTGACGCTGCTGACGCAGGCGCCGACCGGCACCACCGGCACGATGGTCAATACCTCAACCGGCGTCGAACCCTTTTTCTCCTGGGTTTATTACCGCAAGAGCCGTCTTGGCTTGCATGAGGAGCAGGCGCCAATCGTGAAAGATTGGTACGAGGCGCATCCGGAGGCGGAGTCATTGCCCGATTATTTCGTCACAGCGATGGACCTTTCGCCAGATGAACATATCAAAGTGCAAGGCGCCTTCCAGCGCTGGATCGACAGCGCCATTTCCAAGACTTGCAATGTGCCGAATGAGTACACGGTCGAGCAGGTCAGCGAGCTCTACAAATATATGTACGAGCTCGGCTGCAAGGGCGGCACGATATACCGCGATGGCAGCCGCGATGAACAAGTGCTGATGCTCAAGGGCGATGAACGCGCCGAGAGCGAAATGGAAGCGCTTCAGGGCGGTGAGGACACAGAGCCAGCCACGACGCCGCATCATGTTTATCCGCGGCCCGATATCCTGCAGGGCCGAACTGTCAAGACGCAGACCCCGTTCGGCACCGCATACATCACCATCAACCACGATGAGCAGGAGAATCCCTTTGAAGTCTTCATTGCCATTGCCAAGGCCGGCACCGATATTCAAGCCGACGCCGAAAGCCTGGGACGGATGATCTCGCTGCAGCTGCGCACGACGGCGCCGCATAATCGCCGCGATATGCTCAAGCTGATTATTGAGCAGCTCCAGGATATCGGGGGCGCGCGCCCGATTGGATTTGGACCCAAGCGCGTCCTGTCATTGCCTGATGCGGTGGCGCGCGTCTTGCAGCTGGAATTCTTTCCCGAGGATCAACCTCAACAGTTGAACTTGCCCATCGCGCAAGATCGCGCCGCGGCCGGCGCCGCCAACAGCGAAGGCGGCACGACGATAAACTCGACGATATCGGGCGCGGATATGTGCCCGGCTTGCGGGACGATCACGCTGATTCGGGCGGAGAATTGCCGCAAGTGCCTGACTTGCGGTTACAGCGAGTGTT
>JAPOXG010000118.1 GCA_026707225.1 Chloroflexota bacterium
GCGGACATTTAATCATAAACCCAGTCTACTCATATCCGCAATATTCACCACTCCCCAACCATCATTTTTCCTACGCTGAGCGGGATTTCACTGGGCGGCATCACGCGCGGCAGGAGTCGTCAGTCTTTTGTTTCCACCATAGATTGTGTACCATATTGACACGAGCTTGCGAAGGAATTCAATGGCTGAGATCGCGCTATTGCAAGGTAAACGGATCACCCTCGGCGTTTGCGGCAGCATCGCCGTCTATAAGGCGGTTGACCTGGCCAGCAAACTGACGCAGGCGGGCGCGCGGGTCGATGTCATCATGACCGAGGCGGCGCAGCGATTTGTCCGCCCGCTCACATTCCAAGCGGTCAGCGGTCGTCCCGTCTATAGCGATATGTGGCGAGCCGAGAACAGCGGCGGGCTGCCCAACCACATCGCCCATATCGGCTTGGCGGAGGGGGCGGATCTGCTGATGATCGCGCCTGCGACCGCCAACACGCTGGCGAAGCTGGCGCATGGTTTCGCTGACGATCTGCTCTCGGTTACGGCGCTGGCTGCGAACTGCCCGCTCCTGGTCGCGCCGGTGATGGACGGCGGTATGATCGAGCACCCGGCCGTGATAGACAATCTTGATATGCTCCATCAGCGCGGCGCCCATTTGATTGAGCCGGAGACCGGTCGCCTCGCCAGCGGACTGACGGGGGGCGGACGCCTGCCGGAAACGCCGACTCTGATCGGGCATATCCGGCGTGTCCTGGGCTTGGACGGGGCGCTTGCGGGTCACAAGCTGGTGGTCACCGCCGGCGGGACGCGCGAGCCGCTCGACCCGGTGCGTTACCTCAGCAACCGCTCCTCGGGCAAGCAAGGCTTCGCGATCGCGCAAGCGGCGATTGATGCCGGCGCCGAGGTCGTTTTGATTTCCGCTTCCGAAGCGCGGCCGCCTTTGGTGGGCGCCACGCGGATAGCCGTCGATTCCGCCCAGTCAATGATGGAGGCAGTTCTTGCGCAGGTCGCCGATGCTTCCGCCCTGATCATGGCCGCCGCCGTCGCCGATTATCGACCGCGCAGCGTCTCCAAACAGAAGATAAAAAAGGCCGACGATTCCCTGACCCTGCCGCTGGCGCGCAATCCGGACATCTTGATGGCGGTCAAAGCCCAGCGCGAGAAAACGGGTTATCCCGTGATTGTGGTTGGTTTCGCCGCCGAAAGCGAGAATCTGGTGGAGAATGCCAGCGGCAAGCTGCAGGCGAAGGGGCTTGATTTGCTGGTCGCCAACGATATCAGCGCCAACGACGCTGGTTTCGCCGTCGATACCAATCGGGTCGTCGTGCTCGACATGGATGGCGGGGCCCACCGGATTGATCTCACCAGCAAAGCGGCGATCGGCGCTTATATCATCGAGCGCGTTGGCGGTCTGCTGGCTTAGGCGCGCGGCGACGCATCGCTCAGATTCCCCAATTCATAAAGCGCTTGGCATTGCGCTGCGTAGGCGGACAGCGTCTGCCGGCAACCGATCTGATAATAAGCCGCCAGTTCAGGGACGCCCGCATTCGCAAAGCCATCCTGTTGGTAGTTGACGCGCGCGCCTTCGCCCGCCGCGCTGAACGCGAGCGCAATCCGCGTCTCGCCGCGCCAGCTGGGGTCTCGCCAAGTGTAGGCCAGTCTCTCGGGCGGTTGGTAATCGCTGATCCGCCCGATCTCGTATTCGCTGCCGTCGAGGAAGGTCTCGTAGTAGCGCCCGCCCAACTGTGGCTCGAAGCGGATATGCAGCGGTCGCGTGGTCTCGGGGGCGAAGCTGTAGGGGAAGACGCCCCGCCGGGGCCACCAGATGTCCATCTGCTGCACGAAGACGTCGAAGGCGCCCTCCGGCGGGAGAGGGACGCTTATCGTAAGACCTACGTCTGGCATCGTGATATCTTGCAAAGACTCATTTGCTGCGCTTACTTGGTGGACGCAAGGCTCAATTGAACCAGTTCGCGGGAGCGATAAAAGCAGATATCCACCAAGTAAAAGAAATTCAACTGACCTAGAACTACGGGCACATCATTGGCGCGAGCCCAACCGAAGAGAATTCTAAGCGGATGCCAATCGCCTATGACCAAGTCAACCACTAACTTCTTGGTTTCAAGTTCGCCGCCAAAACCCTCCAGATGCCAAAGGTCGGGTTGTCTCGACCAATCCGCTCCTAAAGCCAGTCCCATCGCGTAAGGAAGGATACTCGTGTCCGCTCCACTGTCAAGCATTGCCATTGTGTCAATCGTATTCTCGTGATGGCTGATGCTGACTGGAATGAAGGGACGCGTAACTTGATCGTCAACATACTCGGTGCTGAGAATGTATGGAAAGGAAAGCGATTCAGCAATCAAGAAGCGATTCTTCTTCGAGCATTTGCAAGAATTCGGCCGACGCTTTCGGCTTTATGCGAATTGGCGGAATGAATCTGAACTCTCGCTGGCTCTGTGCAAGGCGTTCCCATTCTTCATCCTGCTCCTTGGTCAGCCCATTCGTCAGTAGCGCCACTGCCGCCAGCTTTTGGTCATGATCCAGCGCAAGCAATTCATCCCGCAGTTTTGACGCTAACATTTGTCGTCTCTCCTTTCGCCTAGGCGATTTTCGCTCTCATCCGGGAAGTTTCAGGAGGATTTTACTCTGCTTGCGATAAATACACACGTCAACCATTTCGATGAAATTCTACTTACCAAGTATCACCACAGTTTCGATAGCTGTGCTCCAAAATGACCAGCCTCATTGCCGCGCCACCGTCTGAGGCAACGAATCTTGACGGAATCTTGAACACACGTCTGCCTTCAAGATATTGCTGCATTTCATTCGACAGTTTCTCATTCAGGAATCGAACGACTTCAAGCTTCTCTTCCTGGTTCAACTTCTGCAACTTCTTGAGCAACTCAGGCGCGATCATGATACCCCTCCCCCTTCATGCCGCTACGATTCTACCATATCTTGAACGCGCTCGAAGTTTCAGTCGCTTGCTAGGTCGCGACCATCTCGGTTACACTGCAATTGCCGAATCGAAATGGAAGCCTCCACCATGTTTGATGACTTGCAGCAAGTCGGCGACGCTCTAAGGAGCCAGCAATACATCGCCACTGACGAAATCTCCACGGTTGTCTTCCTGGCGGAGAAGCTGGGCAAGCCGCTCCTGGTCGAGGGACCGGCCGGCGTCGGCAAGACCGAATTGGCCAAAGCCTGGTCCGGCGCCTCGGATAAGCCGCTGATCCGCCTGCAATGCTACGAAGGCCTGGATGAAAACAAGGCGCTCTACGAGTGGGAATATGCCAAGCAGATGCTCTACACGCAGCTGTTGCGCGACAAGCTGAGCGACTTGCTGGCGGCCGCCGACACCTTGCGCGCGGCCGCCGACCGCCTGGGCGAAGAGGACGATGTTTTCTTCAGCGAGCGCTTTCTGTTGGCGCGCCCCTTGTTGGCAGCGCTGCTCAGCGACGAGCCCGCCGTCCTGCTCATCGACGAAATTGACCGCGCCGATGCCGAGTTCGAAGCCTTCTTGCTGGAAATCCTCAGCGACTTCCAGGTCTCAATCCCGGAGCTGGGCACGGTAAGCGCGCTGCATCACCCCAGCGTCGTGCTGACCAGCAACAATACGCGCGAGCTTTCTGAAGCGTTGAAGCGTCGCTGCCTTTACCTCTTCGTCGACTATCCCAGCCACGAAGCCGAACTCAGTATTGTTAAGATGCGCGTGCCCGAATTGAATGACAAGCTGGCGCGGCAAACGGTTGATGTCGTGCAAAGCATGCGGCGGATGGACTTGAAGAAGAACCCCAGCGTCTCCGAGACCATTGATTGGGCGAAAGCCCTGGTCACGCTCAACGCCGACAGCCTCGACCAGAAGACGCTGGAGACGACCCTGACGGTCTTGCTCAAGCACGAGAGCGATGTGCAGAAGGCGCGCCGGAATATCAGGGGCGACGACCGCACCGAAAGCCGGGGACGGCCGCGCTCCGAGTGGAACTAGGGGCGGAGGCTGGACAATCGAGCGGAAGCGACTACACTTGCGCGGCTGATTGAACCGGCATAAATGAAAAGCATGAACGTATCCAAACTGCTGGAAGAGCGCCCGCAAGGCATCGCCCGATCGATTTACCGCTTTCCCATCTCCCTTTATCGGCTGGGTTGGGGTGGCGCGCTGGGCTGGCTGCCCATGTTGGTGATGACTACGAAAGGACGCCGAAGCGGCGCCCCGCGCCATGTCATGGTCGAGTTTCGGCGGCATGGCAGCAAGTACTATGTCTTTTCCGGCTGGGGCGAGCGGACCGATTGGTATCGCAATTTACTGAAGAATCCGCGCGTGACGATTCAGCATGGCGCCCATGCATTCGCGGCTGACGCCCATCCGGTGGCGGACAACGCCGAAGCGCTGCGAGCGCTCTATCTGTTCACGCGCAACTCAAGACTCTATGAGTTGGTTTTCGCCGGGATGAGTTCGGCGCAGGCGGCCGACCTGAATACGCTGGCCGATGTCGCGCAGGAGTTCACTCTGGTGCGCCTGGAACCTAATGATGAGAATCCCGAGCTGCCCCCGGTCGAACTGTATGACGAGCATACGCGCCAGTTGGCGAATGTCATCGCGCTGATCATTGTAGTCAGGCTGGCGATATTGCTGCTCCGGTTGGGCATCGGCCGATTGCGTTAGGTGTAGGGGCAACCCTTGGGGCACCCCTACGGTCGTATTTATCTACCGACTGTAGACTCTCAAACATCGAATTCAATGCCCTGCGCCAGCGGCAGCTCGCCCGAGAAATTGATCGTATTCGTCTGGCGCCGCATATAAGCCTTCCAGGCGTCAGAGCCGGATTCGCGCCCGCCGCCCGTCTCTTTCTCACCGCCGAAAGCGCCGCCGATCTCCGCGCCGCTGGTGCCGATGTTGACGTTGGCGATCCCGCAATCCGAGCCGGCATGACCCAGAAAGGCTTCCGAACGGGTCAAGTCTCGAGTGAAAATTGCGCTCGACAAGCCCTGCGGCACGGCGTTGTGCAGGGCGATCGCCTCGTCCAGCGTTTCGTAATCCATGATGTATAAGATGGGCGCGAAGGTCTCTTCACAGACCAAGGGACTCTGCGCCGGCATGCGAATGATGGTCGGTTCGACGAAGTTTGCGCCGATATCGGGGAGGCGCCGGCCGCCAGTCAGCACTTCGCCGCCATCGGCTCTCGCCCGCTCGACCGCCGCCATCATCGCCTCGACCGCGCTCTCGCTGACCAGCGGACCCATCAGGACGCCTTCCGCCATTGGATCGCCGATGGGCACGGACTGGTAGGCGCGCGCCAGCCTGGCGCACAGTTCGTCGACAATCGAGCGCTGCGCGATGAGCCGCCGGGTGGTGCAGCGTTGGCCCGCCGTGCCGACGGCGCCAAAGACGATCGCGCGCGTCGCCAAGTCCAGATCGGCGTCGGCGCTGACGATGATGCCGTTGTTGCCGCCGAGCTCAAGGATGCAGCGCCCCAAGCGCCCGGCCACCGTCCGCGCCACATGCTTGCCCACGCCGATCGAACCGGTGAAGCTGATCAGCGGCAGGCGCTCGTCATTGAGCAGACGCTCGCCAACCACGTCGTTGGCGCCGATGACCAAATTGAAGACGCCTTCGACGCCATGCTGCGCCATCACTCGATTGCAAATATGCTGCACGGCAATCGCCGTCAACGGGGTCATAGGGGAGGGCTTCCAGATCATCGTATCGCCGCAGACCGCCGCAATCGCCGCATTCCAGGACCAGACAGCCAGCGGAAAGTTAAAGGCGGTGATGATGCCGATTGGTCCCAGCGGGTGCCATTGCTCATACATGCGATGCCCGGGCCGCTCCGAGTGCATCGTCAAGCCGTAGAGCTGGCGCGACAAGCCCACGGCGAAATCGCAGATGTCGATCATCTCCTGCACTTCGCCCAAGCCCTCTTCCCGGATCTTCCCATTCTCCAGCGTGACCAGTTCGCCCAGCGGCTCTTTGTATTCGCGCAAGGCATTGCCCAGGTCGCGGATGACATCGCCGCGCTTGGGCGCCGGCAGCAGGCGCCATTGCTCGAAGCCAGCCTGCGCGGCCGCGACCGCCCGGTCATAGTCAGCGACCGATGCTTGCGTGACAGTTGCGATGACTTCGTTCGTCGCCGGATTGATCGACGCCAATTCGGCTCCAGCGCCCGGAATCCAGCGGTCTGCGTCGCTGCAGACGCCTGCGTTCAGCGCTTTGATGCCGAGTCGTTTCAGAATATCTTGCACGTTTCGCACTCCTTTTCCGCTTCCGCTTGGCGATTTCAAGCCGGTCCTTGCAGGTAGACGGGCATGACGCGATCGGCGGGGAAGGCCCTCCCAGCGGATTCGCGCAAGCGGCGCCAGGCGACTTCGGCCAGGCAACCGGCCCGGCGAATGCGCTGGGCGGCCGGCGCCAGATCAATCCTCGCTCCCGCCTCCCGCGCCAAGCCAATTGCCGCCAATCCCGCCGGCGAAATCTCGCCACTCAATCGAACCGGGTGGTCACAAGTCGCCAGCAACGCATGCCAATCGCTGATACGCGGCGCGCGCCACTCGACCCAGGCAGCGAATTCGCAGCGGTATTCCGCCCAGATGACGCGATTGCGCCCGGCGGATACGGTCGCGACCAGTGGCGGATCATCTTGTCGCGGGGCTTGCGCCGCCAAGACCGTTTCCAGGGTGGTTACGGGCGCCAGCGGCAAGTCGCGCGGGGCGGCCATGCCCTTCGCCAGCGCCACGCCGATGCGCGTGCCGGTGTAAGAACCGGGACCGACGGAAACAGCCAGCGCGCTCAGGTCGTCCAGGCTCACTTCGGCCTGCGTCATCGTCTGTTTGATCAATGGCGCCAGCAGCGCGCTGTGCCGTCGGCCCGCGCGCAGCGTAATTTCCGCGGCAAGCGCGTCGCCGTCATGCAAGGCGATGCTCATGGTCTCGGTGGCTGTGTCAATCGCCAGCAGCATGCGGCCTCACAGCATCTCGCCCAACGCCAAGCGCAGATCCGCGAGCAGGGCGCAATGGCGCTCGCCCCGCGCGGCAAATGTCAAGGCGCGCGCCCCATTTTCGCGCATCATGATGTCGATCCACAGATGCTCGGCCGGCAGAAACTCCAGAATGCGCTCGGGCCATTCAATGAGGACGATATCGCCGCTCTCGAGAATCTCGTGGATGCCCAGAGTCTCGGCATCGCGGAGACCGCGAATGCGATAGAAGTCGAGATGAAATAGCCGCGCCTTGTCCTCTTGCCGCTCATGCTCATGCGCCAAATTGTAAGTCGGGCTGGTCAAGGGCACAGTCGCGCCCCAGCCGGCGCCGATGCCGCGACTGAAGATGGTCTTGCCCGCCCCCAACTGGCCCGACAAGCAGATAACATCGCCCGGCGTCAGCAGCCGGCCCAGGGCGATGCCCAAGGCCGTCGCGCGCTCCGCCGATTCGCAAATCTGAAGCCACTCGTCTTTCCACCCAGCCGTCATGTCCGGTTCCGCTAGCGCCGCCGCCAATCTTGCGCGCGATTATACACCGCCCCCGCGCGGATGTTGACGGCTCGCTTTTGCTGGCATGGATCGTCTAGGCGCAAAAGCTGTTGCGCGCCACTCGACCGCTGCGCCGCAGTCCGCTTGAGCGCCCTAGAAAAAGGGGCTATACTGCCAGCAAGACAGACTGCTGTTGGTATTCCCGGAACTGAGGACGTATGGCGCGCGAGAATCGCAGCGGCGCTCTCGAAGCGGCGCTCCGCCGCCTGAGCATGGTGGTCGAAGGCGTAAAGGCAAGCGTGATCGTCAGCGATGAAGGATTCGCCATTGCCGCCTTCCCCGGCGACGCTGAAACAAGCGCGAGCGGCGGTCGGCTGAACGCGGCGCAGTTGGCGGCTGTGTCAGCGGCGTTAGCGGCATTGGCCGATCGGAGCCTCGACCGGCTGGCGCAGGGCGAAATGGGGCGTCTGCTGCTGGAAGGGGAGGCGGGCGCCTTGCTCAGTTGTCCCGCGGGCGATGTCACCCTGGCGCTCCTGGTGGAGAAGGACGCCAGCATGGCTCATGTGCTCTTCGCCGCGCAGAAAACCGCCGCCGAAATTGACGCCATCCTCGCGCGCGCCTGATTCAGATTCCTGCCATCTCCTGAACAGGACTTGACCGAGTATGAGCTTAGCTCGCTTCCGCTTCGGCGAAGGCGGGATGAAAGCGCGTATGCCCGCAAAAGCCGCCGGCAGCGCGTTCATCCAGAACCGCCACCATGAAATGCTCGTGGGGTCCGCCGGGCGCCACATAATCCGAAGTGAAGCCGAGCGGCTGCGCCGGCTGAAATCCAAAGCGGGGATAATAGCGCGGGTTGCCCACCAAGAACAGCAGTCCGTAGCCCAAACCGCGCATCGCGTCCAAACCCGCGCGCGCCAGCGCCGAGCCGATGCCGCGTCTCTGATAGGGCGGGTCGACCGCGATCGGGCCCAAAGCCGGGCAATGCTCTACGCGGCCGCCATCGGTAATCGTCAGCAAACTGTAGGCGGCGTGCCCGACAATCTCGTCGTTGCAGACGGCGACATGGGAGAGCAGCAGCGCTCCCTCGGCGCGCAATCGGTTGACCAGCACGGCATGCGCTTCGCCCTCGAAGGCGGCCGCTTCAATTCGGTGAATCGCTTCCATGTCCGCTGGTGTTTCGGGACGAATCACAAATGACATAAACTTTCCTCAGTCGCAACGCGTTTGCAATGCGCGCGCTCATGTAACAGAATACCGGGGTTGCCGCATTCTACCAATGCTACATTTTCAAGGAAAAGTTGTCTTGACGTCTCAGATTTACCTCTACCTCAGCACGACGGGCCACCGCAGCGGCAAGCGCCACGAGATCGAAATCTGGTACGTGGAGCATGAGGGCTGCTACTATCTCGTTTCGGAAAAAGGCGAAGCCGCCCACTGGGTGCGGAACATTCGCGCCGATCCCGCTGTGCGCTTCCGGCTGGGGCGCGGTTGGGATGATGATGCGGCGTACATGGAAGGCAGCGCCTCATTTCCTGTTGACGCCGCTGTCATCGCAGCGGTCGAAGCCAAGATGGATGCCAAATATGGCTGGAGCAATGGGCTGATCGTCGCGGTTTGCGGCAATTGAATCTCTTGGGGCTGGCGGAATTCAGCTGCCGCGATGATCAAGACTGAGGCGCAAGCCAGCGCGTCGACGCATCGCCGTCAGCCACCCAGCCATAGCGCCCGCCTCCCAAATCCGCGCGCCACCAGCGATGCTCATCCGCGCAAACGGGACCGCCTACCAGGCTGAGCGCGCTGCCCGCCGGCGCCAGGAAAACGGAGGCGCTGCCCGTTTCCGGCGCAATGTAGCCAGCAATCCCTGAGCTGGCCGCCTCGGTCACCAGGGCGTCGGCGCCGACTTCCAGTGTGGTCTCCAGCATGCCGTCGCAACTGGTATCGATTTTGAAATCCATCGAGGTCGTCGGTTCTTGCTCGGTCACATAAAAGACGCCGGCGGCATAATTGCCTTCCGCGGCGCTGCCAAGCCAGACATCGTAGAGCCCCGCCAGGGGGAAGCGCAAGCCGATGCCCGGATTGACGCCCTGGTAGTTATCGCTGCAAAGCCAACTGCCATCGGACCGTTTCACCAATAGCGTCATATCGGCCGGGCTGTGAACCGCGAACCAGATTTCCGAGAATGAGTCGCCGAGATAAACGCTGAAATCGGGCGCCTCCGAGACATAGCCGCGACACTGCTCGCCGTCGATGAAGTCGGCGACCGCATTGCGACCACCGCCGATAAATTGGATCGTAAATGGCGCTGGCTGGAAACCGGGCGACAGCGATGTCTCGCCGTAGAGGGGATCGCGCCCGGGGGAGGGACCAGTAGCCGTCGTGGGCAGCGCTTCGGGTCCCGCTTCCGAAATATAGAGCACGCTCTCGTCGTTGGATTCAGCGGCGTAGCTGCCGATCCAGACTTGGTAAGGCCCCGGCGGCGCATGGTGGAAGACAAGGGCCGGATTCAAGCCGTTCGTGTCATCATTGCAGGACCAACTGCCATTGGGCAAATTGATGATCAGCGTACTGTCTTTGGCGCTGGCGTTCATGAAGGTGATGCGGTCGAATTCGCCGCTTAGCTCAATCAGAAAATCGGGGTCGCCCGCGGCGTAACCGAGGCAATTGTCGCCTAGGCGCAGCGATTTCACCGCGATATCGCCGCCGCTGAGCGCGTCGTATCGGGCGGGCGCGGGAGTGAAACCGGGCGCCAGCGCGTGACTGCCATAACGGGGGGCGCCATCCGGGTTTAACCTATCCTCTGCCGAGACAGATAGCGCTGCAAGGGACAGGACAACAATAACGACATACACAAAATGGGACATACTCTCCGCCGGACTTCGTTTGAATTCACGCCGTGATTGCAATCTGGTTTGACTGGAAGGCAATTGGCTTCGTTCATTATAGTCCTGTTCAGTCATTGCGGTTTGCTTGGACAACGGCGACAAGTCTGCCACCGGCATTCACTTGCGAGCCGGGACGCTAGGTAATTTGGGCATTTGCGTGAAGATTCACAATTTGGGCAAGCTATCCTAATTCCCTTGACATCGAGCGCATTTTCGTGAATCGTTATAGATAACGACATATTATCTACAGGAGGTTGAAGGCGTTTAAGCAAACAGTTTCTTTCCTGTTCGTAGTCGTTATGTTCTTTTCTTTCGCGGGTCAGTCGCTCGGGTCGGACATTGACCAGAACGCTGATCCAAACTCGCAGGCTAGTCAAGCAATTGCGCTAGCGGAATCCAACGGGCATGATGTATCCTTGACGGTTGAGGAATTGGCGGGCTTAATCCGTGCCATAGAAAGCGCCAGTTTCGCCGTCGACGCCGATGATGATTCTGAGTCATTGACAAACGGCGGATCGCGGCGATACAAATGCTCGGCGACTGAATGGTATGTCGGCAATCAACTGACGGTCAACTGGTGGGCCGACACCACTGTCCAGAATGGGGTCATCGTGAGAATCAACAGTACCGGCTGGAACTATACATGGCTCCCGATCGTCCCGACCTTTGATGCTGTTGTTAGCGCGACAGCTACCGCTACAATCCTTGACAGCGGTCGCAAAATTGAGTTGCGCTTGGATGGGACGGTTAAGTACTATTTCGCCGGCATCCTTCTCAGTACCCGCGCGTTGAACCTGAAAGGTACTAAACATGCCTGAACTTGGCGTCACAGAACTAGTACAGGTAGTCGTGATTACGATTGTCTTGATCGTGATCGTCCGAAAAGTGGCGAGCGCACTGCGCCCCCCGCCAAAGTCAGATAGTGAGAAGTGAGGCAAAAGGCGGGAGTCACGAACTCCCGCCTTTCGATTAACCTGATCTTGGCGGATACGAGCGCGGCGGCGCAGTTGGCTCCAAGAATCTGCCTCCTCTGGCACAGGTATTACTGCACATTAAGGCCAGTCGCAATCAGCCCCGACATCAGACTTGATAGAAGAAGCGCAAGTGTGCGTATTGGCATTTAGGTCTCTTGGCCTTTCCTGCGTCCCAGTGAAATCTATCGCAGGCTCGTATAGAGGTGGCAGGTGCAAACCGAGGGCGCTGTTCCTTCGTACACAGTAGTCGCATACGCGCAATTAGTCTGTGTATTCCAGTACCTAGCCGTCAGTGAATTAGAATCGTCTTAGCCAGGGGATTTCGTACATCGCGTAAACCCGTATAATTCGCCGCTCTCGCATTTCGGGTAAGTTTGCCATGTCCGACGAAATGTTCTACCATGTTACCGAGAGCCCCGCCGCCGCTACGCCCCGACCCGCTGTAGGTATTTTTTGCTCACTTTCCAGACCCGGTAGCAATCCCAATTACTATGACGCCGCGACGGGCCTTCAACGTGGTTCGGCTGCGAGTGATTGGGTTCTCCAAGACTCAACTCCTTGCAATAAGCAAGCGCCCCCTGCGCGTCCCCGACGAATCGCATCCTGAATAAGTGCTCCCACCGTTGCCGCCTGGTCCCCTTGCGTTTCCCGAGCTCGCAGTAGTAGACACTTTTCATGACTGAGTCTGCAGTGCGCACATGAGACACTTGCTTACTTTCGTTGACTTCGCAGATTTCCATCGCCTTCCGCCCTCTCTTGGCGAATGCCATGCTTGGGCTAAAGAAATCCCTGAATTTGGGGATTTGGCAATCTTGATCTTCGTAAACAATATGACCGTCCGAAAGGAAATTACTCTTAGGAACGATTACATATAAGGGGCTGCCATCAACATCCACATCAAAATGCGTGCAGCCGGCTGCCTGCGCCTTTGGTATGGGCAGCGCCAGCAGAGCGGCAAATACCAGCAGCATCATGACCCGAGAAGCAATAGGGCGGCTTGGCGAAGCCAGCCAATTCCAATTATGTTGTCCTTCAGAGTTTCTCATTGATCCAAACCTCCTGCGCTCGGTTGGCGTTCTCGATGTCGGCGCTTGCCCAACAGAATTGGTCCGTCCCACACTATACCCTATGCTTGATGGTACTGTATCGGCTTTAATTGCGTTTCGCAATAATGTTTGTTCCGGGCTGGTTATTATTCCTTCGGTTCGCGGCTTGTTTGCCATGACCGCCGAAATGAATTACCATCTGAGTTGGAATCCCGCGCAACCCAGCAGCAAGGTCCCCAGCCATGCAGAAGAGAATGATCGACTTCATCCGCGCCCTGCGCGCCGCGGGCTTGCGCATCTCCCTGGCGGAAAGCCAAGACGCCATGTTCGGCGTCGACGAAACCGGCGCCCGCCAGATGGCGACCTTCAAGAACACGATGAAAGCGACCCTGGTGAAAAATCACCGTGACCAGCCCGTTTTCGAGTACTTCTTCCCGCTGTTCTTCAAGAACAACAAACCACCGCTGCAGAATATCCTCGAGCAACTGTCCGAAGATCAGCATGCGCTCCTGAACGAAGCGATGCGCTCGCTGGTGGGCGAGTTGGATGCCTTGCGCGATCTGCTGCGGCGTTTGCTGGAAGGGCAGGATTTCAGCGAAGAAGAGCTGCGTCAGTTGGGCGACGCTTCGGGCTTGCCACAAGGCGATGAGATGTACATGCGCTCTTGGTTCGAGCGGCGCATGAACCGGCAGGCCGGCATCACGCAGCTCGAGCGCATGCTTGATGACTTGCTCGAAGAATTGGCGGCGCTGGGTATGAGCGAAGAAGCGCTGGCCGAATTGGAGGAGATGCTGCGGGAAAACATGCAGGGCTTGTCGCAGCAAATCTCGCAGCATGTCGGCGCGACGCTGGCCGAACAGATGGCGGAGCAAGAACCGCGCGAGCGCCCCGACCTGCTTGATGTGCCCTTGCAGCGCTTGTCCAGCGGCGATATTGAAGACGTGCGCGACGAAGTGCGGCGGCTGGCGGCGCGCTTGCGCACGCGGGCGGCTCTACGGCAAAAGCGCGCCAAATCGGGTCAATTCGACCCGCGCAAAACCATCCGCAAAAACATGCGTTATGGCGGCGTGCCGATGGACGTGCAATTTCGCAAGCGTCACAAGAAACCCAGCCTGATCCTGGTCTGCGACTTGAGCACGTCCATGCGCTACGCCGTCGAATTCCTGTTGACGCTGGTTTATGAACTTTCTGACCAGGTGCGGCGCACGCACAGCTTCATCTTCATCCACGATCTCGTCGATGTCAGCACAACTTTGGCGGAGCTCCCCCCGCGCGAGGCGGTCGCCCATATCATGGCGGAAAACCCGCCCGGCTATTACAGCACCGATCTGGGCAACAGCCTCAGCCGCTTTCGGAAGGAACATATGCGCCTGGTCGACAGCCGCAGCACCATCATCTTCTTCGGCGACGGGCGCAACAACTACAACGATCCGCGTCTGGATATCGCGCAGGAGATGCAGCGAAAGGGCAGGCGCCTCATCTGGTTCTGCCCCGAGCCGCGCCGCCAATGGGGCAGCGGCGACAGCGACATGTGGGAATATAGCATGTACGCCGACAACGTCTTCCTGGTCAACAATCTGCGCCAGCTGGCCGATTCGGTCGATCGTATCCTGGCGGATGGCTAGCGCGAGCGCTGTGTTACAATGACCGACGATGGCAAATCAAAATGCAGAGCGACTCGCATGGATGAAGCAGCGACAGTAAGCAGCTTGGATGACATCCGTCGCCTGCGCCCACAGATAATGGAGCTAGCGCGCCAATATCGCGGGAAGCAGGTGTCGGTGTTTGGCTCCTGTGTACGTGGGGAAATGCATGCAGACAGTGATATCGATTTCCTGGTTGAGTTTGAGAGCGATTTCCGACTGACCGACATCATCCGTTTGAAGCAAAAGCTGGAAGGACTGTTTGGACGAAAAGTTGATGTCGTTCCGCGGCAAGCCTTGCGGAAAGAGTTGGAAACTTTCGTGTTCAGTGAGATGCAAGCGCTTTGAGACGCAGCCAGAGACTTTACCTGCAAGACATCCTTGAGCGTATCCAGCATATTGAATTCTGCACCGCGAGTGGTCGTGAGTCATTCCTTGAAGACAGATTGCTGCAAGATGGCGTAATACTCGCGTTTATGATAATCGGCGAGGCGGTTAAGCGTTTGGACGCGGCAATGGTCGAGGCTCACCCAGAAGTCCTGTGGAGCGATTATGCCGGTTTCCGAGATGTGCTTATTCACCGATATCATGATGTTTTGCTTGAACAAGTGTGGCTGTTTACACAAGAAGATCTTCCTACCTTAAAAGTCGCCATTACCGCGCTGTTGCAAATCGCTAACGATGGCGAAGCTGGAACTTAAATTCAGCTTATTCCAATGTCTGCCGCAATCCAGCTGAATCATGTATTTGATCAAAGTATGAAACGGCGGCAAACCGACCACGCCGCCAAGGGGGCAGCGGCGACAGCGACATGTGGGAATATAGCATGTACGCCGACAACGTCTTCCTGGTCAACAATCTGCGCCAGCTGGCCGATTCGGTCGATCGTATCCTGGCGGATGGCTAGCGCGTGCCGTCCGGCTGCGCCACACATAGCTCACTTTGATAGTATGTTAAGATTAAGAAAGTACGTTCAAGCCGAAGGGAGTTCTCTAGATGAGCCGCGAACCCATTCGCAATCTCGAAGATCTGCGGCAATGGCGAGAACAGATTCTGGCGCTCGCCCGTCGGCACCGAGCGCGTCAAATATCCGTGTTTGGCTCAGTGGCGCGCGGGGATTCCCAAGCCGATAGCGATATCGATTTTTTGGTCGACTTTGAAGAAGGCTCCAGACTGACAGATCATATCCGACTGTTGCAAGACTTGAAGGAGTTGCTCGATTGTAGTGTCGATGTTGTGGATCGACGTGCGCTGCGCCCAGAAATAAGAGAGACAGTTTTGGCGGAAGTCCAGCGTCTGTGAGTTCCGATCCTCGAATGAATCTCAATGATATTCTCGATCGCATTGATCGAATTGAACGATACACTTCGCGCGGTAGAGAATCTTTCATGCAGTCTGAATTGCATCAAGACGCCGTGATCCGCAATTTTGAAGTGATTGGCGAAGCGATTAAACGCTTGGATAAGTCAATAATTGCGCAACAGCCTCAAGTTCCTTGGAGGGATTTCGCCGGATTTCGCGACGTTTTGATTCACCAATACGAAAGGGTTGTGCTGGAATCGGTTTGGTTGTTCGCTGTCGAAGACTTGCCTGCTCTAAAGTCCGCGGCGCTGGCCTTGCTCAATGAATTGAAAGACAAGGGGTATATTTCCAAATAGGATCTTGCCGACTTCCGCAGATAAAACTTGAAACATGATAGACCGTTGTCTCCTTTTCAGGTTCGTTGCCGACGGACAACGTCGATTTCGCGCTGGCGGACGGATAGCGCGGACGCTGTGCTACAATGACCGACGAAGACAGGACAAAAAGCGAAGCGACTCGCATGGCTGAAGCAACGACAGTACGCAGCTTGGATGACATCCGCCGGCTGCGGCCACAGATCATGGAGCTGGCGGGCCAATATCGCGCGCGCCAGGTTTCCGTGTTTGGCTCTTGCGTACGCGGAGAGATGCATGCGGATAGTGATATCGACTTTCTGGTCGATTTCGAAGAAGAGTACACGCTGCTCGACATTGCGGGTATGTGGAATGGATTGGAGGACATACTTGGCCGCAAAGTCGATGTGATTGACCGCCGGGGCCTGCGCGAAGAGTTGCGGGAAACCGTATTTCGGGAAGCGCAAGCTCTTTGAATTCAGAACAGCGTCTGTATTGTCAGGATATCTTGGAGCGCATCAAGCGTATCGAGAACTCTATAGCAAAGGGGAAAGAGGCTTTTGCTCGATCCTACGAGATTAGGGATTCTATCATATTGAATTTCATCGTGATTGGCGAAGCAACCAAGAACCTGGACTCAGCGTTGACAACACAACATTCATACGTCAATTGGAAAGGCGTAGCCGGATTTCGCGACATCCTCATTCACCAGTATCGACGAACTCGGCTGGATATTGTGTGGCGGACTGCCCAAGAAGAATTGCCGGCTCTCAAGTCCGCGATAGTGGCAATGCTCGATTCGTTGGACGACGGCGACGACGAGTCTTGATTTAAGTTGAGCTGTCGATGGCGCGCGAGAGACAACCTGCGCCAGCTGGCCGATTCGGTTGATCGCATCCTGGCGGATGGCTAGCGCGGGCGCTGTGTTACACTGAGGGACGAAGGCAGGATAAGAGGCGAGACGACTCGCATGGCTGAAGCAACGACAGTACGCAGCTTGGATGACATCCGCCGGCTGCGGCCACAGATCATGGAGCTGGCGGGCCAATATCGCGCGCGCCAGGTTTCCGTGTTTGGCTCTTGCGTGCGCGGTGAGATGCATGCGGATAGTGATATCGACTTTCTGGTTGATTTCGAGGACAATTACAGACTTCTCGATATAGCCGGCATGATTAATGGATTAGAGGACTTGCTTGGCTGCAAAGTGGACGTAGTACCTCGGCGCTCGCTGCGCGAGGAGTTAAAACCTTACGTTCTCAAGGAAGCGCAGCCACTGTGAAAAGAACACAGAGACTATACTGCAACGACATTCTCGATCGCATCCGTCGCATTGAAGTGTCTACAGAAGCAGGGCGCGAAACATTTGACCAGTCGCGCGAAAAGCAGGATGCAGTCATTTTCTGCTTCATAATAATTGGCGAAGCGATAAAGCACATGGACGCAGATCTCTTAGCAACAGCCACATATCGATTGGGGCGGTTTTGCCAGATTCCGTGATTTTCTAGTACATCAATATCACAATACCGAGATAGAGATCGCCTGGCGGGCGGCTAAAGAAGACTTGCCTCCCCTAAAGGCGGCAGTCACATCAATACTCTCCTCACTGGACGACAGCGAATCCGGGGCTTGAGTTCAGGTCTAATTTCCGCGTGTTATACTGTTTTCAACTTAAAGTGGTCGAGGTTTGATATGGCTATCCAAACCGAGCGCACGATGACCGTCGCCGAGTATCTCGAATGGGAAGAAGGCCAGGAACTGCGGCATGAATACATTGACGGATTGATCATTGAGATGACTGGCGGGACGTTAAAGCACACGCGCATTAAATTCAACATCGGGGGTATGTTATTCACGCTTCTTGAGTTATCCAGATTTATTGTCTGCAACAGTGACATGCGTGTGCGTGTGAGCCCGACTCGCTACGTTTATCCGGACTTTAGCGTAGTGCGCGGGCAGGCTCGACTGGAAGACGAAAAGGAGCTAACGCTGCTAAATCCAATCGTCGTGATCGAAGTAACCTCGCCGACCAGCGCCACTCGCGACCGCGTCGACAAGCTCGGATATTACCTTGAAGTTCCCTCGATTCAAGCTTACCTCATCGTTGAACAAGACCGCCCATGCGCCCACTTGCACATACGCGCCGAGGATCGCTGGATGCTGCAGATTTATGACAGCGCGGATGATGTGATACCGCTGCCAATGCTGGATTGCAAACTGCCTCTAGGGCAGGTCTATCGCGGCATCGAATTTGCCGATTCTTAGCCGCCTCGCGCAATGTATTTGCTATGAGTGAAGTGAACGAGGAATGAAATGGCTATCCAAACCGAGCGCACGATGACCGTCGCCGAGTATCTCGAATGGGAAGAGCGCCAGGAACTGCGGCATGAATACGTTGACGGAGTGATCATCGAAATGAGCGGCGGAACCGGCAATCACAGCAAAATTGCGATGAATATAGCGCTTGCGCTTGGCAGCCTGGTCAACCTATTGAATTTTGTATTTCATAGCAGCAACATGCGCATTCGTGTCAGCGTGAATCGTTACGTCTATCCCGATTTGAGCATTGTTGGCCGAGACGAAGTATACGAGGACGAGAGCGAGCTAACGCTGCTCAACCCCGTCTTCGTTGTCGAAGTAACTTCGCCTTCAAGTGCGATGCGAGATCACGTCGATAAGCTTGATCTATATTTTGCTGTGCCCTCGATTGAAGCCTACCTGATCGTCGACCAGGACCGCCTACGCGCCGATTTGTACACGCGTTCGCAGGAGGGCTGGCATCTGCAGATTTTCAGCAATGCCGAAGATGTGATACCGCTGCCAATGCTGGATTGCCAACTGCCGCTAGGGCAGGTCTATCGCGGCATCGAATTTGCCGAAGCCTAGCCGCCCGCGCTATTTCAAATCTCGCCGGTGCCAGTCATCGCTGAACAAGTTGAATTCGACTTCGCGCTGGGGGTATTCGGCGATGATGTCTTCGTCAATGTCGACGCCCAGCCCCGGCTTCTCCGGCAGCGAGAAATAACCATCGACCACCTCCGGCATGCCCCGGCCGACGGCTTTGACCGGCGGGTCGGCAAAGTCGTTGAAGTATTCCTGGATCTTGAAATTGGGCGTGGTCGCCGCCACCGCCAGCGACGCCATCGTCGAGCAGGGGCCGCCGACATTGTGCGGCGCCACCAGCACATAATACATCTCAGCTGTGCCGGCCAGCTTCTTCATATTCATGATGCCGCCGAAGTGAGTGGTATCGGTTTGGATGATGTCGGTCGCGTTGAGCTCAAAGAGCTCGCGATATTCATAGGGCGTGTGGATGCGCTCGCCCGTCGCCACCGGGATGCCCAGCCCCAGCGCCACTTCGCGCACATCACGCAGGGCCCGCAGGTTCTCCGGCGGCACCGGCTCTTCCACCCAGCCGGGCCGGAATTCAGCCAGATCGCGGATGATCTCGACCGCCGTCACTGGATTGAAGCGTCCGTGCATCTCGATCAGCAATTCGACATCGGGTCCAACCGCATCGTAAACCGCTTCCACCAGCGAAATCGATAGCAGCTTCTCTTCGCGCGTGAATTCGTAGAATCCGCTGCCGAAGGGGTCGAACTTGAGGGCGTGATAGCCTTTGTCGACCACGTCTTTCGCCGCCGCATGCCAAGCCTCCGGCTTCCGCTCCACCCGATACCAGCCGTTGGCGTAGGCTTTGATCTGCTCGCGCATGGCGCCGCCCAGGAGCCGATACACGGGCTGATCGAGCGCCTTGCCGATGATATCCCAGCAGGCGATCTCGAGCAGGGCGATGCCGGTCATGGCGATCTCGCCGGCGCGCCCGTAGGTTTCGCGCAGCATGCGGTAGCACATATTTTCAGTGTTGAAGGGGTCGCGCCCCAGGGCGAAATCGGGCACGGTCTCATTGAGATAGCCGATCACCGGACCGACGCCGCCGACGGGTCTGGCTTCCGCCCAGCCGACCAAGCCTTCGTCGGTCTCCACCTTGACGAAGAGCAGATTGCGCCAGGGCGTGCCCATCACCATCGTGCTGACATTGCTGATTTTCATTATGTTTTTCCCGTGTATGTGATTGATTTGCGGGCGTCCCAATGGGTCGCCCCTACGATTGCTGCCGTGAAATGGAAATATATCCGTGAGTGGCTTCTAAACCACCGGTATCCCCAAATCGGCAGCGCCGACTTCGCCCATCACGGCATCGCCGGAGTAGCGCTCGATGATGTTCATCACCAGCGCTGTCCGATGTACGCGCTCCTGCGACTGCTTAATTGCCAGGTCTTCGATATGAATGCCGCTGGGATAGATATTGGCCGCGTTGCGCAAGCCCAGCTTGACGTATACCGGCGCCGCCACCCGTATCAACTCGGGCACTTCATAATGGCGCACGAAGCCGCCGAAATCGTCCGGCGCCTCGACATAGACATCCAGCGGGATATCAATGGACGCGCGGATCGCCGCCATCTGCGGCAGCGTCAGATCGGTCGGTGTGTTATAGGTGCCCGCGCCCAAGTCTTCCAGCAGCTTGATCGAGATCGGGTTGGCCGCGCCCATTTGCACTGAGATCTTGACCAGCAAATCGGCCGGCAGCTCGCCCGCGTTCTTCATCTCATTGACCAGCCAAAGCTGCCCTTCATCAGCCACGAGAACCGAGCGCAAACCCAACTCGCAGCCGCGGATGATGTCTTCGGTGGCGTAGACCACTTCATCCATTCCCCGCAAGCGCGCGCCCAGGTTTAGCCCGGCGCTCGACCGCACTTGCGCGCTCGTGCCCCAAGCCGCTCGCGGTCCCACAAACAAGCTGACCTCGATGCCGGCTTCCGCGCCCAGGCGGCACATCTCGCGGATTTCTTCATCCGTGAGCATCCAAATGCCGCTGCCCTGCGAGACGCGATGAATGGTTACGCCATAGCGATCGGCCGCTTCCAGGACAGCCGCCAAAGCGCGGGGACCTTCCGTGCTGGGGATTTCGATGCGGTACTGCGCCCCATCTGGGAAGCGCTTTTGCGATGTCGGCAGGTCGTAAAGCTCGCCGGGCGGGTAGCCCTTGCTTTGCAGGAAGTCGCGTGTTTTCTTCATGCCGTGCCTTTATCGCTTAGGGATTGTCGAATCAGGTGAGAGTATACCGAATCCATGTCCGATTCCAAATAGCCGAGCCGTGCCCTCACCAGGCATGACATCCAGACCAACAGGCAACGCGGACGGGCGCCACTTATTGGGCAACTCACAGAGTCGCCCCTGTGCTGACTCAACATTATCCTCTGTGTCTTGTATGTCTCTTATTTGACAAACCTGCTCAAAAAGACAGCTGTAGGGGCGAGACTTGTCTCGCCCTAAAGCGCGCACTATGACAAGCGCGGGCGACCCAATGACTCGCCCCTACAAATCCCATTTCGCGAGTTCGCAATTTGGTGTGAACCAAGTCGTCACCGGCGAGGGCTGTGGTGCATAAAGGTTTTTGCGCCCTTTCGCCTCATCCGATTACAATTGGATTTACCAAACCGAGAGGAAAATTATCGATGGCTCAAAAGCGTCCGAATGTAATCGTCTTCTTCACCGACCAGCAACGCTGGGACACGACCGGCCTGCACGGCAACCCGCTTGACCTGACGCCGAATTTCGACCGGCTCGCCCTCGCCGGCGCCGATGTACACACTTCCATCACCTGCCAGCCGGTCTGCGGTCCGGCGCGCGCTTGCCTCCAGACTGGGCTTTACGCTACTGAGAGCGGCTGTTACCGCAATGACATCCCTTTGCCCAGCGAGAGCCGAACGCTGGCGCATTACTTCGACGATGCCGGCTACGACACCGCTTATATCGGCAAGTGGCACCTGTCGGATGAAGGGGCGGGACCGGTGTCAAAGGCGCAGCGCGGCGGCTACGATTATTGGCTGGCTTCCAATATTCTGGAATTCACCTCCGATGCCTACGACATGGTGATGTATGACGGCGATGGCGTAGCGCATAAACTGCCCGGCTACCGCGTAGACGCCCAAACCGACGCCATGATCCGTTACATCAACGATCATCAGGATAGACCGTTCTTCCTATTCTCCTCATTCATTGAGCCGCACCATCAGAACCACCGCGATGATTTTCCAGCGCCGCCGGGTTACGCCGAGCGCTATCGCGGTCGCTGGCTGCCACCGGACCTGGCGGCGCTGGGCGGCTCGAGCCATCAGCACCTGGCTGGCTACCTGGGCATGATCAAGCGGCTGGACGAAGCGCTCGGTCGGCTGGTCGACGCGCTGATCAGCCTCGGTATGCTGGAGGACACCATCATCGTCTTCACCTCCGATCATGGCAACCACTTCAAGACGCGCAACGCCGAGTACAAACGCTCCTGCCATGACGCTTCCGTGCGTGTGCCGACCATGCTCTACGGCGGTCCCTTCACCGGCGGCGGGCGGATATCGCAGCTCGTCAGCTTGATTGACCTGCCGCCGACCTTGCTCGACGCCGCCGGCATTCCCGTGCCCGAGCGGATGAGCGGGCGCTCGATTTTGCCTCTCATCCGCGGCCAGGCGGAAGATTGGCCGCATGAAGTTTTCATCCAGATGAGCGAGTCGCAGTTGGGGCGGGCGATCCGCAGCAAGCGCTGGAAATACGCTGTCACCGCGCCCGACAAGCACGGCTGGAATGATGCTTCCAGCGACCACTACGTTGAATCCGAGCTCTACGATTTGCTCGCCGATCCCGAGGAGCTGCACAACCGCGCGGGTTTGGAGACCCATCGCGCCGTTTGCGATGTGCTGCGCTCGCGCTTGATTCGCCGCATGATCGAAGCGAACGAAGCAGAGCCGGTGATCGAACCGGCGCCGCTGATCCCTGGCAGCGGTCAGCTCAAGGTTGACATCGAAGAGGGCTGGCTCTAGCGCTGTGCCGCTTCACCGAGATCGTATAACACTCGTACGATTGGCCTTTCCCAATCTGTGTATAATCGGGTTGAAGGCTGAAACGCAAGGAAAGCAGCGGATATGCTGACGCAGCGTTTATTGATTCTGCTTCTGATTATCACCGCCGCGGGCTCGGGCGCGTTGGCGCAAACCAACGAAGGGCGCGGCGGCTTGCCCGATATTTTCCGCATGCAGAACCTGGGCCGCGAATATCAGGGCTGGAACAACTGCGGTCCGGCCACACTCACCAATGCCCTGGTTCACTTCGGCTATACCGATGATCAGTACCGCGCCGCCAAATGGCTGAAACCGAATTATGAAGACAAAAACGTCAGCGCCTGGCAGATGGCGGAGTTCGTCAACACACAGATTCCTGAATTGCCCGTCTACGCTCTGGTGCGCGATGGCGGCACGCTCGAATTGCTGCAAACGCTGATGGTCAATGGCTTTCCGGTGCTCATTGAGAAAGGCTACGAGCCGCCCGACTTCACCTGGATGGGGCACTATCTGCTGTTGGCCGGCTATGACGAGGCGCTGAGCGAAGTCGACACCATGGACAGCTTCAAGGGACCCAACACCCGCTACAGCTACGAGGAAATCCAGGAATACTGGCAGCATTTCAACTACAAGTACATCGTGCTCTACACAGTCAATCGCGAAACTGAGTTGATGGCGCTATTGGGCGATGACGCCGATGAGTGGCAGAATCAGATCAACGCGCTGGAGCTGGCGCGCGCCGAAGCCATCGCCGATCAGGAAGACGCCCACGCCTGGTTCAACATGGGCAGCAGTTTCGTCGAGCTCGGCATGCACGACGCGGCGGCGCAGGCTTATGACAAGGCGATCTCACTCGGCTTGCCCTGGCGTATGTTCTGGTATCAGTTCGGCGCTTGGGAAGCCTACTACCATACCGGGCGCTACGATGACATGATCCGCATCGCGCGTCAGAACCAGAATGACGGCGGCGGTCAATACGTCGAAGAGACCTACTACTACCTGGGGATGGCGCGCGAGGGACGCGGTGAAGTGAGCAAAGCGCTGCAGAATTACGACATCGCGCTGACCTTCAACCCCAATTTCAGCCCGGCGCGCGAGGCGAAGGCGCGGCTGTTGGCGGATACCAGTTGAATGTTCCTGCCACTAGGCGGGCATGGGGCTTAAGCCAGCGTCGGCGCGCGTGACTTCGAGAAACTCTCCGAAGCGTCGCGAAGATAGCGGCTCGCTGCGTACAGGCTCATCCAGCCGATTGCTATGTGTTTGACGATGGTGGCGGCAAACAGAGCAATCATCGCTGAGTTTCCCTCGCGAAGCGCCCAAAGCACCCAGTCAATAAGCGGAATCCCGAATTCGCTCAATGTCATGATATGGAATGGGTACTGCACGACTGCCAGCGTCACAATTGTCGCAACAATGAGCATCGCAAAGCGAAAATGCGCTGGCTTATGAACATAACGATGGACGATACCCGCATAAAGAGCCATTGCGATTCCGGCCAAGCCAGCTAGCAAAACGCCGTCCTCCACGGCGCCCACAATGATCTGTGGATGATAATGCGATTTCGGCGCTGGTATCGTAGATTGAAATGCGATAACGGTCACTAAGCCGAGCGACGCGCCCAAGAGCGCGCCAAAAACGACCATCCGAAGAACCATCTTGGCTAAGGGAATTGCTCGCCACATAAAGATGCCTTTCTGTTGGCCCCGATTGTACACGCTCACGGCGTGTTTAGGCAAAAGCCGGCTGTAGATAAGCCTCGTTCACCGCGAACAACTCGTCCACCATCGACTGTATTTCCCGCAGCGAGCAGACCGCGGCCGACAGCGGCGAGTAAGCCACCGCCTGATAAATCAGCCGCTTGTCGCCATTGAGGATGCCTTCAACCGCCATCTCTTCGATCTGCGAATAGAGGTTGGTCAGCGGCGCCACCGACTGAGGCAGAGGACCCACTGCCACCGCTTCCAGTCCATCGCGCGACGCCCAGACCGGCGCCTCGACGCAGGCTTCCGCCGGCAAATTGTCGACCAAGCCCTTGTTCGGCACATTGCCATTGAATTTGAAAGGCGCGCCGCCTTCCATGGCGTTGATGATGTAGGCGGCGTATTCATGCCCGCGCTCCAGGTCAATCTCGCCCTGCTCGAACCAGGCGTGGATGTCATCGCGCCAGTCGTTTTCGCGCCGGCGGTATTCCTTGAGGATGTAGGCGTGCTCGCCCGGATTCCAGTTGGCGCCGTGCGTGGCGTATTTCTCGATTAGATCGGGCCGCTTGCGGAACCACCAGTTGTATTCCGAATTGTGCCCGCTCGATTCGGTCACGTAATAATCCAGCGCCAGGTACATTTCATTGCGAACTTGCTCGGCATTATAGATGTCTTTGTTTTCGGTGATCGCGCGCTGAATCAGCGGGTAGGCGTCTTCGCCGTTCCAGGCGTACTCGACGAACCAGGCGGTGTGATTGATGCCGGCGCAAGTATAGTTGATCTCGTCGTAGGGCGCGCCGATCCAGTTCGCCAGCATTTTTGAGGTGCCCTGCACGCTGTGGCACAAGCCGGTGACCTGGATATCGGCTTTGATGTCCATCGCCCGGCAGAGCATCGCCATCGGATTGGTGTAGTTGAGCATCAGCGCGTTCGGGCAGTAGCGTTCCATGTCGCGCGCGATATCGACCAGAACCGGAATCGTGCGCAGCGCGCGGAATATGCCGGAGACGCCGCGCGTATCGCCGACGTTCATATCGACGCCGTATTTCATCGGGATTTCGATATCGTGCCGCCAGACCTCGGTCGCGCCCACCAGGATTGTGACGACCACGTAATCGGCGCCGCGCAGCGCTTCGACGCGGTCCATCGTGGCGCTGACAGTCGCCGGATACTCGCCGGCTTCGACGATGCGGGATACCGCGCGCTGGGCGAAATCGAGGCGCTCGGCATCAATATCCATCAGCGCGATCTCGCTGCCTTCGAGCAGGGGGAAGGTCAGAATGTCTTTGACCAGCTTGCGCGTGAAGCCGAAGCTGCCGGCGCCGATGAAGGTGATCTTGGGCATGGGTTGGTCTCTCCAAGTTTGTAGATTGTGAAGTTAGTTGGATTCTGTGGTCATGTCCAGGAATTCTTGCCAGCTGCAATAATCGCCGACGCCCTTGTCATCAACGTATCCAATCCGGCATTCGCGCAGTTCTTCTTCTGTTAGCTGCGCCTGCTCTACCAACTGTATGAATTCGTCGCGATCAGGGGATTCTATGCCAATTGGGACGACATCGAGATAGCGCACCTCGGAAAGTTCACCGTAAGAGTAGCCTCGGACCACCCGACCACCTGGCTTGAATAGAACGAACCGTTTTCTATTCATTCTAGTCTCCTATACTCATGCCACTGCTGAACATAGTACCATATCTCTGGCGGCGAAAAGCGGATTGCATAGGAGTCGTTGTCGAGTAATTCTATATGATACAACTCCGGCGGATCTTGCAGTTGAGATTCCGCGATCAAGGTGACGCCTCTGACCGTTGCTGATTCACCGGTGTTGTAGTTCTTACGTTGTGTCTGCTCTGTTTTCATCCCATGCACGAACAGATTGCGAATTGCCCTAGCGACGCAGCCTTCATGCCAGCCATGTGTCAGATCATTATCGCGCTTGTGACCAACCAGCTTTTCATATCCGGACGTGAAGCGATCCTGCGCGCTGGCAGCATCTCCAACAAGTTCGAACAGATTAAACGCGATCAGCGTTAGTGCCCAGAAATGCCTCTCATCTCCAGTGCCGTAAAGCAGATTGCCAGAGAATACGGCCATGTGGATCGCTTGATTCTGGCCGAAATGCAATGGGCTGGATTCCGGATCCATTTATGCGACCAACGCCTCCAGCCGATCCACCAGCTCCTCCAGCACCTTGAAGGTCTCCTCCACCGCCAGCGGCGTCGACATATCCACGCCAGCCGCTTTCAAAACAGGAATCGCATAGTCGCTGCTGCCAGCTTGCAGGAAGGCGTGGTAGCGCTCGACCGCGCCGCCGTCTTCGCCCGCCAGAATCGTGTTCGCCAGGGCATGCGCCGCCGAGATGCCGGTGGCGTATTGGAAGGTGTAGAAGGCTTCGTACAAATGCCCGAACTGCGCCCAGGTGATGCCGGTCCGCCGCCGGTCATCCGTCATCGTCTCGCCATAACCCTCGGCGTAGAAGCCTGACATAATCTCGTTGAGCGTCTCCGGCGTCAGCGGCTCATCATTCTCCATCCGCGTATGCACCTCAAATTCAAAGCGGGCCAGCGTTGGCATGATGAAGAAATAGCGGTGGATGTTGTCCATCGCCTCTTGAATCAAAGCCAATTGGAAATCGCGGTCGTTTTCCCCGGCGAACAAATGCGCCCGCACCATTGCCTGATTGAAATTCGAGGCGACCTCGGCGGCGAACATCGAATAATTGCTGTAGACGAAGGGCTGTTGCGCGCGCGTGTAATGGCTGTGCATCGAATGCCCCAGTTCATGCGCCAGCGTGCTCATTGAGCTCAAGTTGCCATCGAAGCTCATCATGATGAAAGGGTAGCTGTCATAAGTGCCGAAGGAGAAAGCGCCTTCGGATTTGCCTTCGTTGACAGCGTAATCGACCCAGCGCTCGGCCAGGCAGCCGCGCCGCATCGTCGCCACGTACTGCTCGCCCAGCGGCGCCATGCCAGCCGCGATCATCTCTACCGCTGCGGGATACGACAGTTCAGGGTCGTCGGCTGTGAGCGGCGCCCAGATATCCCAGGGATGAATTGACTCATAGCCCAGCGCCCGCCGCCGCACCTCCCAGTAGCGATGCCAGGTGGGGATATGCTTCTTGTAGGTATCAATCAGATTGTGAAAGACCTCGACCGGGATGTTGTTCGGCGACAGCTTGGCGTGGAGAACGCTGTCATAACCGCGCAGCCGCGCCAGCGTCACGTTGCGCTTGACCGACGCTATGTATGTCGTGGCGAAGGTATTCTGGAATGCCAAGTAGCTGTCGGCATAATTTATCCAGGCGCTCTTGCGCGTTTCGCGATCGCTGCTGGCCAGCAGTTTGTTGACAGTGCTCTGCACCAGCGTCTGTGGCGCGCCGCCGCTGTCATTCGCCGGTTCAAACTTCAAGTCCATGTCGTTGAGCGCGCTGCGGATGCTCTCGATGCGCCCTAGCGGATCGCTCAGCAAGCCCAGCACCGACTCCACCTCGCCGGAGAGCACATGCTTCTTTTTCCGCAGCAGGTCGTCAATATGCTGCTGATACAGCTTCAAGCTGTCTTCACGCAGCCAGCTCTGCAACAGGTCTTCATCCAGCGCCAACAGCTCCGGCTCGGCGAAGGCGGCGCCGGCCATGAATTGTCCCGCCAGTCCCTGCGCCTGCCCGACCATGCCTTTGATTGCTTCGTTGTTGCTATCGCAGGCACCCCACATCACCGGGTACATATAGAGCGTCCAGACGCGGCGGGCGAGCGCTTGATGAAAGTCGAACCACTCGGCGAGCCGTTCCGGACCCTGCGTGAGCGTTCCTTTGAAGCGCTCGATTTCGGGCAGCTTCGCCATCGCCGCCTGGTATTCCTCGCGCCAGGCGTCGAAGGAGGGGAAGACGCTCTCATGATTCCAGGTGGATTCGATCGGGACGTCAGAGCGAGCGGGGACGGTGGTCATGGATTAGAGCCTTTCTATATGAGTTGAATCTAAGAAATTCGGTTTCGACAGTAGCTATCCATCTCGCGCCTTGCGCAACAGTTCCAGCAGTGAATTGTATCGACTACTATACTTGGTGTTTGCTTTACGACTGGACTTTGAGGCGTTCGCATCATTATCAAGAAACCAGCCGGAGAGCATCAAGTAACAGGGTTTGCCTTCCCACCTTGCTAATGAAAAGCGCAGTAGAGTCCCTGCAGGGATTTCATCAATTGGTGGCTCACATCCAACGTATGGAACGTCCAATTCGAGGTCATCGTCGTCCAAATCACAGCTTATGTCGTTTTCACAGTACGTGTATCGCAGTCTCCCGTATTGGGCGCGGCACAAATGCAAAGCCTTGCTGAATCGCCAGAAGCCGGTGCTATAGTTTAGCCCTTTGGTGCCTGGCCAAATGAACGCCCTTTTGTTCTGTGCGTAACTAAGTTTGCCATCGAAGAGTTGGCGTGGAACAACAGTCGGCGCAGAGACGAGATCGTGTAAGTATTGCTTCAATTCTGACATTGATAGTGTCCGCACATATCGTTGGCGGGATATCCGGTGGTCTTCTGTATGTGGTCGTGCAGCGTTTGAATCTGCCAATAAATCCAGTTCCCAGACCTGACCTAGATTGAAAGCCGTGTCTGCTGGAAAGTCGCAGCCGTCAGATGTTAACAGCCGATAGCTTCTGTTGTCTCTCAGGCTAAGTGCTCCGACACACCGCTGCTTCTTCTTCTTCTTGGTCTTGCCAACAATAAGCACTCTTGGCATATCTCAACTCCTCGCTTGATTATAAATGCTTCACTTTCCCGCCCGTCTTGTCGCGGAATCGCGTCGCGACAATGGATCGATGACAGGCCTCTGCATTCGCCTCGACGCAGAAAAGGACATATCGCTGTAAAGGCTTTGCTGTGGGGTATTCCGCCAAATGCTTCGCCCGTTCCAACACAAGGTGCGGTTCGAGAATTAGTTCAGCTTTTCGCCTTCCATACTTCAATATTTGCTTCTTGTATGCTTTGATGTAGGCATCGCTAAGGCCCGTCCTCTCTCGTTTTAGCGTCTTGTCCTGTTTATCGGCTTCCCACTGCAAGGCGCGGATTTCCTTGGTCGGCGCAAGCTCTTTCAGATGCGCGTAGTAAATCCCCAACTCTTTCAAATTCGCCTGCAAATAACTGCTATTCGCGTAGTTGTACTTCGACCCGCGCAGGCCGCGCCGAGCGCGTATGTCGATGAATAGATCAATCTCATTCTCGACCAGAGCGCCAAAAAACGACTCTTCGGTAGAGCCGTACACGCCTATGGTGAATATGGTTTGTATCTCAGCGGTCATGAAGTCGTATGTTGAATTGCGCTACTACGAGTCAGAGTAGCGCTTCTTGATAGCTCGTCTCTCTGATCTGAGATTGCGTGATTGGCTCGCCATGCCGGCCAATATGCGTCACCGCAATCTCATCGCTGTCGAGCGTCTTGCCGAGGACATAACCCCGATGACATTCGTGCGGTTCAAGCTCGCTGCACATGATGACGATTCTTCGCCCAGACGACAGCGCGTGATTCAATTGCGCGATCCCACGCTGGTAGAAGGCCTTCGCTTCGCATTTCTTGGCATCCAGCAGTTTTTTCTTTCGCTGAGGGCTGTAGGTATAGCAATCGCTGTCAGCCGGTCTTCCACCGAGCGTATCACCCATGAATGCATATTGGATACCGCTGCGACTCAAAATCGCGGAGAGTTTTTCTTTGCTGAAATCCGGCGCAAATCGCGAATATGGCTTCGACCGAACATCAACAAGGGTATCGATTTCATATTCATTCAGTATGGCAATGAATTCGTCTGTTTCGCGGCCACCATAGCCAATCGTGTAGATTTCATTCATCAGCGAACTGCCTCTGCAATGAACCGATAACTACCGAAATTTTATCCAATCTACGGCAATTGTCAATGAAATTCGCTCAAATGTTCAAGAAAGATAGTGCACTAGTCGGCTGACCTACTTCACACGCCACTCAAAGGGCATGATGCACTGCGCCCGCTTGGTCAGCGCCTCGATATTGTCCGCGGCATAATGCAGCAGCGCCGCCGGGCTCTGCTCGGCCACTTGCACGCCGATAGGCTTGCCTTTGTCGCGGATCAGCACCGAGGGCGCGTTATGCGGCAACTGCGCCAATTCGCGCGCCTTGTCGATCGCGCGCTGCAAGTTGCCCAACTCATCAACCAAGCCCCGCTCCATGGCTTGCGCGCCGGTCCAGACGCGCCCGCCACCAATGTCATTGATTTCGGCGCTCGTCTTGCCGCGGCTCTCTGCCACGCGATCCAGGAATTGCGCGTAGATATGCTCAATGCTGCCGCGCATCATCGCCCGCTGCGACTTGCTGAAGGGGCTCTCGCCCGTCATCAGGTCGGCATGCTCGCCGCGCAGATACGAAAAAGCGTTGACATGCAGTTTATGCAGCATATCGCTGTTGACCAGCTTGCCCATCAGCACGCCAATGGAGCCAGTGATCGTGCCGGCCTGCGCCACAATCCAATGCGCCGGCGTCGCGATGTAGTAACCGCCCGAGGCCGCCACGCCACCCATGAAGACCACCAGCGGACGCGTCTTGGCGAACTCCGCCAGCGCCGACGCCATCGACTCCGACGCCGTGGCCGAGCCGCCGCCGCTGTCGATATACAGCGCCAGCGCGCCACACTGCGGATCCTTCATCAAATTGCGCACCTGCTGGTTCAGCGTGACATCGCCCAGGCGTTCGCCACCGACGAATGGCAACGGGACGGGCATATCGCTTGGCGGCGCCGCGCTTTCGCCATCGACGATCATGCCGCCGCCGTAAATCACAGCGACATACTTGCTGCTGAAGTCGCGCTCGGGCAGCAGGATCTGCCCATCGGCTTCTTCCCACATCGTGATCTTGGTGATGCCGAGGAATTCAATGAGCTGCTCCTCATTCATGATGCCATCGATGTAGCCTTTTTCCAGCGCGTCATCACCCATGTGCAGCCCGCCGTCAATCATATAGCGGACCTCGTCCGGCTTCATTTTGCGCGTGGAGGCGATGCCGTCAATCACCGTTTCGAATATGGAATCCAGCAGCCAATTCGTCTGCTCCCGCCCTTGTTTGGATGGCTCCTTCCGCGTCAGCGCATCGGCCGCGCCTTTGTAGGGCGAAATCGCGATGGAGTCAAATTCGAGACCGATGCTGGCCAGCCCCTCTTTCAGGAAGATCTGCTGACTGAGCAGACCGGTGGTCTCCAGCATGCCGCCCGGCGGCAGCAGGATCTCATCGCAGGCGCTGGCGACGAAATACTCGAGCGTTCGATAACCCGGCGCGTAACTGAGCGCGCGCTTGCCTTTTTCCCGCAAGCGCAGAATCGCGTCGCGCATCGTCTGCAAATCGGCTGTGCTGCCGGAGAAGCCGCGGAAGTACAAGATGACCCCCAGCGGACGCGGGTCATCGCCGATGCGGTCCAGCGCGCTTACGAATTCCATCAAGCTCATCGGTGGCGCGCCCAGTACCTGGCGCTGCACAAAGTTGCGCTCTTTGGGGATGGGCGCGAAGGAGCTCGGCATCTTGATCATGACGAAGTCAATTGCCTTGGCGCGCGCCCGCTGCATGTTAAGCAGATTGACGCTGAGTTGCTGGATCAAGCGTTTGGTTTGAGACATGGACTGGTCTTTCTTATTTTGGTTTTGCCACAGAGGCACAAAAGGCGCAGAGATTCTGACCCGAGTTTTTCGTGCCGTTCTATTCTTCTGATACGTATTCTAATTCGCCTAAGTCGCAAGCCCTCAACTGTGGATGTTGTGACAAGCGCGCGATGAGCGATATACTCGCAGACAGGCAAAGCATGATATGCTACGCATAGATGGTTCGCAAGGCAAAGCGAAATGGCGACGCAAGAACGACTGCTTGACATTGACGCTGTCACTGAATTGATGCGGCAGCCGGAATATGCTTACAAGCGATTCTACCTAATGGACGGAGTGATCTATGAAATGTCGCCAGTGAAACGGATTCATAGTCGTCTCGCAAATCGCATTAGCATGTTTCTCGGAATGTATGTGGAAGAGCGCGATTTAGGTGAAGTGCACGGTGAAATCGGTTGTTACGCGCCGGGTGACCGCAACACGATGCTCGCGCCAGATGTCGCCTTCTTCAGCCATGCGCGCTTGAGCCAGCAGCCTGAAGACGAGTTCTTTTCCGTCATGCCCGATTTGGCGGTGGAAGTCGCCTCGCCCAGCAACACGGTGTCGCAACTCCGCCGCAAGGCAAGCATCTATTTAGACAATGGCAGTCGCGTGGTCTGGATCGTCCTGCCGTCTCAAAGGGGCGTCGACGTCTGCCGTTCAGCCAGCGGCGCGCGCCTCGATATCGAATTTGTCGGCGCTGACGGCGCGCTATCCGGCGAGGACGCGCTGCCCGGTTTTGAGTTGGCACTTAGTCGACTTTTTCCCGCGCCCAAGTAACTTGGTCTTAAAGGGCGAGTCGCCGCCTCGCTCCTACAAATTGTCGCAGTTAGATTCCATCCCGCAGCCGCTCCGCGTGCGCAAGCGTCGAGTCAGTTCTCCGGTATAAACTCAATCGCGCCAATGTCGCAAGCTCGCCGTCGCAGCTGGTTTATCAAGCGTGCCAAAAGAGATATTCTCGCAGACAGTCGAAAGCATGATAAGATACGCATAGATGGTTCGCAAGGCAAAGCGAAATGGCCACTCAAGAACAACTGATCGATATTGACGCTGTGACTGAATTGATGCGGCAACCCGAGTTTGCCGACAAGCGGTTTTACTTGATCGACGGAGAAATCATTGAGATGTCACCCGTGCAACGAGTTCATAGCCGTCTCGCGTCAATGATCGACTTTTTCCTGCGTGGATACGTCATGTCGAAGGACTTGGGAGAAGTGCACGTTGAACATGGCTTCCGTCCGCCCGGTGACCGCAACACGATGCTCGCGCCCGATGTCGCCTTTATCAGCCACGCGCGCCTTAGCGGACAGCCCGCGGATGGATTCATTACCGTAATGCCAGATCTGGCGGTGGAGATCGCATCGCCTAATGATTCATTGGCGCAGCTCCGCCGGAAAGCTCGCATCTATCTCGACAATGGCAGTCGCCTGGTGTGGATCGTTCTGCCCTCTCAAAGGGGCGTCGATGTCTGCCGTTCGGCCAGCGGCGCGCGCCTCGATATCGAATTTGTCGGCGCTGACGGCGCGCTATCCGGCGAAGAAGCGCTGCCCGGCTTTGAGTTGGAGCTCAGTCGACTTTTTCCCGCGCCCAAATAACTTGGCCTTGAAGGGCGAGTCGCCGCCTCGCCCCTACAAATTGCCGCAGTTAAATCCGATTACCGCAGCCGCTCCAAGTGGGCAATCGTCGGATCACCTCTCAGCTATGAACTCAATCGCGCCAATGTCGCAGCCGCCGCCTTTTAAGGTGATATCCGATGAAACCGGCGGCAGATCCCAATTCAGCGTCACATCAGCAGAAAGCCTTATCACATCGGCGCCAGCGCCGGCGGGACAGCCGCCAACCGCCTCATCCGTGTTCGCCGCGATTATCGCGTCCGCCAGAGTGCAATTGTCATCAAGAGCGATATCCGTCGCATAGACCGGCGTCGCCAAAGCAGACGCTAGCACGACAGCTTGGCAAAGAATCCAAAGTCGTCGCATTGATATTTCTCTGTGCCCTCTGTATCTCTTATTTGATAAACCCCCTTGCGCGCGCGAGGAGTGGGCTTGTCATTTTGTGTGAGCGCGGTTGATTCTATTCGCTGCCGCCGAGCGGCTGTGGTGAATCTGCCTAAATCCCATCCCCCAGCCGCCGAATATGCGCGATCGTCTCGGCGATGCCTTCTTCCAGCGGCGTCTCGTAGACCGAATCGAAGCTCGCCCGCAGCGCGCTGTCATCAAAGCCGGCCGGGAAGGGCAGAGGATTATCGACGACTTCGATCGCCGCGCCGGGCAGCGCCTCCTGCGCCAGCGCCACGAAGCGCGCGACCGATGATGGCGGACCGCCCAAATTAAAGCCGCGCGCGCCATCCAGCGGCTGCTCGGCCGCCAGGATGAATTGCCGCGCCACATCCGACGCCCACTGGAATTGCATCTCACCGCTAAAGGGGATCTGGTAGGGCTGTCTCTTGGCGACCGCCACCAAGGCTTTGGTCGGCTCGCTGGTCATGCCTTGATTGCGCCCGACGCCGTAAACCGTGTAGGGACGCAGCGCCGTGCTGGTGATGCCGTTTTCTTCGAAGTACACCAGAGCGGTTTGTTCATTGCAGACCTTGTAAGCGCCGTAGAGCGTGCGCGGTTTCTTGGGCGCGTCGTTGGAGATGAACCCCGGCGGGAAGTCTGACGGCGGACCGTATACCCCGATAGACGAAGCGAAAGCGACATGGTCGACGCCGTTTGCGCGCGCCGCCTCAAAGATGTTGACGGTGCCGGTCACATTGACCTCGGCGCCGAGGACCGGATTGGCGCGGCAGAAGGGCACTTGCAGCGCCGCCAAGTGGATGACGCGCGTGATGCTGTGCTCGGCGAAAACCGCCTTCAGCGCCTCGGTATCGCGCAAGTCGCCCTGCACGAAGGTGATCGCTGCCTGCTCCTCGGCGCCCATCAGCCAATCAATGCGCTGGCGATCTTCGCTTTGATCGAAGTTGACGGCTCTTTTGCCGTTCCGTCCCAAGTGATGGAGCGCCCAGGCGCCTATGCAGCCCATGCCGCCGGTGACGAGATAGGTATCGGCCATCGCTAAGCCTCGACCATTGGATTGCTCAGCTTGCCCAAGCCTTCGACCTCGACGATGTATTCATCGCCCGGTTTCATCCATGCCTTTTCCGCCATGCCCATGATGACGCCTTCCGGCGTGCCAGTGCTGATGACATCGCCCGGGTTGAGCGTCATGACCTTGCTGGCGTAGGCGATGACTTCGGCGACGGTGAAGATCATATCGGCGGTGTTGCTGCTCTGCCGTAGCTCGCCATTCATCCAGCCGTTGATTGATAGATTCTTCGGATCGGGGATCTCATCGGCCGTCACCACATAGGGACCCAGCGGCAGGAACTTGTCCAGCGTCTTGCCCAGCAGCCATTGCCCGCTGAGCATCTGCAGCCGGCGCTCGCTAAGGTCATTCATATTGCAGTAGCCGAAGACCGCCTCCAGCGCCTCCTCGACCGCGACATTGCGCGCCGTCGCGCCCATTACCACGCCCAACTCCGATTCATAATCGACGCGCGTCCAATCGGCTTGCAGCGGGATGCCTTCATTAGGCGCCGCGATGGCGTTGTTGAACTTGCTGAACAGGACTGGTTCAGCCGGTGGCTCAGCGCCGGTTTCGGCCGCGTGCTTCTGGTAATTCAAGCCGACGCAGAGGATCTTGCCCGGATTGGGGACGGCCGGTCCATAGGTCAAGTCACTTTCGTTGAGGTAGAGCGCCGGATCCGTGGTGGACTCGATCAGAGCGCGCAGCCGCTCCAGCACCGCGTTGCCGCGCCCGTAAACTGCGTCAGGCGTGATGGGGCGTTTGACGCCAGCTGCCGCCGCAGCCGCCGCCACATCCAAGACGCCGCGCTCGGTCACGATTCCCAGTTGGTTGCCACCGCTGGTTTGGAACGTTGTCAGTCTCATGTTGATCCTTCTTAACTCTTGTCAATCACGCGCCTAGTGTACCCCGTCCATGTCGTCAGCTGTAGGGGAGAGCCACCGGCTCGCCCGTACGAATCGTTGGTGGGTCGCCCATTCCATGAACTCTGCGTCCGCTTTTTTTGATGAACCTACTAGACTCCGCTCTCAATCATATCGAAATCTGTAGGGGTGAGACTTGTCTCGCCCTCCTATGAACATCACGTCATCAATCAACGGGCGACCGGCGGTCAGTGCCTGCGCGACCCAGTGGCTCGCCCCTACTGAATTTAATTCTCGCGAGATCATTAATTGTGTGAGAGGCTATGGAGAATCAGCGCTGGTTAAGCGCGACGGCATCCCTTACTTCAGCGTCATTTCCCGTTCGCGCCGCTCCATCTCTTCTTTGTGCCAGCTCTCGCGCTCTTCATCGAACTTGAGAACACGGAAATGCTCGGCGAATTCGACGCCGACCATTTTTCCGCCGTCGCGATTTCCCCGCATCAGCCACTTCTTGGCGCCATTCTCGAAGTCTTCGCCGGCGCCGATCTGCGAAACATGGGCGCTGAGCGCCGCCATCTTCAGGTCAATCGTGCTGCTGATGTCATGGTAATGGGTCGGCGCTTGCGTCAGATTCAGGTAGAGCTCGCCAATCTTATGCGGCTCGAAGCCTTCCGCCAGAAGCTCTGGGAAGATGGGCCTCGTCTCGGAACTGGGGAAGACCGCGTAAATCGATGCTTCGCCCGCCGCCCGATGATCGGGATGATTCACATATCCACGATGCACGAATATTGAGGTTGGGTCTTGGCAGACGACGCGATAGGGCTTGGTTTCGCGGAGGACGCGCGTGATATCGCGCCGCACATCCAGGGTCGCTTCCAGCTGTCCGTCGGGATAGCCAAGAAAGCGCACGTCATGGACGCCGACGCGCGCTGCCGCTTCCATCTGCTCCTGATAGCGCAGCTCGATCAACTGTTCGCGCCTGACGTCCGGGTCGTTGCTGCCGGCGCCGCCATCGGTGATGATGATATAGGTTGCCGTCGCGCCTTCTTCGCGGATCCAGCGGGCGACGCTGCCCGCCACGCCGAATTCGATATCATCGTGATGCGCCGCTGTCACCACAATGTGATAAGGTTCCTCGCGCTGTGGGATCTGTTGCAGCGCGCTGTAGTCAATGGTCATGGCTTGTCCTCGTCCTTGTGAACTGCCCGCCTGTCCGCGCGCTGGCTGGCAGCCCGTCTTTCGATTGCGCCTTGCCGTATCAAGGTCGAGAGGATGGTACAATCCGCTACAATATGCAAGGGTGACAGCGCCACGCGAACGGAGCCAGCGATGAAGCAGGAATCGAAAATCACGACCTCGCGCAAGACCGACCGTGAGCGCATCGCGGAGGTGGACCTGGATTCGCTTTCCGAGGCGCAGTTGCGGGAATTGTATGAAGAGATCTTCGGCGAGCCAAGCGACGAAGAGATCGTCGAGGAGTTGCGGGAAGCGGAAGCGGAATACGAAGCGGGCGACTACGAACCGACGCCGCTTGAGGCCGAAGATGATGACGAGCCATATCGCGAGCCGACCCGGCAAGAGATCCTGGCCGGTATCAAGCAGGGCTGGAAGAGTCACTTGGCGGGACGGGGCAGGCCGATCCAGGAGTTGCTTGACGAGCTGCAGGATTAATCCCTTTGTCGCTGCCGCTTGATATTCTCACTGCCCCGAATTCGATCGCGACGTCAAAAAGCTGAGTAAGAAATCTCGCCGCATTGGCGAAGACATACGCGCGTTGATGCACGAATTTGAAGCACTTGGGATTCATGGCGAACTGATGATCGGCTTTGATCGCGAAGTCCGTAAAGTTCGGCTGACAAACCGGTCCGCGAATCGCGGAAAATCTGGTGGCTTCCGCGCCTTGTATTTGGTGGAGGATGAATTCGCGATACGACTGATACGTCTTTATTCCAAAACCGAAGAATCATCAGTAAGTCGCGCAGTGATTAGACGAACCCTTCGATTTTTGTCATAGATTATCCGATCAGGCTGTCCACGCAAGTGCAGAACCAAAGCTCTGCATTTTCGATTGCCGCCGCTGGGTTTATCATTGCCGCCATTTGAGCGAGGGCATCCCCCATGCCGCGTCATTATCGGCTGCTGTGGTCAGTCTGCATCGGGCATCTGACTAACGACATCTTCTCTTCTATGACGCCGGTGTTGCTAACCTTCCTCGCCGCCGGCATCATGCCCATGAGCAATATTCAGATCGGCTTGGCGGTTAGCATGGCGCAGCTGCTCGGCGCCATCACACAGCCCTATTTCGGCATCCGCGCCGATCGCTCCGGCGGCCGCTGGCTCGGCACATTTGGCTTGGCTTTTCACGTCGGCTTATTCACGCTCGCGGTCATACTGGCCGCGGCGACCCGGCATTATTGGCTGATGTTTATCCCGATCGTGCTGGCGCCCATCGGCAGCGGCGCCCTGCATCCGGTCGGCGCCCTGCATTCCGCTGAAGCGGTGCCGCGGCGCTCCGCCTTTAACATGGCGGTCTTCTTCCTGATGGGGCAGACCGGCTTGGCCCTCGGTCCCGCGATTGCCGGCATCCTGCTCGAACGGGCGAACCCGGACCTCTTGGGGCAAATGGGCGCGGCGGTCGGCATCACCTATTTCGGCATCCAGGACAATCTCAATCCGATCATTTTGCTTTCCCTGCTCTCGCTGCCTGCGATAATTCTGATGGCCACCAGCATCCCGCGCCATCATGAGCATCATGAAGAACAGAATAAACGAAAGGCGGAGCGGGAACATGGCACGACGCAAAAGCTGCCATTATTCGCGTTTTTGGTCCTGGGCGTCATCGTATTGCTGCGCGGTTTGGGCCAGCAAGGCTCGGTCGCTTTTGTGCCGGTTCTCTTCGAGCAGAAAGGCTGGGACGCCGCCGCCTATGGCGCCATCACCAGTTCGTATTGGATCGCCTCGGCCGTCTCCGGTCTCGTTTTCGGCCGGCTGGCGGATCGCTTTGATCGGCGCATGGTGATGATGCTCAGCATGCTCTTTTCGGCGCCCGCATTCTTCCTGCTGCCCGCTTACGAAGGCGCCTTCGCCTTCTTCCTGGCGATTGCCGCGGGCGGATTGTCCGGCGGCGCGCACAGCCTGATCGTCGTCATGGCGCAAGACTTGATCCCCATGCGCAAGGGCTTCGCCTCGGGCGCGATTCTGGGTTTCATTTTCGCCACCGGCGCCATCGGATCGCTCGCCATTGGCTTCATCTCCGACCAGATCGGCCTGGCGCTGACCTTTCAGATCGTCGCCGTGATGATCGCGGTCGCCGGCGCCCTCAGCCTGCTCTTGCCGCGGCAGTCTCGGTCTTGACGATTCAACTGACGCGCGGTCGGCTATAGCCGCTCGCACAAAGGATACCGGCTCACACAAAATAGCGAATCCGACCGTAGTCGAAAGCTGTAAGGCTTGTCCGCTACTGTTTCGATATAGCCAAACGAGAATTGAAAGAAGGTGCTAATTTAGAGTAAGAGCCAGACTCTCACATAAGGAGCTTACT
>JAPOXG010000064.1 GCA_026707225.1 Chloroflexota bacterium
GGCCGGCAGAATTTGAGGCAGCGTGGCTAAAGCGCAATTCCCTCAAATTTCTTGAAATTTTGTGTCCAATAAATTAGGACCACTACAGTTACAATCCCACAATCACCGCGAATACTTTCTAAGGAGAATCCAACTTGAACGACCAGCACTTGCGTCAGCAGCTTGTCAATGCCCTGACCAAACGTCAAGCGCATCAGCTGTTTGAAACCGTGATCGACGGCTTCCCTCTGGCGCATTACAATACGAAGCCGCCCAATACGCCTTATTCCTTCTGGCAGTTGCTCGAACACATGCGCATCACCCAAGCCGACATCCTCGTTTACATCGTCAATCCGAAATATCAATACCCCGAATTCCCCGCTGATTACTGGCCCCCGGCCGATGCCCAAGCCGGCCAAGCGGAGTGGCAGCGCGCCATCGACCGTTTCCTCGCCGACCGATCGGCGCTCGTCGAAATCATTCAGGATCCAGCGCGCGATCTCACCGCGCAGATTCCCCACGGCCAGGCGGGACACACGATCCTGCGCGAGATCCTGGTCATCGCCGCCCACAACGCCTATCACACCGGCGAGTTCGGCATCCTGCGCGCCGCGCTGGGTTTATGGTAAAACCATGGCCTCAACGCGCTTGGGCAATGCGACCATCCATCACAACAGCGATTTGTGCGCTATAATTGTTATGCGTGGAGTTGATGCGAGGAAGATCATGGCAATTGAAACCCCCGTGCGTCTCACCGTCGAGGAGTATCTCGCTTGGGAAGAAACAAACTTCGAAAAACATGAATACATCGATGGCGAGGTACGTTGCATGGCTGGAGCTAAAGGAACTCATAATCGCATCATGTCAAATACGAATACAGCAATCGGACGACAGCTTGATGATTCCGACTGCTTCCTTCTCAGCAGCGAAATGAGAGTACAGGCGGCGGAGACACGTTTCGTTTATCCCGATTTATCCGCCGTATGTGGCGAAGGAGAGTATGCCCGCGACAACGAAATGGAACTGGTCAATCCGCTGCTCGTGATAGAAGTCACATCGCCGTCGACAATGCACATTGATCGCGGCGAGAAGATGGACCTCTACTTTGACGTGCCGTCAATCCAGGCATACTTAATCATCGACCAGCATCGCGTCTGCGCCGAGCTGTCCATTCGCGCCAATGCCGGCTGGCAGACGACATCATACGAAGATTTGGATGATATCGTTCCACTTGAAGCACTAAATTGCAATTTGCCCATGACGCAAGTCTACCGCGGCATCCAATTTCAAGCGCCGCCCGACTAATCCGCGAGCGCCCCCAACAGCATCTCCAAAGCCGCCTCAACGCTCGCCGCTTTATTCCCGATCCGATCTCGCTCCCAAACATGCCGCGCCGCCCGCAGCAGCCCATCCGGTCCCGCCAAGCCAATAAATGTCAAGCCGACCGGCTTCTCCAAGCTGCCCCCGCCAGGACCGGCGATGCCCGTTACGCTCACGGCAAATTCCGTGCCGAAGAGCGCCAGCGCCTCGCGCGCCATCTCCATCGCTGTCGCTTCGCTGACCGCCCCATGCGTCATCAGCGTCTCCTCACGAACGCCCAGCAGCCGCATCTTGGCTTCATTGGAGTAACTCACCACGCCGCCCGCCACATAAGCCGAACTGCCGGCGCAGTCGGTCAGCGTACTCAGGACGAGCCCGCCCGTGCAGGACTCAGCCGCGCAGACCGTGACGCCCCGGTCAATCAGCGCCGCGCCGACCCGCCGCGACAGCGCCAGCAGGTCAGTCGCCATTACACCTGAACCAGAATCAGCGTATTGCCTTCCGAGTCCTTCATCATCACGAAGCGGCCCCAGAACTGCGTCTCCGGCTCGCCCAGAAACTCGACCCCGCGTTCCTTGTACAAACGATACGTTTCGTCGATGTCCTCGCTTTGCAGCGTCAGCGATTGCGATTGCTGGAAGGTCGACCGGTAGTGCTCCCAATTCTCATCGAATTTGTACAGCACGATCTCCGTCTCCGCGTCCGCCGGCTTCACCGACAGCCAGCGCGAATCGGCGCCGGGCCAGAGCTCGTTATCCGCCGCGCATTCCATACCGAGCTTCTCGGTGTAGAAAGCCTTCGCCCGGTCCTGATCTTCCACAAAGATCGAAACCGTCCCCACCCGGCTAATCATCGTCCTCCTCCTTCGTTTTATAAATTGTAGGGGCGACCCTTGGGTCGCCCGTTTTGCTAAAACTTCTCGCTGGCTGCCAGACTCTCAACATGCAGATGCGGCAGTCTGTAATCTCAAATTCAGGCTTAAGCCCGCTGCCCCAAGACGATCTGGTTGCCTTCCGAATCCACCAGCATGGCGAAGCTGCCCCATTCCTGCACCTGCAGCTCACCCAGAAACTGCACGCCCTTCGCCGTCAACTCGCGATAGGTCTCCATCAGATCGTCGCAATGCAGCGTGAAGCACTGCGGCTTGCCCATTGCCTCGCGATAATGCTCCCACTGCTCGCCCATCGGGAACAGCGTCAGCTCGGTCGGGCAGCCCGTCGGCGCCACCGTCAGCCAGCGAATCTCCGCCCCCGGGAACATCTCCGAGTCGTTGATCAGCTCAAACCCCAGCTTCTCGGTATAAAATGCCTTCGCCCGATCCTGATCTTCGACGAAGACGGTCACTGTCGCGATTGAGGTAATCATGGTGAATCTCCACCAACGTGTATTGATTTTCTCTGTGTTCTCTGTGCCTCTTATTTGATAAACCCCCTTGCGCGCGCGAGGAGTGGGCTTGTCATTTTGTGTGAGCGCGGTTGATTCTATTCGCTGCCGCCGAGCGGCTGTGGTGAATTGAAAATGGGTCAAAGTCGCCCTACTTATTCTCCACGCTCTCGCTCAAGAAGGCGCTGTAACCATTCTCCGGATCATTCCGCACCACCAGCATGCGCTTGCCGCCCACATGCGATATACCCGGCACCTCATAGGCTTTCGCCGGATTGCCCTGACTATCAAGCCGATTGCACCAATAGATGTGATCATCGCGCTGCCAGAGGTAGATCACCGGCACATCATCCACCACGATCTCCATGCGCTTGCGGTTGAATGGGACGAAACGCGGCGGATGAAACCAGGGCACCCAGGCGCCGTCCGTCTTCGGCGTCTTCATCGAAACCGCGCTCTGTGGCAGGATCTCCTTGCTGTCCCGCGGCGATTCCTGATTGATGAACTTGATCGTCTCATCCGTCGTATTGAACACCGAAGTCAATTCTGTGACTGGCATGGCCGTCCTCACTGCTACTGAGCCGTCATTTAGCGCTTGTCCGGTCAATCCAATGCCCTTGCCTAGCAATTCAACGCCCTTGGCAAGTCCCTTGACCATCTGACCGAGCAACTTCAATCCATCCATCGCATCAGAACCGGCGATTTTCGTTTCGCGCGTTTTCGTATTATACACAAAGTCGACCCCGTCACCGATGCGCCTACCTATTCTATACGCCATGCGGTGAAGGGAGGTTGCTTATCGCCAGCTTCGACCGCGGAATAATCACGTTGCGTATGACATTCAGGGCATTAATTTCTGTGCCCCTCAATGTTCCCTCTGTTCCCTCTTATTTGATAATCCCCCTTGCGCGCGCGAGGAGTGGGCTTGTCATTTTGTGTGAGCGCGGTTGATT
>JAPOXG010000128.1 GCA_026707225.1 Chloroflexota bacterium
ATGTCGCCCGCCTCGGCGAACGCTGTAGAAGCGACTCTGTGATTCGCCCGCCGAAATACAAAATCATGCTGCGACTTGCCACGTCATTCGTCGCGGCGAAATCTGTAGGGGCGACATACCATGTCGCCCGCCTCGGCGAACGCTGTAGAAGCGACTTTATGAGTCGCCCGCCGAAATACAAAATCATGCTGCGACACGCCGCGTCACCGACCGCAGCCGCGTGGGCGAGCAACTGGTTGAACCAAGTGATCGCAGTGTATAGCTGCTCTTCCCTAGCTCGCTGGGAATTCCGCCCCCCGTTGAGCGGGGGGACCGAGGGGGGAACAAGGCCGGGGGATGGGATTAACCGCCCGCCGGAGTACCAAGCCGCCGGAGCCCACCGATGAGCAAAGTGAAAAGCGCGCCCGTCCCGCGCCGCCCCCTGCATTTCATCGGCATCATCCTTGCGTTGGTCATCATCGGCGCCTATTTCCTGCTGCCCTTCGTCATCCAGCCGGAGCGTGGTCCCTCTACCGTCGCCGTGCTGACCGAGAGCAAGAAAGCCAACGAGCTGGGTTTATTCAAAACCGGCGTCGAGGTCATCCCGCTGGCTTCGCTCGGCATTCTCCTGCTGGGCGTTTGGAATGTGATGGCGCCGGCCGCGAGCCGCGCGATCTCGGTGCTGATGAGCGTCGCCGGCTTGCTCGTCATCGTTTATTACATCAACTTCTTCCGCGATTACGCCGCCGATGAAGCGTCCTTCATCAACAGCATGGACATTGCCTTTTGGATCATGTTGGTCGCTGGCTTGCTATGCGTCTTGCAGATCCTGATCCCGCGCCCCGTCCCCGAAGAACGCTACCGCATCACCAAGCTATTTGGCAATCAGGAGAGCGTTATCCTCTTCGGCTTGCTGCTGCTGATCTTTATGGTGGGCATCGCCAACCCGCGCTTCCTGCAAGAGCGCAACATCTCAGATATTCTGCAGGGCAACGCCTATATCGCCGTTGCCGCGCTGGGCATGACTATGGTGATCGTCACCGGCAATATCGATATTTCGGTCGGCTCGCTCATCGGCTTGCTGGCGGTGATCAGCGGGCGACTCGTAGTCGCTGGCGTACCGTCGCCGCTCGCCTGGCTGATTCCGCTCTTCGTCGGAGCCGGCATTGGCGCCTTCATTGGATTCCTCGTCGCCTATCTGCGCGTCCCCTCAATCGTGGTCACATTGGGCATGCTGAGCATTATCAAGGGCATCCTCATCATCTGGACCGCCGGCGAGCGCGTCACCGACATGCCGGCCGATTATCACCTGTCACAGATGCGGCCCCTGGGCATTCCCATGCCCATCATCATCATGGTCGTCTTGACCATTGTCGTTGTGCTGTGGATGCGCTACAGCGCGACCGGACGCGCCTTTTATGCCCTGGGCGGCAATGCGGAAGCGGCGCGGCTCTCTGGCTTGTCGCAGCGGCGCCTGCTGATGACGGTCTTCACGCTCAATGGCGTCTTCGTTGGCGTCGCCAGCGTGATGTATTCAACGCAGTTTCAGATCATTCAGGTGACGCCGCCACCAGCGCTGGAGTTATCCATTATCACGGCGTCGGTTGTCGGCGGCGTCAGCATCTTGGGCGGCACGGGCACCGCCATCGGCTCGACGCTGGCGACACTGCTGCTCAACTTCATCCGCTCGGCGATGATCTTCATCAATGTCTCGCCCTTCTGGTTGAAGACGGTCCAGGGTCTGCTCATCCTGGTGACGGTGCTGGCCGATCTGATTCGCCGCCGGCGACAGCGGCTATAGGAGGTTGCTGGTTTTGCAAGCAGAAAAGACCAAACCCCGCAATCCAACTGTCAGCGAAAAGCTGCGCCACCTGCTCATCAGTCAGGAAGGCGTGCTCTTCCTAATCATGCTGGCCTCGGTGCTCTTCCTGGCGACGCGCACGGACAAATTCCTCACCGTCGAAAACCTCTTGCAGCAAGGGCGCTTCATGGCCGAGGTAGGCCTGATCGCCATCCCGATGACCTATATCATCATCACCGGCGGCATTGATCTCTCGGTCGGTTCGATCCTGGGCTTGACCGCCATCGTGCTCGGCTGGACCTGGCAAGAGCTTGGCTTCCCGCTGGAGCTGGCGATCATCACCGGCATCATCAGCGGCACCGTCGCCGGCTTCGTAAACGGGCTCTTCATCGTGCGCGTTGGCGTGCCGCCGCTGATCATGACCCTGGCGACGCTGGCGCTCTACCGGGGCTTGGCCGAGGGCATCAGCCAGGCGCGCTCGGCGCGGGGCTATCCCGAGTGGTTCTTCCAACTGGGGCAAGGCGAGCTGCTCGGCATCCCAACCCAGCTTTGGCTCTTGATAATCGCGGTGGTCATCTTCGCCATTGTGCTGGCGCGGACGCGGCTGGGGCGCGCCCTCTACGCCATCGGCAACAACGAAACCGGCGCCCGTTTCAGCGGACTGACTGTCAACCGCCATCTGCTATTCATCTATACCTTCTCCGGTTTCATGTCAGCCGTTGCCGGCTATATCTTTGTCTCGCGCGTGAGCACGACCCGCTCAGATATGGGCACCGGCATCGAGCTGGATGTCATCGCCGCCGTCGTGCTGGGCGGGACGAGCATCTTCGGCGGCACCGGCTCCATCCCGGGCGCCATCATCGGCGTCGTGCTGATTCAACTCTTGAAGAACGGTCTGGTTTTGACCGGGGTCACCAGCGATGCGACAATCGTGGTCATCGGCAGCGTACTCATATTTGCTATACTGGTGAACAACTTCATCCAGCGCAAAAGGGATGAAAGTTGAGTTCCTATAATGGGCGATCCACCGGATCGCCCCTACAGGCATCGCTTGTAGAGGGCTTGATCATTGAGTTGAAGCGGAAGGAGAGCCATTGACACAATTGTCCAGCAGGTAATGCAATCTCGTTTATCCACTTAGCTGTATGGAGTCAAAATCATGAAGAAGACACTCGCAATCACGCTTATTCTGGCGCTCTTCCCGGCGCTGGTCAGCATGCCGCTCAGCGCGCAGGATCGCTGGGACGGTTCCGATGAGCTCGATGTCAATCCGCTTGAATGCATGGGCGCCGAGATGATGGATGACGGCGACATGGAAGAAGACATGGACATGCCGGAATACGACGGTGGCATGGTGGCCATGGGCGATAGCATGGCGGGCATGGACATCGTTGTCGTTGACGTGCCCAAGCTGATCGGCATCGGCTACTTCGGCGCCACCACCCTGGGGCAGCAACTAGCCGCGGAAGAGTTGGGCAACGTCTCCGTCTCCACCGACGGACCCACCGACGCCAATATCGACGACCAGATTCAGGTCATCGACAGCTACATCACCCAAGGCGTCGACGGCATCCTTTTCGCCGCCAACGATCCGGTCGCCATCGCGCCGGTATTGCGCAAGGCCCTGGAAGCCGGCATCTATGTAGTTGGCTACGATGCCAATTCCGAACCGGATGCCCGCCAGTGGTTCGTCAACCAAGCCGAATTCAACGGCATTGGCAAGGCTCTGATCGACAGCCTGGTCGGCCAGAAGGGCGAGGACGCCTCCTTTGGCATCGTCACCTCGACCTTCACGACGCCGAATCAAGCGCGCTGGGTCTCCGAAATGTGGGCTTACGCCACCGAGTGCTTCCCCGATTTGGACTGGCTGGAAACCCTGGAAGCGCAAGAGGACGCTGGCTTAAGCTTCCAGCAGGCGCAGACCCTGATCAACAAATACGGCGAAGACCTGGATGGCATCATCGGGCTGACTTCGGTGGCCACACCGGCCAGCGCCGACGCCGTCAACCAGGCCGATGTCTGTGAAGATGTCGCCGTAGTTGGCTTGGCGCTGCCCAACGCCATGAAACCCTATGTCAGCACCGGTTGCGTCCGCGATGTCATCCTCTGGAACCCGGTTGATCTCGGTTACGCCGCGCTCTACGTCTTGCGCGCCGTTGTCGATGGCGAATTCAACCCTGGCGATAGCTCGGTCATGGCCGGCAAGCTGGGCGAATTGATGGTCGTCAATGGCAGCGAAGTCTTGCTTGGCCCGCCCTTCGTCTACAACATGGACAACATCGACGACTTCGACTTCTAGTCCATCTCTGGAAAAAAGGGACATTGTAGGGGCGACCGGCGGTCGGTGTCTACGCGACCTATCAGGTCGCCCTCTAGCGCAATCGTCAAATGCGGGTCAGCCATTGGCTGGCCCCTACATGTTCGCTAGAGCGAGCGAACCAAGATTCTAATGACCTACAATCTCTCCGACCTCATCACCATGACCCGCGCCCTCGGCGAGCCAGCGCTCGACTATGTCATCATCGGCGAGGGCAACACCTCCATGCGCATGGATGACGCGAGCTTCTATGTCAAAGCCAGCGGGCATCAAATGCATCACATCAGCGAGAGCGGCTTTGTCGCCGTCCGCCTCGCGCCCATGCTGGCCATGCTGGACGACCCACCGCGGACGCTGACCGAGCAAAAGCGAATCACCGCATCAGCAACCCTCGCCCAGGATGCTTCGGGAGCAGGGTTAAGCCCGTCCATTGAAGTCAGCTTCCACGCCATGCTGTTGAACGATTGCGGCGTCAAATTCATCGGGCACACGCACCCCACCGCCGTCAATCAGATCATGTGCAGCCAATACGCCGCCGACTTCGCTTTGAAGCGCCGCTTCCCCGATGAAGTCGTGCTCTGCGGGCCGCGATCTGCGCTCGTGCCATACGCCGACCCGGGCTTGCCACTGGCAATCGTGATGCGGGAACGGGTTCTTGCCTACATGGATGAAGAAGGCGAAGCGCCCAAACTGATCCTGCTGGAGAACCATGGCATGATCGCCTTGGGCGACAGCCCGACGGAGGTCCTGAATATCACGGCGATGGCGGTGAAAGCGGCGCGGATTTTTCTCGGCGCGCTGCTGACCGGCAAAACGATCTACTTGCCCGAAGCTGAAGTCTGGCGCCTCTACCGCCGCCCCGACGAAATTTACCGCCGCAATCTGTTTGTCGCAGACGATGCCAGCAGCTAGAATACGCCTCGATATCAAATCCAGACAGCGGGAGCAATCCTTATGCCCACTAACGGCGCTTTGACCTGGCTGATCCCCGACGCCTACCTGGCGGCGCCAGCCGACGATGACCCCATCAATAAGAACCACGAATCGATCTGCATCCTCAATGTCAGTCCCGATGACGCCAACGTCATCTTTGATTTCTACTTTGAAGATCGTGAAGCGGTCGAGGGCATCGCGATTACGGTGGGGGCCAAGCGCTGCCCGCACGTCCGCCTGGACAAGCCGGAACAACTCGGCGGCTATCAAATACCCTTCGACGTGCCCTACGGCGTCCGCGTGCGCAGCGATGTGCCGATATCGGTGCAGTATTCGCGCATGTACGCCAGCGGCGGGAAGATTGAGAGTTTGATTACGACGATCGCCTATCCGGTGGAGTAGTCGCCGCTGCTATCCGACGCGTTAGGCAAGTCTACTGCCCGCTGACAAAAGCCAGTTCAATTGGGCAGGCGAGCCCGTGACCGCCGCCTTCGATGATCGTCTCCGTCCCGCTGAAGCCGCCGTCGTCTGATGCGAGCGCATAGCGGATCTCATAGGGGATGTCGCGCCCGTCAACGGGCATTGGCGCAGTGAAAATGGCGCTGCCCACGTATGCGCCCGCCTCATTCCGCAGCAGCTCAAACTCGTCGAAGACGATCGCCTCTTCGTCCAGTTGCGTGATTAGCAGCGATTCAGCTTCCTGCTCGCTGCAGTCGCCGCTGAATCGCAGCGACCACAAGCCCGCTTTTGGCGCTTCCGACGACGACACTGGCGCCGGCGCCATCGTGCCGCAGGCGGTAAGCGCCAGCGCCAGGGCAATGTTCAGCGAAACAAAAGGTAACGAGCGCATGGCGGTTGCACATTAACGTAAATCACAAAATCGACATTTCAATTGTAGGCGAGCGAACCGCAGTGTCTACGCGCAGCGGTGGCTCGTCCGTAGATTTCAAAAGCATGTAGGATGGACGACTCACCGAGTCGCCCCTACGCGATTGCGCTGAGAGAGCTTAAAGCAACACCTCGCGGCCGGTCTTCTGGCTCTCGTAGATGGCATTCAGGATCGTCATCACCTGCAGCGACTGCTCGGCCGGCACCGGCGACGGCGCGCCATCGACGATCGCCTGCGCGAATTCAACGCACTCCTGCGCGTGCGGCTCAGAGATATTCTGCGTCAGTTTCAGTTCGCGATTGTAGAGCTGCATGCTCTCGTAATTGGTGTCGTAAATCTCGCACTTGGGCCAATGCGAGCCGCCCGCGGTGCCATAAAGCCACATCTGCATATCTTCGCCTTCAATATCGTGATGCAGCAGCCAGGAAATCTCGAAGACCAGCGTCGCGCCGGTTTCGAAGCGGACGAATGCCATCGCCATCTCTTCGACATCCATGCCCTCGGGGATGCGCCCGTGCCGGGGCCAGCGACCAAATGCCATCGGGTTGCTGGCGATCTCGCGGCGGGCGACGCCGGTGACCGAGACCGGCTCCGGATTGCCCATCATCCAAAGCGTCAAATCAAGGATGTGTACGCCGATATCGATGCAGGCGCCGCCGCCGGCATGCTGCCGCGACAAGAAAGCGAGACTCGTGGGGATTCCAGAGCGGCGCAGCATCCAACTGCGGGCATGATAGATGTCACCGAGCGCGCCGCCTTCGATCTCCGCCTTCAACGCCTTGGATGTGCCGGCGAAGCGGAAGTGCTGCGCGGTCATCAGCAGCTTGCCCGACTTGTCGCGCGCTTCAATCATACGCTGCACATCCGCGGGGGTCGGCGCCAGCGGCTTCTCGCAGATGACGTGCTTGCCCGCCTCCAGCGCGGCGATGGACAAGGGGGCGTGATACATATTGGGCGTGCAGACATCGATGATATCGATCTCCGGGTCATTGATGACGGCGGCACTATCGGTCTCCAGCTTGCCCACATTCCATTGCGCGCCCCAGCGCTCCAAAGCCTCCGGCGCCAAATCGGCGCCCGCTATGACTTCAGCATGGGGAGAGGCTTGCCAACCCGGCATATGCGTACGGGCGATCCCGCCGACACCGATGACACCGACTTTCAATGTGCTCATGTTTTCCGCTCCTTCTTAAGATGACTTGGGTTGTACCCAGGAATTGGTAGCCGCAGCTTGGTAAAAGGCATCCATCACGGCGCTGCGGTCGGCCGCTTCTTTCACTGAAATCAGCGGGGCGTCTCCCCCGCTTATCGCATCAAGGAAGAGATCAAAGGCATGCGGAAGCGCCGCTGGCAAGTCGTTCCACGCGCCGCCGTCCGTCCCCGGCAAGTTCGCCGATTGTACATAGAGGTCGCCATCGGCAACATGGGCGACGCCCTCGACGCCGCTGACCAAAATCGATTGCGGCTGCAAGACATCAACCCATCCAGCCGCGATTGTGCCGATCGCGCCATTGGCGAAGCGCAGCATGCCCTCGCCGTATTCATCGCAATCATACTTGCCCAGCAGGCGGTCCACCTGCGCCGTGACGCTTTCTACATCGCCCATCAGCCACATGAGGATGTCCAGCGAATGCGCGCCCAGATCCCCGAAGCCGCCGCAGCCCGATAACGCCGGGTCAGTCATCCAGAGCCAATCCAAATACGGTCCGCGTCCGCTATCGAATATGGCGGCGATGGCGCCCTGATGCACATTCGAATGCCGAATCCGCGTGATAGCGCCCAGTGTCCCCGCTTCAATCCATGCCTTAAGCTGACGATATACCGGCATACTGCGCATGAAATGCCCGGTTTGGAAGGTAACGTCAGCCGCCTCTATGGCGCGCTGCATGGCGTAAGCATCGCTCGCGCCCATGCCCAGCGGCTTCTCGACGAAGACATCTTTGCCGGCGGCCGCCGTCGCTTCCACCAACTCGCGATGAAGCGATGTTTCCGAACAGATGATGACGGCGTCTACGGCAGCGTCATTCAAGATATCTCGGTAATCGTCAACCGCCGCGCAGCCTAGCTCATCCGCCGCAATCTTCGCCCGCGCCGTTTGACTGTCCCAAACCGCCTTCGCTTTGAATTCCTCTCCGCGATCATTGACGCGATTGACAAAGGCGGGTGTGTGGATATGCGCCACCCCGAGGAATGCGAGTGTTTTCATGTTCTCTCCAATCTCCAAAAATCACTGTAGGGGCGAGAGAACCGCAGTGTCTACGCGCGGCTTGTCTCGCCCTAGAGCAATACTTTGCGCGATAATTGGGCGACCCAAGGGTCGCCCCTACACAACGGTTAGCGTCCGCGCAAAACGCGCCGTGATCGTGCGCGGACGGCTAATTGCCGAGCCGACCGCCACCGCCCAAGCGCCCATGTCCAGCGCCCGCCGCGCCTGCGCAGGTGTATGAATGCGGCCCTCCGCGATAACTGGTATGGGCAGCGTCGCGATCATGTCCGCCAGCAAATCAAAGTCTGGATTATCTTGCGCCCGGCTGTTCTCGGTATAGCCGGAGAGCGTCGGCGCCGCCATCGTCGCACCAGCCTCCGCCGCCGCCTGCGCTTCGCTCAATGTCGATACATCGGCAAAGATCGGGACTCCCAGCTCGCGATGGATGCGCGCCAACAATTCGTCGATGCGCGATCCATCCGGTCGCGGACGAAGGGTGCAATCCAGCGCGATGACATCGGCGCCCGCTTCCGCAACTTCGGCGGCCGCGTCAAATGTCGGCGTGATGTAGACGCCGCTATCGCCCTGCTTGTACAATCCGATCACGGGCAATGCCACCGCAGCTTTGATCGCCCTGATATCGGACGGTCCATTGGCGCGTATCGCCGCCGCGCCCCCGATCTTCGCTGCTATCGCCATCTTCGCCATCACCTCGGCGCCATGCAGCGGCTCGTCCGCAAGCGCTTGACAAGATACGATCAGCTTGCCTTTGACGGCGGCCAGAAAGGCATCGGCATTCATGCGTCAACCATTTTCCAAGCCAGCATTGCCGCGCCGAGCATGACCGAGTTGGTGCCGAGGGTCGCTGGCAGAAGAGGCGTCGTGGAGACCGGCGGCGGCAGATTCTGGCGAAAAGCCGCTTCCAATGCGTCCCACCAGAGCGCGCCGATCTCTGGCACCCCGCCACCGACCACCAATGCCGCCGGATTGAGCGCGGTGGCGCAGCCAGCCAGAATAGCGCCCAACTGTCGCGCTTTCATCTGAATCGCCTCAGTCGCCGGCGCATCGCCGTCCTTCGCCAACAGCGCGATTTCCTCTAATGGCATCCGCCGATCGCGTCCCGACGCCGCTTGATAAGCGCGCTCGATCGCCGGGCCTGATGCGTACTGATCGAGGATCAAGGGCTTCTCGTCCGCCCAATCCACGACCAAGTAACCTATCTCGCCGGCACTGTAATTGGCGCCGTGCCAAACCTCGCCATTCATGATCAGCGCGCCGCCGATGCCCGTGCCAACGGTGACGCAGAGCAACGAATCATAATCGGCGCCCGCGCCCACCAATGCCTCGCCATAAGCCAGCGCCCGCACATCGTTCGATACCGCGATCGGCAGGCTTTTTCCGATCTCCAGGTCAGTAAGGCGCGCGCCAGTCCAGCCGGGCAGGTTGTCGTTCGCAAAGATGACGCGCCCTTCCTTCGTGTCAATGACGCCGGCGCTGCCGATGCCGATGCCAAGCACGGGCGCGGTTACACTATCAATCAGGCTTTCGCATAGCGACCGCGCGGCCCCAAGTATCGCCGGCGGCGATGGCGCTGTCGCCACTTGCCTAATCAAGCCGACCTCGCCAGCGCGGGTTACCAAGCCCGCCAGCATTTTGCTCCCGCCGATGTCTAAGCCGATGACTAGCGCTTCTTGCTCAGGCAAGGCACGTCGCTCGGGCTAGGTCTGCTTTAACAGTTCTTCATCGTCGCGCCGCTCGCGATAGCCATGTACGATCAAACCGGGGCGACCGTTGCTCTGCCCCGCCAGCTGATCGTTATGCGGATCGCGGAATCCCATGCGCACCATGCGGCGCGGCTCTTTCGTCTGGTTGATGTAGGAACCGTGAATGCAATAGATGTGAAAGACCACGACATCACCGCGCTTCGCCGGTACTGGCACTGTGTCTTCCAGCTGATAGTCGTCGGTATTCAGATGCGGCGAGCACTTGGCGCCATCAGGATACTCCAGGATATGCGGCAGCTTGCCCAACTTGTGCGAACCTGCCAAAAAGCGGATCTCGCCGTTCTCGTGGAAAGTGTCATCCAGGTGCACCAGCGTATCGATAAAGCGGCCGTCGCTGTGCTCATAAAATGGCGAATCCTGATGCATGGGGAAGGGATGCCCAGTCTGCGGCGGCTTGATGTGCATGGTAGTGTGATGCAGCTCAACGCTGGAATCCAGCAGTTGCGACAGGCATTTGCCCAGCTTCGGATGGGTGACCGCGCGCATCCAGGCATCGGAATACAGATGCAGGTCGTGCATGGCCGTCAGCTTCACCTGCTTCTCCACTTCCTCGTCAAGATAGACATCGCGCCAAGGCCCCGACCAGCCCGGGCTGGTGATCGACCAGTCCTCGATCAGCCGGTCGAGGCTGTCCGACAAGGCCGTGATCTCCTCCTCGTCAAAGACCTGCGGAATACGCAGAAAGCCATTTTCATGGAAAAAATTGATTTGCTCCTGACTTAACATAGCACTCTTCCCCTTCAGTCAACTCAAACGATTCAACTATGGTTCCACTTCCATAAAATCACCCCTCCGCGATTCTACGGGAGGGGCATTCATTCCAGTTAGCGTTATCTGTAGGTGAATTCACCGGCGAGCGCTAGCCCTCCACGCTTTCCACTGTCAGTTGATACGGCGCGTCGCCCACCAGCCCGTAGCGATCCACTTGCGCCGATCCGATGATGATGGCATACAAGCCCGACTTCAAAGTGAGCGAAGCGTTATAGCTGCGCCGCGGTCGCACCGCTGTATCGCCGAGCGCCGCCACGAATGCGCCGTCGGGTCCGTAAATCGTGCCATAGGGCGAATTGAGATTGCCGCCGCTCAAGCCGGTGCCACCGGTGCGAATCTTCACCGACACCTGCTGGCCCGCGCTCGCTTCGAAGCGATAACTGTGCAGATCATCCTCGGCGGCGATCTCGTCCTTCGTCACGACATCAATCGTAAGGAGACCTTTGTCCGTCGCGCCATCAGGCGACAGAATGAAGTCCGGCTGCGGCAGCGGGGTTGGATCCACCTGCGGCAGCGGAGTCGGCTCGGGCGCTGGCGCCGGTTCGTCTCCCTCGATCTCCACCTGATACGGCGCGTCGCCCACCAAACCATAACGATCCACTTCGGCCGCCCCGACGATGATGGTGTAGGTCCCCGCCTTCAGGGTGAGAGGCGCGTTGTAACTGCGCCGCGGACGCACCGCCGTATCGCCAAGCGCCGCCACGAATTCGCCGCCCGGTCCATAAATCGTGCCGTAGGGCGAATTGAGGTTGCCGCCGCTCAAGCCGCCGCCGCCCGTCCGAATCTTGACGGTGACTTCCTGCCCAGCAGCCGCTTCAAATCGGTAGCGGTGCATGTCACCGGCGTCCGCAATTTCGTCCACCATCACCGCATTCAGCGCCAGCGCGCCCTTGTCAACCGCGCCCTCCGGCGACAGCTTGAATTCCTGCTCCGGGATCGGCGTCGGCTCTATTGCCGGTTCATCGCCTTCGACTTCGATCTGATAGGGCGCGTCGCCCACCAGACCGTAGCGGTCCACTTCCGCCGGACCCACGATGATGGTGTAGGTCCCCGCCTTCAGGGTGAGAGGCGCGTTGTAACTGCGCCGCGGACGCACCGCCGTATCGCCAAGCGCCGCCACGAATTCGCCGCCCGGTCCATAAATCGTGCCGTAGGGCGAATTGAGGTTGCCGCCGCTCAAGCCGCCGCCGCCCGTCCGAATCTTGACGGTGACTTCCTGGCCAGCAGCGCCTTCAAATCGGTAGCGGTGCAGATCGCCTTCGCCGCTGATTTCCTCCACCATCACCGCATTTAGCTCAAGCGCGCCTTTGTCAACCGCGCCCTCCGGCGACAGTTTGAATTCCTGCTCCGGGATCGGGGTCGGCTCTTCCGCCTCCGCTTCCGCGTCGACAGCGGCGGTTGGTTCTGCTTGCGCCGGCGCTGCCTGTAGCGGCGCAGGCGTCGCCGTGACCACGACGGTCTCCACCTCGACGACCGTCTCCGGCTCGCGGTTGAGCGCGATCACAAAGCCAATGGCAAAAGCGACGGCAGCCAGAGCGACTGCCGCGGCCGCCCCCTGCCAGCGATTGCCGCGCTTGCGCTTCTCCGCCTCAGCGATCGGCCGGTTGACCAGAACCGGCGGTTCAATCGGCGCCATCTCGCGCTCTTCATAGAGATAACAGGCCGCTTCATGCTTCGGTTTGTCCATCTTGAAAAGCGGCGGCTGTTCTTCCAGGCAGCGGTCCATGCGATGGGGACAGCGCGGATAATAGCGGCAGCCGACCGAGGCGGCCGTGCGCATCTCCTCTTCGCTGGGCAGGCTGATATTAACATCCCATTTGTCGGTCGGGTCGGGCACGGGCACCGAGTCAATCAGCAGCTGCACATACGGGTGCTGTGGCGCGTCGATGACATCCATCGCAGAGCCACGCTCCGCCGTCGTGCCCTGATAAAGCATATAAATCTGATCGCCGATTTGATAAGCCGTGCTCAAATCGTGCGTGATATACAAAAAAGAAATGTTATGGTCATCGCGCAGGCGCAGCATGGCGTCAAGAATCGAAGCGCGCAGCGACGCATCCACCATGGACACCGGCTCATCAGCCACGATCAGCCGCGGCTTGATCATGTAAGCACGCGCCATCATGATGCGCTGGCGCTGGCCGCCGCTCAGCTGATGCGGATACTTGCGCAGCACATCCTCGCCATACAAGCCGACCACATTCAAGCCCGCCTCGACCATGTCGCGATATTCGCTCTGATTGTCCGACAGGTTGAAGTGCGTGTTGACCAAATCGAAAACGTGGTCGATGCGATAAAAGGGATTGTAAACGCCAAAGGGATCTTGGAAGACCGCTTGCACATTGCGGCGGTAAACTTTGAGCTGGCTGTCGGTCATGTCGGTGATGTCTTCGCCGTCAAATATGATATGACCCGATGTCAGCTTGATGAAACCGAGCACGAGATTCGCCAGCGTCGTCTTGCCGCTGCCGCTTTCCCCGGCGATCGTCGTGATCGTCGCCGGCGATTCGTCTATCGTCATATTGAAGTTATCGAGCGCGACAACAGTCTTTTTTCCGCTGCCGAGGAAGCCGCCGGTCGAATAAATTTTGGTGGCGTCACGGATTTGCAAGAGTGGCGAGGGCATTCGTCCTCCTCTCTTCAAATTGCTCGTCATACAAATGACAGGCAACTTCGTGTTTGTCTTCTACGTTGAACGGAGGCGGCTCAGCATCAGCGCAATGCTCCCAGGCAAAAGGACAGCGCAGGCGGAAGATGCAGCCGGACGGCGGATTGCGCGGATCATGCGTGATGCCCTCGGTGATCTTCAGCGGCTTGCGCTCTTTGATCGATGGAATCGAGTCGATCAACAACTGCGTGTAAGGATGCAGCGGATTGGCGTAAACATTCTCCACTGGCGCGATTTCAACCATTTTGCCGGCGTACATCACCGCGATTCGATCGACGATCTGAGCCAGCAATCCCATATCGTGGCCGATGACGATCAGCGATACGCCGATCTCGTCTTTGACTTTCACCAGCGTCTGCGCCACGATGCGCTGCACAACCACATCCAGCGCGCTCGTCGCTTCGTCGGCGATGACTACAGTCGGGTGCAGCGCCACGCCCATCGCAATGCAGACCCGCTGCTTCATGCCGCCGCTGAGCTCGTGCGGGTACATATTGTAGATGCGGTTGGGCAGCCCTACGTTTTGGAATAACTCAAAGATGCGTTCGCGCAAGGCTTCCCGGTCGTTCTGCTTGCCCTCGTGCGATTCAATGACATCAATGATCTGGTCTTTGACGCGCATCGTCGGGTTCAGCGAATTCATCGCCCCTTGCGGGATTAGCGAAAGCCCGGTCCAGCGGAACTTGCGCAACTCTTCTTCTTCAAGATGCAACACCTCTGTGCAATCAACTTGAATGCTGCCGTGCACGATATAGCCGGGCGGCTGCACCAATTGCAAGATGCCGTAAGCGGTGGTCGATTTGCCGCAGCCGGACTCGCCCACCAAGCCAAGCGTCTCGCCTTCATACAACTCAAAGCTGATATCGCTGACCGCGATGACATCACCCTGTGGCGTGGCGTAATGGATGCGCAAATTATCGACGCTGAGGACGACGCGGTCGCTTTCGTGGGTCTTCCGCTCAGACATGTCCCTTCGCTCCCGCCCCCTGCTAATTCGCTTTGCGCAGGCGTGGATTGGCAATCTCGTCCAAGCCCAGATTGATCAGCAGCAGCGCGATGAAGACGACGGCGAGAATCACCGTTGGGATGCCCCACCACCACCACATATTGCGCAGCAAGGCGGCTGCTTCAATCGAGAAGAAAATCGTAACGCCAAGCGATGGAATGCGCTGCGGTCCCAAACCGAGCAATTCCAGACCCACTGCCTGTAGTATCGCGCCGGTCATATTGCCGATATAACTTGCCGCCAGGTAAGGCAGCAGGTTGGGCATCATCTCGCGGTACATGATATCGCGCGTCGGCACACCGGAGAGCTGCGCCATCTGCACATAACCGCTCTCCCGCATGCTCAGTACTTGGGAGCGGATGTAACGCGTCGGCGCCGCCCACGAGAACATGGATATCAGCAAAGCCATGGTCACTAAATCCATTTCTCTTTGCAGCGCGGATTGAATCACAATGAGCACTAAAAGAGAAGGAATGGGAATGACCACATCGGTCATTAGCCGGATGACATCATCCACTATGCCACCGACAAAACCGGCCATAAAACCCAGAAGGATGCCGGCGCCCATGCCGACGGAGGCGGCTATTACACCAACGCCGATCGTGCGCGGCGTACCCACGATCAAAAGCGCCAGCATATCGCGTCCGCTGTTTTCGGTTCCCAGCGGGTGCTCCGGAATGCCTTCCTGGTCGCGCCAATTGGTGAAACCGACGGGCGGCATGTTTAATGGCGAGCTGCCAGCCAGCGCCAGATCAGTATCCCAAAACTGATTGCCCAAGAAAATAAGAAAAAAGATAAAGCCGAAGATGCCCGCGCCACTGAGAAACTTCCAATTCAGCAAGGGATTGTCAAAGCGATTGAACCTACCAGTCTTCTTGCGACCGGTCGACGACGGCGCTAAATTGCTGAATCGCGAATCGAGATCAGCAACCGGTTTCCCGCCCGAGCCAGAAGAATCCGCCATGGCTACCTCCCCTCCAGGCTAATCCGAGGATCAATCAACGGATAGGATAGATCAATGATCAGCACCGCCAGCGCGCTGCTGACAATCAAGATAAAGGCTGTGCCTTGAATCAGCCCGAAATCCAGTGTGTTGATACTGGCATAAATCAGCGAACCCATGCCATTGTAGGTGAACATAATCTCCACCAGTACCGATCCGTTTATAAGCAGGCCTAACGAGAGCGTCAGCGCCGTCATCTGGGGCAGGATGGCATTGCGAATCATATAGCGATACAAGATGTAGAAAGGCTTCAAGCCCTTTGCCTGGGCCAGGATCATATAATCCTCGCCCTCGATGGTGACCAACATGCCGCGCATGCCCAGCGCCCAATAACCGAAGGTCGCTAAGACAATGGACATGGAAGGCAAAAAACCGTGATAAAGCACGCTTCCGATGAACTCAAGCGTGAACGCCGGCACCATCCCGCGCCCGTAGGCGTTCAATTCCGGGAATATCGGTATCTGAAACGCAAAGATGTAGACCAGCAGCAAACTCAACAGCGCCGGCGGCACAGACGTGAAAGACATCGTAATCGGTATCATCACTTTGAGCCACTTGGGGGACTTATACCAAGCCAGCAGAGCGCCACAGAGATTGCCCACCGTGAAGAAGATGAAGGTGGAAATGCCGATCAGCCCGATCGTCCAGGGCAGGGCCCGCCCCACCAATTCGGCCACGGTCGCCGGGAAATTCCCCATCGAATAACCGAGATCCAGGCGCAATGTATTGCCTAGGTAACGAAAGTACTGCACATACAGCGGGTCGTCGAGACCGAAGCGTTTTCGCCAGCTTTCGATGATCAAGTCGGCGTTTTCAACGAAGCCCTCGAATTGAGACATTCGCGCGATCATCGCCGAGATCGGGTCGCCCGGCGCCAAGCGCGGGATGATGAACATCAAAGTCGCCGCCACCCATATTGTCAGGAAGAATACCAGCAACCGGCGCAGCAAATAATTGAGTGAAAAACTTCCCATATCAGCGCCCTTCTCTACATTGCGTTCTCCGCTGTGTCATTGGCGTAAAACAAAAATATAACGTTGCAATTACAAATGAACTCATTCTTTCGTCGTTGGTTTGTGAAAAAGCGACGCCATCGGATTAGTTTCTTCGGTGAGGCGGGGTCTCCACCAGCAATTGCCAGTGGAGAAACCCAAACGGAATCAAATCCTTACATGCCAGCCTTGCGCAGTTCGGAGATGATCTGATGCGTCGAATGCCACCAGGTAGCCGGGTGGTTGAAGTTGTTGTCAGACGTCGGCCAGCCTTCCCAGTAGGTGCTGTTGAAGGGGATCAGCTTGGTCGCCTGGTTCAAGGGGAGGATCGGCAGGTCTTCATAGAAGTACTGGTACGCTTCCAGTACCAAGGGAATGACCTCCGGATCACCCAGGGGAAGCGAACCGATCTGCGCAACAACATCGCTGTATGCCTCGTTGTTCATGCCGGACCAACGGGCATGGTTATTGCCCGAAGAACGCTCGCCAATCGGAACATAGTGACGAGACGTGTAGCGATCCAGCGAAGCCCAGGGTTCGTTAACCGAGCCGCAGGCATCCCAGTCAGTGGTGGCTTCGTAATTGCCGAAGCGCTTGTTGTCGTCCCAGGTCGGGCCCGCGATGACGGCGGCGCTGGCGTTGACGCCAAAGGCGCGCAGCTGCTCAACCAGAACCGAGGTGATACGACGCTTCTCGATGAAGCCTTCGTGAACCTGGATCGCCAGGTTCAAGACGTGGCCGTCAGCATCCTGCCACAGACCATCGCCACCGCGGACGTAGCCATTGGCGGTCAGCAATTCCTCAGCCGCCATGTGGTTTGATGTCGAGCTGAGACCCATGCCGGCGTCTTCAATCGCGTCGATGAAGGGGAACATCGCGCCATACTCAACGAACATCGTGCGCGAAGGAATGGTGACGCCCTCGTAAGCGACCTCAATGATGTTGTCGCGGTCGACGATGTGGTTGATCGCCCAGCGCATGTCCGGGTTGTCCCAAGGCTCTACATCGGTCTGGAAGGTCAACTGCCGCGGGCAGGGATCCAGCCATACGAAAGGCATGCCATCGACCCAGGCGAAGATATTGTCGTTCTGCGCCTGCATCGCCTCGAAGGCGCCCAGGGTCACGTCCATGATGCTGTCAACTTCGTTGTTGACGGCCAAGGTGGTGCGGATCTGGTCGTTGCCGGTGATGATCCAGATCAGACGCAGCGGCTCAGGCATGCTCAGAGCGCCGGTCTTAGCGCCCCACCAATCGTCGTTGCGGTCGTAGATCCAGTTGGTCTCGTCGGCGTGCGTCAGCGTATACGGACCGGAGCCAACCGGCGGGAAGTTCTTGAAGGTGAAGGGATCTTGATCCGCCCAAACGTGCTCTGGCAGGATCAGAATGTTGCCGCCAATCTTGACCGTCAAGAAATCCAACTGGAAGCGCGGGTTGGGCGCCTTCAAGTTGAATTGAATCGTCGTGGCATCAACAGCTTCCACGCTGTCAACCCAGGTCTGGACGTTGCCGGCGCGCCAGAGGCCCGCGTTTTCCGGGTTCCCCAGCATCTCAAAGGTGAAGACGACATCGTCAGAATCCAGGGCTTCGCCATCGGACCATTCCGCGCCTTCGCGCAGGTTTAGCGTCCAAACATCAAGCGAATCATTGCTGGAAGCGCTCTCGCCCAACCAGGGGATGATCTCGCCGGTCTCGTAGTTCAGAATGAACAAAGGCTGGAAGACGGCTTGCCCCAAGCCGCCGTTGCTGAGATTGTTCGGCACGTAGGGGTTGTAGTTGTCAAAGCCGGGCTGGGGACCAACTCGACCGTCACGGTCGAAGATCGCGGTGTCTTCGCGCGCGACATCCTGCGCCATAGCCGTGAAGCTAAAGGACGCCACGACAACGGCGAGAAGAACGAAAAGTACGGTTCTTGCATTCATGCGTTGTACTCCTACAACTATTGAATAGGGTTTGCGTTCACCAACTCCGGTATTGGTTTGTCATCCAGTCATACTCAATTACCGAATGACGGGCGCGTTGGCGGCGCCCAGGCTTTCTAAGGCTGCTGTCGCTTCATGCCTTCCGATAGCGCCTCCTTTCCCTAGCCAAACGGGTCGTTGTAATCACTCATAATGCTATAAGTTCCACAAATTGGGTACATCTTCGAGCCTATGTACGTCAGAACGGCAAATGTGTTCGTGAGGTTAGGCTGTGGTCGGCCCTCCGGCAACTCAGGGCGGCGCACTCCTCCCCAGAGAAAGCGACACCGCTCAAAGGCTTCAATCAAGAACGGCAGCGTATTGGCAATGCATGGCAGGTCTATCTTGGCGGCGACGGCATCTATACTCACCGGTCCTGCATGGTCTTGCCGTTCCACCACACGCATGGCGCAGTCCACGCTCCCGAAATAATTGGTGAAACGCGCGCGATTATCCAGCTCGGACTCCTCCGTTTGCAGCAAGCGGTAATAGCGCTTGGCGAAGGGGATTAATATGTCGAACGCTTCATCGGCGCGCGGCATGCCCCGCATATCGTCAAGGCATACGGGAATATCGGGTTCTCTGCTGCCATCCATCTCGCAAGCTATACAGTCAGTCATTGTCGGCATCTCAGAATAGAGCGGTCTTCGCGCGCGACATCTTGCGCCATAGCCGTGAAGCTAAAGGACGCCACGACGACGGCGAGAAGGACGAAAAGTACGATTCTTGCATTCATGCGTTGTACTCATACAACTATTGAATAGGGTTTGCGTTCACCAACTCCGGTATTGGTTTGTCATCCAGTCATACTCAATTACCGAATGACGGGCGCGTTGGCGGCGCCCAGGCTTTCTAAGGCTGCTGTCGCTTAATGCCTTCCGATAGCGCCTCCTCTCCCTAGGTCTCTACTACCGTATCGACGCCAACATACGGCGCCGCTGTCGATGATCGGATACGCAGTTGGGTCGGCACAGAATAGCTGCGCGGATCCATATCGCCGCCGCCCAGCCGACCCAACAGCATCTGCGAAGCCACTTTGCCCAATTCGTAGGCGTCTTGCGAAACGGTTGTCAGCGGCACGCCGATATGAGATGCCATGCTGATGTCGTCAAAGCCGACAACCGAAACATCGTCCGGCACTGCGTAACCCATGTTTCTCAAAGCGCTTATCGCGATGATGGCGAGGATGTCGTTGATGCAGACAAGCGCAGTCGGCATGGGACCCGCAGTATCGGTGAAACGTTCAACCTGCCGAATGACGTGGCGGCTCTGTGAACCCACCAGGCTGTAGATATCAGTCTCATGAAATTCGTGACGCTCAGGCGGGCTGATTCGCCATGGCTCAAAGGCACAGATGCCACGCTCATGGAGCGCGGCCATATAACCGCGCAGCCGTTCGTTGACCGGATGCAAATCCTCAATACTCGGCATGAGCGGCACAATGCGCCGATGCCCCAACTCGATCAGATGACAAACGAGTTCATAGCCGCCGCCTACGTTGTCGCTTGAAACATAGTCCGCACGGATCCCCTCGATTGGACGGTCGATGAAGACGATGGGAATCGCCCGGCGTTCGTACTCGCCAAGTATCGCCATCGTTTCTTCCGTCGGCTCGGCATTCGCCCAAAGCATCAGCCCGCCTACTTCATCATCCAGCAACTGTTGCAGGATCCGCGCTTCGTCATGCCGATCGCTGGAATTGCTAAATATCACCTGGCAACCGGCCGAACGCAGCTCGGTCTGGGCGCTGCTGAGAATGTTGGTGTGGATTTCGTTGTGGAAGCTGCAAGTGAGATAACCAATCGTGCGATTGGCGGCTCGGTCCTGGGGCTGATACACGACGAAGGTGCCGCGGCCGGCGCTGCGCTTGATCAAGCCTTCAACTTCAAGCCGCTGCGTGGCGACGCGCACGGTCGTCCGGCTGATATCGAGATGGCGCGCTAGCTGCATTTCGGTGGGGATGCGCTCGCCAAATTCCCATCGACCCGAGACGATTAGCCGGCGCAACTGATTATGCAATTGCACATGCAGCGAAATGTAGCTGTTATGGTCGAGGCGAATCTTATCGAGTTTTTCCGGCATAAACTCTGGCGCACATGCAAAGAACAATTTTGAATTGTACATAAATGTATGTACAATGCGTGAATATAGCACGGTCTGCAACCCTATGCAATAGCCGAATTCTCATGTCTTGTCAGTTTCGTAAACCGACGACGGAATATCGCGCGCCTATTCTAGCGTGCTATGTGATACGATTGCCTACACTTGCCAAATCGATCTGGCCCAAGCCAGTCATTTTCACCACCCAAATCGAGCGCGAAAGAGAAGGAAAAGTAAAGCGCTGTGGAAGCCAATCGCAACCAAACCGGCTGCCTCAAGACAACGTTGATTCTGGTCGGCGCCGCGATCATATTCATTGCCGCCATTATGCTTATCGGGGACTTAAAATGCGCCTACGATGTCGAAGATTGGTGGATGCCGCTGTATCCCAACGGCAAGACGGTGGACGTGCAGTACGATTTGTTTCGCGCGCGCGCCTGGGGCACAACGACCTGGATAATGACCACAACCGATGATGTCGAAACCGTCAAACAGTTCTACCGAGATACGCGCTTGGATACGCTCAAGAACAAGACGAAAGGGATTGCCTCTGGCGATTCCCATGTGCAAGCGCTGGATCAGGCTGTCGCAACCATGGACAGACACTACAATGCTCTTCAGGAAACCTATGCTGAGGAGCCGACAGAAGAGCTTGCAGCCGAAATGGATAGGGAGAAAGCCCGGCTCGCAACCCTTATTCAGCGGCTGGAAGCTGGACATGTCAGCCGCATCGTCCTTGTAAGCGTCTGCGGAATATGATTCCCAGGCAAGGCTAGAGCCATGAAAATCGCCGCTTTTCCCAAATGCTACCTCGAAGACATCGCCGGCCAGCGCACGATGTCCGTCTTCGACTGGATCGACATGGCGCGGACCCTCGACGCCGACGGCTTGGAAATGTACGAGGGCTTCTTCACCAGCCTTGATGACGACTATCTTTGCCGCTTGCGCGATGCCATTGCCGACGCCGGCTTCGCAATGCCGATGCTCTGCTGCTCGCCCAACTTCACCCACCCCGACCCAGATGAACGGAAACGCGCGGTTGAGCATGAGGCGGAGATGATCCGCGTGACAAAACTGCTCGGCGGCGCTGGCGCTGTCTGCCGCGTCCTGAGCGGCCAGCGCTATCCCGATGTGGGGCGCGAGCAAGGCATCGAGTGGGTTGTCGAATGCATCGAGCAGGTGCTGCCGGTCGCCCGCGAACAAGGCATCATCCTCGGCTTGGAGAACCATTATAAAGACGGCTTCTGGCGCTATCCCGAATTCGCCCAAAAGATGGATATCTTCCTTGAATTGCTGGCGGCCATTCCCGAGCGTGAACACTTCGGCGTACAATACGACCCCTCCAACGCCATCGTCGCCGGCGACGATCCGCTGGAATTGCTGCGCGCGGTGGCGCCGCGCGTCGTCAGCATGCACGCCAGCGACCGCTACCTGGCCGCCGGCGTCACAATGGACGAACTGCGCCAAAGCGATGGCGCCGTTGGCTATGCCGACGCGCTGCAGCACGGTGTGACCGGCCGGGGCTTGAATGACTATGATTCGATATTCCAAATCCTGAGCGAGGCGGGTTATGACAGCTGGGTCAGTATCGAAGATGGCATGAATGGCATGGAGGAAATGGGTGAATCGCTCGAATTCCTGCACCGGATGCGCAGGAAATACTTCGAACCGCCAGCTTGATGATCGTAGGGGCGACACTTGTGTCGCCCGTGAACAGTCGTAATATCGTGTACGGACGACCGAAGGTTAGTGTCGGCGGTCAGTGTCGAAGGGCTATGTCTACCCTACGCTACCCAGTGGGTCGCCCGCGAAAAGGCAAGGAACAATGTCTATGGACGCTCTCATCAAATACGGACGCGAAGACAAGAATGTCGAACTGCGCGATATCCCCCAGCCGCCCGACCCAGCCCCAGGCGATGTCGTCGTGGAAGTCCGCGCAGCCGGCGTTTGCGGCAGCGACATCCACATGTGGCGGGATCATCAAAGCTGGGCGATCACGCTGCCGCTGGTCTTGGGTCATGAATTCTGTGGAATTGTCGCCGCCGTCGGCGCAGGCGTCGACAATTTCAATGTCGGCGATCGCGTGGCGGTGGAGACGGCGGCACAAGTCTGCGAAAGCTGCGCCTATTGCCATTCCGGCGATTACAATCAGTGCCCGCATCGGCTCGGTTATGGCGCGCTCATTGACGGCGCCTTCACCCAATATGTGACCGCGCGGGGGGCGATTCTGCATCACATCCCGGAAAATGTGTCCTTCGAGCAGGCTTCGCTGACCGAGCCGATCTGCGTCGCCTACAACGCCCTGGTGGAGAAGACGCCGGTCGTCCGCCCCGGCGATACCGTCATCATCCAAGGTCCCGGTCCCATCGGCATGATGGCGCTCTTCATAGCCAAGCTGCGCGGCGCCGGCGAGATCATCATGCTCGGCACCCATGTCGACCAGCGGCGTCTGTCTGTAGCCGCCGCAATCGGCGCGACCCAAACGCTCAACATCGACGAAGACGACCCGCTCGAGTTGCTGCGCTCGCTGGGCGATGGCTACGGCGCGGACCTGATCGTCGATTGCAGCGGCGCCAGCATCGCCTTGAAATCCGCCATGGAAATGGTCCGCCCCAACGGCATCATCACCAAAATCGGCTGGGGTCCCCAGCCAATGGACTTCAACCTGGATCCGCTGGTGCAGAAAGCCGTCACGCTGCAAGGCTGCTTCAGCCATCTCTACTCGACTTGGGAGCGGGCGCTGGCGCTGCTCTCTAGCGGCCAGATCGACCTCACGCCCATCATCGGCGGCGTCTACGGTCTCGGCGAATGGGAAGAAGCCTTCGAAGAAATGGAAGCCGGGGTCAATGTCAAGTCGGTGCTTGTGCCGGCATAGGTCACAAAATGTAGGGGCAACCCTGCGAGTCGTCCGCCAAGACTCAGAAATGTAGGGGTGCCCCTTGGGTCGCCCGCAAACGCAAATTACGGAGGGCCGAACAATAGACGCCAAAATCCAAATCTCAATTGATGTCATCGACCTCGACGAAGCGCTCGATCTCGCGCGCGCCTCGGCGCATGCCGGCGTCGACTGGCTCGAAGTTGGCACGCCGCTGCTGCTCGCCGAAGGGCTGCACGCCGTGCGCGCCTTCCGCAGCGCCTTCCCCGACACGCCCATCGTCGTCGACCTCAAGACGATGGACGGCGCCGGGCTGGAAGCGGAGATGATGTTCAAAGCCGGTGGCGATATGGTCGTCGTCATGGGCCAGGCGCATGACGCCAGCATCATCGAGCAGGTCAAAATGGCGAAACGCTATGGCAAGCAAGTCATGTGCGATGTCATGCTCTGCCCCGATAAACCGGGCCGCGCGCGCCAAGCGCAAGACATGGGCGTCGATTTCATCATCGTGCACACCGGCTTCGATGAGCGCAATATGATCCCGGGCCTCAGCCCGCTTGATGATCTCGAAGATGTGCTGGCGGCCGTCGATATCCCGGTGCAAGCTGTCGGCGGCTTGAGCGTGCCCCAAGCGATTGAGACGCTGGCCCTTGGCGCCGAGATCGTCGTCTTCGGCGCGCCCCTGGTCATCAGCGGAAAAGAGTTCAAAGCGGCCGATCCCAATTTCGACCGGCAGCTGCGCGAGATCGTCCAGCAAGTGCGCGACGCCTGATTATGATAGTGCATTTTCTCTCCCATTGACTTGAGAACAGTCCAAGAATTCTTACGGGCCTACCAGAATCCTGAGATTTTGCCTTGATATCGTATCCACGATATGATTAGGTTAGCGGCTCAGGGAGGGTCTCATGAAACAGCATTCGATCGTATTTGCCCATGCTGACGAGAGCCAAACAGACTTGACGGTCGAGCAAAAGCTTAAGCTAAGAGCTACGGCCAACCAGTGGATTACTTCCAATTTTCCTAAACATCGCAGATTTCTATCTCATAGTAGTCCACATTACAGCGCAACTGAAAGAGCTTGGGAGACAAACATACAGACGCAAAACCTCAATGGACATTCGCTCAATTTGGGACGATTGCTGTTTGACGCGGACGCAAACATACTACAGGCAGAACATCCGGCGAACATACAAAACGAGATAAAAAGTCTTCTGAAGCAGGAGGTGACAACGTATAACTTTGAAGAAGCGCTTGTGGGTCACAATTATGAATTTAGACTCGGCGATGGCATAGCAGGTACACAACTAATCCCTGACTATTCTATAGACTTGCTTCTCACGGATCCTCCCTACGGCATTAGCAAGGCTTACACTTGTGAACGTCAAGTGCCACGACGACTTCGCAAAGATGGTACTGACTTTATTATGCCAAGAGGAAACTTTGGAGAGTGGGATGGTCCGATATCTCCCTCCGAATGGACAGGACACGTTCTGCCCAAAGTACGTGGATGGTTTGTGACATTCTGCGCGCAGGCGCAGATTGGCGAGTATTGCGAGATTCTTGAACGTCACAAATTCGTAGCGGTTGGGACTCTAGTGTGGCAAAAGACGAATCCCGTGCCATTTAACCACAAATATAAGCCGATTAACGCATGGGAAGCTATTGTCATTGGGAAGAGACCCGGTACAAAATTCAATGGACACGTAGTACACAACGTATTCGTTTGCAAGTCGCCTTCGCCTCAGCAGAGGATTCATACGACTCAGAAGCCGCTGCCGCTCATCAAAGAGTTCATTGCGCTTTTCAGCGACGAAGGGGATTTCGTCTACGATCCCTTTGCGGGCAGCGCGACAACGCTGATTGCCGCCATGGAAATGCGTCGGAAAGTTATGGCCTATGAAAAAGACCGGGCCATTTACCAGTTGGCGTGCGAGCGAATTATGTCAGTGGGTGGTTGAGCCATAATGTCAATGACACTGGAAGAATTTGAAAACACCTTTGACAGGACGAAGAAAAACTATAAAGCGTTTCTAGTGCTAAAGGATCAACAATGGCATTGTAGAGAGTGCAAATACCAACATACCGGAATCACCCAAATCGCTGGCGGTTCCGGAATTCAGGGACTAGAACGAGGAACAAGATCGCGACCTGGAATGATTATAGAGAGCGACAATCACCTATGTGTTATCTGCGAAAAAACAACTCGGCATGACCGATGGCAAGGAGCTTTCAAGTCTGCCGTTCAAAGTGGATCCATGCCTAAGTCCTTCGTTAATCAAGTCATGAGGATATTCGGTAGCCGCGACATTGTTGAGAATACGGAGCGTCCTCATAATCAGCTTACAATTGATCACAAACTGCCGAGATTGCGATGGGATACCGAATCAAACAGAAAACTCATAGACTATTCCAATATGGATGAAGAGTTCATAAAGAAACATTTCCAACTTCTCAAGAAGTCAAATGGAAGCGTAAGCCACAATCTCCTGAAGAGTAGAACTTGCGAAGATTGTTTCAGAACTGGGAGACGCGGAAAGCCGTTCGGAATAGATTTCTTCTACGAGGGTGGGCCTAAGTGGGGTCCCACAGACAAGAAAGACGCTTCAGGTTGCGTTGGTTGCGGATGGTATGATTTTGCGCAGTGGCGTGAAAAACTGAATGAGGCAATCAAGAAATAGCAAACATTAGAATCTGGACAAGAACTTTCACCGACTATCCAAAAACCTAAGAATTACACCCTCCTGACCGTAGCCTAATCGTGCAAGAGCCTGAATCAATCCGTAGCTTTCCTCCGCCAACGGTGTTTCAACAGTTGTCAATTTGTGAAATATTGCGCATATTCGCCCGGCAAGCGCCCTATTGAGCGTCGGCGACTGTTGGCGTATACTACGCTGTTTGAGCGGCGCGCTGACCAATTGGACCGGCAAGTATGTACATAAACGACCCGCAATTCGGCAACATCGTCGACTTCGACCAACTGCGTCAGTCGATCCTGCATCTTTACAACGCGCTCCTGCCCGATTTCGATATGCACAAATCGCTGCAAGTCGGGACTGAGCTCTATGGCGACGAACCCGATGTCATGATTGCGGCCGGCGCCAGCATGCTCGCCTGGATGACCATCATCGCCGCGGGCGAAGACGAAATCGCCGAAGAACTCAAGAACAGCCTCTTCACCCTCGGCTGGACCGAAGAAGAGATCGGCTCCGACTTATTGAGCGCGGCAACGGTCGCCACGTCCGCGAACGACGATCCCGCTTGCGTCGACTATTATCTCAAGGGCCGCAAGTGGTTGATCAACAATTCTTATCACGCCGATTACCACACCATTGTCGCCAAGACCGATCCCGATTCCAGCGGTCCACGCTCGCTCTCGATCTTCCTCGTGCCCCAAAGCAGCTGCCTTAACTGGCAGCGGCTGGAGACTCACGTCCTGCGGCGCATGGTGCTCACCAGTTTTGACATTGATGGACCAGGACGTCTGCTGGGCAAGGTGGGGCACGGCTTGCAAATCCTCCAGCGCATGGCCATGCCTAGCAAGTATCAGTGCGCTTATGTCGGCATCAACCTGCTCAACGAAGCCATCCCGGCCAGCATTGAGCATCTCTCTAAGAAACGCATCTTCAATGAGAATCCGATTAACTTTAGCAATGTGCTGCGGCAGATGTACAACATCGTCATGGGCGCCGCCGTTCTCAACTTCATCTATTATCGCGCCCTTGCCTTAAGCGCGAGCAACTTCTTGCAGTTCCACGGCGTCATGCTCAAGTCCTGGCTGCTGCTGCGCGCCAACGAGCTGCTCGGCCAAAATCTGCTCGTCGTCGGCTCCAAGGGTTTCCTGGCTGAATCCGTCATCGGGCGAAACGCGATCGATTCCTTTGTGCTGCCCGTCTTCGATGGACATTACACCATCAACACCTTGATGACAGCCAAGCACGCCAAGCGCTACCTGGGGGCGACCCGCCGCGCTGACGTGAAGGAACGCATGGCGGCGCTGCGATACGGCCTCGCCAGCTCAGCGGGGGCTGATCAAATCCGCGCCCACTCCCGCAAGCTGCGCAATCCCGATTTCTTCGATTACGCTCAATACATCGAAGATCTCGAGCTGCCAATCGACCTGGACGCCCGCCGCATCGTCACGCGGATGGGGGCGCTGACCGACGAGCTGAACGAGCGCGACCTGACGACCGACCCGGAACACCGCTACAAACTCGGCGCTCTGCTGCACTGGATGGAGGCGCTGTTGGCCGCCTGCGAAATGTGGAAAGCCACCGACGAAGACGAATATCTTAATGCCGTGACCATGCAGCACAACGCCTTCGTCAATGAGTTCAACCAGATTATCAGCGAGAGCGCCCTGGAGACGGCCTTCCTCCCTCTCATGCGGCAGCGATCCTTGCGCTGCTTTGAAGCCCCGCGCGATTTCCTGCTCCGCCTTTACCGTCTGGCGCAGCAGTTTTCCTCTCCGCGTGAGGTCGCGTAGACACAAACCGTCGGCGCTGGCGGCGAAGTAGCGAAAGAATTCACCACAGAGGAAAGAAGGCAACACAGAGAACACCGAGGAAAGATGTAGGCGCGACAACCCATTTCGCCCACCAATCGTAAGCCTGTAGGGGCGAGAGACGGTCAGTGTCCACGCGACCCTTGTCTCGCCCGCAATTGCTAAGCTAATCCGATTGTTTTACGTATGACTAACTCGGAATTACTGAGACGGCCGCTTTGATGGAAACGATCAGAGACCCGCAATTCGGCGACATTCTCGATTACCAGCGCCTGCGCGCCGGCATGATGGACGTGCTCGATAACGTCTATCCCACCTTCAATTTGATGGGCTCCATGCTGGTCGCCACCAAGCATTTCCGCAACAGCCCGAGCTATATGACCGCCTGCGCCGCCAGCGGACTGGCTTATATGATGCTGGTCGCCGCCGAAGAATACGAGCTGGCGGCCAAGCTCAAAGGCAAGATCTTCACCCTGAGCTGGACCGAAGAGCATACCGGCACCGACTTGCTCAGCGTCCGCACCTGCGCGGCGCCCGCGAGCGACGATCCCGGCGAGAAGAACTATCACATCCGCGGCCAGAAGTGGCTGATCAACAATTCCTACCATGCCGATTACCACTCGGTCATCGCCAAGGTTGACCCGTCTGCCAATGGCCCGCGCTCCCTCTCCCTTTTCGCCGTGCCCCATAGCAGCACCAAAAACTGGAAGCGCCTGGAGACGCACGTGCTGCGCAGTATGGTCCTCACCAAATTCGATATCGATGGCCCCGGCATCCTGGTCGGCCAAGTCGGGCGCGGGCTGGAGATCTTGCAGCGGATGGCGCTGCCCTCCAAATACCACTGCGCCTATATGGGCGTGAAAATGGTGGACGACTCGCTGCCCGCCGCCATCGAGCATCTATCGAGCAAAAATATTTTCGGCGACAACCCGATTCGCTTCAGCAATGTCTTCCGCCAACTCTATAATCTGGCGCTGGGGGCGGCGCACATCAATTTCACCTTCTTCCGCGCCCTGGCCTTCAGCGACAGCCCCTTCCTGCAATTTCATGGCATCATGCTGAAGTCCTGGTTGCTGCTCAAATGCAACGACATCCTCTCGCAGAATCTGCTAGTCACCGGTTCCAAAGGCTTTCTCAAAGAATCCAATATCGGCGGCAACGCCATCGACTCCTTCGTCTACCCCGTCTTTGATGGCCATTACACCCTGAACACCCTGCTTACGTACAAACACACGCGGCGTTACCTCGGCGCGACGGCGCGCGGCGATCTCAAAGCGCGGATGCGGGCGCTGCGCGAAAATGCCTACGTTCCGCTGGAAGGCAAGCAGATTCTCAATAACAGCCGCGAAACCCGCCACCCGCCCTTCTTCGATTACGCCGACTACATTGCCCGCTGCCTGCTTCCCATCCCGCTGGACGCGGTCCCGCTCATCCGCGCCAGCACCGGCATCATGGACGCCATACAGGCGCGCGACGTCACCAACGAACCGGAATATCGCTACAAAGTCGGCATGCTGGTGCATAATCTCGAGGCACTGCTTTCAGCGGTGGAGCTCTGGAAAGCGACCGAAAACGACCAATACCTCAACGCCATCATCATGCAGTACAACGATGTCGCCAAGCTGATCAACCGCATCATCAGCGAGGGCGATCTCGCAGTGGACTTCATCGAGCCGCTGCGCCAACTGCCACTGCCGCAACCCGACGACCCGCGCGGATTTCTGCTGGGGCTGCTCGATGTGAAGCGGCAGTTGCGCCCGACGTAGACCTAGAGCTTCACCACAGAGGAATCGAGGCAAGACAGAGGGCACAGAACGATATGCCCTTGACCGCAGACATTTCTGTAAAGCCGTATGACCCGATGTATCGACACGAGGCGATTCAGCACCGCATGACTTGATAACAAGGCAAAGCTAAGGACCAAACATGTCCGAACTCACCAATCTCCTTTCCGACCTCGTCGCCATCAACTCGGTCAATCCCGATCTCGTCCCCGGTGGCGCCGGCGAAGGCGACATCGCCGACTTCATCGCCGCTTGGGGACGCAATAGCGACCTCGAAGTCCATGTCCAGGCGGCAGCGCCCAAGCGCCCCAACGTCATCCTGATCGCCCGCGGCAGATCTGCAGTGTCTACGCTCAGCGGCGGCGGCAAGTCGCTGATGCTGAACGCCCATACCGACACCGTCGGCGTCAGTGATATGGAAGCGCCCTTCCAGCCGGTGATCAAAGACGGACGCCTTTACGGACGCGGCGCTTATGATATGAAGAGCGGATTGGCCGCCTGTATGCTCGCGCTCAAAGCGGCGCAGGCGATGCAGCTACGCGGCGATGTCATGCTCAGCGCGGTCGTCGATGAAGAATACGGCAGCATCGGCGCCGAGGCGCTGCTGGCGGAATGGGGGCGCTGGTCCGCTGACGCCGTCTTAATCGCGGAACCGACCGAGCTGGACATCAGCATCGCCCACCGCGGCTTCGTCTGGGTCGATATCAAGACCGTCGGTGTAGCCGCCCACGGCTCGCGACCGCACTTGGGAGTCGATGCCATCGCCAAAATGGGAAAAATCCTAGTCGCGCTGGACGCCCATGACCGGGCGATGCGGGCTCAGCCGACCCACGAGCTGCTGGGGGGAGGCTCGCTGCATGCTTCGCTGATCAGCGGCGGGGAAGAACTCTCGATGATTCCCGCGCACTGCCAGTTGCAAGTCGAGCGGCGCACCATCCCCGGCGAGACCGAAAGCGGCGTCGAAGCTGAGGTGACCGACATCCTCGCCGAAATCGCCGCCGCCGACCCCGACTTCAAGGCGCAGGCAAAGGCGACATTCGCCCGCAGCCCCTACAGCATCGACGCCAGCCACCCGCTCGTCAAGCAGCTCAGAAGCATCGCCCAAGCCAAATTGGGGGGCGAAGTCAAGCTCGTCGGCAGCAGTTGGTGGATGGATTCGGCGCTTTTCGGCGACCAAGGCATCCCGACTGTCGTGCTAGGTCCCGCCGGCGCCGGCGCCCATGCGATCGAAGAATGGGTCGACCTGGCGTCGGTCGAACGCTGCCGCGACATCTATACCAACCTGATCGCCGAATTCTGCCGTTAAGCTGCTCAAACATTGAATCGAAACAGGATCACATCGCCGTCCTGCACCACATAATCGCGCCCTTCGACTTGCAGCAAGCCAGCCGCTCTAATCGCGCTGCGGTCTTGATGCTGCTCAAACACAGCGAAAGGGATGACTTCGGCGCGGATGAAGCCACGCTCCATATCGCTATGCACGACGCCAGCCGCTTGTGGCGCCGTCCAACCGCGGCCGATCGTCCAGGCGCGCGTTTCGTTCTCGTTGAAAGTGAAGTAGCTGATCAAGCCAAGCAGCCGATAACACTCGCTGATCAGTCTTTCCAGGCTGCTGCCGGCCAAGCCGTAGACGCTGAGGTACTCGGCCCGTTCCTCATCGCTTAAGCTCGCCAACTCCTGCTCCAGACCGGCGCAAACCGCGAGCAAGAGCGCGCCGTCAGCCGCCGCGATCGCCCTGGCAGCCTCCAGGTGGCTGTTGCCATTCTGCAGCCCGTCTTCGTCCACATTGGCGACATAGATGACCGGCTTGGATGTCAGGAAGCGCATCTCAAAATCAAGGGTGATGAAGTCCGGATGATCGCGCCCGTCAAAGTCGCGCAGTGGCGCCCCCTCGCCGACAAAGGCTTCGACCTGCCGCGCCATAACCAATTGTCCCTCGAGCTCGCGGTCGCCCTTGACCTCGCGCTCCAGTTTCTCCAGGCGGCGCTCCAACTGCTGCAAGTCCGCCAGCGCCAGCTCGGTATTGATGACGGCGATGTCATCTGCTGGGTGCGGCTTCTCATTGACATGCGCGACATTGTCGTCATCAAAGCAGCGCACGACATGGGCGATGGCGTCCACATGACGGATATGCCCCAGAAAGCGGTTGCCTAAGCCCTCGCCCTTGTGCGCCCCTTTAACCAAGCCGGCCACATCGACGAAGTCGACGCGCGCTGGAATCGCCCGCTCGACGCCGACCCAGGCTTGCAAGCGCGTCAGACGCTCATCGGGCAGCGGCACGACGGCGTGATTGGATTCGATGGTGCTGAAGGGATAATTGGCGGCGACGGCGTTCTGCGCGCGGGTCAAAGCGTTGAATAGCGTGCTCTTGCCGACATTGGGCAAGCCGACGATGCCGATGCTCAAGCTCATGGGTGTACCTCGCGACAATGCGTTTCCCCCATCCTACGGCATGAGGCGCAAAAATGTGATTGCTATTCTCAAGGCAGTGGCTAATTCGGTTGAGATGAGCTATTCGAGACTGATAATACTGTAGGGGCGGCATATCATGCCGCCCGCGTTACACAAAGAGATTCGGGCGACCTGGTAGGTCGCCCCTACACCGTCTTCTCACTGTATAGCCACGATATTCGTCGCTCAAGTTCTCAGGCGATTAGCTTTGGCGCCAACAGTTGGCCAAAGTTGTTTGTAGGGGCGAGGCGGCGACTCGCCCGCGCGCAATCCAATTGCGGGACATAGCCTTCGGTCGCTGGTATAATCGCCGGTGGTATGGTTGGCAAAGCGAAAGCGACAACCACAATATGGGCGACTTTCCGCAATTCAATCGCATTGAGGCGGCGACGCTGGACGCCTTGCGCGAGATCGGCGCGGCCACCATCGCCGGCGCGCTTTCGAAGAGTGTGGGCATCCGCAATCCGCATCTCGTCGGCCTAAAGCCCTTCAACCCGGGCGCCGTCGCTTGCGGTCAGGCGGTGACGCTGCAATTCATGCCCAAGCGCGAAGACGTGCATTGGGGCGATGAATACGCCGCCGCGCCCGAGCGCGAACTGCACCGCCGCGCGATCATGGCCTGCCGGCCCGGCGACATCATCGTCGTCGATGCCCGCGGCAGCATGAGCAGCGGCGTCTTCGGCGAGATGATGCTGACATCATTTCAGGCGCAGGGCGGCAAAGGCGTCGTCATCGATGGCTGCATCCGCGATTATCCCGAAGTGCAGCAGCTGGACCTGGGACTGTGGCTGCGCGGCGTCACGCCCAATTTCCATACGCAGACCGATATCTTCCCTCACGCCGTCAACGTCCCGATCGCTTGCGCCGGCTGCTTCGTCATGCCCGGCGATATCATCGTGGCCGATGACGATGGCGCCGTCGTCCTGCCCTACGCGCTAGCGAACAAGATCGCTGAAATCGCCAGCGAAAAAACCGAATGGGAAGTCTTCTCCCGCATGAAACTGGAGGCAGGCGGTCGCCTCGACAAGTATTATCCGCTGAACGACGAGGCGCAACAGGAATACGAGGCTTGGCTGAGCGAGCAGACCTGACCTGATGTCGGAAGCCGCGCTGGCCCTCAGCCTGTTCCTCCACATCGCCGCCACGGCAATCTGGATCGGCGGCATCCTTCTGATTACTTTCCTGGTTGTGCCGGAGATACACCGCGCCTTGGCGGAGCAGCCCGCCCTCTATCAGCTGCTGACACGTCTGCGCAATCGCTTCACCATACTGGGCAACCTGGCGCTGGCAGTGTTGATTGTCACGGGCCTGCTGCAAATGTCGACCGACCCCAATTACGAGGGGCTGCTGCGCTTCAGCAATCGCTGGAGCCAGGCGCTGCTGCTCAAGCATATTCTTATTATCGTCATGGCGCTTTGCGGCTTGCTGCTGCAATTCGGGGTGGCGCCGGCCTTGGAACGAACCAGCCTGATGCGAGAACGCGGTCTTGGCGAGCGGGACGAGTGGGCGCGCTTGCAGCGGCGCGAGCGCCGTCTCACCGTCCTTATCGCGCTGCTCGCCCTCGCCATCCTGGCGGCCAGCGCCTGGCTGACAGCGATTTAACCGGGAATCAAGCGTGATAATGTAGGGGCGACCTATCAGGTCGCCCGCGTATGTTGGGTCGTGAATTCGGTTGCATGGGTAAATCCCCCCGACGGCAACAGTTCGTGACGAACGCGATTCGAGACAAACATGCCATCCCCCCGCGTAATCTGTTATAAAAGGAAGGTATAGGCACTATCACCATTCGCGGCAGTTGGGACAACCATGCTAGAAAAACAAGCGCCAGCCGAAACGCAGACACCTTCGCCCAAACTCGCGGATTTCTCGCTGGAAGACCGCTATACCGTCCAGAGCGGTCGCGTGATCATGAGCGGCATTCAGGCACTGGCGCGGCTGCCGATGGATCAGCATCGGGCCGACGAACGACGCGGATTGCGCACGGCGAGCTTGATTACCGGTTATCGCGGCTCCCCCCTGGGCGCGCTGGATTTCGCGCTGGAGCGGATTCCGGCGCTGCTTGAACAGCATCACATCCGTTTCGTCCCGGCGGTCAACGAGGAGTTAGCCGCCACCGCCATCATGGGCAGCCAGACGGTCAACCTGCTGCCCGCCCCCAAATACGACGGCGTCTGCGGCATCTGGTACGGCAAGGGACCCGGCGTTGACCGCAGCGGCGACGCCTTCAAACATGCCAACCTGGCCGGCGTCGGCAAGTATGGCGGCGTACTGGCGCTGGCTGGCGACGACCCCTCCTGCAAGTCGTCCACCATCCCATCGCACTCGGAAGTCGCGCTCTACGACGCGCTGATGCCGATCCTCTACCCCGGCAGCGCGCAGGAGATTCTTGACCTCGGCTTGCTTGGCTTCGCCCTGTCGCGCTTCAGCGGGCTATGGGTGGGCTGCAAAATCGTCACCGATGTCGCCGACGAGTACGGCAGCGTCGAGGTTGGTCTGGACCGCGTCTGTATCGTCGAGCCCGAATTCAAAAGGAATGGCCAGCTTTGGCGTCCGCGACAAAATCCGGATCTGCTGGCGCCCTACAGCTTGCAGCAAGAGCAAGAAGTCCACGACGCGCGGCTGGATGCGGCGCTGGCATTCGCGCGGGCGAATCGCATCAACGAGATCGCCCTGCCAACCGCCGACGCCTGGCTGGGCATCATCGCCGCCGGCAAGACCTGGTACGACCTGCGCAGCGCTTTGCTCGAAATTGGCTTGGATGACGCGGCGCTGGAACGCGCGGGCATTCGCCTGCTCAAGCTGGGCATGATCTTCCCGCTCGAGCCAAACATCCTGCGCGAATTCGCCGCCGGCTTGGAAGAGATCCTCGTCATCGAAGAGAAGCGCGCTTTCATTGAAATGCTCTGCAAGGAAGCGCTCTACGGCAGCGAGCACCGGCCACTCATCGTCGGCAAGAAAGACGAACGGGAGCGCAAACTGGTCAAAGCGGATAATGAACTGGATGCCGACGATATCGTGAGGATTCTGGCGCGGCGCTTGCAAGGGCGCGTCGACGCGCCGCTTCTGGAGCGCCGGCTGCGCGAGATAAACCGGGGGCCCGATTTGGGCACAATTCCCCTCGTGGCGCGCTCGCCTTATTTCTGCTCGGGCTGCCCGCATAATCGCTCAACCAAGGTGCCGGAAGGCTCGATGGCGGCGGCTGGGATTGGCTGCCATACCTTGGCCATCTTGATGGATCGGAATACGGGTGGCGTGACACAAATGGGCGGCGAAGGCGCCAATTGGGTCGGCGCCGAGACCTTCACTGATGTCGATCACATCTTCCAGAATATCGGCGATGGCACCTTCGCCCACAGTGGATCGCTGTCGATTAGACAAGCGACCGCGGCCGGCACAACGATGACTTACAAGATTCTCTACAACTCGGCGGTGGCGATGACCGGCGGGCAAGCGGCCGACGGCTTGATGCCCGTGCCGGAACTGACGCACCTGCTCTACGCCGAAGGGGTCAAAAAGACCATTGTCGTCTCAGTTGATCCGGAGAAGTTTCCGCCAGACGCCTCCTGGGCGCCGGGGGCGGAAGTTTGGGAGCGCGACCGTCTGGACGAAGCGCAGCGGCTGCTTCGCGATACGCCCGGCGTCACGGCGCTGGTCTACGACCAGGAATGCGCGGCCAATCTGCGGCGCAAACGCCGGCGCGGTTTCGAGCCCGACCCCACGTTGCGCATCGTCATCAATGAGGAGGTCTGCGAAGGCTGCGGCGACTGTGGCTCAGTATCGAATTGCCTGAGCGTACAGCCGGTCGAAACCGAGTTCGGCCGCAAGACGCAGATCCATCAGTCGTCCTGCAATAAAGATTACACCTGCCTCGAAGGCAATTGCCCCGCCTTCATGAGCGTGATTCCGGCAGAATCGCCGGCCCGGGTAGCGAAGCCAAGCTTTCGCGTCGAGCGGGATATCGCCGAGCCGACGCGCCGCGTCAACGGCAAAGCCAACATCCTCTTCACCGGCATCGGCGGCACCGGCGTGGTCACCTCGAATCAAGTGCTGGGCACGGCCGCGGCGCTCGATGGCTTTCATGTGCGCTCGCTGGACCAAACCGGCTTGAGCCAAAAAGGCGGGCCGGTGGTATCTTACTTGAAAATTACCAGGTCGCCTATTGATATCGCGCCCAAGATTGGCGCGGCCGCCGCTGACGCCTTCCTCGTCTTTGATGTCTTGACGGCGACCGAATCAAAGAACCTGATCCGCGCCCACCCGCAGCGCAGCGTCGCCATCGTCAGCACCAGCAAAGTGCCGACCGGCGCCATGGTGCGCGATACCACCGTGGAATACCCCGAAGCGGATCACCTGTTGGAGCTGATCAATCGCCAAACGCTGGCCGGCGAAAATGTTTTCTTCGACGCCATCGGCCTGGCGGAGGCGCTGTTTCATGATCACATGATGGCGAACATGATCGTCATCGGCGCCGCTTATCAAGCGGGGACCCTGCCCATGTCGGCAGCCGCCATCGAACGCGCCATCGAGCTGAACGGCGTCAAGGTGGGCGACAACCAGCAGGCTTTCCGCGCCGGTCGCCTGGCTGTCGCCGAACCGGCCTGGCTGGCCAGCCTTGAAATCGAGCGGGCGGGCGCCGTCGAGACCGTGCCGGAGCCTTCAGTGGCGGCGCGGCAATTGATCGACTCCCTCGGCGCAAACGGCGAACTGAAGCGGCTGCTAGAGATTCGCGTACCGGAACTCATCGCTTATCAGAACGAGGAATACGCGCGGCGCTATATCGCCGATCTGCGGCGGGTTTGCGCGGCCGAAGGCGCCATCTGCCCGGACAAGACGGACCTGAGCGAAGCCTTCTCGCGCTACCTTTTCAAGCTGATGGCATACAAAGACGAATACGAAGTGGCGCGCTTGAGCCTGAAGCCGGAACTGCGCGAGGCGATGGGGGAGCAGTTTGGCGCGCGCGCGAAATTCCACTATCACTTGCAGCCGCCCATTCTGAAAGCGCTGGGATTGAAGCGCAAAATCAAAGTCGGGCGCTCTTTCGATCTCGTTTATCGCGGGCTGCGCCAATTGCGCTTCTTGCGCGGGACGCGATTTGATCTCTTCGGCTACGATCGCGTGCGGCGGACCGAGCGCGACCTGATCGTTCAGTATCGGCGGCTCGTTTTCGACGCGCTGGAAGACTTGAGCGCCGATAACTATGCGAGTGCGGTTGAACTGGCGGAACTGCCCGATATCATTCGCGGCTACGATGAAGTCAAGCTGGCGAACGTGGCGTGCTTCTGGGAAAAGGTGCGGGAGCTGGGGTTTGACGCGCCGAGTGAGTTGCGCCATGCCTAGTCAGCGCTTGCGAAACCCGTCCGCTTTTCTGGCACATTGAAATGACCCATAATATCGGAGCGCATCCGGCTGTTTACCGCGTTGGCTCAACGGTTCGCTACAATTGACTCAGCATATTCTACCTGCTTAAACTTATCCCCTTTGGCATCACGCCACAGCGGAAACAAATGAGCGGCCGCCCCCTCGACCTGTACCCCACCGCGCAATCACGTTAATATTGCCCGCATCCACTCAAATGAATAGGCAAGGACAGACCAGCATGAGCGAAAAGATCGGATTCATCGGCTTGGGCATCATGGGCCGCGGCATGGTCGACAACTTGATGAAGGCCGGCTTTGACGTCACCGTATGGAACCGCACAGCCAGCCGCATGGAGCCATTTCTGGAGCGGGGCGCAGCGGGCGGCGATTCTCCCAAAGAGGTCGCGGATGCCAGCGACATCACCATCATCTGCGTCAGCGATACGCCCGATGTCGAGGCGGTTGTGCTGGGCGAGGACGGCGTGATCCACGGCGCGACCACCGGCGATCTGGTGATCGACATGAGCACCATCAGTCCGGAAACAACGGTCGAGATCGGCGAGCAGCTCAAGGCGAAAGGCGTGGCCATGCTTGACGCGCCCATCAGCGGCGGCAGCGAGGGCGCGGCCAATGGCACGCTCAGCATCATGATCGGCGGGAATGAAGCGGACGTCGCGCGCGCCATGCCCTGCTTCGAGGCGATGGGCAGCACCATCACCCACGTGGGCGAGGCTGGCGCCGGGCAAACGGTCAAGCTCTCGAATCAGATTCTTTGCGTGGTCAATATGCTGGCGGCCAGCGAGGCGCTGCTCTTCGCGCAGGCGGGCGGCGTCGATTTGGACAAGATGCTGAGCGCTGTCACTGGCGGCGCGGCCGGCAGTTGGATGCTGGCGAACCGCGGTCCGCAAGTCATTAATGATTACTGGGAGCCGGGCTTCTCCATTGATTTGCAGCAGAAAGACCTGCGGCTGGTGCTGGGAGCGGCCGACGAGATGGGCATTCCGGTGATCGCGACGGCGCTCTGCTTCAACCTCTACCGGACGCTGCAGGCGCAAGGGCTGGGCGCCGAAGGCAACCACGGCATCATCAAGGCGCTGGAAGCGATGGCGGGGATAAAGGCGCGGTTGTAGTCTAATGTGCGAATGTGCTATGCTCAATCAGCGCAGACAGGAAAGGTGTTGCCGGAAATGGCGGAACGATTAGCAGAATACTTGGTGAGCGCAGATGATTACTTGGCTTGGGAGAGTCAGCAGCCTTACA
>JAPOXG010000065.1 GCA_026707225.1 Chloroflexota bacterium
CTACTTCGGCGGGAGGGTACAGTGCGTTGCATTGTCGAAGGGGAAAACCATCCGTGGGCTTGTAGAAAACACTCATTCGCGCCAGCGATCTGGATACGGCACGAGGCAATTATCCTTTGATCGCGCCGCGCATGATGCCTTCGATCAGGTACCGCTGACCGAAGAGATAGATGATGATGACGGGCACCAGCGACATCACGACGCCCGCCAGCACAACGGCGATTGCCCCGGTCATCATGTAGCCCTGCAATTGGAAAATCCCCAAGGTGATAGGGAAATTATCGTTGTCGATCAGGAATATAAGCGGACGGAAGAATTCGTTCCAATGAAAATTGAAGCTGAGTACCGCCAGCACCGCCATCCCCGGCTTGACCAGCGGCAGATAAATCCGATAAAAGAGCTGCCACTGATTGGCGCCGTCCATCAAGCCGGACTCTTCCAATTCGATCGGGATGGTCAGGAAGTATTGCCGCAACAGAAATGTACCAAAAGCTGTCGGCACGGCTGGCAAAATGAGCGACCAAAGTGTATCGACTAATCCCAGATTCCTGAGAAATATAAAGGTTGGGATGACCACCGCTTGAATCGGTATCATCATAGTCGCCAGCACAATCCAGAATAAAGCATCCCGTCCGCGGAATTCCAAACGGGCGAAGGCATATCCCGCCAACGAGGCGGAAACGAGTTGGCCGATCACCGTTCCCCAGGTGATAAGCGTGCTGTTAATGATTTGACGGCCGAAAGGAACTTTTCTAAAGACTTCCTCATAATTCTCAACCGCCATATCGGTCGGCAGCCAGCGCGGCGGAACGGTAAAGGACTCGGTACCTTTCCGCAATGATGTCGAGATCGTCCAGACCACGGGCGCGATCACGACCATACTCAGCAGGAATAGCAGTACGACCGGCACGATCCTGCTCGCGCGGTGCATCAAGACCTGCCGTTGGTGCTCCAGCGCGCTTACTTCACCTGGATTGCGAATTGCATTAGCGGTCATTACAGCTCTCCAGCGTTTGACCCATGCCCGTGTTTACTGATAGAAGACCCAGCGCCGGCTCATCCACATCTGCGTCGCGGTGAAAGCCATGATGACCAGGAACAATACAACGGCAATGGCGGAGCCATAACCGTATTCGATATCTTTGAATGCGTGCTCATACATCACCATTACCGCGGTTCGGCTGGCATTGCCCGGCCCGCCGCGCGTCATGATAAAGGGTTCTTCAAATACCTGAACCGCGCCAATAACACCGGTGACCGTGGCGAAGAGGATTTGCGGGCTGAGCAGCGGGATCGTCACCGACCACAAGCGCCGAAAGCCCTGCGCGCCATCAACATCAGCCGCATCAAGAACTTCCTGCGAGATATTTGACAGCCCGCCTATGAACAAAATGAATGTGAATCCCAAGTTGCGCCACGCTGAAGTGATGACAATAGTGACCATCACCCAATCCGCTGATGTCTTCCACGGTATCTGCTGTACGCCCAAAAGACCGAGGTAATAGTTTAGCGGTCCAAATTCTTTGTGAAAGATATATCCCATGACAACGGCAACAGCGGCGCCAGACATCAATAGCGGCAAGAAAAAAGTCGTACGGAAATAATAGCGCATTGCCGTGTTGGATATACGGTGCACCGCCAAGGCCAGAATCAAGCCGATGGACACTTGCGTGGCGACCGCCAAAACCGTGAACTTCAGCGTATTGCCAAAACTAATCGCGATTCTGACATCACTTATCAGGCGCTCATAGTTGGCCAATTCGATGTAATCAGGCGGCCTAAATATGTTCCAGCGGAACAAGCTAAGACCGAAGGAAACAAATACCGGACCCGCTGTAAATGTAAATATACCGAGCAAGGTCGGCAATAAGAACAAGTAGCCCAGAATAGCGCGGCGCCGGCGCAAGCCATCCATGGTATCCTGCAGCAGCCAATGCAAGATCCCGCCGCCGCTATCGGCTGCTCGTTTTGCTGTCGTCATTGCCTATCCTCGATCTGCAAATGATGTAGAGCCAATACAACTCGTATTGACTCTACATGACACTCTGTCTTAATTGTCGGCGTAATACTGTGGCTGACGAGCAGTCAGCGCTTCTAACTCGGCCTGCATCTGATCAAGCGAGTCCTGCGGGCTCATCGCGCCGGACAGCGCATTGCTCGTCCCCGTGGTGAAGATGGTCGTCATCGGGTTCGCCCAGGGCGGCGCCGGAATCGGTGAAGTCGACGGATGCTTATCTAGTGTATCGTAGAAGACTTCGTAATTAGCTGGTCCGGTTGACTCGTAATTTGCAGCCTGGCTGTACGAGCGGCGCGCCGATGTGGTGATGATCACCGGATAGAAGAACGGGCTGGCTTCAAAGCCTTCACGGCTGACTTCGATCTTCATGAACTCCCAACCTTCTTCCGGCGCCTTCGCTCCCGCTGCCAGCCAGTGGCCGCCGGTGCCGAATTGGTGCTTCTGGTTGCGCCAGGCGGGCCATAGCTGCACGTCAAAGTCGCCCTTCTCCATGCCCTCATTTTTCAGCCGACCTGCCCAGAACCCGCCAGCCGGCGTCATGCCGAGCTTGCCGGTGGCATAAAAGCCGGTAAGGGTCGCGCCGCTGCCCATCTCTATATCCGGGGTGACGCCTTCTTGCCACAGGTCAACGACCAATTGCAGCGCCTCGACGACCTCATCCGAATTAGCGATCGGCGTGCGCCAGCGGAAACCGCCGCCGCGGCCTTCGACTGCCGGATCGCCCTCGTAGTAGCCATCCCAGCACCAATCGCCACCAGGCGCGCGTTCCTCCGTATAGAGGTTGCCGCCGGCGACAAAGATCCAGGGCATCCAACTGCCCCAGAGACGATTGATCCAGGCATAACCGAAGACATCGGTGTTGCCGGCATCGTCCTTCTTGGTGATGCCGCGCGCAATCTCGACGAAGTCGTCCTTCGTCCAATTAGGACCCGGAACATCGAAACCGTTCTCAGCCAAAGTGTTGGTGTTGAAGTACATATTGGCGGCGTTGAAATCGCGCGGCGGCTCGTACAAGCTGCCTTCGTACATCATCGCCTCGACCAACGACGGGTGGACATCGGCGAAGTAATCGGTCCAGAAATCCTGATCCGGATCGCCGGTGATGCGATCATCCAGCGGCGCCGCTAAACCTTGACCAGCGAAAAGCTGCGTCGCTTCGGTGGCGGCATAACCGACATCAATCGATTCGCCAGCCGCGACCAGCGCCAAAATCTTCGCGGCCACCTCTTCGTGATCGATGCCCGTCAGCACGACCCAGTCTACACTGACGTGGGGATGCTTCGCGATCATGAGATCAGCGATGGGCAGCAACTGGTTGTCATCGAGGCCGTGCGCCTGCACCTTGATCGTCACCGCATCCTGCGCGATCACCGTCACCGGCAATCCGCTCATCACCAGACCGGCACTGCCAGCGC
>JAPOXG010000027.1 GCA_026707225.1 Chloroflexota bacterium
AGTCCGGTGGAATTGTCCGCTGAACAGATCGCCGCTTTCCGCGGCATTTATGACGGCAACGCGCGTCCGGTGCAGCCCTTAGGCAGACGCGACCTGCTGCTTGACTTGCAATAAGCGCGGTCAATGCAACCCGTCCCCGAGCCCCTCCCGCCGGAGGAAAATTTTTCTAGCGAGGTTGCGCGATTCGTGTATTTTGCAATATCGCATCGCCGCGATATAATTGCGAGAGTCTGCATTTCAGAAAATCTATTCGCACAGAGGGAGCAGTGATATGTCTAAGAACCTTTCACGCCGCGACTTTTTGAAGTACACGGGCATGGGCAGCGCCGCCGCCTTTGCCGCCGCTTATGGCATGCCGCTCGGCACGGCCTTAGCGCAAGCGCCTCCAAACGATATTTCCGCAAACCTGACCGTCTACAACTTCGGTGGCGAACTGCATCAGGGCGTATTCGCCAATGCCATCGCCCGATTCAACTACGTCTATCCCAATGTGGTCGTGGAAGATTTGTATACGCCCTTCCCCGAAGGCTGGGGCCAATTTATCACCCAATTGAAGCTACGCGTGGCCAGCGGCTTGCCCGTCGATATCATCGCCATGGCAATTGAAGGCACGCTCGAAACCATCGCGAATGACATCGTGCTGCCGATGGACGACATCATCGCCGCGGATCCAGCCTTGCAAGCGATCGTCGATGATATGCACCCAGTGCTGCATAACGCCCTCAAGGGTCCCGATGGCCAGACCTACTACTTCACCCGCGAATGGAACAATATGTGCATCCATTACAACCCGGCCATGTTCGAAGCGGCCGGCTTGAATCCGCCAGCCGATGACTGGACCTGGGACGACTTCCTGGAAACTGCCTATGCGCTGACATCCGGCGAAGGCGCGGACAAGGTCTTCGGCTTCGCCATCCCCTACTTCAACTTCGGCTTGGCGCCCTGGTGGCATACCAATGAAACATCGGTGTTGAATGCTGACTGGACGCAATCCAACCTGGACGACCCCAAGATGCTGGAAAGCGTCAAGTTTGTGCATTCTCTGGTGCATGAACACGAGGTCGCCCCGGCGGTGGAAGGCAATTGGATGACTGAAGTGTTCCTCGCCGAACGCGCTGCGATGAATGGCGCCGGGCGCTGGCCCTTCGCCAACTATATCGCCGCCGACTTCTACGATGTCGATATCGCGCCTTGGCCGCGCAATCGCGCCGGCACTACTGTATTCGGCTCCGGCGGCTGGGCGGTCTCCAAGACGGCTTCGAATATCCCGTTGGCGCTGGAATTGATCAAGGAGTTCTCAAGCTCTGAGACCGATGTCGATTCCGTCGCCGCCGGGACCTTCATTCCATCGCGGCAATCGGCGACCGAAACCGAGGCCTTCAACGCCTTCCCGCAAAACGCAAGGCACTTCTTCGGCAGCCTGGACGACATCAAACCTATATCGTCGCCGTCAAACTTTGCCGAGGTCGAGAGCATCTTTATGCGCCACATGGGCGAAATCATGGCCAACATCGTCTCGCCCGAGCAGGGGCTGGAAGCGGCTCACACGGAACTCAGCGCCGCCATGGACAAGCTGTCCTCTTGATAATCGATCCTGCCTAGGTCAAACTATACGAGCCTGCATGAGTCATTGCGCAGGCTCGTTTACGTATCGCGTTCGGAAAAGTCTGGATGGAAACCCAAAAGCGCGGGCCGCTGCCGGAGTTCAAGCCCATTCATCGCGAAGCCTTCGTCGGCTACCTCTTCATCCTTCCCACATACATCGGCTTTCTGATCTTCATCCTGTATCCGCTGATTGAATCCATCCGCATCAGTTTTCTCGATTTCAGCATCCTGCGCGACTCCACTTACATCGGCTTGGACAATTACGCCGCCATGCTGACTGACGCGCGCTTGCGCACGGTCTATATCAATACCATCGTCTTCACTGTGCTGGCTGTGTTATTCAATGCCGGCATCGGTTTGCTCCTGGCGGTTATGCTCAATCGGCGCTTGCCCAGCGTCATTCGTAACCTCTACCGCTCGATCTTTTTCTTCCCGGTGCTGATCGCCCATACCTATATCGCCGTCATCTGGCGCTTCCTCTATCAGGAGGATACCGGCGTCATCAATTATTATTTGGGTTTCTTTGGCGTTGAACCGATTCCCTGGCTGGGCCATGTCCATTGGGCGATGGCGGCTATCATCATCATGGATGTCTGGAAAAATACTGGCTTCGCCATGCTGGTCTTCCTGGCTGGTTTGCAAAATATCCCGAATACCTATTATGAAGCGGCGCAGTTGGACGGCGCCAACGAGCGGCAGCTCTTCTTCCGCATCACTATTCCCCTGCTCAGCCCGACCATCTTCTTTATCCTGGTCATCTTCATGATCGGCGCGCTGCAAGTTTTCGATACCATCATCGTGCTCACGCGAGGCGGACCCGGCGACGCCACCCGCAGCGTCGTTTTGTATATCTATGAAATCGCCTTCCGCCGCTTTGATATGGGCTACGCGGCCGCCGTTTCAATGACGCTCTTCGCCATCATCCTCGCGCTGACCGTGCTGCAGTTCATCATAAGCCGCCGCTGGGTGCACTATGAATAGCCGAATTTCCGGCAGGGACAAGTGACATGGCGCTGGCGAAACCGCGATCGATGCAGCTTAAGCGCCGCCGCGGCCGGCGAATCGGCTGGGGCGATCTGGTCTCCTATTCCCTGTTGACCATCGCTGCCATTCTCGTCGTAATGCCGCTGTTGTGGATGTTCTCGACCTCGCTGCGACCAATCTCCGATAGTTTCAAGCTGCCGCCGGCCTGGCTGCCCACAGAATTCCGCATTGAGAATTACGCCGGCCCTTTTGAATCGAATGTGCCCTTTGAGTTGCTCTTTGTCAACAGCATGAAGATTACGCTGACAGTGACCCTGGGACAGTTGGTCACCTGCTCGCTTGCCGGTTACGCCTTCGCGCGGCTGCGCTTCCCCGGGCGCGAGTTACTGTTTATGCTTCTGCTGGCTTCGCTGATGATACCGGGGCAAGTGACCATCATCCCGATATTCCTGCTGATGCGTTCGCTGGGGCTGATCGACAATCACCTGGCCATAATCCTGCCCGGGCTGATCAGCGCATTCGGCGTCTTCCTAATGAGGCAATTCTTCAAGCAGATGCCGCAGGAACTCTTCGACGCGGCGCGCGTCGATGGCGCCGGGCATATCCGCTCCTTCCTGCAAATCGCCCTGCCTCTCGCCGGTCCCCCTCTAGCGACCCTGGGCATCATCACATTCAACGCCATCTGGAACAGTTATTTCTTACCGCTAATCTTCCTCAATTCCTGGGACAATATGACGCTTCCGCAGGGCATCGCTATGTTGTCGGGCTACATGGGCGCGGGCAATCCGTCGGTTGTGATGGCGGCCGTGACGATGGCGATCATCC
>JAPOXG010000124.1 GCA_026707225.1 Chloroflexota bacterium
CCGGCGAGCGGGCAAGCAGGGCGAGCAGCAGACAGCAGCAGAGCAGTTTCATGCCCCCATTTTAGCCGAGATTCGCCAGGGACGGCGTTTGGGAGCGGGAAATCGCCCCAGAAGTCTCTGCGCCACCGAGACACAGAAGTAGGTCCAAGTAAGTAGTGAGAATTCTGATTCGCCGATGATTTACCCCATCCCCCAGCCCCTTCCCCAGCGAGCTATTGAGGACAGGACATGTTTGATCCGGTCATATTTTTGAGTGCCACGTTAGACGTATAAAGCACGTAATGTAGCGAAAACTGTAGACACACGCCCTGCACGGCGGCGCGTGTGTCTACAGAGTTGGCGGTAGAGGCACGTAATGTTATGGGCGCAGCGGTTGCGAACACTGCGACGACTCGTTTATAGTATGCTGCATTCCCAAGCGCAGGGACTTCGAGGACAGAGCTATGAGCAAACCCTTCATAGGCATCACCACAGGCGGGCGCAGCGAAGGCTATATCAGGTCGCGGCACTATGAGGAATTCTTCAGCGTGCCAGCGCCTTATGTCGACGCCGTGCGCCGCGCCGGCGGGATAGCGCTATTGCTGCCGCCGGGCGGGAATGCCTGGGAGCAGCTTCTGCCTTTGCTGGATGGCGTCATCATCACGGGCGGCACCGATGTTGACCCCGCGGAATATGGCGGCGATCGGCGGAATCCGCATGTGCTGCCGGTGGATGGCGAGCGCGACCAGAGCGAGTTGACCTTGGCGCGCCAACTGCTGGACGAAGGGGTGAGGCCCCTGCTCTGCATCTGCCGGGGCTTGCAGGTGCTGAATGTCGCCGCGGGCGGGACGCTGCACGAGCATATTCCCGATATCCGCGATGAAGACATCCACCGGAACGAAGCGGGATTGTGGGCGATGCAAGAGGTCCATGTCGAAGCCGACAGCCTGATCGCCGAAGTCATGGGATTGACGACGCTGCATACATCATCGGGGCATCACCAGGCGGTCAAGGATGTCGCGGCGGGTTTGCGCGTCGTGGCGTCGGCGGCGGACGGCATCATTGAGGCGCTTGAGCAACCCGGTCATCCCTGGCTGATCGCGGTGCAATGGCATCCGGAAGTAACGGCCGCGCGTGATCCATCGCAGCAGGCGCTGTTTGACGCGCTTGTGGCGAAAGCGCGGCAAGGCAAGCAGGATCCCGTGCTCTGCTGAGCGTAATTAGTCGATGGTGATGGACCCGATTTGCAATTCCCGCTCGAAGCGAGACTGCGCGCTGACGATGATGCCGGCCACACTAGCGCGCGTCTCATAGTGGTAGAGGATGAGCATCACGCTGTAATCGCCGGGCTCCAGCGGCGGCAGATCCAGGCGGTGGCGGGACAGCGAATCATGGCGGATGGTGAAGTCGCTGCCCGCGACTTTCGCGCCGGCTTGGTCGAAGAGCTGGACGGATACACCGTGCGCAAGGTCTGGCAGCTTGTTCCAAAGCAGATAGGTCTCCAGTGCCTCGCCGTCGCTCTTCAACAGAACATTCCCCAAGAAGACGCCGTTTTCGAAGCTGACGGCGAGCGGATTGTCGCTGAAGAGCAGAGCGCAAGGAATCTCCGCCTTGGTGAAGTACACGATGGCGGCGGCGCCCGTCTTCTCAATGCGACCGCAAGATTTGAGCTCGCTGGCAAGTCGGCTGGCGGCGGTCTGAACCATGTCGGTGTCCGCAGGAGCTGGATAGAAGGCGATGATCGCGATGCCGTCGTCCGGCAGCGGTTGGTCGCCGTCGGTGGCATTCGCCAGTGAAATGGGCGCGCCGAGCACGATGCCGTCGGCGGAGAGTTTGAGCGCTACGGGCTGCGCGGCCGCGGAGGGAGAATTTAATACATCATTTTCGAGTTGAGCGTCTTCGTTGGGGGGATCGCTCCAGCCGCTGGCGTCCAAGTCGCTTGTCATCACGGTGGGCGACATAATAGCCGCAAGCCGAGGCAAGACACTGGAACCAAACAAAGCGGATTCCTTACAAGCGTCGTGCAAGTCCCGCAGCCGGTACACGCTAGCGTGCGGATTCTCGAACGCGGGCTCAGCGGTCATGACGCTGTAGTTTGCGAATCGTACCGGGCGTCTAGGATCGTAGTGGTAGATGGCGTGCGTGAATCCGTCCGCAAGCAATTGATCCAAGGCATGTTTAATCGCGCTCTCAGTGAAGGGCAGACACAGACTTCCTTTTTTGTTCCGCCAGGCGCTAAGGAGCGCATTATCCCGAATGTAAGCGTAAGCGGCCGACGGCGTCCGCGATGCCAAGCCTTCAGCATGAGGATAGCCGCTAAAGACTTGGTAGAGCGCAACCATTTTTGACGGTCCGCGCCCAAAAGGCACGTGGATCAAGCGGATCTCATCCTGCTGATGTTCGCTGCGCAGCCAATCCACATAATGCAACTGTTGAGCCGGAACGATCAAAGCGTCCGGCGGTTCGATTGTCTCCAACAGATTCAATAGCAGGCAGGCAATGATGATAAATCCACCGAAATTGGCCGGGAAGACGACAAGCAGGCATCGCAGACCAAACACGGCGAGAATCGCAAGCGGCAGCAGCAAGCCCACATGAAAGTAGGCTGTTATCCAGAATGCCTTGAACACGGCCGGGAATAAAATGTTCAAATGGTATTTTGGCAAGATGATGTCAGCATACGTGCGGCCGTTGATGACTAAGGCGGGACCCAGCTTAAGTACGAAAAAAGTCAGGAAGAGGACAAACCAAAAGAGCGTCGCGCGGCGAGGCGTTGCTTTGAAGAGCCCGATGGCGGCCAGAATCAGGGTCACATAACCGAGATATCCGTCCTCGCGAAGCGGCGGGACCGGCTGGCGCAGCAGCGAAGCAAATACGCGCTCGGTGATCACATTCTCTCGATGTACAAAGTGGTCAAGCAGGTCAGTTCCGTATTCGCGTCCGCCGCCCTTGTATAGGGCTTCGTCCAAAGCGGCGCTCTCGCGCAGCATCGGATAGATCCGCAACGCGCTGATCGACCCGGCAATCGCTATCAGCAGCACGATGCTGGCCCAGAATCCGCGAGCCTTCCATAACTTGGGCAGTTGAAACAGCACGAAGATGCCGACGGAAATGATAAGACAAACAAAGATGTACATGCCAGTGAAGGCTGTGATGCCGGCGAGTACGCCAGCGAAGACCATCCAGCGGTTTCGCCGCTCGTCCAGCCCGCGGCGCAATCCATACATCACGAGTGGCACAGCCGCGAGCGTACTGAGGTCCGGCTGCCCCGGACGATTAATGACGAAGACGCTGAGCCCAAAAGCCACTGAACCAAACATGGCCAGCCAACGATCGCGAAACAAATAGAAGAAGTAGACATAACTTGCCGCCGCATTGGCAAATACGATCAGCAGAAAACAGAGGTTGAAGGCGTTTGTCACCGGCATGAAGAATTGCGCGCCAAGCATGAGGAGCATGTGCGGAACGCTGAAATTGTGATAGGCCAGCGACAGTCCGGTGGGATAGAAAAGATAATCTGTGTAGAAAAAGTCGGTCTTGCCGGAGAAGAAATGGCCGCCATACCAGGCGTCCCAAAACTTCATGCGCAAATCATCGTCGTCGCTCGGCAGCCACATGGTATTCCAATCAAATACATATGCGGCTGTGGGCCAGGTCATTATGAGAATCAGGAGCGGGACAAACAGGAAGAAAGGCCAATGTTGGCGCAAGCCAGCGGCGATTCGATTCATTCTAATCTCTGTCATTGGAAGACATGAGATTCTCATCTCGGGAAGCGGCATGATGTCCAGTATACGCGCTGGTCTGGCATCAGCAAGCGCAATCGCGGCGCTGCGATCACTCTATCGGGATAGATCCGATTTCCAATTCCCGCCCGAAGCGAGACTGCGCGCTGACGACGATGCCGGCCACACTAGCGCGCGTCTCATAGTGGTAGAGGATGAGCTTCACGCTGTAATCGCCGGGCTCCAGCGGCGGCAGGTCCAGGCGGTGGCGGGACAGCGAATCATGGCGGATGGTGAAGTCGCTGCCCGCGACTTTCGCGCCGGCTTGGTCGAAGAGCTGGACGGATACACCGTGCGCAAGGTCTGGCAGCTTGTTCCAAAGCAGATAGGTCTCCAGTGCCTCGCCGTCGCTCTTCAACAGAACATTCCCCAAGAAGACGCCGTTTTCGAAGCTGACGGCGAGCGGATTGTCGCTGAAGAGCAGAGCGCAAGGAATCTCCGCCTTGGTGAAGTACACGATGGCGGCGGCGCCCGTCTTCTCAATGCGACCGCAAGATTTGAGCTCGCTGGCAAGTCGGCTGGCGGCGGTCTGAACCATGTCGGTGTCCGCAGGAGCTGGATAGAAGGCGATGATCGCGATGCCGTCGTCCGGCAGCGGTTGGTCGCCGTCGGTGGCATTCGCCAGTGAAATGGGCGCGCCGAGCACGATGCCGTCGGCGGAGAGTTTGAGCGCTACGGGCTGCGCGGCCGCGGAGGGAGAATTTAATACATCATTTTCGAGTTGAGCGTCTTCGTTGGGGGGATCGCTCCAGCCGCTGGCGTCCAAGTCGCTTGTCATCACGGTGGGCGACATAATAGCCGCAAGCCGAGGCAAGACACTGGAACCAAACAAAGCGGATTCCTTACAAGCGTCGTGCAAGTCCCGCAGCCGGTACACGCTAGCGTGCGGATTCTCGAACGCGGGCTCAGCGGTCATGACGCTGTAGTTTGCGAATCGTACCGGGCGTCTAGGATCGTAGTGGTAGATGGCGTGCGTGAATCCGTCCGCAAGCAATTGATCCAAGGCATGTTTAATCGCGCTCTCAGTGAAGGGCAGACACAGACTTCCTTTTTTGTTCCGCCAGGCGCTAAGGAGCGCATTATCCCGAATGTAAGCGTAAGCGGCCGACGGCGTCCGCGATGCCAAGCCTTCAGCATGAGGATAGCCGCTAAAGACTTGGTAGAGCGCAACCATTTTTGACGGTCCGCGCCCAAAAGGCACGTGGATCAAGCGGATCTCATCCTGCTGATGTTCGCTGCGCAGCCAATCCACATAATGCAACTGTTGAGCCGGAACGATCAAAGCGTCCGGCGGTTCGATTGTCTCCAACAGATTCAATAGCAGGCAGGCAATGATGATAAATCCACCGAAATTGGCCGGGAAGACGACAAGCAGGCATCGCAGACCAAACACGGCGAGAATCGCAAGCGGCAGCAGCAAGCCCACATGAAAGTAGGCTGTTATCCAGAATGCCTTGAACACGGCCGGGAATAAAATGTTCAAATGGTATTTTGGCAAGATGATGTCAGCATACGTGCGGCCGTTGATGACTAAGGCGGGACCCAGCTTAAGTACGAAAAAAGTCAGGAAGAGGACAAACCAAAAGAGCGTCGCGCGGCGAGGCGTTGCTTTGAAGAGCCCGATGGCGGCCAGAATCAGGGTCACATAACCGAGATATCCGTCCTCGCGAAGCGGCGGGACCGGCTGGCGCAGCAGCGAAGCAAATACGCGCTCGGTGATCACATTCTCTCGATGTACAAAGTGGTCAAGCAGGTCAGTTCCGTATTCGCGTCCGCCGCCCTTGTATAGGGCTTCGTCCAAAGCGGCGCTCTCGCGCAGCATCGGATAGATCCGCAACGCGCTGATCGACCCGGCAATCGCTATCAGCAGCACGATGCTGGCCCAGAATCCGCGAGCCTTCCATAACTTGGGCAGTTGAAACAGCACGAAGATGCCGACGGAAATGATAAGACAAACAAAGATGTACATGCCAGTGAAGGCTGTGATGCCGGCGAGTACGCCAGCGAAGACCATCCAGCGGTTTCGCCGCTCGTCCAGCCCGCGGCGCAATCCATACATCACGAGTGGCACAGCCGCGAGCGTACTGAGGTCCGGCTGCCCCGGACGATTAATGACGAAGACGCTGAGCCCAAAAGCCACTGAACCAAACATGGCCAGCCAACGATCGCGAAACAAATAGAAGAAGTAGACATAACTTGCCGCCGCATTGGCAAATACGATCAGCAGAAAACAGAGGTTGAAGGCGTTTGTCACCGGCATGAAGAATTGCGCGCCAAGCATGAGGAGCATGTGCGGAACGCTGAAATTGTGATAGGCCAGCGACAGTCCGGTGGGATAGAAAAGATAATCTGTGTAGAAAAAGTCGGTCTTGCCGGAGAAGAAATGGCCGCCATACCAGGCGTCCCAAAACTTCATGCGCAAATCATCGTCGTCGCTCGGCAGCCACATGGTATTCCAATCAAATACATATGCGGCTGTGGGCCAGGTCATTATGAGAATCAGGAGCGGGACAAACAGGAAGAAAGGCCAATGTTGGCGCAAGCCAGCGGCGATTCGATTCATTCTAATCTCTGTCATTGGAAGACATGAGATTCTCATCTCGGGAAGCGGCATGATGTCCAGTATACGCGCTGGTCTGGCATCAGCAAGCGCAATCGCGGCGCTGCGATCACTCTATCGGGATAGATCCGATTTCCAATTCCCGCCCGAAGCGAGACTGCGCGCTGACGACGATGCCGGCCACACTAGCGCGCGTCTCATAGTGGTAGAGGATGAGCTTCACGCTGTAATCGCCGGGCTCCAGCGGCGGCAGGTCCAGGCGGTGGCGGGACAGCGAATCATGGCGGATGGTGAAGTCGCTGCCGGCGACTTTCGCGCCATCACGATTGAACACTTGAATTGAAACGCCGTGCGCGTCTTCGGGCAATTTCGTCCACCAGGTTTCGAGTGTTAATTCTGCGCCAACGAGTTCGAGGCGCCGATGCCTTAGCCGAACGCCATTTTCGTAGTCGACGATAAAGGGATCCGACGCCAAAACGAGCGCGCATTCAAAGTTATTCGGCAGGTAATGCAGCGCCACAAGGTCGGGCCTGTCGATGATGGGTTGGCAGGATTGGAACTTTTCGGCAAAGGCTTCATCAAGGGCGCGCAGATCGTTCGATGCAACCTGGCTCGGATTGTAAGCGGTCAGGAAAAGCAAGTTTTCAGACAGGAGCTTGTTCAGGTCTGTATCATCCGGATTGGAGCTTTGCAGCTGTAGTTCGCCGTTTCGCTGGTGAACATGGACGAATCCCTTCCAGTCACGAAATACGGAATCCCAGAAGTAATAATCTTCCGCGCCAATGCGCTCGGAAGGATGAAAACTCAAGATCGTCATGCCCTCATCGGGGATCAAGGCTGAGGCTAGCGCCAAGCGCTGGAGATACGAGAACGGCACCGGCGCGGCGAGCGTCTCCGGTCGGCAACTGTCTTCCAGCTGAGCGAGCTGGTACACCGTTACATAACTGTCGTCGTATGTGGGCTGAACACCGGCGAAGCTCATAGGAATGGAATCGCGCCAGTCTAAATGATGATGATAGACAACGTGGGTAAATCCATCGGTTTGGAGCTGTTGCAAGCCAGCGAGATACGAGTCGCGGATCCAGGGGAGACAGAGGATGAATTCATGGCGTCTCCAGCTGCTGAGCAGCAGGTTGCTTTCAATGTAATCAAAGGCGGAAGCGGGCGCTCGCGTTGGACGCCCTTCGACATGCGGGAAACCATTGTATGACTGGTAGAAGTCGTAAATCTTTGATTCGCGCGGGCCCATTGGCAAGTTTATCAATCGGATTGGGTCTTGGTCGTCTTCTTGGCGCAGCTGAGACAGGAATGCCATCTGCGCATCCGGAATCAGGAGCGGGTCAGGCGCCTGATAATATTCAAAAGCGACGATGCCCGCGGCGATGAGAATAAACGCGACATGCCGCTTGGCGGGCAGGCGCTTTAGAAGCGCCTTCATACCAAAGCAAGCCAGCAGCGCGAAGGGGAACACGGCGCCGGAAAAGAATAGATCCGGGTTCCAGAATGGCTCAAACACCTGTGGAAAGACTTGCGCCAAATAGTATTTGGGCAAGCGAATCGCTTCATACTCCACATCGTTGATCATTAATGTCGATCCCAGACGTAGCAACAGAAATATCAGCGACAGCGCCAGCCAGAGCCAGATTCGGGAGCGCAAGCCGGCGTTCGCCAGCCCGAACGCGATGAGCAACAGGGGCAGATAGCCGAGATAAACCGTCTGCCGCCGACCATTTTCGATGATTTCTGAGTCGAATACGGACTTCAAGAGAGGCGACGTTACGGGATTCTCATAGTTGACGAAGAATCCAAGCAGGTCTTTCCCACGTTCCGCGCTTACATTCTTTTGCAGCGCGCTGGAAAGACCTTCGGGATCGGACAGCATGGGGAGGATGCGAATAGTGCTGATCACGCCGACGATGAGAATTAAAATCAGAATATATATCCAGAATGAAGAGCGGCGCCAGCGGGCGCGGGCAAAACAGAGCGTGTAGAGCGCAACGGTGATCAGCAAACATACCAGCATATACAGACCGGCGAAGGCGGTTAAGCCAATGAGCGCGGCCGAAAGGATGAGGAACTTGACGCGATCTTCCGCGAAGCCGCGATGAAGAAAATAAAGAGACAATGGCAAAGTAGCAATAAAGGACATGTATGGGATGGCCGGGCGTGAAATCACAAAAGCGCTGGCGCCAAATACCATTGCGCCGAAAAACGACAGCCACCTGTCGCGCAGCAAGTATTGAAAGTAAAGGTATCCCGCAAGCATGGTCGCGAAAACGAGCAGCAAGTAGGTAAGATTGAATGCGGAGGAGCGCGGCAAGACGGTACTGAGGCCACCGAAGAGAAACATGTGCGGCAGGCTGAAGTTATGAAAGGCGAGCGAGACGCCCGGCGGATAAAACTTCAGATCGGTGAAGTACAGGTCAGCTTGTCCGGAAAGGAAAAGGCTGCTGTACCAGCCGTCCCAGAAGAGCATGTAGATGTCGTTGCCGGCCGCGGCGGGCAGCCAGAACGCGCCCGTGTCAAAAATGTACGCGAAAGTCGGCCAGGTCATGACGACGATCGCCATGGGCCCGATAACAAGGATGCGCCAGTGGTCGCGCAGCAGAAGAGCGAATCGCTTCATGATCGACGCCATCCAACACAGGACGCCTCAACAGCAAGAGACGCCGGACAGATTCCGCGAAGGCAACAAAGGGGCGGCGGCAGGACCGGGCTTGGCGCGCTCAAATGGCGAGATCGAGCATCTGACATGAGTCTGCGCTTCCGCTAATTTACGCCGATCAAGCCCAGATCAAGCGCGCGCTCGAAGCGGGCTTGGGAGCTCGTCACTGTGCCGGGAACGCTGACACGGGTTTGGTAGTTGTACAAGATCATAGCCACATTGTAATCACCTGGAGCAAGAGAAGAGAGGTCTAGTTGATGGCGGGACAATGCATCATGGCGGATGGTGAAATCACTCCCGGCGACCTTTTCACCGGCTTGGTCGAACAACTGGATCGAGACGCCATGAGCTTCGGCGGGCAAGCTGGTCCACCAGGTTTGGATTTCCAGACTGTCGCCATTGGAAACGAGCTGCCGATTCGCCAGCCGAACGTCATTATCGTATTGAACGTCGAATGGCGCGGGACTTGATATGAGCGCGCAGTCGTAACCTGTTCGCAGGTAGTAGGCGGCGACCAGTTCGGCGCTGTCAATAACGGCGTGGCAGGCGTGGAAGTCTTCCGCCAAGGCCTTGTCAAGCGTGCCTAAATCGCCGGCTTCCACCTGGCTCGGATTGTGCAGGCTCAGGATGAATTGCTCGCCTTCCAGGAACCGGCTCAAGTTGGGCTGATTTGGCTGCGTCGTCTGGAGAATCAATTCGCCGTCGCGCAGATAAACATGAGCGAAGCTTTTCCAATAGATGAACGCAGACGACAGGTAGCGCAAGCTCGCGTCATCTATGCCGTCGGACGGATGAAAGCTCAAGATGGACATGCCCTGATCGGCGCTGATGGCTGATGACAGCGCCAGGTCTTCGAGGTGCGCGAATGGCGCGGGCGCCGTGATCGAGGCATCGGCGCAACTGTCTCTCAACTGCGCAAGCCGGTAAATTCTTACGGCGCTGTCTTCGTAGGCGGGCTGCAGGCTATTAAAGCTCGGCGCCAGTGAAGCGCTCCGGACGTTCGCGTGGAGGACGACATGTGTGAATCCCTTCGCTTGAAGCTGGTCAAGCGCGGCGAGATATTGCCCGCGACTGGACGGCAGACAGATGATGGGCCGGTCGCGCCGCCAATGGCTGAGGATGAGATGCCCGTTGATGGTGTCGTAAGCGGAGGGAGGCGTACGGCTGGCGAGACCTTCGACATGGGGATAGCCGCTCAATGACTGATAGTAGCCGTATACCTTGGACTCGTGCCGACCCATCGGCAAATGGATCAAGCGGATCCGATCCTGGTCTTCTTCAGACTTTAGCCAGTTCAGGAAGTTCGTTTGGTCTGATGCGATAATAAGCGGGCGCAGGGGCAGATAGTATTCAAAGGCGGTCAGAATGAGTACCGATAAGACGAGCGTGGCTCGATGACGCGGTGGCGCCGCATTCAGCGCCGTCATCAGGCCGAAGCAGACGAGCACGACCAATGGCAAAGCGAGGCCGATCTGATAGAGCGAAGTATCCCAAAACGATTCAAAGAGGAATGGCAGCAACTGATCCAGGAAGTGCTTGGGCAAGACGATGTGATCGTAGCGCTGACCAAAGATCACCAGGTTAGAGCCTAGCCGCAAGGCAAAAAACAGCAGCATCAGAAACAGCCAGGGCGCCATCCGCCGGCGGTTGCTCCCGCGCAGAAGCCCATAGGCGATCAGCAGCAGCGGAATATAACCGAGATAAGCGCGGTCGCTGCTGGTCTGACGATTCTGTTCGAGCCGTTCGCGCAATTCTGAGGGAACGAGCGGGTGTTTGGAATTCACGAAGCTGGCAAGCAGCTCGCTGCTCTGTTCGCCGCCGTCCCGCTTGTCCAGCGCCTCCTCAAAGGAAGCGCTATTCTCGATTAGAGGGTAGACGCGAAGCAAGCTGAAGGAGCCGACGATGAGCGCCAGCAGGATGACGCGCCGCCAAAATGCGGGACTAGACCAGCGGCGCTTTGCGTAGCCGAGCAAGAACAAGCCCACGGTGAAGAGCAGGCAGACATAGATGTACATGCCGATGAAGAGGGTGGCGGCGATGATGAAGCCGGACAGGGCCGTCCAGTGCCAGCGCCCCTCCAGGATGCCGCGATCCAGAAAATACAGCGATAAAGGCGCAACGGCAATCAAGATGACGTCGGGATGATGCGGTTGACTGAGCACGAAGGGGCTAAGCGCAAAGATGACGGCGCCGGCGAAAGCGAGCCAAAGATTGCGAAACAGGCGCAAGAGAAACAGATAGGCGGCTACGCCATTCGCGCCGACGATAAGCAGGAAGCTAAGATTGAAGGCATTTGACGCGGGCATGAGTTTCTGCAAAGCGCCAAATACGATCATATGGGGAAAACTGAAGTTGTGATAAACAAGGGAGAGCCCGTCCGGATAGAACAGACCGTCGCTGAAGAAGTAGTTGCTGGAATCGGCGATGATAAAGGGCAGGCGCCAGGCGTCCCAGAATTTCATCCATATATCTTTATTGCCGGTGGGCAGCCAGAAGACGCCCGCGTCGAAAACATGGATGATGGTTGGCCAGGTCATAATGACCATGAAGATGGGAAAGCCGATGAGAAAGCGCCAGTGCTGACGCGCGCTGGATGAGAGCGGCATCAACGCGTTCGGCATCGTCATTGGCGGGACCAAATGGCGGCGGACGGGCAGGGTCCGGCATGAATGAGGAAGGGCGAACGGCGTCTGTTGCGCGCGTATCTGCTCCTGATGCGACCTTGCAATGCCGCCATTATTCGCGCCGCCCCGACGGATTCGCCGTTATATTTGTGATTCGCAGCGCGCGATCAAAGCGGGCTTGGCTGGCGCTTACCGTGCCGGCTACGCTGGCGCCGCTGTCATAATCATAGAGTATCATCTTCACCTGATAGTCGCCGGCGGTCAAGGACGATGTATCGATGCGGTAATGGGCAAGCGGCTCTTGGCCGATGACGAAGTCTTCTCCCCCCGCCCGAGCGCCGTCAGCGTCTAGAAATTGAAAGGAAACAGCATGAGCGTCGGCAGGGAGGCGCGTCCAAAGCAGGTATAGGTCGAGAGCGCCGTCGCTGGATTCCAGCAGCAGATTGCCTAACTGAATGCCGTTTTCGTAGCGGACTTCCAGCGGGGCGGCGGAGATTGCCAGCTCGCAGGGGAAGGCGGCGTCCAGGAAGAGCTCCACCAGCGCCTCATCCGTCCCGGTCAAGCGCCGGCATGATTGGAAACGGTCGGCCAGCCATGCTCGGTAGCTTTGAATCGCATCGGCTTCTGTTAATTGCGGATTATACACCAGCAAAATGACGCTGTTGCCGGCGAGCAAGCCGGCGACATCAAGGGCGCCCGCGTCCGCGCCAGGCGCTGTGGCGACCTTGCCAGCAGCCAGCGTCAGGCTCGCGTAGCGGTGCAAGCCGAAGAGCGCCGCGTTGTATTGCCCGTCGGCGGGAAGAATGCTCAATATGGCGGACCCCGTCTGCGGGATGATGGCGGGCGCTGATTCAATGCTTCGAAGTTGTTCGAGAGCGGCGGCGCTGACAGAATTAGGCAATTCGCAGGCTTGGCGCAAGTCTTCCAGTCGAAAGACGCTCACATAGTCATCGCTGTAGGCTGATTGCGCATCAATGAAACTGCTGGCGATCTCGATATCTTGACCGAGCCCGCCATGCCAGATGACATGACTAAAGCCGTCGTCTCGCAACTGATTCAGACTGTCAAGGTAGATCGCCTGATGCGGTGGAAAGCAATGAATGGCGGCGCCGCCCCGCCAGGCGCTGAGCAGATAATTGCCGTCAATATAGGCATAGGCGGAGGGAGGGGTGCGCCCGGTCAAGCCCTCGACCTGCGGGAAAGCGGTCAGCGACTGGTAGAAGCCGTAGAGTTTGGATGGCTGCCTTCCCATAGGCAGGTTGATTAGGCGAGGCTCCGCGTCGTCGCTCTCCCCCCGCAGCCACTCGATAAAGGCGATCTGCTCAGGGGGCAGGACTCTCATGGCGGTCGATTCGTAGTATTCAAAGGCGATGAGGGCGATGACAGCCAGGACGATCAGGGCGCGCTGATGGCCCCGGCGGGCAGCCAATAGGGATTTCAGCCCATAACAAGACATGACCGCCCAAGGCAAGAGAAGGCCCATCTGGAAATGATCGGTCGCGTGGAAGGGGCTGAACAGCGCCGGCAGCAGATCCGCCAGGAGCGCTTTGGGCAAGACGATATGGCTGAACTGCTGGCCATCGACTTGCAGTACCGAGCCGAGGCGCAAGAGCAGAAATGGCAGCGCCAGCGCCAGCCAGGGCAGCATCTTTCGGCGGCAATCGGAGCGGGTGAAGCCGAACATGATAAGCGCCAGCGGCAGATAACCCAGATAGCTGGTGTGCGGCTCATAAAATGGCGAGCCGGCCCCGAAAAGTGTCTTGAGAAGCGGCGTCGTCAATGGGTGCCAGTAATTGACAAAATATGAGAGCAGGTCCGTGCCCGTCTCCTGGGTTGGATTCTTGCCGATGGCGGATGCCAGATCTTTGCCGCCAGCGAGCATCGGGGTGATTCGTCCGGCGCTGAAGAGCAGGATGACAAGACCGAGGAGCAGCATCCAGCGCCAAAAACGCAGGTCTTTCCAGCGCTCCCGCGCGTAATACAAGACGATCAGCGCCAAAGTGATGAGCAGGCAGACGAAGATGTACAGGCTCAAGAAGGCGGTGAAGCCGACGATGATGCCGCAGACGAGCAAATACTTGAGGCGCGCTTCCGTCATAGCGCGTTGGAAGCAGTACATGGCGAGCGGAAAGCTGACGATCAGATTGATATCCGGATGGGCCGCGTGGGCGGTTACATGCTGGCTGAGGCCGAAAACGACCGCGCCCATGGTCGCCAGCCAGCGATCGCGAAAGAGATAATTCAAATAGACATACCCGCTCAAAGCGACAGCGAAGACGATGAAGAGATAGGTCAGGTTGAAGGCGTTTGAGGTAGGGAGGATCGTCCCTAGCAGAGCGACGGAGAGCATGTGCGGCAGGCTGAAATTTTCATAAGCGAGCGAGATGCCGCCGGGGTAGAACATGGCATTCGAGTGATAGAAGCTGGTCCGCCCGGCGAGGAACTGCTCCCCATGCCAGACATCCCAGAGTTTCTGCCAGACATCGGTATTGCGCGTGGGGACGGCGAAGGTCTCGCTATCGAAGACGTAGACGATTGTGGGCCAGGTCATGATGATGATCAGCAGCGGCACGACGATGAAGAATGGAATATGGTTGCGCAGGAGGGTTGACAGCCGAGACATCATGGAACTCTTGTTACTTGGGATCCCCTACCCCACACCAAATGTCCCGCTCGGTCGCCCGCCGCGCGGCGGATGTATCCCACAAATGGGGAGGGGCTGATTTCCGGCGTCAACGGAAGGGTTCAGCCGCCGAGCCATCGGATCGCGTCTTTGGCGAAGTAGGTAACGATCAGATCGGCGCCGGCGCGTTTGATACAGGTGAGGCTTTCGAGCGCGGACTTTTCCAGATCGAGCCAGCCCTGTCGCGCCGCCGCCTGAATCATGGCGTATTCGCCGCTCACCTGGTATGCGGCCAGGGGCAGTTCAAAGCGCCGGCGCGCTTCGTTCAAGATATCGAGGCTGGGCATAGCCGGCTTGACCATCAGGATGTCGGCGCCCTGCTCCACATCCAGCGCGATCTCCTTCAAAGCCTCGCGCCGGTTGGCTGGGTCGAGTTGATATTGCGCCCGATCGCCGAAGCCGGGCGCGCTGTGGGAGGCGTCGCGAAAGGGTCCATAGAAGACGCTGGCGTATTTGGCCGCGTAGCTCATCACGGCGACGTGGGAGAAGCCGCCGACATCGAGCGCGGAGCGAATGCCAGCGACCATGCCGTCGATCATACCGGAGGGCGCGATGATATCGGCGCCCGCGCGCGCATGAGCCAGCGAGGCCTCGCCTAGCAGCTCCAGGGTCGGGTCGTTCAGCAAGTAACCCAGGGGCAGAGCGGGATCGAAATGCCCGTTCTCCGGCGAGTTAATGATGCCGCAATGGCCATGATCGGTGTATTCGCAGAAGCACATATCGGAGATGACGGCGAGCGCGGGCGCGGCCTCTTTGATGGCGCGGATGGCGCGCGGGATGACGCCGTCGTCGCTGAAGTTGTCGCTGCCGTGCCAATCCTTATGTTCGGGGATGCCGAAGAGTAGGACGGCGGGGATGCCGAGCGCTGCGATTTCTCCCGCTTCGGCGGCGAGCTTGTCGACCGTCAGCTGCGAACAGCCGGGCATGGAATCGATGGGGACTTGCCGGTCGCTGCCGTAGCGAACGAAGAGTGGATAGATGAAGTCCGCGGGGGTCAATTCCGTCTCACGCGCCATTCGCCGCAGGGCGAGCGAGAGACGCAGGCGGCGCGGGCGGACGCTTAAGCCAGCGGTCGCGGTCTTTTGTGCCGATTCAATCTTAACTTCGGTCATGGATTTGTGATGGAGTAGAACCTAGTTGGACAAACAAATAGTGACTTAATTCTAAGGCAAGATTGGGCGAGCCATCGGCTCGCCCGTACAACTCTCTGATGATTATGGAGATTCCCCTTCGCACGGCGGTCAATCCTTGTGTGTACTCGGAATCGCTATTGTTACCAGGTCTCCCAATGGACGACATCGGCGAAGAGGCGGCGGCCACCGGCGCGGAGTGGCTGTGCCGCGACAGACGCGTCGGCCGGATAGCCAAAAGAAATCACCAGGCGCGTTTGAAAACCCTCCGGGATGCCCAGAATTTCGGCGGCTACGTCGGGCTCGTAAATCGTGCCGAGGCAAGAGCCGATGCCGATCTCGGTCGCAGCCAGCTGCATATAGGCGGCGCTTTGACCGGAATCGAAGAAATGCCAGAGGGTGCGCTCGTTTTGGGTCGGCACGACGATGACGACGCATAGCGCGCAGCCAGCGACATGCCCCATGCCGGCGCCGGTGGCGGCGAGCGCCGCCAGTCGTTCTTTGTCTTGCACGGCGATGAAGCGCCAGGGCTGGCTGTTTTTGGAGCTTTGCGAGCGCCTTCCCGCGTTGAGGATGCGATCGATATGGTCGCTGCTCAGCGGTTCGGCGCGAAATTCGCGTATCGCTCGTTTGGTCTGAACGGCTTCCCAGACGTGCATGTTGGTCCTTTCCAGCGCGGCTCGCGGCGTTTTAGTCATCCACTTTGGTCGCGTCGGCGAGATCCGCATCGGCGACGGCGCCTACCGTCTGCATCTCTTGCCGCAGCAGGTCATTGATCTCGGCTTCGTAAGCGACTTGCGCCTCGACATCCGCTTCCAAGGCGAATTCGATCATGACTTCGGCGACCGACTTTTTAACCGTGCGGCTGATAATCTCTTCCAACTCGCCAACTGTTAGCTCCACAATCTTGCGATTGTCCATAGCGCTTGTGCCGGGCAGTCTGTCATCGGCTGTCCGAGCTCGCTCCTTTCGACATGTCATTAGAGAATTGTATCGCCGATTGGACGAAACTGCTCCGGTCCACGCCGATATTTACACGATTCTGACGGTCGGCGCCCCTGCGGCGATATGTAAATCTATACGCGGCTGGGGCGAGACGGTATCAGCAATTGTGCAGAATACACGACGGCGCATCCATGGCCGGCGGCGAGTCGTGGCGGGGGCAAACCTTGTCGATCGCGGCGGTCTGTGTGAAACTGCATCATGCGCATCAAGCGCGGGGGAGCGGCGATGGCGCTGATCTTGGCGGGCATCATCATGTTTGGCGGCAGCCTGGCGCAAGGCGCCATCGGATTCGCCTTGGGCTTGATCGCGGCGCCGCTGCTGGTCGAAGCCGGCTTCAGCCTGTCGCAGGCGGTGGCGCTGACCACGCTGTCGATCGGCATTCAGGTGATGTTCGGCGCCTGGCAGCTGCGGGCGCATATCCCTTGGGACGATGTCAAGCCGGCGGCAATCGTGCGCTTTTTGACGGTGGCGCTCGGCGTCCTGCTGCTGCTGAATGTCGAGGCGATGGATGCGGTCGGGGTCAAGCGCTTGGCAGGCGTCGGCGTGCTGCTGGGCGTCATTGCGCGCGTACTCGCCGGGAGAGTGATGCAGCGCGAATGGCCCAAAGCCGCTACGATCGCGGCTTTCAGCCTCAGCGGCGTTTTGCAGGGGCTGTTGGCGATGGGCGGTCCGCCTTTGGTATTGTGGATGACGACGCGCGATTTTCGGGCGCAGGAGGCGCGGGCCTTCACCATGACGCTCTTCTTGTTGAACGCGCCCGTTCAAGTCTTGCTGCTGCTATTCCTGTCGCAGACGATGAGCCTCGAAGTCATTCTGATGGCGCTCGCGCTGTCGCCGCTGATCTATATCGGCACGATGATCGGGGTTCGCATTGGCGACCGCTTCAGCAAACAGCTGCTCAACCGTGCCGCGCTGGCGGTCTTGGTGGCAATTGCGTTGAATGCGATATTTTAGGTTGAAGGATAAATCGGACGAGCTGATAGAGCGTGGGGATGAGACGCCCACCTGAGCTGTCGAATGTTTACAGGCATTGCGCCAAATTCGACGTGGGTAGACTCACGCGCGACAATGCCGCCGCCCACGCAAAATACCCTGCGTCTCGCTGTAGGCAAGGAAACGGGATGAAAAAAGTGTTCGCGAGGTCAAGCTCCCCTTCCTTAGCTCGCTGGGGAAGGGGCCGGGGGATGGGGTGCGCCGCGCGCAACGTAAACAGGGGCGAGCCGGCGGCTCGCCCGTACAACAGCTTCTTTTGCGCCCCAGTGAGTCATTGTGAGTCGCTAGCGGATAGACCTTCCGTAAACCTTTTTTGAAGTCTCACATTTCCAAACTTTGTATTTTTGACTACCAAACGGAAGCGTAAATGAGCGAATCATCATCCAGACAAGCCTTGGCATTCAGCCGCGACGAGATGCGTGAAATCGGCTATCGGGTCATCGACATGTTAGTGGATTATCACGATGGCCGCGCTGAAAAGCCCGTCGTGGAAGCGTTGGACTTGGAGATGCTGGAGGCGATCTTGCGCGAGCCGCTGCCGCGAGCGGGCATGCCCTGGCGCGAGGCGCTGTACCAGTTTGAGCGACAGGTGGTGGACAGCTCGAACCGCGTGGATCATCCGCGCTTCTTCGCCTATATTCCGCTGGCGAACAACTTCATCAGCGTGATGGCTGATACCCTAGCGGCCGGATACAACATCTTCAACGCCGTCTGGCGGCAGGGGCCGGGCGCGGCGCAGATCGAGCGGCTGACGGTGGATTGGCTGCGGCAGATATTTGGCCTGCCTCAGTCGGCAGGCGGGACCTTCGTCAGCGGCGGCTCGGTTGCGAATCTGACGGCGCTGGCGGTGGCGCGCGAGATTCAGCTTCAGGGCGATATGGGCGCCGCGGTCGCCTATTGTTCCGACCAGATTCATTTTGCCGTGTCTCGCGGGATGCGACTGCTGGGCTTCGCGCCCGCGCAGCTGCGCAAGCTAGCCAGCGATGACCGCTTTCGCCTGTCAGTGGCGGCTCTGCGGCGGGCGATCGCCGAAGATCGAGCGGCGGGAAAGCGTCCATTTTGCGTGATCGCCAGCGCAGGCACGACCAACACCGGCGCGGTGGACCCGCTGGATGAGCTGGCTGATTTCTGCGCGGTTGAAGGATTGTGGCTGCATGTCGATGGCGCTTATGGCGCGCCGGCTGTGTTGACGGAGCAAGGGGCGCGAGCGCTGAAGGGTTTGGAGCGCGTCGATTCGCTGGCGCTGGACGCGCACAAGTGGCTCTTCCAGCCGATTGAATGCGGCGTCCTGCTGCTGCGGGATCGGCGCTGGCTGGCGCGAACGTTCAAAGAAACGCCGGAATACCTGAAAGACATGCGGAGCGGCGGCGAAGAACTCAACTTCATGTATCAGGGCATTCAGCTGACGCGGCAATTCCGGGCGCTGAAGCTGTGGATGAGCTTCAAGGTCTTCGGCTTGGACGCCATTAGCGAGGCAATTGCGGCCGGCTTCGAGAACGCGAAATTGGCTGAGCGGCTGCTGCGCGAGGAGGGCTGTTGGGAGATCGTGACGCCGGCGCAGATGGCGATCTTGACCTTCCGCTATCGACCGGCGAATGGCGACGAGGCGCTGGCGAACCGGGTGACGCATGATCTCGTCGGGCGGCTGCTGGACGATGGCTTCGCGTTCGCATCGGGGACGCAACTGCGCAGCCGGCCGGTCATGCGCATGTGCTGCAATAACCCGCGCGCGACGCCGGAAGATCTGGAGCGCGCGATTCAGCTGATGACGCGGCTGGCGGCGGATTTGGAAACAACTGTTGTCGAAACACCGAGGTCAGACTAGACTGCCCGTCTCGATAGCTCGCGCAACTAACCGAAAGATGTCGTAATGCTTACCGGTTCCCAAGGGAATCGGATTTTCATTGACCTTAAGCGCAACACAGATGTTGTAAGGATCTCGCATGCGCGGTTTGAAACCGCGCGACCAAATCAAGCTCAGCGCTGAAGAGATGCGTGAGATGGGCTACCGCATCATCGATATGCTGGTGGATTACAATGGAGCGCAAGCCCAATTTCCGGTGACGCGAGCGCTGGATCAGGTGACCTTTGACGAAATCTTGAGCGAGCCGCTGCCGGAGAAGGGGTCGTCATGGGAAGACGTGTTGGAACAGTTCGAGCGGCAGGCGCTCTCGACAATCGACCACCTCGATCATCCGCGTTTCTTCGCCTATATTCCCTCCTCGAGCAATTTTGTCAGCGCGATGGCTGATACACTGGCTTCTGGCTACAACATTTTTAACGCCTTGTATCCGCTGGGGACGGGCGCTGCGCAAGTCGAAAGGCTGACCATCGGCTGGCTGCTTGAGCTCGTCGGCATGCCGGAAGAGGCGGGCGGCTTGTTTGTGAGCGGGGGCGCCGTGGCGAACCTGACGGGATTGGCGGTGGCGCGGCAAATCCTGTTGAACGGCGACATGCGAGATGCCGTGATCTACTGTTCGGATCAAGCGCACTTCGTCATTTCGCGCGGATTGCGCATTCTAGGTTTTGGGCACGAGCAGCTACGCGAAATCCAGGCCGACAAGGATTTCCGGCTTCCCGTCGCTGAACTCGAAACGGCAATTGCCGAGGACAGAGCAGCGGGCAAGCGTCCGTTTTGCATTGCGGCGACAGCGGGCACAACCAATACGGGCGCGGTGGATCCGCTGAATGACTTGGCGGATCTCTGCCAACACGAGGAGCTTTGGTTGCATGTCGACGGCGCTTATGGCACGTCGGCCTGCTTGACCGAGCATAGGAAAATAGAGCTGGCCGGCATTGAACGCGCGCATACTTTGAACTGGGACGCGCATAAATGGATGTTTCAACCGGTAGAATGCAGCACGCTGCTGGTGCAGGATCGTCACTGGCTGGGCGAGACATTTAAGGATACCGCGCATTTCTTATCTGACGCCGAGGAACACAGCAAGCGAGAGGCCGGCGAAGAGATGAATTATATGTATCAAGGCATTCAGTTGACGCGTTATTTTCGCGCCTTGAAGTTTTGGATGAGCCTGAAAGTATTTGGTCTGGGCGCGATGCGGCAAGCGATTGAACGGGGATTCAAGTTGGCTGAAATGGCCGAATCGCTCTTGCGCGATGCGGGGAAATGGGAGATTGTCACTGCGGCGCAAATGGCGATTGTAACCTTTCGATACAAGCCGAGCGGCGGCGATGAAAGCCTGGCCGACGCGGTTACGGATGCCTTACCGGGCGCATGGCCGCGAATAGCTTCGCCTTCGCTTCCACATCTAAGCTGCTCGGGAGACCGGTCATGCGACTGGTTACGAACAATCCGCGAACCACGCCTTCCGATTTGCGACAAACCGTTACCCTCATGGGGCGGCTGGCGGCAGATTTGGAGAGGCGGCACAAGGCGGCGCCCTCAGACGAATAACTCGCAGCGGGTCGCGGCATCTATAAAGGCTGTACAGCCAATTCTAAGTTGCTAGAATAGCGACAATACTGGCAATCTATCTTGCTGCACACGAGCTCAGGAATAGAAGTTTGGATTACGGTCTGCTGGCGTTTTCCCTCGTTGCGTTCGCATTCACCGCATTGGCGGCATTTCAGATTGGCAGATTCTCGACGCGTTTTCATTTGCCGTTGATCAGTGGTTACTTGCTGGCCGGCATCATAGCGGGTCCCTTCCTTTTGCGATTCATGGATATGGCGAACGTTGAGAGCCTGCGCTTTCTCGACGAGGTTTCGCTGGCTTTTATCGCCTTCGCCGCTGGCAGCGAGATGGCTTTGGACGAACTGCGCGGGCGTTACCGCAGCATCGGCTGGAATACGCTGACGCAGATCGCCGCCATTTACCTGTTTTGCGGCGCCGCGTTTTTCCTGCTGGCTGACGCCATCCCCTTCATGCAGGGCTTATCGACCGGGGGCCGTTTGGCCGCGTCGCTGCTGGCGGGCACCATTCTGGCGGCGCGCTCGCCATCGTCGGCGATCGCCATCATCAACGAGCTGCGGGCGCGCGGTCCATTCGTCAAAGGCGTGCTGGGCGTGACGCTGGTGAAAGACGTGTTGATCGTGGCGCTGTTCGCCGTGAGCACATCGATCGCCGCGACCTTGCTGAATGGTCGCGACTTTGATCTGGGTTTCATCATCTTGGTCGTCTTCGAGATTTTGGCCTCAATCGGCTTTGGCGTCTTGATCGCGCAATTGATGGGTCTAGTGTTGCGCAGCCATTGGGAAGACCGGGTGAAGATTCCACTCATTTTGCTAATCGGTTATTTGGTCTTCGCCTTATCGGGCGAAATCCGGCATTTCAGTCATGAGAATCTCCCCTTCGACTTGCTGTTTGAACCGCTGCTGATCTGCATGGTCGCCAGTTTTTGGATCACCAATCGCAGTCCTTACCGCAGCGAATTGCGACACCTGCTGCATCAGGTGGAGACGCCCATATTCGTCATTTTCTTCACCCTGATTGGACAGACGTTGGATCTGAGCGTCTTGCAGGCGCTGCTGCCAGTGACGCTGGCGATCTTCGCGGTGCGGCTGGCGGCTTTGTTTTTGGGCGGTTACATCGGCGGGACGCTGGCGGGGGATCCGCCGCGCTTCAATCGCTTGACCTGGATGGCTTATATTACGCAGGCTGGCGTCGGGCTTGGTCTGGCGAAGGAAGTTGCGATTGAGTTCCCGGAACTGGGCAATGATTTCGCCACGCTGATGGTGGCGGCGATTGTCTTAAGCCAATTGGCGGGGCCGCCGTTCTTTAAATTCGCCATTCGGCTGGTGGGCGAATCGCACCTGCCCAAGGACATCGCTGATGACGAAATCCTCGATGTGGTCATCGTCGGCATCGAGAATCAATCGCGGCAGCTGGCGGAGCGCTTGCTGGCGCATGGCTGGCGGGTCAAGCTGCTCGATATTGATCAGTCGCATGTTTCTTCGCTGACCGCCTCCGACGGCTTGCGGCATGAGCACTGGCTGCCGGAAATATCAGCCGAGCGCGTGCGGGAACTGATTGAGCCGAAGACTGAGGCGGCGGTCACGCTGCTGCCCGATGACGCCGACAGCTTGAAGCTCTGTCAGATCTTCTACGAGGACTTCGGCATCACGCGGCAGATCGCGCGGCTGAACACCTTCAGTCTCGTCGAGCAGTTCCGCGAATTGGGCGTGCATGTGCTGGATCCGGCGAATGCGATGGTGCATCTGCTGGATAACTTCGTGCGCGCGCCTCAATTGGCGGCGATGGTCTTTGAAGACGACCCCGATCACGATGTCATACAGGTGACGATCACCGATCCCAACGTGGATGGCTTGCACTTGCGCGAGCTGATCTTGCCCGATGATGTGCTGGTGATGGCGATCGCGCGGCGCGGGCATTCCATCGTGCCGCATGGCTATACCAATTTGCACGTTGATGATGAGCTGACGCTGATCGGTCCAACGGACCACTTGGACGAGGTGGCGCTGAAGCTGGGCTACTGAGCGAGGCTGTACCCCGATCGAGGTTTTCTGAGAAGTAAGAAGCGCGCTGCGAAACTCATCAGAATCTGCACACCGACCTCAACAACACGAGCTTTACATAGGAGCGATCATGGATCAGTTTCCGGTTGCTATCGTTGGCGGCGGACCGGTTGGATTGGCGGCGGCGGCGCATCTGATTGAGCGCGGCGAGCGCCCGATCCTCTTTGAAGCGGGGGCAAGCGTCGGGGCGAGTGTGCTGGATTGGGGTCATGCGCGCATGTTTTCGCCCTGGGAATTCAATGTGGATGCGGCCAGCGTCCGACTGCTCGATAGCGCGGGCTGGAAGATGCCGCCGGCTGAGGAATTGCCGACCGGCGCCGAATGGGTCGAGCGCTACTTGCAACCGCTGGCGGAAACCCCGGCGATGCGCGATGTGATTCGCACGGGTACGCGGGTTCTCCATATCAGTCGGCAGAATCGTGACAAGGTGAAAGATGCCGGTCGCTCTAGGGCGCCCTTCCAAGTGTATATCGTCAAGCGCGACGGGCGCGAAGCGCTCATTGAGGCGCGCGCCGTCATTGACGCCTCCGGCAGCTGGCGTCAGCCGAACCCGCTGGGCGCCAACGGCATTCCGGCGATCGGTGAAACGAGATTGCGCGGGCGGCTGGTCTACGGCATTCCCGATGTGCTGGGAAGCGGGCGCGAACGCTACGCGGATCGGCGCGTGATGGTCGTCGGCAGCGGCCACTCGGCGATTAACGTATTGCTCGATCTGATCCGGCTGCGCGAGGAGCGGCTGGGGACGGAAGTCATCTGGGTGATGCGCCGCGGCAATCTGCGCAAGGTTTATGGCGGCGGTGAGGCGGATGCCTTGCCGGCCCGCGGTCAAATGGGCCTGCGGATCAGGGCGGCGGTCGAAGCGGGCGCGCTGGAGATTCTGGCGCCATTCGCCCTGCGGGAAATCGCGGAACTGGACGACGGTCTGCTGGCGCGCGGCGAAATGGAGGGCGCGCTGCAAGATCATTACGCTGACGAGGTCATCGTCTGTACTGGCGCGCGGCCCGATCTGGCGATGCTGCGCGAATTGCGGCTGGACTTGGATCCGGCGGTCGAGGCCACGCGCAGCCTGGCGCCGCTGATCGACCCCAACTTGCATAGCTGCGGGACGGTGAGACCGCATGGCGAGGCTGAGCTGCGCCAGCCGGAGGCGGACTTCTACATCGTCGGCATGAAGAGTTATGGGCGCGCGCCGACCTTCCTGGCGGCGACCGGCTACGAGCAGGTTCGTTCGGTGGCGGCGGCGCTCTGCGGCGATTGGGAAGCGGCGCGTGATGTTCGGCTGAACTTGCCGGAAACGGGCGTTTGCGTCACGGATTACGCGGCTGATGGTCTCTGCTGCAGCCCGGCGGAAGCAGCGCGGCCCGCCCTGCTCGCCATTGACGCGATACCAGTAGCGGACGGCGACTTTGTGCTCTCTCGAACGCAGCCGGAACGCTGCTGCTGAACTGGAGCGCCCACATGTATGTAAGCGCAAGTAAATCATGTAAAAGAGTGTTCCTTGTAGGGGCGACCAATCTGGTCGCCCGCTGCCGCTGCGACTTGAGGTTTCGGGCGACATGGTATGTCGCCCCTACAGATTGTTGCATTAACGATATTCGCATGACTTTCTCGCATTTACTTAGAATATGAGAATGAGGGCGATACAAGTATCGCCACTACCGGTTTGCAAATGGGAGAGCGATTGGAAAGGAGTGGGCGATGGCGCATCCGCTGGTGGAGCAGTTGCGATTCACGCGCGGAGAATTTCTGCGCTGCCTCGAAGGATTAAGCATGCAGGACGCCTACGCGCGGCAGGGACCGATGAACTGCATCAGTTGGACAATCGGACATCTGGCCGATCACGAAAATCGGACCTTCGTCTTTCTGGCGCAGGGGCTGGTTATTCAGCCGGAGCTGCGGAAGATTTGCTCGTTTGGCTGTCCGCCGTCGACGCCGAAGCTGGACGATATGTGGGACGCCTGGCGCGAGGTGACGGCGCACGCGGACAACTTCCTGGATACGCTGAACAGGGAGAGGCTGCAGGAGCATTTCCAATGGAAGGGCGAAGCGCTGGACGAATCGATCGGCGCCATGCTGCAGCGCGTTATCTATCATTACTGGTATCACCTGGGCGAGGCGCACGCCACGCGACAGATGCTGGGCGCGCGCAATCTGCCCGAGTTTGTCGGCAGCATGGCTGACCTGCCTTATCGGCCCCATTGACAACACATGACGCGCCCGCGCATTGGCATTACCACGAGCCTGGAGGATGGGCGGCAGACGCTCGATCGGCTTTATGTGGTCGCGGTGGAACGCGCCGGGGGCCTGCCCATCATCGTGCCGATCTTGGAATCGGCCGAGGCGGCGAGCCATTTCGCGGCGCTGCTTGATGGGCTGATCATCACTGGCGGACCGGGCATCACGCGCGGGATGATCGGCGCGCTGCCAGCCGATTTGCCCGCGGTGGACGACGCCCGCGATCGCAGCGATGAACTGATTTACCGGGCGATGGCGGATCGGCCTTTCCTCGGCATCTGCTATGGCATGCAATTCGCCAACGCCATGGCTGGCGGGACGATTTATGCCGATGTGCAGCGTCAGTGCGCGGCGGCTGTTCATAGCGCCGAACGCGGCGCCGGCGAGCACGAGATTCAAATTGCGCCCGGCAGTCGCTTGGCGGCGATTCTGAGCGTCGAGCGGATGTCTACCAATAGTCATCATATTCAGGCGGTGGCTCGTCTGGGCGCGGGATTGCGGGCGGCCGCGCGGACGGCCGATGGCGTGGTCGAGGCGATTGAGTCGGCGGATGGGCGCGTCCTGGCGGCGCAGTTCCATCCAGAGCGAATGCTGGCGCGGGGGCTGCCCCTGTTCGAGGATTTGATTCGGCGGGCGAACCGCGCTTAACCCCCCTCTAAATCTCCCCCCGATGCATCAGGGGGAGACTTTCCCTATGGCGCGCAGATTCCCTTGGGCAAGATGACTTAGCCAGTGGCGCTCCCCATCCCTCCTAGTAGGGTCGCGTAGACACCGACCGTCGCTCGCCCGTAAATGCAATTGTTATTGGACGGGCGACTCACAGAGTCGCCCCTACACATTTTGCGCCGGGGCGGACGACCCAATCGCGCGCCCCTACCACATTCTTACAAGGCAGATCTAGACCAACCCAATCAAGCGCGTCAGCAGATCGCGTTTGATGTAGCCGTGTTGCTCATACCAGGCGAAGGTCTCTTTTAAGCTGGTCTCAATATCAATGCTTGGCTTGAACAACTCTCGTTGAGCCTTGGCGCCGTCGAAGAAGACGCAGGCGCTGCCGAGCCGGGTTTGATTGGCATCCATCGGCGTCTTAATGCCGAGCGCCCGCAGCAATTCGATGAAACGGGCGGTGGGCTCGAGCAGCCAGTCGGGCATGAAGAAGGCCGGCGGGCGAACGCCGCAAGCGCTCGCGATCAAGCCAAACCACTGACGGTACGACAGATTGGCGCTATTGAGGATGTAACGCTCGCCGCTGCGGCCGCGCTCGACCGCGTTAAAATGCGCGCGCGCCACATCGCGCACATCAATGACGGCCAGCCCGCCGGAAGACACGGGCGCCAGCCACTGCCAGCGAGCGGCCTCGATGACGAAGCTGCCGGAGATGGCGTTGAGGTCGCCCGGTCCAATGATGACGGTCGGGTTGAGCGTGACGATGTCCATGCCCTCCGCGACGAATTCGGCGACGATTTCTTCCGCTTTGACCTTGCTCCAGGCATACCAGAATCGCTCAGGCGGCAGATTAAAGGCGTCGCTTTCATCGGCGGGCTCGGCGCCGGGGCGGATGCCGATGGTCGAGGCGCTGCTGGTGAAGATGACGCGGTCGACGCCGGCGGAGCGGGCCGCGGTCAGCAGATTGCGCGTCCCGTCCACATTGATGCGCCAGAGGGCGTCGCGGTCGTCGTCTTTCCAGTAATCGGCTTTGGCGGCGACATGGAAGACGGCGTCGCAATCGGCGCAGGCTGCTTCCATGAGCGCGATATCGTCGAGATCGCCGGCGATGGCTTCGTATTCCAGATCCCCCAAGACGCTGAGTTTGTTCTGGGAGCGGTAGAGGATGCGCGCGCTGCAGCCGCGTTCGATGAGCAGGCGCGTCAGATGCGAGCCGACGAAGCCGGTGGCGCCGGTGACGAGAGCTTTCATGCGCTTATCTTGCCAGCCGCTCGGCGGCAGCGAAAAGAAATGGCGCGCTCCCTCAGAATGAGATACTCGTTCCACTCGCGCAAATGTCAATCCCTTCGTCCACAAACCTATCCCGCGAGCTGCCGGCTGTCTAGAGCAGGATTAAGCCCAACTGGGTGGCGCGGACGACCGCTTCCGTGCGGCTTTGCGCCTGGAGCTTGCTCATGATCGCGTTGACGTGGAACTTGATCGTATGCTGGGTGATGCCCAGTTCCTGGGCGATGGCGCGGTTGGTCAGCCCGCGCGCCAACAACTGCAGCACTTCGTTCTCGCGCGCGGTCAAGGGCTCGGATGGCGGCGGGTAATCGCCCCGCGCCGCGGAACCGAGCAGGTCGGTCAAGCGCGGATCGATCGCGGACAGCCCCTGCTCAAGCGCCGCCAGACCGGCGACGATGGAGTCGGCGTCGCTGTCATTCAGGAGCAGGGCGAAGCGCGGAAAGGCGCGCAGGACAGCCAGCAAGCCTGCCAAGGGCGCGTCCGCCGGCTCTCCGATCAACGCCAGGACCGGGATGTCCTTGTCGATGCGATGCAGACGCTCGCGCATAGCCTCAGTCTCCCAGCCGAAATCTATAACCAGGAGATCGGGTTCCAGGCGATCGATGGCGCGCGCCAGATCCTTTCCATCGGCTTGCCCCAGCACGGAGCAGCCCCGTTCTTCCAGCAAAGCGGTCAGGCCCGCGCGGCTCAAGAGGCTGGCGGCGACGATGAGCGATTGCGCTTCTGAATTGGCTGTTGAATGTCTGGACATCTCTGGCGGCGACCCGGCCCTATTGGCAGTCGAGAGTGGCTCCGGCGGGCGTCCTTCTGGCTCCGTCTATGTTGGCGGCGGCAGGGGATACAACCCTATACGCTGGGTTTCGCACTTGGGTGTCAATCTTGTTATAATGTGCGCCAAAATGAGGTGGAGCGCTTTTCGCGTGCCGAGACGATCCCGCGGCGCGGCGAAAATAGGAGGTTGGTTGTGGTTGAGGCAGAAGTCATGACGCGTGATAGCCATGTGGCCAATACGCTGGATCTGCTGACGGCTGTGTTTGAGAATTATCCTGGTCGCGATTACGCCATTCGGTTGTGGGACGGCGCCGTATGGGAACCGCGCAACGCGACCAGCCCTCGATTCACCATCGTGCTCAACGGACCGTCGGCGCTGCGGCGCATGTTCTTCCCGCCGACGGAGCGCAAGCTGGGCGAAGCGTATATGGTCGGCGACTTTGAGATCGAAGGCGAGCTTTACGCGGCGATCGATTTGGCGCGCTATCTGTGGGAGGGCTGGAGTTGGTCGGAGACGCTGCGTTTCGCGCCCAAGCTGCTGCGGCTGCCCGCCCGCGATGCTGGCAGCAACAATCATATCGCCCATTTATCGGGAGTGAAGCACTCGGTCAATCGTGATATGCAGGCGATTCAATATCACTACGATGTTTCTAACGAGTTTTATCAATTGTGGCTCGATGAGAAGATGGTCTATTCCTGCGCCTATTTCAAGGATCCCGACGAGAGCATTGACGCGGCGCAGAGCCGCAAGCTGGATTACATTTGTCGCAAACTGCGGCTGGAGCCGGGCGATCGGCTGCTCGATATTGGCTGCGGCTGGGGCGCGCTGATCATGCACGCGGCGAAGCATTACGGCGCCGAGGCGCTGGGCATCACGCTGAGCGAAAAGCAGCTGGCGCTGGCGAAGGAGCGCATTGAAGCGGCCGACCTGTCGGATCGCTGCCGGGCGGAGTTGCTGGATTATCGCAATGTGGACGATAGCCAGCCCTTCGACAAGATCGTCAGCGTGGGCATGGTCGAGCATGTCGGGCGGGAGAATCTGGCGGTTTACTTTGAGAAAGCTTTCCGTTTATTGAAGCATGGCGGCGTGTTTTTGAATCATGGCATCACCTTGTTCCAGGCGCCGAGAATCCCGCAATACCAAGCCAAGGACTCCTTCGTCCAGCAATACATCTTCCCCGACGGGGACAGCCAGCATATCGCCTACGTGCTGGATGTCGCGGCGAAGGCCGGTTTTGAAGTGCGCGATGTGGAGAGCCTGCGCGAGCATTACGCGCTGACGCTGAAGAATTGGCTGGCGCGTTACGAGGCGCATCAAGAGACGATCGTGGATATGCTGGGGCCGGCCGGTTATCGGCGCTGGCGGATATACCTGGCGGGGGCGCGCTGGGTTTTTGAATCGGGCTACAACTCGATTCATCAGGCGCTGCTGTACAAAACCGTGGATGGCAAGGGCGCGGGCGGCTACCTGCCGCTCAATCGCGACGATTGGTACGATTGAGGCATACCCCTCCCTTTATCCCCGCTCCGAAGCATCAACGAGGGGGCAAACCCTCTGAGGCGCAGCCCTTTGATATCAGGGCTCAAAGTCCAGACATGCGGGCTACAGAGATTCAATCAAGTGTGTACGGGCGAGCCGGCGGCTCGCCCATACAAAATCGCTGGCGGGGTTGGACGCGGGCGACCTAATAGGTCGCCCCTACACATTCCGAATTTTATGAGGGCTGTGAGGATTAGACGAGGCGCGGCTGCAGGTCCGCCAGGTAGACTTCGCTGATCGCCAGTTCGTGACGTTTGCGGTTGAGGAAATAGCTGACGCGATCGTAGCCAGCGTCGCGCAGATTAAGGAGCGCTTTGTCAAAGGCGGCGCCGACGCGATGGGCGTCGTGCGAATCCGAGCCGAGCACCACCGGAATCTCCCGCAGCGCCATCTCCGACAGCATCACCATACCTGGGTTCATCTCGGGATAGGACTTGTTGAGGCCGCTGGTATTCAACTCCATGGCGATGCCGGTGGCCGCGATACGATCCAAAACGCGCCGGATGGTATCCAGATGGTCGGCGACATCATATTGCTGGGGATGGGCGATCTTGACAATATCAGGGTGGCTGAGGCAGTCGTAGAGTCCGGTTTCGGCCGCCTGCGCCAGATTCTCGAAATAGCTCTTCTCGTAATCCAGCCGGGTTGATCCGTCCAGGTAGCGGGCTTTGAATTCCTTGGTCAAGGCATGGACCGAACCGAGAATCGTGCTGAAGTCGGCGCGGCTGTGGATGTCGGCGATCCAGCCTTCCATGCCGGGAAAATAATCGCTTTCCAGCCCCAGGCGGACATCGACGCGCCCGGCGAATTCGGCGCGCGTCCGCTCGACCATGTCGACATATTGCGGCAGCTGGGCGAGCGTCATGCGCAAGCCGGCGTCCCAGCCGTCGGGCATGGGGCTGTGGCAGGTGAAGGTGATTCCGCGCAGGCCCTTCTGCTCGGCGCGCTCGGCATAGGCGCCGAGGGGACCGCGGGCGTGTTTGCAAAGGGGCGTGTGCATGTGCGAGTCGTACAGGTTCGGTTCGTAAGGCATGGTTGCTCCGGGCTTGGGGGTGGACGCGGTCTATTGTGGTGGAGATGCGTGGGGATGTCTATTGCGGGTTCAAGCTGGCGGCGAAACCGATCAACGATTGGCATGAGACCGAACCGTGCAAGCCTCCTCTGCGAGAGCAGCGATTTCGAAGATGAGGAGAAGCGGCAATAGCGCGATTATCTGAGCTTCGAAGGCATCGTCGACAGCCCCATCGCGTCGATCGAATGGGGGCAGCCGATCTTTTCGACAGCTTCATGCTGACCGCAACCGAGCACCTGCCGCGGACGGTGACGGTTGCCGAGGGCGCGTAATGCAGCCTCAACTCGTCGCGGCGCGCACGATCTCGGCGATGCGGGCTTCGGTGGCTTCGTCCAGCTCGGTCAAGAACCAGGAACTGGCGCTGAGCTTGTCGGGCGCAGTCTCGTCGATGAGCAGGTTCGCCTTTTCGGTGAGGCCAAAAGTCAGGTAGTCATCTTTGCGGATGAAGACGAGCACAGGTTTGGAAGCGCCTTTGGCGTAACCGGGCATGCCGTACCACAGACGCGGCTTGAGATCAGGCGCCGCCTCCATGATGATGTTGTGCATCCGCAAGCCGAGGTCGGCGTCCTCGCCGTACATCTGCGGGATCTTGTCGAGAACCGCGGCCAGGTTGTCGGCATCTTTGTCCGCTATTTTGCTAGGCATGAGGCGCTCTCGTCCAGTTGAGACCTATCGACCTAAATTTAACCACAGAGAACACAGAGAGCACAGAGAGAATCAGGTCTGCCTGGTTAATTGGCACGGATGGTCCGGCGAGAGATTCTATGAAAGACGGCGCATGTGGCGGCGATTGTCGCGATAGAGATCGCGGTAGATCGAATACAACTCATCGTAAATTGCTTTCGTTGCCGGGTCGGGCTGAATGCGGCGCGCGATCTTCACCCACGCTTGTTGCAGGGGGGCAAAGTCGCTGAAGAGGCCGGCGGCCATGCCGGCGATGTAGGCATCCCCGTAGGCGGCGCCGATGGTCTGGCGCGGCAGGTCTTGCGGCAAGCCAGTCACATCGCTGCAGATTTGGGTCCAGAGCGCGTCGATGGCCCCGCCGCCGATGGCGACCAGGCGTTGCGGTATCGCGTCGACCTCCCCCATCGCTTCGATATTGTGGCGCAGTCCGTAGGCGATGCCTTCGAGGCAGCTGCGGTAGAGATGGGCGCGGCTGTGGCTGAGCGTCAGCCCGAAGAACATGCCTTTTGCCTGGACATCGTTGAGCGGGGTGCGCTCGCCACTGAAGTAGGGCAGCGTGATCAGACCGGCGCTGCCCACTGGTGTAGCCGCGGCGCGTCTACTCAGCAGCGCGAAGGCGTTTTCGCCCGAGGCATCAGCTTCAATCCGTTCGCCGCGAGCCAGTTCATCGCGGAACCAGGAGAGCAGCGCGCCGGAGGTGGACATGCCGGCCGCCAGAAGCGCCGCGCCCGGCCGCAGATGGACCGATGCCCAGAGGTCGCGGTGGGGGCGATACTGCGCGGTCGATTGAATCAGAAACATGGTCGTGCCATACATCACCATCAGGTCGCCGTTGGAGACGGCCCCGGCGGCGACTGCTTCGGCGAGGGCGTCCGCGGTGCCGACGGCGACCGGCGTGCCTGGCGGGATGCCGGTTTCGGCCGCCGCTCTCGCCGTGACCTCACCGGCGCATTCGCTGGACCAGCGCGTCTCCGGCAGCCATGCGAGCGGGCAGACGGTTTCAACCCAATCTTTGTGCCAAGCCAATTTATTCACATCAAAGAAGGGCGTGAAATAGGGGGCGACGTAGTTATCGACGAGGAAATTATCGGTGAGCTTGAAGACTAGATAAGTGGCCGCGGTGACGATTTTGCGCGTCTTGTGGAAAAGATCGGGCTGATTTTTACGATACCAGAGCGCCTTGGGACCGAGCGATTGCGCCGAGAGTGTGTGCCCGCTGCGCGCGAAGATGGCGTCTTCGCCCAGTGCCGCCGTCATGTCGGCGATTTCATCACCCGCGCGCGTGTCGATGCCGTAGAGGATGGCGGGGCGCAGGGGCTGGCCATTCTCGTCGAGGGGCAGCATGGTCGGGGCGATGGCGCTGGCGGCGACGCCGGCGATTCGATTCGGGTCGATATCAGCTTTGGCGATCAGAGCGCGCGAAATGGCGCAGAAATCGGCCCACCATACGGCGTCTGCGTCTTGCTCAGCCCAGCCTGGCTGCGGCATGTCGAAGCCATGGGGCACGGCCTGCTCGGCGATGACGACGCCCGCGAGATCCGTCAATACGCCTTTTGAACTGGAGGTGCCGATATCGATGCCGAGGAGCAGGCGATCATCCGTCATCAGTGTAGCTCCACCGGCTGACCCGACTGCGCCGATTCTTCGATGGCGGCCAAGACGCGGGTGACGAGCGCCGCTTCCGCCCCAGTGGCGAGCAGGGGCGCGTCATCGACGACGGCGTCGACGAAGCGGGCGATCGCCTCCAGCACGAAACCGCTGAGCCGCGCCGAGCTGGGATCGAGGGTGAAGCCCAGCGTATCGGGCAGGCTGACGGCAGCGCGCGTGTATTTCTCGACCGTGCGGTTATCGGATGTGTTGATGTACATGACGCCGTCGCTGCCGAGAAGTTCCATCTTAAGATTGAAAACATTGGGCTCGGTTTCGGGCAGGATCCAGCTGTTCTCGAGCGTGACGACGGCGCCGCGCTGGAATTCGACGATGGCGACATGCAAGTCCTGCGTGTCTATGCCCATTTCTTGCAGGACGCCGGAGCGGCTGACGGCGTAGACGCGCTTGGGCTGGTCATTGAGCAGCCAGCAAGCCATATCGAGGGTATGACTGGCGAGGAACCAGAGCGCCGAGCTCTTGCTCGCCCAGGGCAGCATCTGGGTCGGCACGAAGGTGGTATTGCTGAGCCGGGCGTAGATGTACTTGAGCTCGCCCAGTTCGCCGTCCAGCACCGTTTGCCTGCTGGTCACGAAGGCCGGATTGACGCGGTTGTGAAAATCGACCATGAGTTTCACGCCAGCGGCGTCGACCGCGCGCAAGATCGCTTCGGCGTCTTCGGTTGTGGTCGCCAGCGGTTTCTCCACCAGGATGTGCTTTCCGGCATTGGCGGCGGCTACGGCGATCTCGCGGTGGGCGAAATCAGGCGTGGCGATGGAGACGGCGGCAATATCGTCGCGCGCGAGCAGATCGCGATAATCGGTGTAGACCTGAGGCGCGCCATAACGCTCGGCAACTTCACGCGCGCGCGCTTCGTCCAGGTCGCAGATGGCGACCAACTCCGCCTGCGGCAGGTGGTGATAGACGTGGGCGTGCCAGGCGCCGCCGACAATGCCGGTTCCGATGACGCCAAATCCAATTTTGGGCATGTGAACTCCTCTGCGGCATAGCTTCCAGTTTGCTAAAAGTACGATCTGAAAGTGAAGTAATATCTAAAGATACAATTACAGAGTTTGAGATAAAAACCAACCTGTGTTATATTTTCATTGTTCAAGGAGATTCTCCTCTGCAAAGGGCATGACATGGACACTGACGAGAGATTGGCGCAGCACGAGCGCAGCATCGGAAGAATCGAAGGAAGGCTAGAGTCTTTGGCAACCAAAGACTTTGTGCGCAAAGAGGTCAATGACGCGGTGAAAATCATTGACGCGAAGATTGATAAACAGACCGAAGTCATCGGCAACCGTTTTGAAGAGCTAAGTGACAAAATCGAAAAAGAGCGCAGTTGGCGGATGAAGATCACCGGCGCCGCAAGCGTGTTGGCGCTAGTCTTCGTGGCTATTTCAAGCTTGATAACCGCGCTTGTAAGCATTGGAATTATCACTCCATAGTTTCACGCGATGGCTAGTCGCCGGCATTTGCTCCCCATTTGAAAGAACACTTCACGCGGTATTCCAAGACTCCACCAGACCCTTATCCCTTCACTGCGCCGAAGGTTAACCCGCGGACGACATAGCGACCCAGAAGCAAGAAGATGATCATCGGCGGCAGCATAGCGACGACGGCGGTCGCCGCGATATGCCCCCAATAGACGCCGGTCGATGCGAAGAAGCTAATCGTGCCGACGGGTAGCGTTGTCGTACTCTGTTTGCTGAGCGCCAGCGGAAAGATAACATTGTTCCAGCTGAAGACGAAGGTGAACATTGAGGTGACGATGATGCCAGGCAGCGCCAGCGGGATGATGATGCGAATGAAGGCGGCGAAACGACCGGCGCCATCAACCCAAGCCGCCTCCTCCAGATCGAGCGGCACCTCGTCCATGAAGCTCTTGAGCAGCCAGACCGAGAATGGAATGGCCAGGGTTTGCAGCGTCACGATCATCGCCTGGTAGGCGCCAGCCCAGCCGATGCGCGACATCAGAATGAAGTAGGGAATGACGAAGACGATCGGCGGCGCGATTAGCAAGCTGATATACCAATTCATGATGAATTCTTTGCCGCGCATGGCGAAGCGGGAAAGGGCGTAGGCGGCCGCCAGAGCGAAGGGCAAGCTGAGCAATGTCGCGCCGGTGCTGACGATGACGCTGCTGAGCAGCTGCGGCGCGTTGTTGCCGGGGTCGACGAAGGTGTCGCCGAAGTTGCCGAGATAGGGCTCGAAGAAGAGCTGTGGCGGCAGGGTGTAGGCTTCGCTGGGATGGCGGAAGGCGAGCAGGATAAACCAGAAAATGGGACCGAGGAAAAAGAGCATGACCAGCGCCATCAGCGCGTAGATGGTGACTTTGTCTCGCCTGCTCCGCCGCCGCATCGGCTCACCATTCCCGCTTGCGATAGATAAAAAACAGGTAGAGGTTGATGATGACGCTGACAATGATGACGACGAGCCAGGTCATGGCGGCGGTCAAGCCGATGTTGTAATTGACCAGCCCTTCGCGATATAGGTTGAAGCTGAGCGTGCGTGAGGCGGTTCCGGGTCCGCCGCTGGTGAGCACGAAGACCAGGTCGAAGCTATTGAAGAGCTGCATGAAGCGGATCATCACCAGGAAGGCGGCGATGGGGCGCAGCAGCGGCAAGGTGATTGACCAGAACATGCGCCAGGGCGCCGCGCCGTCGACTTCAGCCGCTTCCTTGATTTCTTCGTTGATCGAGAGCAGGCCGGCGTAGAGCACGATGGCGAAGAAGGGCGTCCATTGCCAGGTGTCGACCAAGCCGATGCTAAAGAGCGCGGTGTTGGCATTGCCGAGGAAACCTTGCGGCGGCACCGGGAAACCGATGCCTTCCAACAGCCAGGGCAGGAGGCCGCCCTTCGGCTCCAGCAAGTAGCGGAAGAGGAAGCCGGCAACCACCGGCGCCAGCGTCGTGGGCATGATAAGGGCGGCGCGCATTAAGCCCATTCCCCGCAGATGCGTATGCAGCAGCAGCGCGATGCCCATGCCGAGCCAGAATTGAGCGAAGGTGCCGAGGAAACTCAGCAGCAGCGTGTTCTTCAGCGCCACCGCAAAAGGCGTGACCTGGAAGACCATGCGGTAGTTGTCCCAGCCGGAATGATAGAGCGGCATCGGGCTGGTCTGCAGGTTCCAGAACCAGAAGCTGTTGCGCAGGGCGAAGGCCAGGGGATACAAAATCAGCGCCAGCAGAACGATGACCGACGGCGCGAGCAGGAGATATGGGAGGCGTCTTTGAAATGTATAGCGGTTGGGCAATCCCGTCCCCGGATGAAAACTTGTAGGGGCGACCTATCAGGTCGCCCGTTGTAGTGCCCTGTGATTTAGGCCGACCGGCGGGCAGTGTCTACGCGCCCCAAGGGTCGCCCCTACAGAAATTCGTCTGCGAGATTACATCCCGGACAGGCTGGCTTGCAGCGCCTTGGTATTCTCCAGCGTGTCGTCGAAGCTCTCGACGCCGTAAGGGATCATCTGGTTGCCGCGCAGGATGTTCTCAAAGAGCGTCTGCGTCGTGCGCAACGCCTGCTCGGACGAGACTTGCCCCGACATCGCCTGGTTGATCTGCAAGCCGTAAACGCCTTCCAGCGACGTGTAGATCGGCGCTGGCGGACGAACGACCTTGCCATCGCCCAGCTTCATCATTTCGAGCTGTGTGCCAAGGAAGGGATAGATCGCGTTCAGATCGGCATCGTCGTAATTGGACTGGCGGCTGAAATCGGCGAATTGATAGCCCTTGACGTTGACCTCGCCCATGGCTTTTTGCGCTTCGGCGCCGGTGGCCCATTTGATGAATTGCCAGGCGGCTTCCTGATTGGCCGAGGTCGATGGCATGCCGAGGGACCAACCACCGAGGCTGACCACCTGATCGCCGCCGGCCGTCAGCGTCGGCAGCACCGCCGTTTCGAACTTGTCGACCACGGGCGATGGCGTACCGGTCAAATAACCTTCGTTGTTGACCAGATAGAAGTATGGCGTCCAGTGATAGAACATGCCGATGTCGCCCTGCGAAAAGCGCGTGCCGGCGTCAAACCAGAGGTAGTTGATCGATTCCGGCGGTGACAATTCGTAGAGGCGCTTCCAGTCGTTGAGCGCGGCCAGGTTGGCGTCGCTATTGATGGTCGGCGTGAAATCCCAGGGCGCCTCGGGGAATTGAGTGAACCAGCGCGTGCCGTAGCTGGCGGAGAGCTGGCTGTACATGTGCACGACGGGCACCGGCTGCGCGCCGATGACGGTGGTGCCGTACATGGAAGTGCCATCGAGGTCCATGCCGTTGATCTGCTCGAGGATGGCGAAGTAGTCTTCCCAGGTCCACATGCCGGCGTCGGCCAGCGACGAGGGCAGCGGGTCGAGCCCGGCCGTCTCGAAGAGATCGGTGCGATACATGATGCCTTGCGCGTAAGAGGCGATTGGCAGCGTCCAGACCTGGTTGCGCCAGGTGCTCAGCGAATAGAGGCATTCGGGCAGGAAATCATCAAAATGGGCATCGGAATCCATCGAGATGAAATCATCAAGCGAGCGGATCCAGCCGTTGTCGGCATATTGGCTGATCCACATTTGGTCGACGGCGATGACATCGGCATCGGCGCTCTGCGTCAGGAAGGCGTTGACCAGGCGCGCCTGCAAGGCGGTGTAGCCGAGCGATTCGATGTTGACGGTGATGCCGGTCGCCTCAGTGAATTGATCGGTCACGCTTTGCAGCGCGAGATCCCATGGATCGCCTACGGTCAAGACGTTGATCGCCGAATCGGATTGGGCGGCGACGCGGGCGAGGCTGCCCAGCGGCGAAGCGCCCGCCAGCGCAGCGCCGGCAGCGCCACCGGCCTTGAGGAAATCACGGCGGCTAATTCCACACTTGGACATGATTGACTCCTTCACATTGAGACTTAGGCGATTTTCAGAATTGGTCTTTTCAATCGATAAGCGTCTCCTCTGTGTCCTGTTAGATCAGCAGTTTGCCCCCTTGCATGACCGGCGCGCCATCGACATAAACCGCGCCTTGAGTCCGCAAGTCCTTCACCAAGTCCCAGTGTATGCGCGATTGATTTTCTCCGCCACATTCGGGAT
>JAPOXG010000012.1 GCA_026707225.1 Chloroflexota bacterium
TCATCAATTGAGCGCCTATCACGATTGCGTGGAATGGAGCGGGGCGGGTTTCGCCGGGATTCCGGGGCGATATGGTCGGGGAGCTGGCTTATTCCTCCAATAGGCGGCGTGCGATCTTGTCAATGTCATTGATTTCATTAGCTAGGATTTCGCGCGCTCTGCCCCTGGCACGCCCGGGACCGCCATTGAGCAAACGGTTTTCTTCCATGCCTTTCATCTCTTCGATTTTCTCATGAGCAGCGATGCTCAAGCGGGCGAGTTCGAGATGATCGGGATTACCGGCGTCAAAGATGGGAATAGCGCAGGCTTCAAATGGCGTGCGCTGAATATGGCGAGCGCCCCACAGACCTTCCGGCTGATGCGCCTTAATTTCCTCATTGACAAAGGGCGAGTTTAGGATTGCGCAGAGGTAATGCGCTTCGGCTTCAGTCGGGGCAGTGTAATGAAAACAGGTGGTGTCAACGACAAACTGCCGAACGCGGCGTCGGTATATCCTTAACTCCTCGTAGTCAAGCTCCAAGACGCAGCAGGCGATGTTGGTTCCGCTGCCGCCGTAAATCACCCGAAAGCGGTCAGTGGCAATTTGTTTGGTTAGCAACTTATGATAATCATACCTTTCCGACAATGTTATATCGGTCTTTTTGCGCTCGTCCCAGATGTCGCTCATCTTTTCAAACCAGCTGAGGAAACTCCGGTGATGGGCTTTCACGGCGAAAGCCAATACGTCATCAAGTATTTCTAGCCTGCCCTCGTCATTCTGCTGAACGGGCAAAGCGACCATGTTGAGCTTCTGCCAGCCGAAGGGCAGCAGATGCTTGCTGAGCAGGGTGCCGTAGATGTAGGGGCTATGCACCGTTCCTTGCAGTTTGATGCCTTTCCAGGGCGCTTTGGCGTCCTTATCCAGCTCGGGATCGGTCTCGACGATAGGCGTGGTCGGTAAGCCCGGCGGGTGGACGAAACAGAGATTGCGCGGGACGAGTGAGGCGCCTTGGGCAAATAGCTCGTAATAATAGATGCTGGCGATTTCGGGATCGACAAAATCGGTAACCGATTCGCCAACGGTTAGCATTGGGTCGGCTTCGGATAGCGGTAATTCGTGTTTATCGAAAGCCGCTCGGTAAGTTTTGGTGGGGATATCGGCTTTCTTGATGTCGCCAGTCGACGAGATGATGACGACGGCGGGCACATTGAACAAGGGGCTGACCTCGCCTACATCGAGAATGCGCGTCATGCCTTGCCGTTGAAAGGGGCGGTGCTGTTTGGCGCCGGTGAGTACGCTGCGGGGCATGACAAAAGCGAGTGTGCCGCCGTCTTTCAGGTAACGATCTTTGGCGTGGGCGAAGAACAGAGTGCTCAAGTCCATTTGCGTGAAGAGTTTGACATCGCCCGAATCGATAAGTTGATAATAGATTGATAGAGCCTTCACTTCGTCTTGCCAAACGCGGCTGTTGATATAGCGGTAGGACAACCAGGGTGGATTGCCAGCTATAACGTCAAAGCCCTTTTCCGCCAAAACCAGGGGGCGCGAGAGATTCTTCAAGATATATGCCCAGATGCTGTCGCGGCCGTCGTGAATCAGTTCGACCAAGAGCTGAAAGTTGCTCGCCCACAGATTGCGGAACGTCCGGTTGTTAAGGCCACTGTAAATGTCCTGCACCCATCTTCCGAAAATCTTTACCATTTCCGCCGTCTTTTCAGGACTCGCCAATTTCGCAAAGTCATTCATGTAGTCGATCGTTCTTGTCAGTTTGTCCTCGTCTACAGCAGACTCGAGCGGGATGCGGAACTTCTCGTCTTTCTCCAAATCGACGGCGATAGGAACGGCCGCTGGACCGCGACGGGTCAATGGTCCAATTAGCGCGTCGGCGAGGAATACGGGCAGGGGCGGAACATCGCCATCGCTGCGGTTTGTCTCCAAATGCTCGCTTAACGCCAAGAGATAATTGATGCGCGCAATCGTTACGGCCAGGGGATGGACGTCGGCGCCGACGATATTGTTCAAGGCGAAGTCGACCAGGGCGCGCCCGGTCAAGCCATTTTCCGCCAGGCGCCGGATGGCGTTGAAGAGGAAGGTTCCGGAGCCGCAGGCGGGGTCAAGCAAACTCTGCGGCGCGCGGTAGTCGATTTCTTCAAGCGTCAGTTGCGCCAGCCAATCGGGGGTGTAGTATTCGCCCAGGTCGTGGCGGGTGTCTGGATCAACCAGGTCTTGATATAGCTGCTTGAGCAGGTCCTGACGAATGGCGCTGAGGTCGTAAACCTGCAACTCGGCGGATAGGGCGTAGAGGAAATTGATCGATTCAGCGCGAATATCGGACATCATCAGCCAGGAAAAGAAGTCGTTTTCGCCAATGTTGCTGACCCCGTGTTGGTGAAAAGCCTCACCATTGACGATGTTAGGGATTTCGACTTTGTCTGGACGGCCCTGGAGCGCGGCGAACACGAGGAGTTTGGCAAACTGCGACAGATAGGTGTGGCGTATGAATAAGTTATCGTCGGCGATATCCGAGCCATAGACCTTACTTAGCAGCGCCTTCCATTGTCCGCGCCAGACATCCAGTTCCTTGTCCTCCTGGATCTTGTTCAAAAGGCGGCTGAGCGTTTGCTGAACGAGTTGGAAGGTCGGGCTTCTGACGCCGAAGCGCTGCACGATGTCATCAGCGGTCGGCTCAATATTCGAGCGACTGAAGAGATAGGCATCGAGCCAGAGATAAACGGCGTCGGGCTCGGCCTTGCTGATCCTAAATTGGTCGACTTCTCTAATGTCTTCCGAATCGTCAAGCACGTAAGTGCGAAAGTCTATGCCATCGGCTAGCATTCCAACGTAGCGATGAAGCTCAGGCATGTCGCGCATATAATTGGTAAGTTGGTCGATGTTGGCGCCTAGGTCAGTCTTGATGTCGCGCTTGAATTCAATTACCAGATCGCCGAGAAGCGCGTCGACGTAGCCATGTTTCTGCACTCTTGTCATCGTTACGTGATGCTCTAACTCAATATCTTCATAGCTCACGCCAAACGCATCGCTGATGAAACTCAGAAACAGGTGGCTGATTTGCCGTTCCGATGCCTGGCTCTTGCGCGCGCTTGCAATGTTATCGATATAGGATTGCAGTTTTGCCGCGAAGTTGGGTGTCATGCCGTCGCTCCTGGCTAGGGGCTAGTATATTCTACCACGTTGCCCAGCCTGCCAATATCGAGGCGCAACGGCGGAAATGGTGAGATCTGCTGGAAGTTCTACGCTCTTCGATTGAACCTTCCGGCGCCGCAATGGCTCTTTGTAATGCAAGCATAGAGATCGGAGCGCATATGGAAGATTTGAGCGGGTTGGTGGTGGCGGCGCGCAAAGGCGACAGCGATGC
>JAPOXG010000048.1 GCA_026707225.1 Chloroflexota bacterium
CTATGCTCTCTTGACTATTTTGTATCTCTCGGCGGGTTGCCTCAGTCGTTCTGGCTTGAGGGTGGAGAACCTGTCCCATAATGCTTCCTTTTCGCACTTCGATATGACCCCATGATAACCCGATACTATACAGCTAGGACGCCGAAAACCTCCCGCCGATGGCGAGGCCTGTATTGAATCCCGGCTTAGTAATGACAATGACTGCCTAGCGAGAAACTCCGAAATCTTTGTGCCCTAGGGGCGACGCTTGGGTTGCCCGTTAGAGCCTTTAATGGATGTGTTTTGGCGAGAGCCCAGGGCTGAGGATTAGAATTTAGCGCCATGCCAATTGATGTGATTGTCGCCGGCCATATCGCGCTGGATATCTTGCCCGACTTGTCGTCGCTGCAGCCTGAACAGGTTGTAGCCGCCGGAAGAGTGCATGAAATCGGCCCGATATCCTATTCCACCGGTGGCGCCGTGTCCAACACCGGGCTGGCGCTGCATCGGCTGGGGATCAACGTTGGCTTGCAGGCCCTGGTCGGCGATGATTGGGTCGGGCGCGCCATCATCGACTACGTGCGCTCCTTCGATCCAACTCTGGGAGATCACATCCAAATCGTTTCTAATAAAGCCAGCCCTTACACCATCGTTATCGAACCGCATAACCATGATCGAACCTTACTGACGCACACGGGTGTCTACAACGACTACTCGCTGGAGGACATTAACCTGGATCAAGTCTCCGGCTGCCAGCTCTTTCACCTGGGTTATCCGACGCTTCTGCCCCGCCTGTTCTCCGCCGACGGCGCCAACTTGCGAAAGGCATTGCGCGCCGTCAAAGAGTTTGGCGTCGTCACTTCCATTGACATGTCCCTGCCGCCGCCCGATTCGCCCAGCGGCCGCGCCAATTGGCGAGCAATTCTGGGGCGCTGCTTGCCCCTGATTGACGTTTTTATGCCCAGCATTGAAGAAATCATGTTCATGCTGCGACCGGATGATCTCGCGCGCTGGGGAGACTGCTTGCTTGATTCGCTGAATGCCGATTATTTGGCGCGCCTGGCCGATGAGCTCTTGTCGATGGGCGCTGGTATCGCCGGCTTCAAACTTGGCGAACGCGGCCTTTTCCTGCGCGGCGCCGATGACCGATCGCGGCTGGCTTTCTTGTCGTCGATTGGCCAAACGGCTGATGACTGGGTTGGACTACAGACCTGGCATCCCGCCTTCCAGGTCGATGTGGCCGGCACAACGGGCGCCGGTGATGCGGCCTACGCGGGCCTGCTTGCCGCGCTGATTCGCGGGCTGAAACCGGAAGCCTGCGCGCGAATGGCTTGCGCTGTCGCCGCCTGCAACATTGAAGCGGCCGACGCCACCACTGGCGTACGCAGTTGGGAAGCGACCGAAGCGAGAATCGCCGCCGGCTGGGATACGCATTAGTTGTCGTTTATCTGATCGCCAGCACATACAATGATTCGGGTGACGGGATAGATTCAAGGGGTGGCGCACAGCTGCGCGTAGACACAGCGGGTCAGTCTCCCCTACCGATTTAGCATACTGGCGGGCGGCGCAACCGGGCGCGCTTATGCGCCTTCTTCCGCCGCGCGCTTCGGCAGCAGCCAAATCAATACAATGGACAGCAAGCTGAATCCACAGGCCAAAATCAGCATCGGGCTGTAGGAGCCGAACAGGTCAAACAAGACACCAGCGGCGAAGGGCGACATGGTGCCGGCCAGCGTGAGGAAGATGACCATAGAGCTGCTGATGCGGCCGTAGAATGCGGCGCCGTATGCATCGGCGACCATGAGCGGGCGCGTGAGTGTATGACTGCCGATCGCCATGCCAAACAGGGCGACGAATAACACGATCAGCCAGGGCGCGCTGCCCAAAAGCAGAATCGCCAGCGAGACACTCAGCAGGGCGAAGACGCCAATCGCCATCGTCCGGCTGGAAAAACGCGCTTCGACCGGGGCGAAGATCATACGCCCGACAACCTGCATCACGCCAATTGCGCCACTAGCCAGCGCCGCGTTGCCCGGCTGAATCTTGACGCTGATCAACAGCGGAATGAAATGGATGCGCACAGCGTATATGCTCAAGGTGGAAAGCGAAAAAGCCATGGTGAGCAGCCAAAAATAGCGAGAGCGCAGTACCGCTCGTAAATTGGTGATCGGGCTTTCGCTGGCTTGGGCGGTGTTTGCTTCCCCGTCCGTTTCCAATCCCAAATCGGCGGGATTGCGGCGCAGAAATAGCGCGTGCAAGGGAATCGTGATCGCGCCCAGAATGATGGCGAGGATCAAGATCGCCTCGCGCCATCCGTACGCCTCCAGCAGCGCATGCGACAAAGGTGTGAATATCGTGCTGGCGAAACCGGCGATGAATGTCACGATCGCCATGGCTCTGCCGCGCTTCCGCGCAAACCAGGTCGCGATAACGGCGAAGGCGGGCTCGTACAATATCGCTGCGCCGAAGAACCCCATCAGCGCCATCACCGCAACGAACTCCGGAAACCTGTCTACCCGCGACCAAAGCACGACCATGACCGTTGCGCCAATCGAACCCGCTGTCATCAGCAGGCGCGCGCCCCGCTTGTCCAGCCAGTAACCAATGGGCAGAGCGACCAAGCCAGCGATAAGCAGCGACAGGGAGAAGGCGCCCGAAAGCGCCCCGCGCGACCAGCCGAATTCCGCTTCCATCGGCGCGATGAAAACGGGAAAGGCATAAAAGAGCACGCCGTAGGAAACGGTCTCGGTGATCGCCAATACGAGCGCTATGGTCCAGCCGTAGTAGAGCGGTTGCCTTCCCAAGAATCGTCGCATTCGCTGATGTTCGGAGTTTACCTGCCCGGTCAATTCGCTGAAGAATATCGGCGACGTCTCATATCGCAAGTGGCAATACGAATCGTCTAGCAGCTGCGCGCCCCTCCAACCTCGACCCGCCACAGCGTAGAAAAGGTATGGTCCCCCTCCAGGCAGTGGTAAAATGCAGACTATGTCGCAACTTTGCAAACGCAGGCGAATTTCCTTCTAAACTTGGTGTATCCGCAAACGATAGAAAGTGCAGACTTATGCCCACACTTTCCAACTTTAGGCAATTTGAAGGACGCTATTGGGACACAGCCGCCATCCGCAACGCCTTGGATTATCAGGGCGTCAGAGCGCCGCACACCGGCAAGCCTTTTACCGAAGCGATGCTGCTCGGCATCAGCGGCGGCGTCACCTTCGGCTATTTCACCTTCCACTATCAGGGATACGATCCGCAGGTCAACTTGCTGACGCGCAACACCTTTGACCCGATGAAGACGATTTTCAACAGCTTGAAAATCCCGCGGGACTTGAGGCGAAGCGCCAGCGCCGACAAGGGGCGGCAGAATCTGATTGACGCGCTGGAAGAAGGCTATGCCCCGGTCGCCAGCCCCGATATGTGGCTGCTGCCCTACAATGCGCTGCCTTATGATGAAGGCATGTGGGGCGGGATGCCCTTGGTCATTTACGGCTACGAGCCGGCAAAGGGCGAAGCCTACCTGAGCGACCGCAGCCGCGTTTCCTTGACGGTCGGCACGGAAGATCTGGACAGAGCCCGCGGCCGCGTCAAAAAGGAGCGGCACGCGCTGCTGCTGCTGGGCGCGCCGGATGAAAGCGCGCTGCCCGAAGCGATTCGGGCTGGTCTCGCCGGCTGTGTCAAGCTCATGACCGAAAAGCCCCCCAAAGGTTCCGCCAAGAATTTCGGCTTGCGCGCCCTGGAGCATTGGGCGGACATGCTGGCGAAAACCAGCCGCGGCAGCTGGGCGAAAGAGTACCCGACCGGACGTCCGCTGCTGGCGGCGCTGACCACCGCCTATACCTTTCTCGGTCCGGCTTTTGGCAAGACGGCCCAAGCCGAGCGCGATGTATACGCCCAATTCCTCGATGCTGCGGCGCAGGTTTTGGAATCCGGCGCCTTGAGGGATGCAGCGGCCCAATATCGCGTCGCCGGCGACGCCTGGGCGGCTCTGCATGATAGCCTGCTGCCGCAAGAAGCGCCCATGCTCGGCGACGCCCGCGAAGCCATCGACCGCCGCACCGAGCTCTTTAAAGAAAGTGGCTCGGCGCATTTGCACGAGATCATTGAATGCCGTGACCGGCTGGAAGCGCTGAAGACGAAATCGGAAAAGGACTTCCCACTAAGCGATGCCGCGATTGCCGACCTGCGCGCTGACATTCGCGACAAGGTTCTGCAAGTGCATGAAGCGGAAGAGACGGCCGTTGCAACGCTGAAGGCGGCCATCAATTGACCCCGCCAATTCCAATCCGTAGGGCCGACACTTGTATCGTCCGCCCGCCAATCCCAATCCGTAGGGGCGACACTTGTGTCGCCCGCCCGTCAATCCCAATCCGTAGGGGCAACTCTGTGAGTCGCCCAAAATATATAAGAATCACGCATTGAGGAGTTCCACCTTATGAAAGCAATCATGATCATGTTCGATTCGCTCAATCGCCGTCTGCTGGAACCTTATGGCTGCGACTGGGTGCGCACGCCAAACTTCGCCCGCCTGGCCCAACGCAGCGTCACCTTCGAAAATGCCTTCATCGGCAGCATGCCCTGCATGCCGGCGCGGCGCGAGCTGCATACGGGCCGTTATAACTTCCTGCACCGAAGCTGGGGTCCGCTGGAGCCTTTCGACGACTCCATGCCGCAGATTCTCGACGAAAACGGCATCCATAGCCATAAGGTCACCGACCATCAGCACTATTGGGAAGACGGCGGCGCCACCTATCACACGCGCTTCACCACGCATGAGTTCAGTCGCGGACAAGAGGGCGACCCCTGGAAAGGCGTGGTCGAAGCCGGCGTCGCCAGCAAGGACGCCGATCGGCGCTTCCGCACCCGCTTGCAAGACGAAGTCAATCGAACCTACCTCAATGAAGAAAGTTTGATGCCCCAGGCGAAGACATTTGCCAAAGGCATCGAGTTCATTCGGAGGAACCAGGCAGCGGACAACTGGTATTTGCAAATCGAAACCTTCGATCCGCATGAGCCATTCTTCACCCAGCCAGGTTGGAAGGAGCTCTACCCACACGAGTACGACGGACCTCTCTTCGACTGGCCCCCCTACACGCGCATTACCGAGCCGCCGGAGCAGGTGCGGCACATGCGCTACGAATATGCCGCCCTAATGAGCATGTGCGATCATTATCTGGGCTCGGTGCTTGATGTGATGGACGAGTTAAACCTCTGGGACGATACGCTGCTGATTGTCACGACCGACCATGGTTTCCATCTAGGCGAGCACGATTGGTGGGGCAAGATGCGCATGCCCTGGTACAACGAGCTGGCGAACATCCCCTTCTTCGTCTGGGACCCGCGGGCAAGAGCCGAGGGCGAGAGGCGCGGCAGCCTGGTGCAGAATATCGATGTGCCGGCGACGCTCTTGGAGTTCTTTGATATCGAGCGGCCCGCGGATATGCAAGGGATTCCGCTGCGCGATACGATTGCCAATGATGCGCCGGCGCGTGAAGCGGCTCTTTTCGGCACCCATGGCGGGCACGTGAACGTCACCGACGGACGCTATGTTTATATGTGCGCCGCAGCCAATGAAGACAATCTCCCGCTCTACAATTACACGCTGATGACGACCCACATGCGGCATCGCTTCCAGGTGGAAGAATTGCAGGATATCGAACTGACGGCGCCATTCCCATTCACCAAAGGCTGCCGGACGATGAAGATCCCGGCGGCGCGCGCGCCACTATGGATACCCTTCTTCGAGACCCTGCTCTTTGATTTGGAAGCGGATCCCGGTCAGTTGAAGCCGATTGAGGACAGGACGGTTGAAGCGGAAATGACCGAGAAACTTGTCGATTTGATGCGCGCCAACGACGCGCCGCCGGAACAGCTTGAGCGGCTGGGCTTATGATGCGAGTGAATGATCCAAACATATAGAATCGGAGGGGCATAGAATATAATGCTAGAGTCACGCTGGCTGAATGAAGGGACCTGCATTCATGGCAATTGCTAAAGGCACTGTGGTCATCAGCTACAACAATGCACACAGAATAGTCACGGACTTGACTGCGCTGCTTAGCTCTAAAGCCGTCGTTTTTGACATTGAAACAACAGGGCTTAATTCACAGTGGCATGAGATAGTCTCGTTTGCAGCCAAGTTACCTGACGCTGCGTATCACATGAGTACGTTCATAATGCCCAAGAGGCCAAAGGATCTGCTCAAGAAAGACGAGAGCGGACAATCTGCCTATGACATAAACGGCATACATCCTGACGATTTGCTTGGCAGCCCGACATTTGAAGAAGCGTATCCGGAAATCCGCCAAGCTTTACAAGGGAAGCATTGGGTCTGCTGGAACGCGGATTTTGATGCGAATTTTCTCGATGTGGTTTGTGACAAGCGTGGCGTTGAGCGCATACCGCGCGCCGGGGTGAGCTGCGCAATGAAGCTGCTATCACCGCTTGCTGGTCTCCGCGGGCAAAGGAGGGGACGAATAGAAAGGGTTGTTGTCAATGAAGACGCTGATGATCGATACCGCAAGCAAAAGCTTTCGCGTCTAGCGAAACGCATGGGCATCGACACAAGGAATGCGCACGATGCAGCGGCGGATGTCGATATGACGATTCAGGTAATGCGGTGGGCTTATGACAACGTGAAGAGCTTGCCCGCGCCTAGAAAACAGGCGACTACCACTTCGCGCAAAGCGAAACCTGTCTTTTACAAGGAGAAAGAAATAGAAGATTTCGGAATGACAATAAGTGAAAGCGAGCGTCAGCAAATCCTGAATGAAGCAATCATTCAGCATCAAGCTACAGGCGCTCGTCTCGAAAGCCGCGTTGGGTTCCAGGCTGTTTTTGTTACGCAAGAGAAGACAAACCACATTTTGCATCTCATTGTTACTTTGATTACTGGTGGCTTGTGGCTGCCCGTGTGGGTATTGCTCGCTTTGACGCGAAAGAAAAAACGCGAGGCGCTGCAAGTTGATGAATATGGCGAGGCAAGCCTAGAATCTGCAAAGCGTTAGACTAGGTCAGACATAGGGCTCGATCCAGTCTTCCTCAATGCCCAAGCCAAAGCCCGGTTCATCTGAAATCTCGAGCCAGCCATCGACAGCGTAAGCCATGCCCGGCAGCGCGGTTGATTCGCTCAAGGGGATGCCGGGTGGCGCGCCGATGAAATACTCGATCCAGGGAACCGCCGCCAGCGCGAAGGAAAAGTGCTGCCCGTAAGCGGTACGAGCGCCGGCGTGCAACATGACTTGCTTGCCAGCCGCCTCCGCTGCATGGGCGATCTTGATGCAGGTGGTCAAACCACCAACCCACTCAATATCCGGCTGGAGGATATCGACCAGGTTGTGCTTCAGCGCATACTGGAAGGGCACGTGGGTGTGCCAGTGCTCGCCGGTGGACAGCGTTTGCCAAGGCAGCCGCGTCCGCAGCTCCGCATGAGCGTCGAAGTCTTCCGGTATCAGGCATTCTTCAATCCACTTGACGCGATAGGGGCGCAGCGCCTCGGCCAGACGCACGGCGTAATCGACATCCAGCGACATCCAGCAATCCAGCATGATCTCGCAGGCATCGCCAACTTGTTCGCGCGTCTTGGCAATGATTTCGACATTCTTCCGCAAGCCGTCCAGCCCATCGGCCGGCCCGTAAGGACAGGCGAGCTTGTGGGCGGTGAATCCCAGCTCTTGATACCAGTCGACATCGTTGCCGGTTGAATAGCAAAAGATTCGATCTTTCACTTTGCCGCCGATGAGACTGTAGACGGGCAAGCCCAGCGCCTTGCCCTTGGCATCCCAGAGCGCCAGGTCAACAGCGCTGACGGCGTAAGAGGCCAAGCCCCATGAGCCGTAGAGCTTGGTCAAGCGGAACATCATATCGGCGAGGCGCTCGATGGCGAAGCCGTCTTGCCCCACCAGCTGCGGCGCCAGGTGGTCTTCAATAATGGCGGATACCGGCCGGCTATAAGTCGAGGAGCCCAGCCCCCAGCTGCCGTCTTCGAGCGTGACCTTGACCCAAACCGGCCCCCAGCCCATGTCAATCCACTTGCTGCGGTGCCGCTTGACGTGGGGATACCAGGACATCGGGTTGCCGACTTCATCGGTATCGTTCCAGCTGGCGCGGCGGGGCTTCACGCTGTATTCCCGCGCCGGAACATTGACCTTGACAACTTCAATGCGCTCAATCTTCATGCGGATTCCTCACCCTGGATACTGGATAGCGATATGCCGCCGAGTATAATGCAGGCGCGTAACGCGAAGCAAATCGGCCATAAAACTATTTGGGGTGACGCCATGAAGGCATTGGTATGGGAAGCGGCGCGGACGATGACGCTGCGCGACGAACCGGAGCCGCAGCCGGCCGCCGATGAGATCATCGTGCGGGTCGGGCACGCGGGCATCTGCGGCTCGGAGCTGAGCGGCTATCTGGGCCATAACGCCTTGCGCGTCCCGCCTTTGATCATGGGGCACGAATTCGCCGGCGAGATCGTCGATATTGGCGCCCTCGTTCCCACGATTCGGCCCGACCTGACTTTGGGTTCGCTGGTGACGGTGAACCCGCTCTGGTACTGCGGCGACTGCCAGCCCTGCGCGGCGGGCCTGAACCAGCTCTGCGGGAAGCGGCGTTTGATCGGCGCGCATCGCCCGGGCGCCTTCGCCGAATACTTGAGCGCGCCGGCCAAACTGGCGCTGCCGCTGCCGGATGGCATGGACACGCGAATTGGCGCGTTGACCGAGCCGGTTGGCTGCGCCGTGCGCATCGCCGAGCTGGCGGGCGCTGTCTCTGATGCCGACTGCCTGATTATCGGCGCTGGACCGATTGGCCTGCTCTCGCTGCAGATGCTGCGCTATCAGGGCGCGGCGCGCGTCTTCATCGCCGAGATCGATGAGGCGCGGCTGGCGATGGCCGATGCGCTGGGCGGCATCGCGATTCAGCCGGGCGAAGTTGACACAGTCGCAAGGGTGCGCGAGGCGACGGCGGGCGCGGGCGTCGCTGTTTCGATCGACGCGGTCGGCACCGCTTTGACGCGCGAGCAGTGCGTCGCGGCTACGAAGGCCAGCGGTCGGCTGATCCTCAGCGGCTTGCACGAGGAAAGCAGCGCGATGCCGGTCGCCGCGATGATCCGCAGCGAGATCACGGCGCTGGGCTCATTCGCCTATACGCCGGCCAACTTCGCGCGGGCGCTGGAGCTGCTGGGCGCGGGCGCGATTCGCCTGGACCCCTGGATCCGTGAGGCGCCGCTGGGCGAGGGCGGTCCTTGGTTTGAGCGACTGATCGAGGCGCCCGGCGATGTGTCCAAGGTGCTGCTGACGCCGTAATCAGCCCCGCAACCATCCCAACCCGTAGGGGCGAGACTTGTCTCGCCCGCCCGCCAATTCCTAGCCAGCCATCACCACCAGTTGTAGGGGCGGGCCACCGTTGCGCGTAGACACTGCAGATCGCTCGCCCGTATGCGCAACATTGAGATCACGGGCGACTCACAGTGTCGCCCCTACAATTTGTCCATTCATGTGTCGCCGGCCGGGTGGTTGGGTCCGATCCAGATGGTTTCGGATGTCTCGGCTGGTTCGATATCGAGGTTGACGACGACGGCTTCCTGGTCGCTGCGGACGAGGATGCAGACCAGTGGCTGGTCGGGATCGGCATTGATTTCCTGGTGGGGCACGAAGGGCGGGACGTAGATGAAATCGCCGGCATCGGCTTCGGCGACGTATTCCAGCTTATCGCCCCAGCGCATGCGGGCGCGGCCGCCGAGCACATAGATGACGCTTTCGAGCTCGCCGTGATGATGGGCGCCTGTTTTGGCATCGGGCTCGATGTTGACGGTGCCAGCCCAGAGCTTCTCGGCGCCGGCTTTGGCGTAGTTGATGGCGGCGGCGCGGGTCATGCCCGGGGTTTGGGGCGTGTTGGAATCAAGCTCGCCGCTGCGGACGATGCGGACGCCGTTATCGCGCCAGTTGGGGGCGTTGGTCATGGGGCATCTCCTTTTGTTGAAAGCAGTATTTTACCACCGAGTACACCGAAGTTAGCGTGTACACCGAGGGAGTTTGAAGAGACTAGCGGCGCAGGTGTTGGATGCCATCTGCGCCCGCTACAACGACATCGCGCGTCATGCCAATGAAGAGGCCGTGCTCGACGATGCCGGCGCGGGATTCGAGCTGGCGGGCCAGGGCGGCCGGGTCGACGATGGGTCCGAAGTCGGCGTCGAGGATTAGGTTGCCCCCGTCGGTATGGAAGGGGGCGTCGCCGTTCATCCGCAGGGTGGGCGCCGCGCCGAGGGATTCCAGGTAAGCCGCTTGCGACTCCCAGCCGAAGGGGATCACCTCGACCGGGATTGCCCAAGTGGCGCCGAGCTGATCGACCAATTTAGAGTCATCAGCGACGATGACCAGGCGCTCCGTCGCTTGGGCGACGATCTTCTCGCGCAGGTGAGCGCCGCCGCCGCCCTTGATGAGATTGAATTTGGGATCGACTTCGTCGGCGCCGTCAATGGTGATGTCGACGCGCGGATGCCGGGCGAGGGTCGTCAGTGGGATGCCGAGCTCGATGGCGGCTGCTTCGGTGGCCAGCGAAGTGGGTAGGCCGAGGACGCCGGTCAGCTCGCCGCTGTGGAGAGAATGGGCGATGCGGCGGGTGGCGAAGATGGCGGTGCTGCCGCTGCCCAAGCCCACGATCATGCCTGATTCGACGAAGCCTGCGGCGAATTCGCCCGCTTGCCTTTTGAGTGCGTCGCTGTTCATGGCGGGCATTGTAGGATAAATGTTTTCTTTTTTCACCACCGAGGACACCGAGAACACAGAGGGCGGTAATGGGATTCGTAATACGGTATAGTTTGCAGGGTAAATGCAGAACGTAGCGAATCGTTTGATAAAGGGGAGCACAGATGTACAAGACATTGAGCCCGGGCGCGCTGGGGATTCGCGGATTGTCGCTGGGGGAGAGCATCCAGCTGGCGAAGGACACTGGATTTGAGGGTCTGGATTTCAGTATCGCCGAGGCGGCGAACCTGGCTGACGAACATGGCGCGGATTATGTGCGGGCGCTGTTTGACGACGCCGGCATCCAGTATGGCGCCTGGGGCATGACGGTGCGTTGGCAGCATGAGGACTGGCGCGATGATTTAGCGGCGCTGCCGAAATACGCGGCGCTGGGCGCGGAGCTGGGCGCGTTGCGCTCGTCGACCTGGTGCCCGCCTTCCTCAACTGAGCGCGAATTTGAGGAGAATTTCGCCTGGCACCTGGAGCGATTCAAGGCGATCGCCGAGGTATGCAGCGATCACGGCATTCGCTTCGGCATCGAGTTTATCGGTCCGCAGACGTTGCGCCCGGCCGATCAGCATGATTTCATCTATAACATGGAAGGCATGCAGGAGTTGGCGGCGGCTTGCGGCACGGGCAATGTCGGCTTGCTGCTGGATGTTTGGCATCTGTATACCTCGGGCGGTTCGGTGGCTGATATGGACAAGATCAGCAATGCGGACATCGTGAATGTGCATGTCAATGATGCGCCGCTGGGGCTGACGATGGCGACCTACAACGACCATGATCGGCGGCTGCCGACCGAGACGGGCGTCTTGCCGCTGGAGGGTTTTATGAAGAAGCTGAGTGAGCTGGGTTATGATGGTCCGGTGACGCCGGAGCCCTTTAGCAAGCGCATTAACGCGCTGGAGGATCCGCGCGAGGCGGTGGCGGAGACGGCGACATATATGGCGCGTTTGTGGGCGCTTGGGGGATTGGATTAGGCGTTTAAGCGGATCACAGCGGCACACGCCACTTGACAATTCTCGGACGAGATTATCTAATCAGCGTTTGATTTAGCGAGGAAAAACCATGCCGCTTAAGATTGCTATGATTGGCGCGGGTTCGGTTGGTTTCACGCGCCGGTTGATGACCGATTTGCTGACTGTGCCTGAATTCGGCGACACCCATTTTGCGCTGATGGATATTTCGGCGCGCAATCTGAGCATGGTGGCGCAGCTCTGCGAGCGCGATATCAAAGCCAACGGCTTGCCGGCCACGGTGACGTCGACGCTGGATCGGCGGGAAGCGATAGCCGATGCCGATTATGTGATTTGCATGATTCGGCAGGGCGGGCTGGATGCCTTTGCCATGGATATCGATATTCCCTTAAAGTACGGCGTGGATCAATGCGTCGGCGATACGATTTGCGCGGGCGGCATCATGTACGGTCAGCGGACGATCCCGGCGCTGCTGGACATTTGCCGCGATATCCGCGATGTGGCCAAGCCCGGCGCGCTCTTCCTGAATTATTCGAATCCGATGGCGATGAATACTTGGGCTTGCAACAAGTATGGCGGCGTACGGACCATTGGCTTGTGTCACGGGGTTCAGCATGGCCACGAGCAGATCGCCGAGTGCATTGAGCTTTGGGCGCGGCGCGAGGGCCTGATCGCCGAAGACGAGCGGGTGACGCGCGACGATGTCGATATCATCTGCGCCGGCATCAATCATCAAACCTGGTACGTGCAGGTGCGTTGGCGGGGCCTGGATATGGTTCCGCGTTTGCTGGAACTGTTTGAAGCGCATCCGCGATTCCGCGAAGAGGAGAAGGTGCGCATAGATGTGCTGCGCCGCTTCGGTTATTACTCGACCGAGTCGAACGGGCATCTGAGCGAGTACGTGCCTTGGTATCGCAAGCGACCCGACGAGATCACGAACTGGATCAGCTTGAATCGCTGGATATTGGGCGAGACCGGCGGCTATCTGCGAGTCTGCACCGAGGGGCGCAACTGGTTCGAGACGGATTTCCCCAATTGGCTGGAGGAAGAGCCGCCCAAGATCAGCGCCGCCGACCGCAGCCTGGAGCACGGTTCCTATATCATCGAGGGGCTGGAAACCGGGCGTGTCTACCGCGGGCATTTCAATGTACCGAATCGGGGTTACATTACGAATCTGCCTGATGGCTGCGTGGTGGAGATTCCCGGTTATGTCGACAAGAACGGCATTAATATGCCGGTGCTGGGCGACTTGCCCATGGCACCCGCGGCGACCTGTTCGGCAAGCGTGCGCGTGCAGGAGATGGCCATGGAAGCGGCGGTGCATGGCGATGTGACCTTGTTGAAGCAGGCCATGCTGCATGATCCGCTGGTGGGCGCGGTATGCGATCCGGAGGAAGTGTGGCAGATGACCGACGAGCTGCTGGTGGCGCAGGCGGAATGGCTGCCGAATTACGCTTCTGACGAGATCGAGGCGGCGCGGGCGCGCTTGGCGGCGCATGAGCGAGAAGGCACGCGAGTGATGTTGAGCGCTTCTGCCGGCGCGGCGCGTATTTCTACGCGGACGGTTGAGGAGTTGGCGGCGGAGAAAGGCTAAGCCCCACCCCATCCCCGGGCCTAGTTCCCCCCTCGGTCCCCCCGCTCAACGGGGGGCAGAATTCCCAGCGAGCTAGGGAAGGGGAGCGCAAAAATGTAGGGGCGAGGCGGTGACTCGCCCGCGAGAAAGTTCGAACGTGAACAGCACAAACGGCGCGGAGCCGATTTTGGAAGTCAAGGACTTAAAGACGCATTTCTTCACCGATAAGGGTGTGGTGCAGGCGGTGAAGGGCGTCAGCTTTGCGTTGGCGAATAAGCGGACCTTGGGCATTGTTGGCGAGAGCGGCTGCGGAAAAAGCGTGACCGCGAGTTCAATCATGCAATTGATCAAGTCGCCGCCCGGGGAGATCGTGGATGGCGAGATCATCTTCCGGCGGCAGAAACGCCGCGCCGAGACGATTGACATCGTGAAGCTTGAACCCAAGGGCGTCGAAATGCGCAGCATCCGCGGCGGCGAGATTTCGATGATCTTTCAGGAGCCGATGACCTCGCTGAATCCCCTGCATACGGTTGGCCGGCAGATCGCGGAAGTGGTGGAGCTGCATCAGGGGCTCGGCCGCAAGCAGTCGATCAAGGTGGCGATTGACATGCTGGATCGCGTGCGCATCGCGGATCCGCAAGAGCGGGTGAAGCAGTATCCGCATCAATTGAGCGGGGGCATGCGGCAGCGGGTAATGATTGCGCTGGCGCTTTCCTGCAATCCGTCGATCTTGATCGCGGATGAGCCGACGACGGCGCTGGATGTGACGATACAGGCGCAGATCATCGACTTGATGGAGAAGCTGCAGGAGGATTTTGGTTCGTCGATCATCATCATCACGCATAATCTGGGCGTCGTATCGCAGATGGCGGATTATGTGGCGGTGATGTATTTCGGTCGGATTGTCGAATACGGCACGGCGACAGATATCTTTCGCAATCCGCAGCATCCCTATACTGTCGGCTTGCTGCAATCGATACCGGTGCTGGGGCGGCGCAAGGAGATTCTGGTACCGATTGAAGGTATCGTGCCGAATGCGACGACGGAAATTGCCGGCTGCGCCTTCGCCGACCGCTGCCCGCACGTGATGGCGAAATGCCGGACGCATCTGCCGCCGCCGACCGCTGTGGATGGCGAGCATCAAGTGGCTTGCTGGCTGCATGAGAGCGCGGAGATACAGCATTGAGCCGAGATTAGAGGAGTGAATTATCCTGCGGGCTGGTGATATGCCGGCGGGCTAATTTTTGTTCAATTAGTTAGGAGGAACGCAGATGAAACTGCCAACCTTTACTCGCATCCTGCTGGTGGCAGCAGTGATGCTCACGATTGTCGGACCAGGGTTCGCTCAGATGGGCGAAGTTGCTGATCCCATTCCGTATCCCGAGGGCGTACAATTGGGCGACAACCCGATTGTGACCTTCTCGCTTGATGAGTTGCTCGTCTACAAGGGTCTTGATTCTTACAGCGAGCCGGCTTGGGTAACTGAGCTGGTGGAAGCGGGCGAATTGCCGCCGGTGGAAGATCGTCTGCCGGAGAACCCGCAGGTTATTCTGAATTCGGGCATGTCGACTGGACCCGGTGTCTATGGCGGCCAGTGGCGCGATTTCTCCGCTGTGCCGACAGCTGGCTGGAACCTCTGCGCCCGTCAGACGCAGGGCTGGTTTGGCATTAACTACATCTATGCCGAATCGCTGGTTAAGTCGGGCCCGATGTTCCTGCGCCATGACAACCTTGAGCCGCTGCCGAACCTGGCGACGGATTGGGAATGGAGCGAGGACGGCACACAGTTGGTGATGAATATCATCAAAGGCGCGAAGTGGTCTGATGGCGCTCCCTTCGGCGTTCATGACATCATGTTCACCTGGGAACATATCATTCTGGATGAGAATGTGAATTCCTGGACGAACCGCTCCACCTGGCAGATTGGCGGCGAAGACATCAGCCTCGAGCAGACTGGCGACAGCCAGATCACCTGGACCTTCCCGGTTGCCTATCCGGTTCAGCTGCTTTTCAAGATGGACTTCCTGGACTTCAACATCTGCGCCGAGCATGTTTATGCGCCGATGCATCCGGCTCTGAACGCCGAGTCCGACTATGACACCTTCGAGACCTTCCAGGCGCAGGACGATCTGCCGGTGCCGACGATGGGTCCCTGGGTGGCGGTCGACTATCAGATTGATGAGTTCATGGTCAAGCGCCGGAACCCGTATTACTGGAAGGTTGACGAAGCGGGCAATCAGCTGCCATACTTGGACGAGGTCACTTTCGAGAAGGGTCCTAGCGGCATTGGCCGTACGCTGGGTACGCTGGCCGGTTCGATAGATCATACAAACCTGGAGAACCCCAGCACCTATGTAGAAGCGATCACCCGTTCGCAAGAGGATGACGCGCACTTCCGCATTGAGTGGGGTCCGGAGACGCTGGCGTTCAACATCGAGTTCAACTTGTCCGCCACCTTGGGCGTTCAGGATGAGCGCGACCAGGCGCTGCGCGATCTCTTCCGCGATTTGCGCTTCCGCCGGGCGGTCGCGCACGCGATTGATGGTGACGGCATTGGACAAGCGATCATCCGCGGTCCTTTCATGCGTGCTTTCCCCGGTGGCATCACGCCAGGCTCGCCGTACTTCGATATCGACAGCGTGGTCTATTATCCCCATTCGCCCGATTCGGCGCGCGCCCTGCTGGCCGATATTGGCCTTGAGGACACCGATGACGATGGCATCGTGAATTGGACCGAGGGTCCAATGGCTGGCGAGAATGTGGTTGTGGTATTGAACACCAACCGCGGCGCCGCCGCCACGGGCCAGATCGGCGAGGCTTTTGTGCTGCTGATGCAAGACGTTGGCATCCAGGTAAACTTGCGGACGCTGGATAGCGCGGCCGGTGGCGAGGCGACGACGACCGGCGCCTGGGAAATGCGGGTCGACCGCGCCGGGCAGGAATTCACGACCTCCTTCACCCGCTGCCAGGATTTGGGTCCGGTCACCGACTTGACGCCCGATTTCCACCGTGCGGAAGGCGGCGAGCGTCAACTGCTGGACTTTGAGGCTGAGATCGTTGAGATCATCAACGCCTTCTGCCTGGAGCCGGATTTTGAGGCGCGCAAGGAGCTGATTTCACAATACATCCAGCTCACGACGGAGAACGTCTACCATGCGGGCGTCATCATCGGTCGTTACGGACTGGGCTTGGCGAAGCGCTTCAACAATATCCCGGTTGGCGCGCCGCCATTCTTCTATCAGTGGACCTGGGGCAATGTGATTCCGGAAGCGGTTTGGGTCGACCCGGATGAGCAGCTGGAGCAGATCTTCCCCGGTACGGTTGCTGTCTACGACGATATGTAGTCCGCCGTAAATTGTAAAGAGCAGGTGGTAGTAGGCTAGACGCTTTCGCGACTGGTCTACCCCACCCCCGGCCCCTCCCCATTGCAATGGCGAGGGGTGACTTTCTTGGCAGACAAGCGCAATGCTGGCAGTACGTCGGGTATCAGGATTCACCAGTCCGTCATTTTGCTTCTTGCGGCCAAATTGAATTATACTTGAGGGCGTTATCTCGCCGTTCAGCCTGTTGACTAGAGGGTCAACCGCCGATGGTTCGGTATCTTGTACATCGTCTCATATCTTCCGTGCTCATTCTATTCGTCATCACGGTGGTTGCTTTTGTCATAATCCAGTTGCCCGAGGGCGATTTCGCCGAAGTCTATAAGCTGGAGTTGATCGGGCTGGGAGGGCTATCGGAAGAGGAGGCGGAGGAAGCCGCCAACAAGCTGCGCGACAAATACGGTCTGCGGGATCCGCTGCCGACGCAGTATCTCAAATGGATCAGCGCGATTGTATTGCAAGGCGATTTCGGCTGGTCCTTTACCCAGCGGGTGGACGTAAGCAGTTTGCTGGCGCAGCGCCTGCCGCGCACCATCGCCATCGCCCTGGCCGCCCACGCCATCTCATCGCTGGTGGGGATTTTCGTCGGCATCTATATCGCGAACCGACAATACAGCCTGGCCGACAATTTGGCGGCGACATTTGCCTTTCTGGCGACATCGGTGCCGCGCTTTTCGCTGGCGCTGATTGTGGTTTATTTTTTGGCATTTGGTTTAGGCTGGGAGCACGTCTCCGCGCTGCAATCGCCGGAATTTCGCTATGCTGACTGGTCAATCGAGAAGGCGATCGATTTGCTCAAGCATGTGGGTCCGGTGATATTGATCGCGGGCTTGGGCGGTGTGGCGCGGAATATGCGGGTGATGCGCGGCAACCTGCTTGATGTGCTGAATCAGCAGTACGTGACGACAGCGCGCTCCAAGGGCTTGGAAGAACGCAAAGTGATCAATCGGCATGCGGTGCCGAACGCGCTGCATCCGATCATCGCCTATCAGGGCACGGTGCTGCCCTACATGTTCCAGGGAGAATTGGAAGCGGCCATTGTGTTCGGCATCCCGACGATGGCGCCGATGTTCGTCGAGTCGCTGCAGACGCAGGACGTCTACCTATCCAGCAGCATCATGCTGCTTTACGGCATATTGTTGATCGCGGGCAATTTCATCGCCGACATGGCGCTGGGCGTGCTGGACCCGCGCATTAGTTTTAGTTGATCTTGGATTGGCGCATGGCGCAAGAAATCGACATCAACGAAGAGCTCGTCGACGAAGAGGCGGAAGAGAGCAGCGATTCTTATTCGCAGCTGGTCTGGCAGCGCTTCACCCGCAGCAAGGCGGCGATTGTCGGCGGGTTGATGGTGATTATGCTGATCGTGCTGGCGCTGTTTCCCGAGTTTTTCTCACCTTACAATCTTTATGAGACGGCTCTGGGCGATTCGTATACGCCGCCGACGCAAATTCGCTTTTTTGATTTGGATGGCAACTTCAGTTTTCGCCCCTTTGTCTACAAGCAGGAATTGGAGATCGACCCGGTCACTTATCAAGCGCGGCCGAAGATCGACCCGGAGAATCGCTACAATGTGCAATTCTTTGTGCGCAGCTGGGAATACGAAGTGTTCGGTATATTCACGACGGATATTCATCTATTCGGCTTGGACACGGATGAGGTGCGCTTGAATCTGCTGGGCACGGATCGTTTCGGGCGCGATTTATGGGGGCGGATATGTCTGGCGGGGCGGGTGTCGCTCTCGCTGAGCATTTTGGCGGCGGTGATCGCGATTCTGGTCGGGTCTACGGTGGGCGTCGTCTCCGGTTATTATGGCGGCGCCATCGACAATGTGATGCAGCGCTTCGTGGAAGTGATCATGTCCTTCCCGGAGTTGCCGCTGTGGATGGCGCTGGTGGCGGTGATGCCGAAGACCTGGTCGGGTGAACAGCGCTTCTTGATGATGGTATTCATATTTCCTTTCTTGCGCTGGGCGGTGCTGGCGCGGGAGGTGCGGGGCAAGGTGCTTTCGCTGCGCGAGACGGACTTCATCCTGGCGGCCAAGGAGCAGGGCGCGAGCGACTTGCGGATTATTTTCAAGCATTTGTATCCCAACACGCTGAGCCACGTGATCGTGGTTTTGACGCTGATGATTCCGCAGATCATATTGGCGGAGGCTTTCCTCAGCTTCTTGGGCATCGGCATACAGGAGCCGTTGACGAGTTGGGGCTTTCTGATGAAGACGGCGCAGAATCTGGAAACGCTGGGGCAGAACACCTGGATCTTGACGCCGGTGATCTTCATCGTGGTGGCGGTGCTGGGGCTGAATTTCCTGGGGGATGGCTTGCGCGACGCGGCCGACCCCTATTCGAACCTGTAAAGAGGTCCATCGACAAATGGCTGAGGCAGCTGCGGAAAACGGCAAGCGGGACGTCATCCTCAAGGTCAACGATCTCAAGATGCACTTTCCCCTGCGCCAAGGTCTGTTGCAGCGGCGCGTCGGCACGATCAAGGCGGTGGACGGGGTCAGCTTTGAGTTGGGCGAGCAAGAAGTGATGGGTCTGGTCGGCGAGAGTGGCTGCGGCAAGACGACCGTTGGGCGAGCGCTGCTGCGATTGTATGACCCGACCGAAGGCGAAGTGCTGTTTCACCGGGCGGATGGCAGTTGGGTAGACGTGGCGCGGATCAGCCACAGTGAGATGAAGGACCTGCGCAAAGAGATGCGCATGATATTTCAGGACCCGTTCAGCTCGCTGAATCCGCGACTGACGGTGCGGGACATAATCGCCGAGCCGCTGGTGATTCACGGCACGGTTTCAGGCGAAGCGATGACGGCGCGGGTCGCTGAGTTGATGGAGGCGGTGGGACTGAAGCCGGCTTATATGGGGCGTTATCCGCATGAGTTTTCCGGCGGACAGCGTCAGCGAATTGGCGTGGCGCGGACACTGGCGCTGAATCCGCGGCTGATCGTCGCCGATGAGCCGGTGTCGGCGCTTGACGTCTCGGTACAGGCGCAGGTGTTGAATCTCTTGCAGAAACTGAAAGATGATTTGCGCTTGACCTTCATCTTCATCTCGCATGATCTTTCGGTGGTGGAGCATATCTGCGACCGGATCGCGGTGATGTACGTGGGCAAGCTGGTGGAGTTGGCGCCGACGGATGAGTTGCTGCGCAATCCGCGGCATCCGTATACGGAAGCGCTGGTTTCGGCAGTGCCGCCGGCTGATCCGCTCATCAAGATGGAACGGATCATCCTGGAGGGCGATGTGCCGAGCCCGGCGAATCCGCCGGCGGGCTGCGTGTTCCATCCGCGCTGCCGTTATGCGCAGGACAAGTGCCGCGAGCAGGAGCCGCCGCTGGTCGAGATTGGGCAAGGACATAGCGCGCGCTGTCACTTCGCTGAGGAGTTGGAGTTGCAAGGAGTGGCGGATGTCAGCCTCACCTCCACCTAAATCCCCCCCGACGAATCAAGGGGGACATCAAACCTCCGCAGGCGCCGATGGGCGACTTTTTGCGGTGCTGGCGTATGTGCTGCCGGTGGTCGGTGGAATCATCGGATTGCTTGTTGATGGCGCGAATCCACTAACGCGGGCACACGCTCGGCAAAGTATCGCGGCCGTTCTTACCTTGATATTGTCGTTTCTTGCCTGGGCGGTGGGCGGCTACCTCATTAGTTTAATTCCGATGGCGGGACCGATTCTGGCGATCGCTCTGTTTTCGCTGGTGATCGCGATGGCAATATTTCTGGCGGCGAATTGGCTGGTCAGCCTGGCGGTTGTCGCGCTGCGTGGCGAGGAACGGGCGATTCCGTTCGCCAATCGCGTTGCCGCGCGTCTTTTCGAAAGCGAGCCCGCGTTGAAGCATAGCGAATAGCGAGGGGCTCGATTGATGCTGCTGCCGCACCTGCGCGAGGAAGTTTGTCGGCTTCACGCCGAGTTGCCGAAGAATAATCTGGTCGCTTGGACGAGCGGCAACATCAGCGCGCGCGATCCGGCGACGGACCTGGTGGTGATCAAGCCGAGCGGCTTACGCTTTGAAGACCTGAGCCCCGCCAGCATGGTCGTCACCGACTTGCGGGGAAAGATCGTTGATGGCGATTTGGCGCCCTCCTCCGATACCGCTTCGCATTGTTATATCTACCGCCAGATGCCAGGGGTTCACGGCGTGGCGCATACGCATTCTCGTTATGCGACGGCTTTTGCGGTCGTTGGCGAGGCCATCCCCTGTGTGACGACGGCGATGGCTGATGAATTCGGCGGCGAGATCCCGTGCGCCGGCTTCGGCCTGATCGGGGGTGAAGAGATCGGGGCGCTGGTGGTGGAGGCCTTGACGGGACATCGGAGCCCGGCGGCGCTGCTGCGGCACCACGGCGTGTTCACCATCGGCGAGAGCGCGGAGGCGGCGGTGAAGGCGGCGGTGATGACGGAAGACAACGCGGCCATCGTCTGGACGGCGCGCCAACTGGGCGAAGTGATGCCGATCTCGCCGGCGGATATCGACCGCTTGTATGATCGCTATCAGAACGTGTATGGGCAGCGCTAAAGGGTGGACGTGTAGGGGCGAGCTATTAGCTCGCCCGTCGATTTCATAGCGTACACTTTCGGGCGACCTGATAGGTGGCCCCTACAGATTTCGACTTAATTGAAGTTGGAATCTGGTAGTTTCATAAAAAAGGCAGGACAGAGGTTCTTTGACCGCTGCTGTGGGGAGTGAGGGAATGGCGCTTAGCGACTACCAAGTATGGTTTTTGACCGGAAGCCAGCATCTATATGGACCGGAAGCGATTGAGCAGGTCGGGCGGAATTCGCGGGAGATCGCGGCTTATCTCAGTGAGGCGGCGTCTATACCGGTATCGGTCGAATACAAGCCGGTCTTGACGACGGCGGAGGAGATCGCCGGCCTTTGCAGCGAGGCGGAAAACGACGCGCGCTGCATCGGGGTGATCGCCTGGATGCATACTTTTTCGCCAGCGAAGAATTGGATCGCCGGGCTGGCGGCGCTGCGGAAGCCGCTGCTGCATTTGCACACGCAATACAACCGCGATATCCCCTGGTCCGCGATCGACATGGACTTCATGAATCTGAATCAGGCGGCGCATGGCGACCGTGAATTCGGCTTCATGATGAGCCGGCTGCGATTGCGGCGCAAGGTGGCTGTTGGGCATTGGCGCGATGAGTATGTACAGGCGCAGATTGGCGCCTGGGCGCGGGCGGCGGCCGCCTGGCAGGAGACGAGTCGCATCAAGTTGGCGCGCTTCGGCGACAATATGCGTTCGGTGGCGGTCACCGAAGGCGACAAGGTGGCGGCGCAGGCGCAGTTTGGTTATTCGGTGAATGGCTACGGGGTGGGCGATTTGGTCGCAGTGGTGAATGAGGTGACTGAGGGCGAGATTGACGCTTTGGTCGCGGAATATGAGAGCGCCTATCGCATCGCGGCCGATCTGCGGAAGGGCGGCGAGCGTCATGCGTCGATTCGCGAAGCGGCGCGCATCGAGATCGGCTTGGGTCAATTCCTGCGCGAAGGCGATTTCACCGCGTTCACGACGACCTTTGAGGATTTGCATGGCTTGGCGCAGCTGCCGGGCTTGGCGGTGCAGCGCTTGATGGAAGCCGGCTATGGCTTTGGGGCGGAAGGCGACTGGAAGGCGGCGGCGCTGCTGCGGTCGTTGAAGGTGATGGCTGAGGGACTGGATGGCGGCACTTCGTTTATGGAGGATTACACTTATCATTTTCAGCCGGGAAATATGGCGGTGCTGGGCGCGCATATGCTGGAGATTTGCCCGAGCATCGCGGACGGGCAGCCGAGCCTGGAGGCGCATCCGCTGGGCATCGGCGGCAAGGCGGATCCGGCGCGACTGATCTTCAATACGGCGGCGGGCGCGGCGCTCAATGCCTCGCTCATCGATTTGGGCGATCGCTTCCGCTTGATCGTCAATACGGTGGATGTCATCGAGCCGGAAGAGCCGCTGCCGAAGCTGCCGGTGGCGCGGGCTTTGTGGAAGCCGCATCCGGATTTACCGGTTGGCGCGGCAGCTTGGATCTACGCGGGCGGCGCCCATCACACGGTCTTCAGTCAGGCGCTGCGGCCGGAGCATCTCTACGACTACAGCGAGATCGCGGGTGTGGAGTACGCGCTGATCGACGAATCGACTGAGTTGCGCGGGTTTAAGAATGAATTGCGCTGGAATGACTTGGCGTATAAGTTGGGTGGGTAGAGTCGATTTGCCCTTCGTCGGTGGGCGAGCGATCGGCTCGACCGTACGAAACTGGTAAATAGAAACGGGCGACACATCGTGCCGCCCCTGCAGTTTTCGCGCTATGGCAGGCGACCCTCGGGCCACCCACCAGTTTTAGCGCTGTGGCGGGCGGCCTGCGATAGGCCGCCCCTTCTAGTCTGCGGCCTCTACTTCAAGCTATTGAGCGCCGCGCGGATGCGTTTCCATAGATCGTTGTTCCAGCCAGACTGAATCACAGCTAGGGCGTCGTCTGGCGAGCTATTGCCGAGGAAGGCATCGCGGACGGCGCTGAAGCCGGCCACCAGGTCGTCTCTGCCCGTAACATCGCGGTGGCGTACGATCTTGGCTTCCACCTCGGCCAGCAAGCCAGCGTCGACTTGCGGTTGTTGTTGCGCCGGTGGCGGTGGCGGGACTGGCGTGTCAGTCGGTGGCGGTGGCGGTGGCGCGCCTGGCCTGTCAGTCGGTGGCGGTGGCGGCACTGGCGTATTGCTAGGCGGTGGCGGCGGAACTGGCGTATTGCTGGGCAGCTCCTGTGGCGGATCCTGCTGTTGTTGCTGTTGTTGCTGCTGCTGTTGCTGTTGCTGCTGTTGCGAGTCCTGCGCTTGCGGCGGGTCCGCCGGCACGCCTCCTCCATCAAGCTGCTGCTGTTGCAGCTGCGGCTGCGAGTCCTGCGCTTGCGGCGGGTCTGGCGGCGCGCCTTGCCCTATGATCTGCTGCTGCTGCGGCGTCGGCGTTGGCGTTGGCATTACAAAGCTGATGTCGCCGCGGCTCTGGGCGCCGCCGGGCAGATAGGCGGTGATTTGCACATTGTAAATGACGCCGGCGCTCAAGCCGGTCAGCCGCTTCTGCGTCGTCCCCGCGCCTAAATCAAAGGCGCCGCTGCTCATATCGCCCCCGCTGTATTCCAGGCGGTAGCCGGTGGCGCCGCTGACCGCGCTCCAGTAGACGGTCGCATCTGTGTAGCTGTGGATGCCGGCGCTGACGAGAGCGATCGGCGGCGGCGCTGTCGCCTTGATCGGCGCGCCGCTTCCCTGCGCGGCCCGCGTCTGCGCCACTCTTGTGAACATTTCATAGTAGCCCTGCGTCGAATAGAAATCATGCCACGCGCTGGGACTGCGCAGATTAGGGTTGCTCGCCTGTTCAGTCTGCGAGGTCCAATATCTCGTCATGCTCACGCTCTGGGTGCTAGCGATCGCCCTGTTTGTTAGCTGCGGTATATAATATGTCGCTCTATTCTGCGCTTCTTTCGTCGCCGTACCCCTTTGTCTTTCCCTCCAGCGAGCGTTGAATGTCTCCTGTTCTTTCGCTTGTGTCAAGTTATACCTGGCCTGCCGCTGCGCCCTGGACGTTGATGCCGCATTAATAGCGGCTGTCGCGTTCGCCTTCCGATTGGCCGCGACAGAGGTTTCAGCTAAAGCCCAGGCTGTTGGCAAATAGGCTTCCGCGGTCTCTGCGCTGACGGTTGCTAATTTCGCTTGCGTCATCCTTTCCCGCACAACGACGGTCGCTGTCCACAGGACTCTAGTTGACTCTGCGTTGACTCTATGACTGTATGCCGTGCTCGTGGGGGGTTGGAGGCGCGCAGCTCGAGCGTCTTGCGTGAGAGCCGCATTGCCGATGACGCGCTCGGATGTAGCAATCGCGTCCTGAGTTTCCGCGCCAGCCGCCATCGTCTCCCGGGCATCGTCTTTCGCATTGTCGAAATCCACGATGCGCTGGGTGGCGGTTGCGTCAAAGCCCACATAGAGAGCTGTTCTCGTGGCGAATTCGTTGGCCCATGTTTTGGTGGCGGTTTGTCGCTGATTGTTGCTTGCGTTTGCATTGAATGCCGCTTGGGTCTGGGTGGCGCCGCGAACCTTCGTCTCGAAGGCCTTTTCGCGAGTGAGGTTTCCATTTTCCCAGGCGGTTTGTCTAGCGGCAACTCGTGTTTGGTGGCAAGCGGTGTTGCAAAACTGCGCCTGGGGCGTCAGCCCGCTGAGAGCCAGCCAGAGTGCCAAGGCGAAGAACAACGAAAGACTTAGAATTCCCAGCGGCTTGCGAGAAGCCGATGCTGGACGGAAGGGTGTAATAAAGCGGTTCATGACGATTTCCTCTCAACGATGGTGTTATGCGATGGTATTTCTTTCACGAGCGAAATAAATATACGACGGGCTACATCTCGCGATTGCGCGCGTCCTTTCCTACGCTGAGGTTGGCTGAGGCGGGGAAACCCGCCGGCGACATTGGAAACTAGAACAGATATTCGGGGGGGGGCGATGATGGACCTCAATAGCGCGCTCCTAAAAACTCTGTTTACACAATATAACCGTAAGGCGGCTTGCAAGCGATTTGCCTATCTCAAATAAGAGCTTACGAAGACGCATGAAACATAATATCCAAGTTTTCCGGGTTTGTCAAGTTTTTCTGCAGCGCCGGCGCGCCGTGTGAAAATTGGCTCAAAATGGCGGGCGACAAAGGCCGCTCATTCATCGCCTCCTATTTTGCCGGCATGCGATTAAGTCTCGGTGAACTCGGTGTCCTCGGTGGTTAAGAAAAATCTGGCGCGATAGGTCTGCCGCCGAACGCCCCTACTTGTCAGACAAGCGGAAATTGCGCTACTATCAGACTTGCTTGGGATTGGCGGAGGGTCATTTATGGCAGCCAGCAGGGATTCAGCGCAGCACGTCGGGTTAGTCCGCAATCTTGGTTTATTTGATATCACGATGATCGGCGTTGGCGCGATGATCGGCGCCGGCATCTTCGTCTTGACGGGCATCGCCGCCGGCACAGCGGGACCGGCCTTGATACTGGCATTCGCCATGAACGGGGTCATCACCGTATTGACGGCGATGGTATATGCGGAGCTCGGCTCGGCGATCCCGGAAGCGGGCGGGGGCTACCTGTGGGTGAAGGAGGGCTTGCCGGGACCGAACGGTTTTTTGGCCGGTTGGATGAGCTGGTTCGCCCATGCGGTGGCGGGCAGCTTGTACGGCGTTGGTTTTGGCGGCTTCATCTATGAGTTGCTGCGGATATTGTTTCTCGATCCGGCGGCGCATCATGATGAGCATATTGGCGTCTTTCTGACGGGTCCGTTGCATTTGCCCTTTGGGATTGAATTGACCGAAGCCGATCTGGTGCAGAAAATCTTTGCCGTGCTGATCATCTTGCTGTTTCTTTATATCAACTATAAGGGCACGTCAGAGACGGGCGCGGTTGGCAATATCGTAACGGTGCTGAAAGTCGTGATCATCGGCATCTTCATCGTCAGCGGCATGTTTGTGATCTTCGGCGATCCGGCGCGTTTCGAGAATTTCCAGCCATTTGCGCCCAACGACATCATCGGCATCGTCAGCGCGATGGGCTTAACTTTTATCGCATTTGAAGGTTATGAGATCATCGTGCAGGCGGGCGAAGAGGTGAAGGATCCGCGGAAGAATATCCCGCGGGCTGTTTTCCTGTCGCTGGCGATCGTGGTGCCGATCTATATGCTGGTGGCTTTTGTGGTCATCGGGGCGGTGGACCCGCCGGAGGGGCGGCTCATCCACGAATGGCTGGGCGATCTGGGCGAGATCGGCATCGCCCGCGCCGCCGATCAATTCATGCCGCTGGGCTTGTTCTTGATTATGGTTGGCGGCTTGCTCTCGACGATGAGCGCCTTGAACGCCACCACCTTCTCGTCGACGCGGGTTTCCTTTGCGATGGGGCGGGATCGGGCGCTGCCGGACAGCTTCTCCAATGTGAGCTCCAAGACGCGCACGCCCCATATCGCTTTAGGCTGGTCGGGATTGCTGATCATCTTCGTTGCTTTGACGCTGCCGATAGAAGATGTGGCGGCATCAGCCGATATCATGTTTATCTTGCTCTTCCTGCAAGTGAACCTGGCGGTGATCACGATCCGCAGCAAATATGGCAAGGACCTCAAGTACGGCTTCCTGCTGCCCTTCTTCCCCATCTTGCCGATGATCGCGATTGGCATGCAGTTCCTGCTGCTGCTGTCGTTGTTTAATGTCTCGATCATCGCCTGGATTTACGCGGGGATATGGATCGGCGGCGGCTTCCTGATCTATTACCTCTACGCGCGGCCGCGGCAAGAGCGGATGCATCGCACACCGGTCGTCCAGCAGACGGAGTTGATGACGCCGACGCAAGACGCGCCATACCGCGTGCTGGTGCCGGTGGCCAATCCCGATTCGCTTTCGACCTTGCTGCCGCCGGCGGTCCACGCGGCCAAGACGCATGATGGCAAGGTGACCCTTTTGCATATCGTGACGGTGCCGTCGCCGGCTCCCTTGTCGTCCGGCTATCGTTACCTCGATGCCAGCGAAGCTTTGCAGGAACAAGCCATTTCGATGGTGCGCGATGAGGAAGTGGCGGTGGAATACATCGTGCGGGTGGCGCGGCGGGTGGCGCCGGCCATCATTGATACGGCGCAGGAGCAGCGGGCGGATCTGGTGGTCATCGGCTGGCAGGGTGTCAAAGATCAGCAGGGCGCGACGACTGTCGGCCACAATATTGACCAGGTATTGAGCGAGGTGAACTGCGATGTCTTGATGCTGCAGCCGGGCGATACGGCGGCGGCGCGGCGCATCTTGCTGCCGGTGGCGGAGCCGCGACAAGTGGGCTATTCGCTGCGGCTGATTCAGTTGCTGTCGGCGGCCGAAATGGAGCTGGATCTGCTGCATGTCTTCAGCGTGGATACGCCGCAGGCAGAGCGCGAGCGCATGACGCGGTCGCTGCAGCGCGAGATTGATGAATTGAAGCTTATCGACGCGGAGGTCAATTTGATTACCGAGATCGCGCGAGATCGCATTGACGCGATTGTGGAAGCGGCGCGGGATTATGATTATGTGGCTGTGGGTGAAACGCGCGACCCGGGCTATCAGCAGCGCCTCTTTGGCAACACGCCCTTTATCATCGCCGACCGGACGCGGACGCCGGTGGTTTTGCTGCATCGGGAGACGAGCGCGGTTGGCTTCGGGCTGCAGCGGATGGTGAGCTGGGTGGGCGGCGGCTACGCGGATGTCGATCCGGAATCGCGGCTGCGGCTGGAAGAGCAAGGTTATATCGTCGATGGCGAGGCGACTGCGGAAGCAAATGGCGGCGACCTGCAATCATCGGTGAGTCAGCCGATAATTTTCCTGATCGGCGCGTTAACGGTTGCCGCGGCTTTTATGATGTTTGCCGGCAATGGCGAGACGCTCACCTGGGTGGGCGCCGTTCTTTACTTCGGCGCCTTGCTGTTATTCACGCTGGTTTCGGTGCGGGCGGCGCGGTCGCCGGGGTAGGACCGGGATTGCAAGCGGGCGACCTGATAGGTCGCCCCTACATTTCTTGCTTAGCCGGAGGCTACCAGAGGCCGGGCGAGCCGCTTCTGCGCGCTTCGATTTGCTGGCGCAGGCGCTCCATGAGGTCGACGCCCAGTTGGCGGCAGAGGTCGATCATATCGATCGGCACCCAGTTTTCGATGAGGTAATCGCCTTCGCGTTTCCACCAGTCGAAATCGCGCAAGGTCAAGAGTTTGCCATTTGCCGGGATGCCGGCGTAATCGCCATTGCTGTACGAGAAGGCCGAGTCCCAGATGCCGCCGCAGGCATAAGCGCCTTCGCCGATGAAACCCATGTTGCGGCCGCCGCGCTCGACATCGAGATGGCGATCGCCGAAGCCGTGCAGCCAATTGCGCTGATGGAAATCTTCAAACTCTTCGAGGGTGAAGCAGCCGCCGATGCCGCTGGGACCGTACCACTTCATATCCGGATGCCAATACTTGTCCTGCTCCATGCGGCTCATATCGCCCCCATCGCGATCGCGGACGTAGCGCATCAAGCCCTTGCCCATAGCTTGGACCAGTTGCAGGCTCTTGCGAGACTCCAGCGGGTCTTGCTCGGTGAGCAGAATGCCGTCTTTGGCGACGGGACCGGGGATTTTGCCGCCATCAAAACCGGGCGAAGGCGGCAATACCTGATAACCGGCTTGCCGCATGACGGAGAGGATGTCGTATTGCACATAGCTTTCGGCGATTTTGCCCTGGCGCATCACGTAGAATTGACCGAACCAGATATTGGTTTTCTTTCCCGTAGCCGGTATGCCAAGCCAATCGTTGACGAATGTGCCGCTGAGGTAGCCGCAGCCGCTGACCCACTCGCTGCCCGCTTCGCCCGCCCAATCTGACAGCCCCGATTCGATGCCGCCCATGAAGACGTAGGGTCTGATTTTGAGGTCGGGGAAAGCATTCAGCAGCGGCAGCCAAAAGCCGGAAATGAGATTCTCTACGCCTAGAAGCTGGTCGATGGGCGCGGAGCCATTCCAATCGACATCATCGTGCACGGCGGCGCGGATCACGTTGGGCAGGTTGTCGACGCCAACGTGGTTGAGCTTCTGCCAATAGTCCCACAGGGCTTCTTTGTTTTGCTGGTTTAGGAGATTTGACATTGAGGTTGTCCTCTATGTGTTCCGCTGGGCGACCCAATGGCTCGTCCCTACGGTTTTCGATTTGGCGGGCGAAACACGCGTCGCCCCCGCGTTGTTGCGTTCCAGCGGTCGACCGGATAGGTCGCCCCTACTGTTGCCAATGTTTGGCGCAATGCGTCATGGGCTAGCCCTTCACCGCGCCGGAAGTCAAGCCCTTGACCAGTTGTCCCTGAAAGATGAAGACGACAATGATGATGGGCACAGCGGCCGAGACAGCAGCGGCTGCGGCCAGGGTGATATGCCCCGGATCTTCGCCGGCGGCGTATTTTGAGATGGCGACCGTCAGCGTCCAGTTGGATTGGGTGAGGATGCGCACGAGGAGAAAATCGCTGTAAGCCAGCAGGAGGGTGAATAGGGCAGTGGAAATGATGCCGGGCCACATGATGGGAATGATGACGCTGATAAAGGCGGTCAGGCGGTTAGCGCCGTCGACCATGGCCGATTCTTCAATTTCTTTGGGGATGTTCATGAAGAAGCTGCGCAGCATCCAGATGGTGAAGGGCTGGTTGATGGCGACCAGCGTGATGATCAAGAGAATATGGGTGTCGTACAGACCGGAGCGCTGACCGAACCACCAATAGGGCAGGATGTAGGACATGCCAGGAAGGGAACGGAAGCCGAGCGCGGCGACCAGGACGATGACGCCGGCGATGCCGCTGTAACGCGCCAGCCCGTAGCCAGCCAGGCAGCCAATCGAAATCGATATGCAGATGGTGCCGGCGGTGACGATGATGGTATTGAGAAAATAATTGTAGAAGGTCTGGGTTTTGATGAATTCGGGAATCTGCACGAGCACGAAGAAACCGGCAAGGAGCACAGCGAGATAGACGAATCCGCGCGGAAGCGGAAAGCGTTTGGCGTTGATCGCCACCAGGACCAGGAGGCCGAATATTGCGACGAGGATGATGGCGGCAAGCATCGGGTCGTCGGGAATCGACTTCAGCCAGAGGTCGGTGTAATTGTCCAATATCGGCTCGAAGATGAATAGAGGCGCGCGAGAGTTTGCTTGGCGCGGCGTCTTGAAGGATTGGATGGTTGTCCAAAAGAAGGGGATCACGCTGAAGGCGGCGTACAGCGTCAAGATCAAGTAGATGACGCCGAGCGCGTAGCGGTTGTCGATTCGCTTCATGCTAGCGCTCTTCGGTCTGCTCTTTGTAGGTGCGCAGCAAGAATGGCACTAATACAACGAGTATCAACACGACGGTGATGACGGACATGGCGTTGGCTTTGCCCAGGCGCTGCACGCTCATGGCGGTGCGGAAGGTGTAAAGCATCATCACTTCGGCTTTGTAAATCGGATTTTGCTCGGTGAGCACGAAGACGCTATCGAAGACGCGGTAAGCATCCATGATTGAGATCAAACCGACGAAGACGAAGAGCGAGCGCAGGTGGGGGATCATGATATGACGGACCTGACGCAAGCGCGTGGCGCCGTCAATCATGGACGCCTCGACCAGTTCATCGGGCAAAGTCTGCAAGCCGGCGAAGAAGACGATGAGCGGGAAGGGAGTCGCCGCCCAAAGCGCGTGTATGAGGATTAGCGACTTGACGGATTGTTCGGTGAGAATGAAGCGGGAACCAATCAATTGGCGAAATGCCCAAGCCACGATGCCGCCGGATTCGAAGAGCTGCTTGACCATCAGGGTGCCGACCACCGGCACGACGATGAAAGGCATCAGAAAGGCGGCGATGTAGATGCCGCGGATGCGCCGCGAGACCTGATCCAGCAGGACGGCGATGAGAAAGCCGGTGAAGATCTGCATCGGCACGGCGATGGCGATGAATGTCATCGTAAAACTGAAGGCATTCCAAAACTTCTGGTCTTCGAAGACGGCGACGTAATTCGCCAGACCGACAAATTCCGGCTCATTGATGTTGCGGAAGGTCATGTACTGCATGCTGAGCCAGACGGAGGTGAGCAAGGGGAAGACCATCAGCGCCAGCATAACCAGCAGGCTGGGTGACATGAACATATAAAAGGTGCGTCGATTCATGCCGTTGGCTCAATTGGGGTGGGCGACCCAATGAGTCGCCCCTACCGATTTCGATATTGCGCCGATTGCGCCTAGCCGTCGATGTAGCCTTGGGCTGTCGCTTCGGCGATGTATTCCTCGGCGGCGTTATCCAGCGCTTCTTCAGGCGTCACGTCACCCGTGCCAACCAGCGGCAGCCAGTTGCCGAGCGCCGTGCTGACTAGGGCCGCCGCCGGGTTCAGCGAGCTGCCGCCGACGCCTTGGCCCAGGGAAACCGCCATCGCCGGCAGGTTGCGACCGCCGTGCCCGGCTTCCGCGACGGAAGTGCGCACGACCGCGCCATGCGCCGCGCCGCCGACTTGCCCGTCATAGTCGAAAGTCTCCATGATGGCGCGGAAAACCAGGTCATGGTCGACGCCGGAACGCTTGGCGATGGAGTAGGCGTCGATCCAGGCGCTGCCGCCCAGGATGCCACTATCCGGATTGGGCGCGGGGGAGCCGGCGAAACCGATGCCGCCGACGTAATCGGACTTTTCCGGATCGTCCATATTGGCGGCGCGGCTGGCCCAAATGTGGACGAAGGCCAGCGTACCGGTTTCCATACCGATTTCGCTGTCGTCGATGCTGTAGGTCAAGCCTTCGGCGCCCATGCAGGCGTCGACGACTTCCTTCATCTTGGTCAGGGCGGCGACACCGGCGTCGCTATTGAAGGTCGGCATATTGGTTTCGTCATCCAGGAACTTGCCGCCGTAGGAGCGGATGAAGTGCATGAACTCGATCTCCCAGGCCCAGCCGGCATGCAGGTTCATGGTGAAAGGCAGGTCGATGCTGTCTTCATTGGCAAGGACAGCGCAGGCATCCATCACTTCGTCGTAAGTGGTCGGGACATCCAGGCCATGCTTCTCAAAGAGATCCATGCGGTAGAAGAGGTGCATGGTATTGGACATGAAGGGTACGCCATAGATATTGCCGTCGATGGTGGCGGCGTCCCAAACCGGCTGCGGAATATCGTCCAGGTTGTATTCTTCACGATACTGCTCGACCAGGTCGTTGAGCGGTACAAGGCCGTCGAAGCCTGACAGCGCGACCATACGCGCCGGAGTTGTGTGCAGAACCGCCCAGGGCGAATCGCCGCCGCCAGCCAAGGCCAGGTTGGCTTGTTCCTCGGCGCTGGGGGAATCGAGCAATTGGATATTGACGGTCAGGTTTTCAACTTCGTTGCACTTTTCCAATTCAGCGGCGAAGTATTCGGTGATAGGAAATGCCCAGCCCATGAAATTGATCTCGGCCGCTTCCATCGGCGGGTCCAAGACGCAGGGGTCCATGTCATCCTGCGCTGCGCTTGGCAAGACCAAGAGCAATAGCGCGATCAGGATAAGCAACTTCTTCATTTGTCAGTTCCTTTCGGTTGAATGTCCTATCCAGCAGATAGCATGTCTGCTGCCGCGAGCGTCTGCACCCGCAATGCGTCAGATGATAGCGCAAAGCTTGTGACAATCAAAATTCATTCACGCCGCGCAGATTTAGATTGTCGGCGAAGTGGCAGGCGGCGACGTGGCCGCTTTCCACCTCCTGTAGCGCGGGTTCCTCCTCAGCGCATATCGCTTCCGCGTAGGGGCAGCGCGGATGAAAGGTACAGCCCTTGGGCGGACTCGCTGGGTTGGGCAACTCGCCGCGGATAGCGACGCGCGTCTGTTGAATCGCGGGATCGGGCCTGGGAATGCTGGAAAGCAGGGCTTCGGTGTACGGGTGTTTGGGAGAGTGATACAGGCGGTGGGTGTCGGCGAGTTCGACGATTTTCCCTACATACATGACGGCGACGAAATCGCTGATATGTTCCACCACGCTCAGATCATGAGCGATGAAGAGGTAGGAGAGCGAGAATTCGTCCTGCAAATCTTGCAGCAGATTCAGTGTCTGTGCCTGAATGGAGACATCAAGAGCGGAGGTGGGCTCATCGGCGACGATGAATTGGGGATTGAGGGCGAGGGCGCGGGCGATGCCGATGCGCTGACGCTGCCCGCCACTGAAGGCGTGAGGGAAGCGCCGCATGTACTCCGGCCGTAAGCCGACGCGCTTGAGCAGCTCGGCCACGCGATCGATCAATTCCGTGCCCTTGGCGATTTTGTAAATGACGAGCGGTTCACCGATGATATCGAGCAAGGTCATGCGGGGGTTGAGGGAGGATTGCGGATCCTGGAAGACCATTTGCATGTTCCGGCGCACTTGAAAAAGCGTTTCCTTATCCGCTGTCGCGAGATCAACGGCGCCCAAGAGCGCGTCGTGAAAAATGACTTGGCCGCCGGTCGGCTCCAAGCCGCGCATGATGGTATGGGCGGCGGTTGTCTTGCCGCAGCCGCTTTCGCCGACCAAGCCCAAGGTCTTGCGCGGTGGAATCGTGAAGGATATGCCGTCAACCGCTCTGACCTGCCCCACTTCACGCCGAAGCAGCCCGGCGCTGATCGGGAAGTATTTCTTCAGGTTTTGTACTTCGAGGACGACATTTGACTGGTCAGGCGCCATTGCTGCTGCCTCCATCATCGTATAGGAAGCAGCTGACCGAGTGGCCTGCTCTTGTCTTTTTCAGTTGTGGCGTTTTCACGTTGCAAAGGTCGGCGATGAAGTTGGCGCAACGCGGATGGAAGGGACAGCCGGAGGGGATGCGCCGCGGCGACGGCACCATGCCGCGGATGGCTTCGAGGCGTCCGGAGGACTTCTGCCCGACTTTGGGAATCGACTGCATGAGAGCGCGCGTATATGGATGCTGCGGATCGGCGAAGAGGGATTGAATATCGCTCTGCTCGACGACTTTGCCGAGGTACATGACAGCGACTTCTTCCGCCATTTCGGCGATGACGCCGAGATCGTGTGTGATGAACATGATAGCCATGCCGAGTTCGTCTTGCAATTCGCGCATGAGCTCGAGGATCTGCGCTTCGGTGGTGACGTCAAGGGCGGTGGTCGGTTCATCAGCGATGAGCAATTGCGGTTCGCAAGAAAGCGCCATGGCAATCATGACGCGTTGACGCATGCCGCCGGACAGCTGATGCGGATACTGCTTGATGACATCAGCGGGTTGGGGCATGCGCACTTTATCGAGCATTTCCACCGCGATTTTGCGCGCTTCCGCTTTGCTGACATCCTGGTGATAGAGGATGGCTTCCATGATTTGATTGCCGACGGTGAAGAGCGGGTCGAGCGAGGTCATTGGTTCCTGGAAAATCATAGCGATTTCCGCGCCACGCACTTGGCGCAGCGCTTCGCTTCGGGCGTCGAGGGCGGTCAGGTCTTCACCATTGACGGTTTCGCGACCGAAGTAATGAATGGCGCCGCCCACGATTCTGCCGGGCGGACGCACGAGGCGCAGGATGGAAAAGCCAGTGACCGATTTGCCGCATCCGCTCTCGCCGAGGACACCGAGAGTGCCGCCGCGTTTGATGCTCAGGCTGACGCCATCGACTGCGGGGACGACGCCACCTTCGGTGAAGAAGTGCGTCTTCAGGTCGGTGATTTCCAGCAGGTTCGGATGCATGGCGCGGCGCTCAATTAGCGAAGGGGTCGGCGGCATCGCGCAAGCCGTCGCCGAGGAAGTTGAACGAAATAATGGTGGCGACGACGAATAGCGCCGGCGTCAGAAGCCAGGGCTGCTGAATCAGCACGCGCGTATGCTGCGCCTGGTTGAGCAGCAAGCCCCAACTGGTCATGGGCGGCTGAATACCGAGGCCGAGGAAGCTGAGCGCGGTTTCGCCCAGGATCATTGCGGGGATGGAAATGGTGGCGACGACCAGGATATGGCTCAAGGTATTGGGCAGCAGATGCCGGGTGATAATGCGCCAATTGGAGGCGCTGGCGTAGCGGGCGGCGATGACGTAGTCCTCTTCGCGCAGGGCGTAGACCATGCCGCGAACCTGGCGCGACAAGCCGCCCCAGTTCACTAGCGACAGCACAATGGAGATGGCGAAGAAGCGCTGCACCGACGTCCAGGTCGGCGGAATCAGCGCCGCCAATGCCAGCCAGAGTGGAATCTGCGGAAAGGAAATCAGCACCTCAATGATGCGCTGAGAAGCATCGTCGAAGAGACCGCCGAAGTAGCCGCCAGCGATGCCGATGAGGGTGCCGAAAATCAAACTCAAGCTGACGCCGACGAGCCCGACAGTCAGCGAGACCTGGGCGCCGTAAAAGATGCGGGAGAAGAGATCGCGACCTTGCTTGTCGGTGCCCAGCAAAAATACTTTGGCCGGCTCGTCCACATGGAAGAGGTGAATGTCTGTTTCGATGACGCCGAGGATGGTGTAGGGCGTACCGCGGGCGAAGAAGTGAAGGTAGTGTTTCACATCGGTGTTGGGCGTCAGAACGCGCTTGAAAGTCGCGGGATCAACTTTCGATTCCATCGCGTAGACGAAGGGACGGAAACCGAAGTTGCCTTCTTCGTCGACGAAACGGGGCAGGAGCGGCGCCGATGCCGGGAATTTCTCGTGGGTTTCGCGCAGGCCGTAAGGACCGATGAAGCCGGCGAAGATGGCGGCCAGGTACATGAAGATGAGCACGGCGCTGCCGATGAGGGCGAGCCGGTTGCGTTTGAAGCGCAGCCACATTAAGCGGCGGACGGAGATGACCTCGGTTTCTTCGGCGTCGAAGTCTGGGGAGATTGGGTTGTCTGGCATTGCGTCGCCGGAAGCGACCATCAGTATATGTCCTTGCTCATTTGTGGGCGACCCACCGGGTCGCCCGTACAACATTTTGTGTTCCGGCGAGCGAATTACAGAGTCGCCCCCACACCAGCAACTGGAATCGGCTGTTATTCATAGCGGATGCGCGGGTCCATCCAGGCGAGCAAGATATCGGCCAGAAGCGTACCGATGAGAACGAGAAAGCCGATCAAGATAAGTATGGTGCCAGCAAGGTAAACATCTTGCTGCAGAGTGGCGTTGAGATAGACGGTTTGGATGGTTGGCAGCTCGAGCACGATGCTGGTGATGGTGAAGCCGTTGATGAGCCAGGCGAGCGTCTGCCCGAGGGCGGCGATCAGCGGGTGCAGCGAATTTTTGACGGCGTGTTTCCAGATGATGACGCGTTCGGGCACGCCCTTGGCGCGCAGGGTAATGATGTAGTCGCGGCCCAGTTGATCAAGCAGGTTGCCGCGCATGACGCGCATGACCCAGGCGGTGCCGGTGATCACGACGGCGACGACCGGTATCACCATATGTTTCAGGAGGTCGAGCAGCTTGGCGAGCGACCAGGGCTGGTCGAGAAATTCGACTGATTGCAGCCCCGTCAGCACTTCGCCGGTTAACTGCCAGCCGAAGATGAGAAAAGCCAGCGCCAGCAGAAAGTCTGGCAAGCCCAGGCCGACGAAGGCGACGGTGGTCAGGAAGTTGTCGGACTTGGAATATTGATGGGTGGCGCTGTAGACGCCGAGCGGGATACCGATGCCCCAGGAGATGGCGAAGGTCGCCAGGGAGATGGTGAGGGTGAGGCCGATACGGTCATTTAGGATATCGCGGACGGGACGGCGCAGGTCGAAGGAGTCGCCGAAGTCCCCTTGAGCGAAGCGCGCCAGCCAGGTGACGAAGCGCTCGTAGACCGGGCGATCAAGGGCGAAAAACGAGCGTAGTTCTTCTTCTATTCTTGCGGCCTCGGTATTGCCGTGCCCGTATTCGCGGACGATGTAGCTGGTGACGTAGTCGCCGGCGGGGGCTTCCATGACTAGGAAGCCGAAGATGGTGATGAGAAAGAGCGTCGGTAATATGGCGATGGCGCGGCGCAGGATGTATCGTGCCATGGCGAGTTAACCCCTCACCCCCCGGCCCCCCTCTCCCACAAGCGGCTGAGGAGCGGACATGTTTGTGGCGATGTAAATAGCGGCGAAAGAGAAATGATGT
>JAPOXG010000068.1 GCA_026707225.1 Chloroflexota bacterium
GTCGCGCCATACATTTCCATCGCCGACTTCATCACGCGCCCGTTGAGCGACATGACCTGCACGATGTTCCAAACGCGTCCGGCGCGGGCGACCGCTTTCTCCAGCTCTTTTTTGACCAGGCCCGTGGCTTGGTCGATGGTGATCTGTTTGATGTAAGGCATGGGCGGATTCCTCGTTAGATCAGGTCGGGCGGTTGGATGCAGCCGTCGCTGACGAGTTCGGCTGGCGCAGGATAGTCAGGCGGGATGCCGGGCGCGGTCACGTCTTCGCCGGCTTCGATTTTGGCGGCGACTTCAAAGTTGAGCGCGAGCAACTGTTCGAGGAGATCGCGGTCTGGGTCGAAGCCGTAAGCGGCGAGCACAGCGGCGTCGAGGGTGGCGTGGAGGTCGCGCAGGGGGTTGGCGCCGGGTAATTCAAGTGTGCGGTACATATCGCGCAAGTTCAACCCGGATTCGCTCTTTTCCATTTCTTCGCGGCGATATTCGTGCAGCGCGCGTCCGACATCGGCGACAGCTATGACTTGCGCAGGCGCAGGGTGCTGGGGAAAGGGGAAGGTATCGAATACGCTGTGGGGCGTGTAGCGGAATCGTTCGGTAAGCGTCGAACCTTTTTCAGTGAACCACTGCCAATGGGCGTTCGACTGGAGAATGCCGAAAGTGTAGTCGTCTTCAAAGGCGAAGACTTGAACCGCATTGTCCGGCCGAATGCCATTTGACACGAAGTCAAAAACCGGTCGTTTGGTAACACGCGAACAACCTATAAAACGGCTGATGTAGGCCATTCTCTCCGTCATCGCAATTCGGCTTGCGGTATGCAACCACCATTTATTGAGCCGATCTTGATGATAGTTGCTTGTCTTTGAACTAGGATTGCTTAGCAGCGCGGCTTCATTCTCCTTGATTTCGTTGGCGGCATTGGCGCGTCGGTCGGGTAATACATTTGCCGCAACAATTTTATATGGGCTTGAGAATTCGAGTATTTCAATACTGTCGTACATGAAGAAGTCAATGATCCATCGGCGCGGACTCCCCATCGGTTGACCAAGCAAATCATCTCCAATCAAGAAGGGCAAGATCACATTCCGATTATTCCGGTCGTCTCGTATCAAGGTCTCAGCCAACTCGCTTTCAATAATGAAACCGTCGTTTCCCGGAATGATACCTTGAAAAACACGCTTTGGACTCGTGTTTGATTTCAGCTTGTGCGCAGCGCTCACATCCGTCTTCTCAGATAACGTAGGTGATAATATGTCTTTCAGCACTTTGCGAAAGACGTATTCGCCCTCCTCATTCTGCTCAGTGAAAATGTGCAAGTGACTAGGTGAAATCGGCGCTTTACCCCTTGACCAATTCGCAATGGAAACGTGTACATTCGCCTCGCCGGACCAAGGCATTGACGAAACCGCATCATAAATCACGCCGCCATTGGCGACGATGTAATCCAGGCTGCCAATACGCGAATAGTTTTGTCGGATCGTATTGGTGCCAACCAGACCAGCGCGAGCGCCTTCCTTCATTTGATCATGCGTTTTGCGAAACCAATATACGCAATAGTCTGCACGTCCGGGCACTTCGGCATACTTCTCGCGTACCGTGCTCATGTAGGCAATACCGCGTTCCCGTCGAGTCTCGTTTGCGCCCAAATAAGGCGGATTGCCAATGCAGGCGTCAAACTCTACCCACTCGTTGAAGAGCGCGTCTTCCGCTTTAATGTTCTCGTCGAGATTGTCCAGCGGAAGCGGGTCTTCATTGGTGTCAAACTCGTCGGCCGCCAGCTTCTTGGCGATCATCAGCGAGACTTTCGCTAGCTCGACCGCGAATTCATTTATATCGTAGCCGTGGAATTGCTGCGCTGAGACGCGTCGCTTTAACTGCGAGATGTCGCCGCCTAGCTCGGCTATCTGATCCCGCAACTCTGATTCCAGCGCTTTCATCTCGCGGTAGGCGACGTAGAGAAAATTGCCGGAGCCGCAAGCCGGGTCAAGTACAATGTAATCGCACAGTTTGTCATAGAGCGCTAGGGCGTCGGGAAGCGCGTTGACGCTTTCGATGTCGTTTCGCCAGGGCTCCGCGATAACGGGGTCGACGATGCGTTTGATGTCGAGTTCGCTGGTGTAGTGAGCGCCTTCCTTATGCCGCTCCTTTTTGTCCATGCTGTATTCGAAAATGTTGCCAAATATAGAGGGGCGGATTCTCGACCAGTCTTCTCGGCAGGCGCTCTCGAGCCGATGCAGCTGTTGACCGCTAAGGAAAACCGGATGCACCTGCTGAAAGATTCCGCCATTGAAGTAGTCTACCTGTCCAAAGCGACCCGCGCGCCGAGCGTGTTTGGGGTAATTCATCATGGTAAAGAGCAACGCCATCAGGTCATGTGAATTATCAGTGGCGTTTCTCCGCTGACGGCTGTCTTCGACAATGTTGAGCAGCGTAGCCGGCGGCAGCAAACCGACGTCTTCGGCGAATAGCGCGACCATGCACTGCAAAGTAAAGCGCAACGCTATTGCGCCATTGACTGCGTCTTCCAACGAACGGAATAACTCCGCCAACTGAAATGCTGCGTCTTTAGTCACTTCAACGCGATTATTCTTGAACACCGGTGCCCGGTAGTGGCCGGGGCTCAAGAAGGAAAGTGCATTGTGCCGCTCGCTTGGCAACTCGTCGATCGTCACAACGTCTACGGGATCGTAGAATTGAGTATGAAAATCGAAAATCCAGATTTCATCAAAGTCGCACAGAATGGCGTAACGCGGACGGAGCTGACTGTCCAGGCTCTTCCAGTACTCCTCCAGTTGCACATAATGTTTGTTGAGGTCTTCACCACGTTTTTTCATTTCGATGAGGACGCGCTTGGGAATCAAGTAATCCGCAAAAGAGACCGTCGTCCTCCCGTTGCGGCGGCGGCGAACCCGCTCCTCATACCGGCCTGCTTCCAAAGCGCCATCGTGGCCAAAGGCGCGCATCAAGTGATCGAGGAAGATCTGCGCTTCGCCTTTTTCGTCGCCTTTGATGTGTTCGCGCCACCAATCGACAAATTCGCTCAGTCTCTGTTCTATCGACATCGACGCTCCTTCCGATAGAACAATTGTATCGCATTCGTTATGCTGCGGAAACAGAAAAAGCGCGCCACGGCGACGCGCCAGCAACGGAACCAGTCTTCCCCAGCCTACTTCCGCAGACGCGGATCCAAGGCGTCGCGCAAGCCGTCGCCGATGAAG
>JAPOXG010000047.1 GCA_026707225.1 Chloroflexota bacterium
AAAATCCGGATATATTTCACCAAAACCCTCACCACTACACTCCGATACTGAACATCTAGTGGAGGACTACGCCAATTCCATTCCCGCCAATTTCGCCGAGCGATTGACGCAAGCACAGATCGGGCACATCATCGCCTATTTGCTATCAGCATAATGAGGGGCACGCGCTTGCGGTCACGGCGCTTTCAGGCGTTCTTTCATCTCCTTGATGTCGGATTGCATAGAGCGGGCGCCCAACTGCTCTCCGCGTTTACGCGTTTCGAGGATTGACTCATCGATGGCACGCTGAAGCGACAGTTCTTCCGAAATACGACCGCAGGTCTGATGGATCGCCTTTCGCTGGATGCTTTATTGTGGGCGAAACATGCGACATCAAGGCATACCGGAATCCGACATCGATCTGTTAGTCTCTGCCTTGGTCAAACTCGTGGACGGCGCAGACGAGTCGGTCAAACGGAAGGCACAATCTAGGAATCCCAAGATAACTCCTCGGCTTCAAGCGCAAGTAAGCGATTGCATCGTGTTGAACGCCGCGGCTCAAGCCTTGTAGAGTTCCTTGGCTTCTTCAAACAAGCGCTTCAACTCCGCCAATAATTGGCGCCCGTTGCCACCCTCCATACAGTACCGACGAATTGGCGCACCGGCGTGATCCTGAAAGTGCAGATAACCGGGGAATCGAGGACGCAAATACGCCCGATCCAGGGCCGGCAAAGTATTGCGAAAATAACTGTTCGACCGACGATTCACCTCTCGATCCAACCACGCGCCCCGATGCCCCGGCTGGCCGCCATTGTCAAAGAAAACAGTGCGCTGTACATCCGGGCTTGCCGTGAACATCGCGTAGTCCCGTGCAACTTCAGGCGCATGGCAGGCCTTGGATATCGCCAGACCGGTACCGCCCAGAGTCGTCTGGCAGCGCCCGTGTCCTTCAATATCCACCATATCAGCGAATATCAGCACATTTTCTGAGTATCCGGCGCGGGAGTAATTCGAATAGCCATAGGCGAACGGACAATATACGAAGTCATCACGGCGCGACAGCGCCTCATAAACCGCTATCGGATTCCAACTGAAGATCTCCTCCGGACACAAGCTCGCCAGTTCCCGCAATTGCTCAAGCGCCCCCAGGCTCATATCGTCAGAAACCGCCCACTCATCATTATCAAATGGCGCTTCTCCCTGTGTCGCGCAAAGCATGTAAAAGTTCATCAACGTGTCGATTGGGATGCCGGGCATGATGACCCGCCCTTGTCGCGCCAACGACAGAAGGTCGCGCCAGGTCTGCGGCGGTTCGAGTTCATAACGTTCCAGCAGATCGGGCCGAAAGGATGCGACCGGCGTCGCCGCGTCGATCGCCAGCGCGCATTGCCCGCCATCGAAGATGTAACTCGCATGCGAATAGCCGACAGAATTCTCCGCTTGATCACGCATGAATTCCGCAGGGACGATCTCTTGAAGCGGCAGCAGCACTTGGCTGTGCGCGGCATAACCGGCCCAGGGGTGATCAATCACCAGCAGGTCATATTCCTCGGCCAAGCCCTGAATCGGCGCATCGGCAAATTCCTGCAGGGAGCGCTTCTCCCAGATTATTTCGACCTCCGGGCGCATCTCGCTGAATCGCTGAGCCGTCGCCACGACCGAGACGAAACCGCGCGAATGATTCCAGGTAATGCCGCGTAAGAGGGTTTTTGCATCCATGGCTGTCTCCCTTGGCTCACTAAACTTGATCTATTGCACACCTTGCCATTTTGCTTGCAAAATTAGATTTTATCTGCAAAATATAGTGATAGACATTGCGCTTGTCAACTTAACCCCAACAGATTGCCCGACCCAGTTCTTTTGCAGGATGAGTCCATGATCAAGACGACCTATTTCGAAGACTATGAGATCGGCTCAAGCCGCGAAACTTTCGGCCGGACGATCACCGAAGCCGATATTGTGTTGCATGCCGGCCAGACGGGCGACTTCTTCCCCCACCACATGGATGCCGAGTGGGTCAAAACGCAGGAATTCAAAGAGCGCATCGCCCATGGCACACTGATCTTGAGCATAGGCATCGGCATGACCGCCAACGAAATCAATCCGGTCGCATTTTCCTACGGCTACGACCGTATCCGTTTCATCCGTCCGGTATTCATCGGCGATACGATAACGGTGAAAGCCACGATCAGCGAGAAACGTGACTATCCCAAGCGACCCGACCACGGTTATGTGATTGAACAGGTCGAGATCTTCAACCAGCATGAGAAGATCGTGCTCGCTTGCCAGCACCTGTACCTCGTGCAGCGCAAGGAACTCGCGCCTGCAGACTAGCTTGACCGGACACGTTCCAGCAGCCAATCACAGAGAGAGTCGCCATGGCTGATATGAAAACCGCGCCAAATTACAGTGTTCCGGCTTTGGAAAAAGGTCTGGCCGTTCTTGAACTGCTGGCGCGCGCCTCGGAACCACTCTCCCTTTCGCAAATCTCTGAGTTATCAGCCAACAGCGCCAGCCAGCTATTCCGCACCATGAACTGCCTGGTTGAAGGCGGCTATGTCATCAAGGATGAGATCCACGGAAAGTACAGCCTCACTCTCAAACTGTTCGAACTGGCGATTCGTCATTCGCCTATGAAACACCTCTTGCACGTTGCCAATTTACCGATACAAGAACTTGCCCGGACGATTCGAGAGTCGTGCCATATCAGCATCATTCAACATGGACAGCTGCTGGTTGTCGGACAAGCGGATAGTCCGGAGAAAGTGCAGATCACCATATCCGTAGGCACTTCCTTCCCGCTCGTTTCCACCGTTTCCGGTCGCTTGCTTCTTGCGGCGATGGACGATATCAGCCTCAGCGCTATTCTGGATGAAGATGAGGACTATCAGCAGCTGTCGGATGGGGAACGGCATTGCTTCTGGGATCGCATTGACGCAATCCGCCGAACTGGCGTTTCGACCGCCGTTGACGAATCATTCATAGGTTTGCAGGATACCGCCGTTCTCATTGGCAATCCCGCCGTCGGGGCAGCGGCCGCCTTAGCCGTTACCCAACTCACCGCGAGTCGGAGAAGTGTCGATTCGAGAGAAGTTGTCGAGGCTTTGCTTCGTTGCGCCCGTCAAATCAATAAACGCGCCGGCCTGACTAACTACGTCGGGCAGCCGATTCCGGTCGTCCCGGAACCCGCAATTGATCATACAAAGGTACATCCCCATGCCAGAATTTGAGCTTCGCCAGACGGCGATGCTGCCAGCCAATCCTCCACCGATCGTTAGCATTGGCTTGGGCGGGATCGTCCACGACGCCCACTACCCTGCTTACAAGACGGCCGGCTTAGATGTGGTTGGCGGCTTCGATATAAATGTCGAACGCGCCGCCATGATGCGAGACAAGTTCGGCATTCCGCGGCTCTATGACTCGCTTTCACAAACGATCGGCCAGGCGCCGGCCACCGCAGTTTTCGATATCGCCGTGCCCGGAAGCGCCATCGCCGAAATCCTGCGTGAGATCCCTCGTGGCCGCGCCGTGCTCATTCAGAAGCCAATGGGCGAAGACCTGGCCGAAGCCCGAGAAATCTTGCGAATCTGCCGGGAGCAAGAGCTGGTTGCCGCCATCAATTTCCAGCTGCGATTCGCGCCTTTCATCATCGCCGCCCGCGACATGATCGAGCGTGGCCTGATCGGCGAGCTCTACGATATGGAATTCCGCGTGCAGTGCAATACGCCCTGGCATCTGTGGCCCTTCCTGTTCCCCCTGCCCCGCTGCGAGATCCTTTATCACAGCATTCACTATGTCGATCTTGTCCGTTCCTTTTGTGGCACGCCCCAAAGCGTTTACGCCAAGACGGTGAGCCATCCCAGCGCGCCGGACCTGCGCGGCGGCGCCCGCTCAATGATCATCATGGACTACGGAGAGAATCCGCGAGTCAACGTGATGACCAATCACAGTCACGCCTACGGTACCGAAAAGCAGCAATCATACGTAAAGTTCGAAGGCAGCAAAGGCGCGATTCAGATCCGCGCGGGCCTTAACATGAATTACCCCGACGGCCTGCCGGATCGCTTTGAATATATCCTGCTTGATAACGAAGACGCGCGCTGGCGGACGCTCGACATCAAGGGGTCATGGTTCCCCGAAGCCTTCATCGGCGCCATGGCCAGTCTGATGCGCTACGCCAACGGCGAGACAACAACGCTGCCGACTTCCGTAGATGACGCCATCCTGACGATGGCGACGGTGGAAGCCGCTTACGAATCCAGTGAGCGCGGCGGAACGCCCTTGCCGGCCATCTAAACCGAAAACCTCAAAGACCCAGCCCGTAGAAGCTGTTGCCCGTCCCGCCGAGAATCGCGTCTCGCTCATCCGGCGACAGGCCCGCCAAGCATTTGTTCGTCTCGTCCCATACCTTGGCGTAATCACCGGCGAGCACGGCTACCGGCCAATCACTGCCGAACATCAAGCGGTCGGCGCCAAACTGCTCAATCGCATAATCAACCAGCGGCTTGATGTCTTCATAAGTCCAGTTTTCGAAGTCCGGCGTCACCGTGTTTAAGCCCGACACTTTGGCGAAGACATTGGGACTTTCGGCGGCTGCCGCAATCTGCTCGCGCCAGACCCCGCGATCCTCGTCACCCAGCGGCGGTTTCGCCAGGTGATCGATCACCATCTTCAAGTTTGGCACTTTCTCCGCCAATGTCCGCACATGATTAAGGTGGTTTGGAAACACTGCCACTACATCGAATGTCAGCCCGCGATCAGCCAGGATTTGCAAGCCTTCTATCACTTGCTTCTGCAGGACCCAGTCCGGGTTCGTCTCCTCGTGAATCAGATGTCGCATGCCTTTGAAATAGGCGTTCTGGCCATATTCATCCAGCTTTTTGGCGGTTTCGTCCGGGTCATGCAGTGGTACCCAACCCACCACACCGGCTACCCAATCGGTGGCGTCCGCGATGGCCAGCATCGAGTCGGTATCGGCATAAGAATCCATCGCCTGCACGATCACCGTCTTGTTCACGCCGGAGGCCGCCAGCTGCGGCGCCAGCTCATCAGCGGTGAATGTCCGATAAATGGGACCATACGCGGGCGTCAGCCAGGGATATGCCACTTCATCCAGATTCCAAAAGTGCTGATGCGTATCAACGGTAACCATTTGCGCCTCCAAACGCTTTTCTTCGCGCCCGCCCGACCATTTGACAGAATTGACTTTGCTGACTATATTTTACGGATAAAAAGTGTTTTTGCAAGCAAAACAGATTGCGTCCCACCTGCGTTCATAAGCCCTTGTCAACGACTTGCATCGACGCAGCCACACAGGAGAATGAAGAGCAAATGCGACCATTGGAAGGTTTACTTGTACTGGATTTCAGCATCTTTCTATCGGGACCTTCGGCTGCTTTGCGCCTTGCCGATTTGGGAGCGCGCGTCATCAAGGTCGAACGACCCGACGGTGGCGACCTCTGCCGTCAACTGTACATCTCCGAGCTGGAGCTCGACGGCGAGAGTACGCTCTTCCACTCCATCAATCGCAACAAAGAGAGCTACGCCGCTAACTTGAAAGATCCGCTCGATCTCGACCGAGTCAAGGATCTAATCAAGCATGCGGACGTAATCATTCAGAATTTCCGGCCCGGTGTGATGGCGCGCCTGGGCTTGGATTATGAGTCGGCGCGCGCCATCAATCCGCGCATAGTCTATGGCGAAATCACCGGTTATGGGAACGAAGGCCCCTGGGTTTACAAGCCGGGTCAAGACTTGCTGCTGCAATCGATCTCGGGTTTGGTTTGGCTCAATGGCGATGCCGACAGACCGCCAACGCCCTTCGGTTTGGCAGTCGTCGATCTCTTCGCGGGCGCTCATCTGGTGCAAGGCATTCTGTCTTGTCTTGTGCGCCGCGGCATCACGGGGGAAGGCGGGTTGGTTCAGGTCAGCTTACTGGAATCCATCCTCGACTTTCAATTTGAAGTGCTCACGACACATCTCAACGATGGCGGCAAGCTTCCCCAGCGCAGCGCCATCAACAATGCCCATGCCTATCTCGCCGCTCCCTATGGCATTTATCAAACGGCGGACGGTTTTCTGGCTTTGGCGATGGGTTCGATACCCGTCCTGGGCGACCTGCTGGGCTGCCCGCCGCTCTTGACATTTACCGATTCCGCCACCTGGTTCACCCAGCGGGACGAGATCAAAGCGACCCTCGTAGAGCACCTACGGACCGAGTCTACGCAACACTGGCTGGATATCCTCGAGCCGCAGGATATCTGGTGCGCTGACGTGCTGACATGGGAAAGCCTGCTGCAGCACGAAGGCTTTAGGGTGATCGATATGATTCAAGAGGTGTCGCGCGATAGTAAGGTCAAGCTGGATACGACCCGCTGTCCCATTCGTATTGACGGCGAAATCTTGAAGAGCGCCAAGGGCGCGCCCCGCATCGGCGAAGATACCCGGCGCATCATGTCGGAATTTGCAATCTCAAGCTGAGGAGTTCCCCATGCCAGAAAACACACCGGTTGAAATGCACAAAGACCTGCCGCTATTTAATACCGAAACCTGGATGTACGAGGACTTCGAGCTAGGCGCAAAGATCAAATCTATCCGCCGCACACTCTCCGAGGGCGAGTGTATGATCTTCAACGCGATCGTGCTCGATATGCACCCCTACGTCGCCGATGAGATCTTCGCCCGCGACGAGGGCATTTTCGACAAGCGTCTCGTCGCCGGCTCCATGGTCTTCAGCATCGGCTTGGGTTTGATGGCTCATAACAACGTACACACGTTTAGCTACGGCTATGACAAGCTCCGCTTCATCAAACCAGTCTTCATCGGTGACACCATTTACACCGTTCGCACACAGCTGAGCAAGGAGCCGAAGTACGATGAAATGGGCTTGGTCAAAGTCAGTTACGAGGTCTACAAGAATGAAGGCGTGCTGGCGCTATACTGCGAGCATCTGCAAACGGTGAAATACCGTCATCCGGAAAACTTCAACCGTTCAACGAATTAGGAGAGACAATATGCAACGCCTGGGACAAATCATTGGCTTACGGCCGGAAGATGCCGCGGAATACATTCGCCTTCACGCGGATGTCTGGCCCGATGTGCTGAAAAAGATCGAGGAATGCAACCTCCGCAATTATTCCATTTACCGTTACGGCGATTTGCTTTTCGCGTACATGGAGTATCACGGGGACGATTTCGACGCCGATATGGCGGCCATGGCTGCCGACGAAACCACGCAAAAGTGGTGGGAACTTTGCATGCCCATGCAGAAGCCGGTCGATGACCGCGCCGAGGGAGAATGGTGGCACACCATCGAAGAGGTCTTCCACTGCGACTGAGCGCTGATACTCAGCCCTTCACCGCGCCGAAAGTCAATCCGCTGACCAGGTTGCGCTGTACCAGAATCACGAAGATAACCGCCGGCACCATCATGATCACACTCATCGCCGCCATTCCGCGCCAATCCACCGTGAACTGCTCGGTGAAGGCGAATAGGCCGGGCGGAAATGTCTTCGCCGCATTATTGCGCGCCAACACGCTGACGATCTGAAATTCATTCCAAGCAGCTAAGAAAGCGAATATCGCAGCTGTTGCCAAGCCTGGAAGCGACAATGGCAACTCAATGCGCCAAAAAGCCGACCAATGACCACAGCCATCAATATAGGCTGACTCCGTCAATTCCGTCGGAATCTGCCGAAAAAAGCCATCCATCAGCCAAGCCGTGAAGGGGATATTGACCGCGACATATACCAAGGCTAAGCCCAAAACGTTATTGGTCAAGCCGACGCGATTGAAGAGCAGAAACAGCGGCAGGCTCAGCGCCACGCCGGGCACTGCGCGCGATAGCATAATGCCCAGAAACAGCGTCGTATGAAAGCGAAAACGGAAGCGCGCGAAAGCGTAACCGGCCAAGGTGCCCAAGGATACGGCGATGATCGTGCTAATCCCCGATGCCAACAGAGAGTTGCGCAAATAAGCCTCCACCGCGACCCGCTGCTGCACGTCCGGATTCAGCCCAAACATGTTGGCGTAGGCTTCCAGCGTCAACCGGCGCGGTATCCACACCGGTGGAAAGGTATTGATCTCAATATTCGGGCGGAAGGCTGTGATAATGATCCAAAATGCCGGCAGCGCCAACATAATCAAAACCACCCAAGCGATCATATTCCAGATCATATCGTTGCGTCGGCGGTTGGGCCCCACACTGCGAGTGATCATCGAACGATCCTCGCCTTCACCAGTTGCCGAAAGAAATACAGCGTGAACAGCACCGACAAGAAGACAGTGATCCAGGACATCGCGCTGCCCAAGCCAAACTTCGTGTCCTCAATCGCCAAGCGCGTGATGTAGGTCCAGAGCATTTCGGTGCGCCGCGCGGGTCCGCCGTCTGTCATGATGCGGACGATATCAAACGCGCGCGCAATATCCAACGACATGATTGTCAATGCGATATAGGAAAAAGGCGCCAGCAGCGGGAAAGTAATAAATCGGAATTTCTGCCAGCCCGATGCGCCATCCACCTCCGCCGCCTCAAATGTCTCCGTCGGTAGAGACAGGGTGCCCGCCAAAAGTATGATCGTCATCACCGGAATGTTCATCCAAATCGAAGCGATGATGATCGTGATCATGCCCAGCGGCACATCCACCAGCCAGGCGATTTGCCCCTGTTCCTGGATCAGCCCAACGCTGATCAAGAAGTTATTGACCAATCCGACATTGGCATTGAAGAACCAACGAAACTGCATGCCTACCAAAATAGGCGCGAACATCATCGGCACCATCAAGAGCGTGCGCAACACGCTTTGCCCCACCGTTACTCGCGACAATAGCTGCGACAGCGCCATCGAAATCACATAGCTTACATTCACCGTTACAGCCAAAAACACAATGGTGTTCAACAGCGAACGCCAGAAGATATCGTCGTTCAGCAATTTCTGATAATTGCGGAGCGCTCTCGCGGTCGTGAAGTTTAGGCTGTTCGGCTTCAGCAGCTCGTATGGCGTAAAGCTGACGTACAGCGAGTAGAGCAAAGGAAAGCCGACCACCAGGAGGATCAGAATTGCCGCCGGCAAGATCAACGAATAGGGGAAAAAGCCAGCTTCAATTCGGCTGACTTCGACCGGGCGCGTCGCGGCGCCTTGCCCGAGCGGGCTATTGGAATCGGCGGCCATGTCAATAATGCACAGATCTACGGGCCGTTCCTATCGGAAGCCTTGCCAGCATAACTATGTCTCAATGTCACCCACATTCTGCCGCTCTACCGGGAACTTAGAAGCGGACGGAATGCAGACGTCTATCATTCTGCGTAACCCCCTCCCCCAATATCGGGGGAGAGGATTCGTGATCGAAGACTATTGACGCAACCCGCTAGTAATATCCGGCGTCGGCCATCATTTCGCGGGTTTCTTCCGCGGCCGCATCCAATCCTTCTTGCGCCCCGACATCACCCAGGATGATCGCTTGCAGATGGGGATAGAAGATGTTGGAGAAGGGGATCCACTCAGCGATCAGCGGCGGCGTTTTGAAATCTTCGCCCACCTGGATGCGCGCCAGCTCCAGCCGCTCGCGATCCAGCGGATTCTCGGCATCGGCGGCGTCAGTGATGATGCGGTCCCAAACATCGCCGCGCGTCGGCAAGAAGCCCAGCAGCGCCTCTTCATAAGCGACGCGCTCGGAAGACAGGAATTTGATCAGCTGAACGCCCGCTTGCGGATTGGGCGCCGTTGCCGGGACGGAGAAGGCATGCGCGCCGGCCCAACCGGATGGACGCACCGCGTCGCCCCCAACAGACAGACCGGTGAATCCGCGCGCCAAGCCGAAGTTGCCGGCGACCGCGCAGGAATCCGCATCCTGGAAGTAGGCGTACCAGCCGTACCACTCCAGCTTGATGGCGACATCGTTGTTGCAGAAGTACTGGGCAACGCCATCCCAGAGCAGCGAAGTCGTATCGGACGGGATGATGCCATCCGCGTACCAGCCGGCCAGCAATTCGGCAACGGCAACACCGATGTCGTCATTGAAGGACGGTTGATAATTCTCGTCAAATAGCGAGCCGCCGCTGGCGAAGTGCATCTCATAGAAGCGGCCCGTCAGCGCCTCTTCCTTGCCCGCCAGCGTATAACCCAGGCTGCTATGACCGTTTTCGACGAAGAAACGAGCTTGCCGATCAATCTGTTCCAGGTCCGTCGGCACGGTAAGCGCCTCGCCCGTCGCGTCCATATAGGCGGCGGCGATCGCCTCGTCCTCGTAGAGATCCTTACGATAGTGGATCGGGCTGATATCAGCGTGACGCGGAATCAAATAGAGGTTGCCGCCAATGGTGGCCGCATCGAGGATGGCGGGGCTGAAAGGCGCCAGCTCATCTTCACTGAAGTAATCTTGCAGCGGCAGCAGGAAGGGCGTGTACTGGGCTACGAAGCTGGTGTGATCCCAAGCCACGTCATAATCAGCCGCGCCTGTGGCGAAGTCGACCTTCAGCTTCTGATCAATGGCGAAACCATCAAGCAAGGCGACAATTTCGACGGTGGCGCCTGTCGCCTCTTCAAAGACGGCAATGGCATCGTACATCACTTCGTACTGCCCGCCGCCGATATTAGCCATCCTTATGGTGATGCCAGACAAATCCATATCCAGGCCAGCGTACTGCGGTTCGTCCTGCCCGCGAACGACGAAAGCGCTAACCAGCGCCAGCATCACCAACATCAGTAAAAGTTTGCGTAACATAATTGATCTGCTCCTCTCTGCTGTCGATTTGCAAGTTACCGAAAGATCCTGCTTCACTTTGCCAACGTCGCCTTTCTCCTACCCGAGCGCCATCTGGAGAAAATCTCGCTAACTCGGTTCGGCCAATTAACTCGGGGACAGTATAACGAATTTTGCATACAAAACAACTTTTTGCAAGCAAAAACCGGTCGTCAGTACCATCCGTCTGCGAGCTTGATCCGTCACTGTTACCGGCGCGACAGTAACAGGCAGTCTTGATGCAAACGCCGATCTCACGCCGCGTGAGCGCAGCAGCACCGTCGATCAAATTTTTTGACCAGATCGGGCCGCGGGACGTCCGCGCGGATTGTTGACGGGCGAAATGGGCCGTTCGCCTTGCAGCACGGCGGCAACGTTTTCGGCGCACAGATGGCGCGCCGCCATGCGACTCTCGCGCGTGCCACCGCCGATATGCGGCGTCAGACAGACATTTGGCATTTGCAGCAGCGCGGGATGTACCTCCGGTTCAAACTCAAACACGTCCAGCGCCGCGCCAGCGATTTTGCCGTCTTGCAGCGCATCAACCAGTGCCTGCTCATGCACCACCGGACCCCGCGCCATATTGATCAAGAAAGCGTTTGGTTTCATTTGCGCCAGTTTCTTGGCGTCAATCAGATGATGCGTGCTCGCCGTGAGCGGCGTATGCAAAGTAACCACATCGGCCTCAGTCAGGAGATCGTCAAGCATCCGAAATTTTGCGTCCGCCGAAGTCGCGCTGCTGTGATAAATGACTCGCATATCAAATGCTTTGGCGCGTCGAGCGACTGCTTTGCCGATGCGGCCATATCCGATAATGCCAAGTGTCTTTCCCGCCAGCAGCGCGCCATCCCAGATGCCTGGCTGGAAACCATCGTTTGGCCAGCGCCCCGAGCGCACATATTGGTCCGCAGCATTGATGCCGCGCAACAGGTTCAACATCAGGGCCATGGCGCAATCGGCTGTTGACGCCACAAACGCGTCCGGCACATTCGTCGCCCACACGCCGCGTTGTTCCATCAGCTTTAGATCAAGATTGTTGACGCCGATCGCCACGTTGGCGACCACCTTTAACCGAGGAGCGACACTTAATAATTCCGCATCCACTGTCAACTCCGCCTGATTGATGATGCCGTGCAGTGTCGGAGCGTGGCGCAGTACCGTCTCGCGCGACATAAGCCGTCCACCAGCTGGACCCTGAATGACTTCAGCGATGCCCGCCAGCGACTGTAGCGCGATTTGTGGTACCGCATTAGTAATCAATACCTTATACATGGTCACATGTCGCCGTTCGCCGCGAAGCTTTTCTCGCGCGCTATTATACAGTCCCAGTCGCTCTGTGTTGCGCAACGGTGGTCGTCAGTTCTTCTTTCAAACGTAGAAAGTTCGGTCACTTGGCACAGACCGCAAGCCCGGGTGCTTCGACAGAACGGCCTCATCCAGGTCAAAGCCTAGGCCGGGACGATCGGGCAGCACAAAATATCCCGCATCGATGGGCAGCGCGTCGGACAGAGAGCTATCGCGCCAGGCGGCATCCTTGACCATAAACTCCTGCCGAAAGAAGTTGGGAATGGTCGCAATCGTGTGTGCCGATGACAAATTGCCCGACATGCTGACAGGCCGCTTCGATCAGCGGGGAGCCGGGCCAGTTGGTAGCTTCCCCCAGCCATGAATGCCGGCTTCGGTCTCGACCTTTACCAGCGTCCAATTGTATTTGATGCCTTCGACAAGATAGGTTTTAACAGCGGAGATATTCATCAGGCTTGGTCGAATTGGATTGGCAGCGACTTCAAGCCACGGAATAGAGCGCTGTTCCATCGCAAATTTTCCCGAGCCAATCGGATGCCTCGCAATCTCCGCAGAAGCGCGCGAATCGCGGTCGACGCTTCGAGCCGGCCGAGGGGCGCGCCCACGCAGAAATGCGGTCCATAGCCGAAAGCCAGGTGCTTATTCGGCGAACGCGTGATGTCGAGCGCATCGGGGTCGGAAAACTGAGCTGGATCACGGTTGGCGGCGCCGAGAAACTGCATGATCAGCTGACCTTGCTTGATGACCATGTCGCCGATTCTCACGTCCCGGGTGGCGATGCGGCGGTTTCGCTGGAACGGTCCTTCGTAACGCAGAAATTCCTCGGTCGCCGAAGCGCCCAAAGCGGGACTGTCGCGCAACAGTCTCAATTGATCAGGATGCTGAAGCAAGGCGTACATGCCGTTGGCGATCAGATAGGTTGTCGTCTCATGCCCGCCGATCAGAATCGTCACACAGCTCGAAACCATCTCTTCCTCGGTCAGCTTGTCCCCTTCAAGCTCCGCCAGCACCAGGGCGGTGATTAGATCGTCTTCGGGCTGGCGTCGACGCTTGGCGTAGATGTCACGGAAGTATTGCTGCATGGATAGCAAAGCGTCCTGTGAATTTAGTAGGACTTCGGCACTGGGCTTCGGCGTCGCCATGAACCCAACAATTTCGCGCGACCACGCTTTGAACTTAGGATGGTCTTCTACCGGAATGCCCATCATTTCGGCGATCACCGTGACCGGCAGCGGATACGAGAAATCCCAAATCACATCCATCTCGCCGTGATTGATCTGCTCATCAATTAGCCGCTCGACGATATCCTCGATATAGGCTTCCATCTTGCGAACGGCGCGCGGTGTGAAAGCCATGTGCACCAGTTTGCGCATTCTCGTATGGTCAGGCGGATCGACGTTGATGAGCCCCTGCGAATAATGACGCACCAGCGGTTCCACCTTCTCCCAAAGCGGTTCGGGCAAGTCCATCGTGGCAGTCAACCGCCCCAGGCTGGTAAAGGTCTGATAATCCTGCAGCGTCCACGCAATGTCGTCATAACGGGTCAGCATCCAGCAGCCCCAGGCGTCGCTCCAGTAAACCGGGGCTTCGCGCCGCAACTGGTGATAAACCGGATACGGGTTTTGATTGAACGCTTCCGATGTGAGGGCGCTGTCAAATTGCCCCATATTTGCCGTCCCGCGTTTCTAGGACAAGTCCGAAAGGAAATTGCCGATGACCTCGAAGGTTCGCAGAGCCCGATCATAAATGCGCAGCGAGCGTAGACCCGAAGCGATGACCACCCGCTGCGCATCGGCTGCGGCGGGCGCGTGATCTTGCCTGCCCATACTGCCGGGCGCAATGATCGGGTTCTTGTCGGCGCTATTCACATGGCGCAGAGCCGAGTTAAAGCGCCCCCAGCCAAACTGTCTGAATGCGCCGCCGTCGCACAAAACACCGTCAACCACGAAGGAAATGATCTTGGGCCCGCCATCGACGACAACCGCCAGGTGATGCCGCGCGCCCGCTTCCAGCACATCGGGATCGCAGTCCCAGCGGCTCTCGCTTCGCCCGTCATTCAGGATGATCTCCACGGCGCCACTGGCGCTAGACTGCAGTGCCCAGCCCTGGCCGCTTTGGGCGCGCGCATCCAACAGCGTTTCACCGCCATCCAGTTGATCCAACTCCAGCCAAACTTCAACGGTAAATCCGGAACGCAAGTCCTTTGTGCCATAATCGGGACGTTGGTGATCGCGCGTGTTGAAAGGGGGCAAGGGTGGAATCGTCACATGATCATCAGAAGCGTCGGCGCTATTCCAATCCAATATGCAACCCTCGGTCAACTGCGGACTGCCGTCACTTAGTTGACTCCACATCCCTTCGAGCAAGGCAGGGTCCAACTGATGGACGCGCGCTTTATCCTTCTGCGTTTCCACCAGGTAATAGCAGCCGTTTTCCTCTACCAGATCAGGATAGCTCATGCGGACATAGCTGTCGTCGTCATAGAGCGCGATTTCCGGCTGTGACCAGCGAATGACGCGTCCTTCATCCGAGTCGACTTCAACACCACCGCAGAGCCAGACGGGATTCCGATCTTCGTACCAGTTGCCGCCGTGGTTGTGGAACCAATATAGATAATTGCCATTCTCGCATTTCCAGGCGAAGTTGGCCGCGCGCGGATGCTTCATCATACGACCATTGGCAAAACGCTTGTAAGCGGGCTCTGTCCAGGTCCGGCCGCAATCGCGGCTGTAGGCGAAGGCAGGATGTCCATCGATCGTGCGATAGACGCTGTAGATTGAGTTGTCACTGAGTACGACGTAGCTATGTTCTTCGGCGATCGGGCCGCCCCCGGTCGGCGCGCGCAAACCTGCGTCGCCATCGGGCAAAGTCTCCCAGACAATTCTTTCCGGGTCCGATTGCGTCATGATGTTCTCGCTTCGCAGCAAGACGCCTTCCGAGCGCGTGAAGAATCCATGACCAAGGCCGCCAACTTTATGCAGCGAAATATAGGCCGCGCCTTCAAGGATGAACGGCTTGCCTACATTCCAGAAGTAACGGATCTCGCCACCGTAAGGATTTTCCCGGTCGATCGCCATCTCGCGCACGGGCGCATTGTGGCGTTTAGCCGACCAGCTCCGGCCATGATCATCGCTGTACTTGAAGACGAAATAACCCTGCGAATCCACGCGGAAGCATTTTCCATCTTTGTACGGTGGGTCATCCGCAATTACATGGCGGCGGTCATCGGTATTGTGATTGTAAAAGAGGTAAATGCGCCCGCTAGGCACTTTGAGAGGGGCCGCGTAAGAGGCTTCGGGACCATCGGCCGGTTCCACATCCACGGGCGCAGACCAGGTTCGCCCCTGATCAATGCTGCGAGTGGCAATGACATGCTGACCCGATGCGCCTTCGACGCCGCCTCCGGTGGTTAACGTACACAGCCAGGCGCCGTCATCGGTCTTGACCACATAAGGTTGGTCACTGTAACGCTCGGTAGGGATTTCGAATCCACTAGCAATATGTCGATTGTCCGGCATGATAAATCCTCAATCCTCAAGTCCCTGTAATTCCAGCTCTTCGACGAAATGACACGCGGAAGTATGGCCCGGCGCGATCTCTATCAAAGGCGGTTCCTGCTCCCGGCATATCGGCTCGGCATAGGGACAGCGTGGATGAAAGTAACAGCCGGGCGGTGGATTCGCGGGGTCCGGCAATTCGCCTTCAATACCGCCGGTCTCTGGCAAGGGCCGGTCCGGGTCCGGTCGCGGGATAGCAGACAACAGCGCTTCCGTATAGGGGTGTCGCGGGCTGGTAAACAGCGCTTGCGTCGGCGCCTGCTCCACCAGCTTGCCCACATACATCACCGCGACTTCATCCGACACATGCTCGACAACGCTTAGATCGTGGGCGATAAACAGATACGTCAGTTTAAACTCTTCCTGCAAATCCTTCAGCAAATTCAAAATCTGCGCTTGCACTGAGACATCTAGTGCCGAGACCGCCTCGTCACAAACGATCAACTGCGGATTAATGCTCAACGCGCGAGCGATCCCTATCCTTTGCCGTTGGCCGCCGCTAAAGGCGTGGGGAAAGCGCTTCATATAGCGGACATCCATGCCGACCAGTTCCAGCACTGTGCGAACGCGGTCTTCAAGCGCCTTTCCCGCTGCGATTCTATTGATGCGCAGGGGTTCGCTGACAATATCGAAGACGGTTTTTCGCGGGTCCAGGCTGGAATACGGATCTTGAAATATCATCTGCATATGCTTGCGGAATTCACGCATTTCGCGTCTACTCAATTGCGCCAGGTCAGTCGTCACTCCTTCATGATGAAACAGGATTTCACCTGCCGTCAGGTCTATGGCACGCAAGACACAACGACCCAATGTCGTTTTGCCCGAGCCTGATTCGCCAACCAAGCCCAGAGTGCGCCCCCTGCTGATGCTCAAACTCACATGGTCGACGGCGCGCACATGCCCAACGACGCGCCGCAGCAAGCCCTCCTCTATCGGAAAGTACTTCGTCAGTCCCCGCACGTCCAGCAGACTGGAGCCGCTCATGCCTTTCTATCCTCTTATCGCATCTACCGCAATTGGCGGTCTCATTCGCGCCGCGTTAAGGGCGGGGTCACAATCGCGCAGCCATTCATCGGTGATGAATTTTCCCAGCAAATAATGTTTGCGATCGGGATAAAACAGGATGCGCTCGTCGCCGTCATCAACCAAGCTGGGGTAAACAGCGACCTGCGTGCCACCGGTATAGGGAAGCAACACGCCGTTTGATGTAGCGAAAATCTTCGGCGGTCCAAAGCGCAGTGGATGCTCCTTTTCACCCGAAATCTCCCGCCCCACGGTTAACCAGACCGGATAACGATTGTGCTTCGAATCCACTGGCGATTTACCGCCGTTGGCAGTGCCGTCATTGTTATAGAACAGCAGCAGATATCGCCCGTCGTGCAGGCGATACAATGGACTTGGCGACATCGGATTCAGGACAGGATTGCCGCCCGGTTCGTATCGCAATACCCGAGCTTCGTCCCATGAGCGACCATCATCTTCGGAAAGCGCATAGTAGTTGGCGCCCTGCAAGGTTCGAAACACGCAGATAAGCCGTCCGTCTGATAGCGCTTGCACAGTCGGTTCCTGCGCAACACTGACTCCGGGCCGGTAAGGACTCTCGACTTGTATGCCATGCGGCGCTTTCGGCCAGGTGCTGACGATCAGCTTGTCCGGGTCGCGCTCACTCAGAATATTCTCAAAGCGCAAGAACCAAATCTCCGACCAATGTTCAAGCAAATTCAGATCGAGCTTGACAGCGGGATCGTATGTATGGCTTGCCCAACGAGTAAAGGGGGCCAGCACCTGGTTTTCCGGCGTGATGAAAATGTTCTGATAGACGATCCAATTGGGTGGCGCCTCAGGGTCAGGATGGCTGATGGCGCTCGGCGCAATCGGGAAATCATAGGTGGCGCCGCTCCACGTGCAGCCGTCGTCATCGGAATAGCGGCAGCGTGCCATTCCTGTCGTGTCCTCGCGCGCATCATCGATCCCGACATTCTTGTTATAGATGTAATAAACGCGGTGGACGCCGTCCCCTAGCAAATTTGGCGCGACAATCGGGAAGCCCCAACTCGCTAGCCCCGTCCCATCCGCGTCTTCCGGATTTGGACCATCAATAACTTGCGGCTGCGACCATGTCCGGCCACGATCTAAGGAACGGGCGCAGACCACTCGCTGGTCCCCGGCATTCTCGAAGGTGGACTGTGTCCAAAAGCCTAGCAAGGCGCCCGGCGGCGTTTTCACAACGAGAAAGTGCTGATTGCAGGCGCCCGGTCCTTCAAAGTTTTCCGGGATGTATGCCTGCAAGTCCGGCTCTGTACGTTCCCATTCGTTCTCTAGAAAAAGGCTCTTCACAATTTTCCACTCCATCTCCAGGCGATTTCATGTAGCGCATATTCTTGGGTCGCGCAGTTGCCCCTGTATCTTCTAGTTTCTCGACGGCAAATGCCCGCTGTGTCTATGCGGCGCAAACGACATCATCCAAGCTATTCGTAGAGTACACAATTGACGCTGTGGCCGGGCGCGACATGAATGGCGGCCGGCATCCTAACATCACATTTCCCGGCGATGAATTCGCCGCATCGATTGGCAAATGGGCAAGCGTCAGGCGGATCTAATGGCACCGGCACCGTCCCTTTGATCGTTGCGAGATGCGCCCCATCTTTCTCGCCAAACTTCGGGATTGAGCGGAGCAAGCCTTTCGTATAAGGGTGTTTGGGATTCTTGAATATCTCTCGGGACGCGCCATACTCGACAATCTTGCCCAGGTACATCACAGCGACATCGTCAGCCATGCTCGCAATGACACCCAAATCATGGGTGATGAATATAATCGCCATGCCATTGTCCCGCTGCAGCCGCTTCATCAAACGGAGTATCTGCGACTGAATGGTGACATCCAACGCGGTGGTCGGCTCGTCCGCTATCAGAAGGCGCGGATTCAGCACGATTGCCATTGCGATCATGCTGCGTTGACGCATCCCACCCGAAAGCTGAAATGAATACTCGTCTATGCGTCTTTCGGGCGCCGGAATCCCTACCTCGTCCAGCAGGGAGATAACGCGTTTGCGCGCCGCGCGCTTGTCATTCTCGCCGTGAACAAACAGCGCCTCCATAATTTGATTGCCAATCGTGTGCACCGGGGAGAAAGCGGTCATCGGCTCTTGAAAGATCATGGCGATATCGCGTCCGCGCAGATCGCGCATTTGGTCGCTATCTTCATCCAGCTGCGCGATGTCAATCGGTCCGGAATCATGATGAAGCAGTATCTGCCCATTGATCCGGCTATTTTTTTTCGGCGTAATGCGCATGATGGATTGCGCCGTGACGCTCTTGCCACAGCCGGACTCGCCGACGATGCCCAAGGTCCTATTCTTCCTAATCGTGAACGAAACGCCGTTGACTGCTTTCAGCGTGCCCTCCTCCAGCTCGAAATAGGTGTGCAGGTCTTTCACCTCGAGCACGACATCGGACATGATCACAATTCCTTGAAGGGGTCTGCCGCGTCGCGCAAGCCGTCGCCTACAAAGTTGAACAGCAGTACAGTCACAATGACAAAGAGCGCCGGTGTCAGCAGCCAGGGATACAAGGCGATGTTAGAGATGTTTTGCGCGCCTTCGAGCAAGGTGCCCCAACTGACCGCAGGGGGTCGTATGCCTAAGCCAAGAAAGCTGAGCGCCGTTTCGCCCAGGATCATGCCTGGGATCGCGATCGTGATATTGACGATGAGGAAGCTGATATAGCCAGGCAAGAGATGATCATAGATGATGCGAATATCGCTGGCGCCCGCGATTTTTGCCGCCATAATGTAATCTTGTTCGCGCATTTCCAGCAGCTTGGCGCGGACCGCCCTGGCCAATCCCGTCCAGGTCATCGTCGACAAGATAAGCGTGATCGCAAAATAGGTCCGTGTGACTGGCCAGTCAATCGGTACGATAGCCGCCAGAGCGATCCACAGCGGGATCTGTGGTATCGCGCTTAAGATCTCGGTGATCCGCATAATCACGATGTCAACCAGGCCGCCATAGAAGCCTGAGATTCCACCGAGCGTCGCGCCAAGAAAGAAGCTCAGCAACACACCCACCAAACCAATGGTCAGACTGATGCGGCTGGCGGCCAAAATGCGGGAAAAAACGTCGCGGCCCAGGGCATCGGCGCCGAGCAAGAATACCTTGCCCTCGCCAGCGTCAAAGAAGTGCAAATCCAGGTCAATTCGGCCCCAAAAGCGGTAGGGCTCGCCACGAGTGAAAAACCGGATACGGTGGATGGTGTCAGGGTCTTCGGTGTAAATGCGCTCAAATGTATCGAGGTTGAGCTCGTACTTGAGACCGTAGACAAAAGGACCGACAAAATTGCCCTCAGCGTCAAAAAAGCGAACAGGCGTCGGTGGTGTATTGACGAATCCCTGATGCTGGGTGACAGCGCGATATGGCGTCCAGAATTCGAAGGTAAACGCCAGGAAATACATCACGGTCAGGATCGCGACCGAAATTAGCGCGAGCCGATGCCGCCTGAAACGGCGCCAGATCAATTGCTGCTGGGAGGCGATATAGTAGCGCTCTTCCGCCGCCGAGATAGCGCCGCCCGCCGCGGGTGAAGCGCCGGCTTCATCGATTGATGCCGATATTATGTCACCCCCTTTTCCATCCGGATGCGCGGGTCATATGCCGACAAAATGATATCGCCCAGGATCACGCCGATCACTGCCAAAATACTCTGAATCATCAGAATGCTGGTTGCCAACTCCAAATCTTCCGCCAGCAGCGCGCTGAACAAAAGCGGTCCCAAGGTAGGAAGATTCAGGACGATAGCGACGATGGTCTGCCCCGAAATGAGGCGCGGCAGAATATAACCGATGGAATTCACGACCGGGTTCAGCGCCAGCCGCACTGGATACTTGAACAGCAGCTGCCGATAGCGAAGGCCCTTCGCTCGCGCTGTCACCACATATTGCTGACCCAATTCGTCCAACAGCGTCGCCCGCATCGTGCGGATCGTCCCCGCCGTCTGCGCCGTCACGATCACGATTATCGGGATCCAGAGGTGATTAAGCAGGTCAAGCGCCTTCGCGGGAGACCAGGGCTGCTCTTCAACGCCCGGCGAAAACAAGCCGCCAATACTCAAGCCGAAAAACTTATGAAACAGGAACAGCAGAATAAGCGCCAGAAGAAAGTTCGGGGTCGCCAGCCCGATAAAGCCGACGAAGGTCCAGAAATAATCGCCCAGACTGTATTGATGCGTCGCGCTGTAGATGCCGATAGGCACAGCCAGCGCATAGGTCACGACCAGCGAAATGACGGAGAGCAGCACCGTCGCCGCAATTCGCTCATTGATGAGTTTGTCCACGGGAATGCCCAACATGGAATGCCCCATGTTGCCACGCGCAAACTGGGCCGCCCAATTGAAGTACTGGACATAGACGGGCTTGTCGAGACCGTATTGCGCGCGCAATGCCGCTTCGTCTTCCTCGGTGATGATGTCGCCTTGCGCTTGACGCGCGTTAACAATGCGGTCGACCGCATCGCCGCGCGGAAGCTGGACAATCATAAAAATCAAAAAGCTGATGACGATCAGTACGAGAAACGCGTAGATAAGGCGCTGGAGCAGATATTTACTGAAACTCATTGAAAGCCTTGGCAGCGGCTCACGCTTGAATCAAGCCAGAACAGGGATGCCTCTTTTGAGACATCCCTCTTCACGCAAATTGAGCTGGTCCTACATGTCGTCGATATACCACTGCTCGATGTGGAAGGGCGCGTAGAAGTTGGTATCGGAGCCCCAGAAGAGACCCTCTGTCGGCACGTTGCGCAAGCGGTTCGAGTAGATGACAGGCTGTGGCGTCAAGCCAACCGAGGGAATGATCGGAAGTTCTTCACCCCAGTAGGCAAAATAGGCGGCGCCGAGTTCGGCCGCTTCGGCTGAATCGCTCGGATACTGGCTGAATTCGTCCCACAGCGAGTTGAGATCCTTGATTTTCTGCGGCGGTTCAATGCCAGCGGACCCACCAGAAGATATCCATGTGGTCCAGCCGTGAGCCCAGAAATGGCGCGCTGGGTCATTCACCGCGAAGTGATCGGGCGTGCCGCGTCCAAACAGGGTTGCGCGACCGATATGCCACATCACGGTCATGATTTCACCGTTGGTATACAGATCAAAAATCAGATCCGGCGAGGCGCCTTGACAGATCAATTCGACGCCGATGTCAACGTAATCACTTGCCATCAATTCGCACCCAGACTGATGGTCGACCAGCCCATGGGCGATAATCGCGACGCGCCGGCCATCAGCAAGCAGTCGGAATCCAGCATCATCGCGTTCGGTCAATCCCAAGCCGTCGAGCAAAGCGTTGGCTTTATCCGGATGGTATTCGATCTTCTCGCTGAACCAATCGTCATTGAACCAGGGCAGCGTCTTCAGCGGTGTCGCCGGATGCGGCGCCGCCAGCCCGAAGAAGAGCACATCGTTCATTTCGTCTCGGTCAATGGCCATTGACAGCGCCACACGGAAATCAACGTTCTGGAAGAGCTCGCGGAAGGCGTCGTCGGGGTAATTCTGGTTGGGGAAAAGCGAGAACTCCGATGGACGAAGCGATTGTGCGATATAGGTGGTGAAGTCGCCGCTTTCCTCTTCGGCGCGGTAAAGCCTCAGATCAGTCGGGCGCGTGTAGCGTACGCCAAAATCAAGCTCGCCAGCGGACAGTCGCAAGGCATAGATATCGAGATCGCCAGCCAGCGACACTTCGATGTAGTCCATGTAAGGCAACTGATTGCCCTCTTCGTCCACCTGATGGAAGAATGGGTTGCGCTCCAAGAGGACGCGGTCGCTCTCGATGATGATCGGTATCCAGCTGTCCATATAGGGGCGGTCGAGTGGCTGCGCAGACAGATTGTAGCCTTGCGCGCGCTTGCTGTTGACGAGGTCAACCCAGGTTTCCAGGCCGGCTTCTTCGGCGAGCGCCTGCGCGTTTTCGTTGTATTTGGCGTGATACTGCTTCAGCCAATGCGAGGGACCGTACAGACTGTTGTCGCTGGAGAAGTGGGTGCGCCCGAAGCTGTCCATCGCGATCGGATAGGGAATCGCCCACGTGTAGCTGAACGTGTAATCGTCGATGACTTCAAAGGTCGCCACTTCGCCGCCAGCGCGCCAGAAACCACCAGGGCCATTGGGCGCGATATCAGGGTCATTCAAGATATCTTCCCAATGCCAGCGGAAGTCTTCGGTGTTGAAGTCATCACCATCCGACCATTTCAGCCCTTCGCGCAGCTTGATGGTCAGCGTGCGATTCTCGTTCGACCATTCCCAGCTCTCGGCCAGATCCGCCTGATAGACGCTGGCGGTAAAGTTGTAGCGGAAGAGCCCGGTATGACGGATGCGCAAACCTTCGTCCAGACGTTCGCCGATATCACCGAAACGCAGCGTCCCGCCATAGGCGCCGATCGCGTCAACGACCGGAATGACTTTGGGATTGCTTGGCAAGCGTTCGTCCACCGGCGGCAACTCACCAGCCTCCACCCGCTCCGCCAGCATCGGCGCTTCCCCGTACATCATGTCTTGCCCGATGACGGACGTCAATCCGCCCAGCAAGACAAACAAAACCGTCGTAAATGTGAAAAAGCGTTTCATATTCATGTGATTCTCCTTATAAGTCTCGGTCAAAACCCGCAGCGAATTGTGCCGTCTCAAACCCCCCTTTTGCCATATTTTTAGACGGGTGCAGCACGTAGCACGACGTCCAGCCGCATCAACTGAAACTTAACATTTTTGCAAAGGCTCGTCAATTTCATCCATCGCTGCCATGAGACCCAATAGCGCTGCGTACCCGTCCCCCCTTGGCCCCCGGTAGCGAATGAGAAGCCTATCGTTCTACCATTCAATGACAGCGAGGCGCTGGAGCGAACCGTCAATGCCCAGGGGGAGAATATCGCCCCCATCAGCCTGGAGCCTATCCCACGCAATATCGGCTTTATAATGCCGCGGCTGGAATGCGTCCAGACATTGCGCCGCTTATGCGACAAGCGCAGGATCATTCTGATCTTTGATGAGGCCTTCACGGGCTTCCAGCATGGATTGCGCTAAGGCACCGTCAGACTATGCCTCGACGCAGGGCCTGACCAGAATAAGGCCATCACGATTGAGCTCGACCCCCCAGCCCGATTTGTCCGGCAGCATGAGGTAGCCGTCGATTGGCAGAGGCTCCTCAACGAAGATGTCGCCAAAAATCGGTACGATTTGGTCGGCGGCCGGGCTCATCATTAGGAACTCCGCCATTGGGCAATTGGTGAAAGCATATTGCAAGTGGTATGCGTAAATGCCGGAGCCATGCGGGATTACCGGAATATCGTAGGCCGACGCCATGGCGACGATGCGCCGCGCTTCCGTCAATCCACCGACCCAAGTCAAATCCGGCTGCAGAATATCGAAGCACTTGCGCGCGATCAATTCGCGGTGACCGTAGCGGGTGTATTCATGTTCGCCACCCGTGAACAGGCAAGATGACACAGAAGCCTTCAACTCGGCGCAGCCGTCGTACTCATCCGGCGGCAGGCACTCCTCCAGCCAATAGACATCGCATGGTTCCAGCGCGCGCGCCAATTCGATCGCGTAGGGAACGGTGAGCGCCATATAACAATCGAACATGAGCCGGAAATCCGGCCCGACCTGCGCTCTCGAAGATTCCATCAGAGCCAGGTTTTTCTTCAAACCCTCAACACCGTCGGCGGGTCCGTACATGAGAGGCAGCTTGGCGCCATGGAAACCCATATCCTGCGCCAGATCGGGGCGTATCGTCGTCGCGTACATGGGCAGCTTGTCTTTGGTTTTGCCGCCCAGCATCGCGTAAACAGGCTCATCGCGCAGTTTGCCCAGCGCGTCCCAGAGCGCCAGATCAACGGCACTAATCGCCTGAAGCGCCAGTCCCTTGCGCCCATAAGGCAAGGTCGCGCGCCACATTTGATCCCAAATGCGTTCGACATTATACGGGGACTGACCGAAGAGAAAGCGCTTGAGATGTCGTTCGATGATGAAACAGGCGGGTTCGCCGCCGGTGCTGATGCCGACGCCTGTCATGCCGTTGTTCAATTCAACTTCGACAATCACACTTCCCAGCGCGTTAATGCCCCAACTGGTTCTCGATGCCTTGTATTCCTCATAGACAGACATGGGGTTGGCGATAGGCGTATCAACGATCCAGTGCCCTCGCGCTTGATCATGGTAATCCGCCCCGCCCGAATCGACGATATAAGCGCGTACATCAGCTATTCTTGCGCTCTGCATTCGACGCTGCTCCGAAATTGACTAAAAGCTGCTGTGGCGTTCATGCCGGCGGCCGAAAGGATCGCGCAGCGGGCGGCCCGGCGTGGCGCCGGTGACCTGCCCACCAGCCAAGGCCTGCACACCGTTGACGATTACGTCACCCACCCCTTCGGCATTGCCGCGCGGATTATCGTATGTGGAAGTGGCGCGCAGACTGTCAGGATCAAATACGACAAGATCCGCCCTGAATCCGGGGCGGACGATACCGCGATCGAGGCTGCCGATGCGCCGAGCTGGAGCGGAAGTGATCTTGCGGACGCCCTCCTCCCAGCTGAGCAAAGCAAGGTCACGAACATAGTGCGACAAGAAACGCGCGTGTGCCCCCCAGCCCCTCGGATGTGGCTGCCCGCCGACCAGGATGCCATCACTGCCGACGACATGCGCCGGGTGTCGCATGATGGTCTGCACATGTTCTTCAATACCGAAGAAAGCCAGCCCTGAAACACCCAACTGCGTCTCAATCAGAAGATCGGCGAAAAAATCAAAAGGTGATTTGCCAGCGCGCGCGGCGGCGTCCGGCAGGCTCATGCCGATGATTGCCGGGTCATGATCTCCCAGAATCCCGCCGATCCGCAGCATATCCCAACCCAGCGGCACGCCTTGCATGCCATCGGAGCCGGTCACTTCCAGCTCGCGCTGCAGCCTCGCCCGGCTCTCTTCAGCTTGCAGCCGCCCCAGAATAGCAGCGTTGCCGCCCTCATGCGCCCAACTCGGCAGGAAGGCATGCATGTAAGTCTGGCCCGCCAGATAGGGGTAGGCGTCCATCGTGACCTCGACGCCACCAGCGCGAGCCTCGTCAATCAGCGCAATCAATTCGCCGACTCGTCCCTTATTGATTTCGAAGCTGAGGTGGCAATGGGTCAGATGCACTGGGACGCCCGAGCGCCGCCCGATTTCGATTGAGTCCCCATAACCCTTGAGCGCCTCGGTACCATAATTGCGATGATGTGGGCAGTAGAAACCGTCATAAGGTTGTATGACTTGGCAAAGCTCCGCCAGTTCGTCATCACTGGCAAACATGCCAGGCGCGTAAGTCAAGCCGGACGACAAGCCGATCGCCCCTTCGCGCATGCACTGGTCGATAATCGCCTTCATGCGCGCCATCTCGGCGTCGGTCGCTTCGCGATTATCCATGCCAACAACAGCCATGCGTATAGTGCCGTGTGAGGCGAGGGTCGCTACATTCACCACGGCGCCTCGCTCGAAATGATCCAGATATTCGGTTAAGGTCGTCCAATCCCGATTGAAATCCGTTTGCCCATTCCAAGCCGCCAACTGTTCAGACAAGATGTCGCGCGTCTCCGGCGTAACCGGCGCCAGTCCCAGCCCGTCATGCCCAATGACATCGGTGGTCACGCCTTGATAGAGCTTGCACTCATGGTAAGGACTCAGCAGCGGCTGCAAGTCGGAATGCGTGTGCATGTCAATGAAACCGGGGCAGACGATGCGACCGTCGGCATGGATGGTCTTCCTGGCGGCGGCGCCGCGGGTGCTCCCAACAGCGACAATCTGATCGCCGTCGATGGCGATATCCGCCCAATACCAGGGCGATCCCGTACCGTCGATGACGCGTCCGCCGCTGATAAGCAGATCGACCATCAATTCGCTCCCGTAACTTCAGCGTCTCGATACGCGTCCAGCGCCACTTTCATTAGCCGCCGCGCCACGAGTCCGCCGGTTTGCGGCCGTCCGCCGCTGTCGATGCAGTCGAAGAAGTGACGCACCTCCTCGGTCAAATCCAAGCCTTCGTCGCTTTCGAGGAGGACCTTCTCATCGGCTCCCGCTGCGGAGACGGTAATTTGCGAGCTCCAGGCGCAGCGGACGCCTTCGACCGCCAAGTTGCCCAAGGGATGAACAGTCAGCGTGATTACGGCTCGTTCGCAGTAAGCGCGCATGGTGTACCAGCGATGCGGCTTGGGCGAGAACCAGGTATGACGCGTCGTACCGACGACGCCGTTTTTGAACTTGATGATAGAGATTGCGGTGTCTTCGCCTTCCATTGGCAAGCCGGCATGGGCGCCGACCATCGAAACGGACTGTACTTCACCCGCGATCCAGAGCATGACGTCCAGCATATGCGCCGACGCCGAAAAATACACGCCGCCGCCAAGCGTCGCCTTCTTGACGAACCAGCCGCCGGTGATGTATTCGCGATTGTCTTCGTCCATGAACGCGTCCAGCATGAACAAGCGGCCGTAGTCGCCGCTGTCGATGAGATGCCTGAAGGCTTGCGTGCTTTTGCGGTATCGATGCGGGAGAGCGATCATCAGCGTCTTGCCCCGCCCCTCGGCTGCGGCGATCATGTCATCGGCTTCTGCCAGCGTCAGCGCGAAGGGCTTTTCCAACAGCACATGGCAGCCGGCCCGCAGCGCGTCCAGCGTGATTGGATGATGCAAGTGATGCGGCACAAGAATCGACACAGCATCGACGCGCTCCAAGCCGGCGCGATAATCTGCAAGAACATCGACATCGCCCGTGGACAAGGAAGCGGCGACCCTTTCTGCCCGATCTGTTTCAGGATCGGCCGCCCATACCACGTCCACGCGGTCACCCAGCCGATTCAGCGCCTGAACATGAAATGGCGCGATCCAGCCGCAGCCGATGATTCCCAGTTTTAGTTTGCTCATGACTCTCGCCCCTACTGTGATTTACCCCGCGCCGCCACCACCCATTCATCAATGACGCTTTCGCCCTGTATAACTGCCATGCTGTCGAAGAGGTTAATCACCGGACAGATGTGATTGGGGATGATCTGGACGCGCTCGCCGATCGCTACTGGATCATCGGCTGGTATGGTCGTGGCGCCATGCTCTTCGCTCAGGCTCGCAATCTCCCAATCCGGATGATCGATGACAGTGCCGTGCCCCGCCACTGGCGGCGCGACGCCAGCTCGGTCGCTCGTCAGCGCTTTACTGCCCGAATCGAGGATGATGCGATCGGCGGTCGGGCGCGTCGCCACGGTCGCCAATACGCGCGCGGCGCATCTGTCGGGCTTAACAACTTGATGCAGCACCTCACTGCGATCATAAAAGACATAAATGCCCGGGCGCGTCTCGGTCACGCCTTCAACGGTCGCGGTGATTTTGGCGGTGGCGGTCAATCCGACAGAAATGATAGGTACTTCCAAGCCTGATTTGCCGATCAGCTCAGCAGTTTCCGCCATCATCCGCCCGGCTGATAGCCCGGTCGAACGTACTTCTTCCGGCGCGCCAGCCAGTTGAGCATGTCCTTCGTGGGTCAGCAAGCCGGCGAAACGCAGTCCGGGCAGGCGAGCGACATGCTGCGCCAGCTCGCGCGCTGGCTCAAGCGGGCGCACGCCACAGCGATTCAGCCCGGTGTCAACCTCGACCATCACCGGCAGTTCGAGTCCGTTCCTGCTCATGGCGCGCGAAAGGGCGGCGGCAATATCCGGGTGATCGACCACGGTCGTGATATGCGCGCGCTGGCAAAGTTCTATCAGCCGCCGATGTTTCACCTGACCCACTAGCGGATACGCCACCAGGATCTCGTCGCAACCGGCGTCGATGAAGACTTCCGCTTCGCTGAGCTTCGCGACAGTCAAGCCAGCAGCGCCCGCCTCCAGCTGGAGCTTGCCTATCTGGGGCGTCTTATGCGTCTTGGCGTGCGGACGCAGCTGAATGTCGTTGGCAGCGGCGAAATCAGCCATGTCCCTGATGTTGAATTTCAACGTGTCGATATCGACAATCAGCGCCGGTGTGTCAAGCTCGCTTATGCGCGTCGCCATCAAAACGCCAATACCCGCTGCGGGTTGGTCACAAACATGGTCTCAATCTGGCTGTCGGTCACGCCGTGTGCCTGCTGCAATTTAGGCACGAACTGCGTGTAGACGTAAGTGTAGTCGTCCCACACTTCATCGCCAGAGGCCGCTTCATAGCCATGCGCGAAAACGGCGGCGTCGTGGCTGAGCATGATCTGGTCTATGTAGCCCTTCTTGATGGCGTTGCCCACCACTTCCAGCCAATGATCATCTTCGAAAAAGGCGCCGACCATGCCGATGCGGTCGAAGCTGACATTGGCGCCGCGGCGCAAGACCTGCTCGGAGCCCTCGATCGGATCCGGCTGGCAGCCGATATGACTGAGGATGACCTCGTCGGGCATGACGCCTTCCGATTCAAAGATGTCGAGCTGCTCGGGACCCAAGCCATCAGTGGTGTGAGTGATGATGGGGCAACCGGTCGCCTTGTGGGCGCGTGACGCGGCGCGCAGAACTTCCTCTTCCTTCGCTGAGATCTCTCCTTCACCGGTGGCGCATTTGATCAAGCCGGCTTTCAGCAGCGTGTCGCCCATGCCTTCGTTGATCTCTCGAACGAAGAGCGCCGCCATCTGGTCGATATCCATTAACTGCGCGTAAAGGTGCATCGGCGACCAGGATTCGTGGAAGAAGCCAGTCGAGCAGATTAGCTTGACTTTGCTGCGGCGGGCGACATCGAAATAGAGATCGAGATAGCGCCCGGTGCCGATGGGCGTGCATTCCGTCATGGCGCCGATGCCGGCGGCATAGAGCTCGTCCATCTTGGCGACCATCCGGTCGACCATCTCGTCGCGGTCGAAATCGAGCACTTTCGGCCGCCCCAGAAGATCGCCCCAGTCGACGCAGAGGTGCTCGTGGATCAGCGTCCGACCCAGCGCTTCCGGCGCGACATCGCCCGTGATCGTCCGTACCTTTTTTGACATGTCCTTGTCCTCCAATTCAGTTGTCCAGTCTTACCGGTTTGCCCGTCCGCGCGGATTCATAAGCGGCCTGCACACAAGCCAGGCTGCGCCGGCCATCCTCGCCGGCGACGCAGGGTTCGCGCTCTTCCACAATCGCGCTTATGAATTCGCCGATTTCCTTCTCAAACATGTCATCGCGCTCGCGTCGCTGCCGCCATGTGTGATGCGCATTAGAGAACTCCAGTGAATTCCAGGTGTCAATGCGGATCGCTCCCGCAGTGCCATGGATATCCAAATCGCACTTGAACGGCGCCTCCGCATCGGTCACCCAGTTGTGCGCGGTCATACCCATAGCGCCATTTGCGAAGCGCAGCGCGACCACGGCGCTGTCTTCGACCGTCTTGCGCGAGTCGTAAGTCTGCGCATAAGCGAAAATCTCGATGATTTCCGAGCCCATCAACCAGCGCAAGCGATCGAAGCTGTGGGCGCCGTTGACGTGCAACACGCCACCGCCAGACGCCGGCCTCTGCCAAAACCAGCCGGGTATCACGCCACCAGTTGTCATGAGATCGACAGCCAGTGTCAATTGCCCCAATTCACCCGCCTCAATCAGCCGTTTCGCCGTCTCCAGCTCGGAGTGAAAACGATGGGTGAAGCCGATCATCAGTTTGACGCCGGCCCGTTTTTGGGCGGCCAACATGCGATCGGCCTGTTCCAGCGAATTGGCCATCGGTTTTTCCAGCAGGATATGTTTGCCCGCATCGGCGGCGGCGATCGTCGCCTCCTCGTGCAAGTTGTGAGGCAGCGCGATATATACTGCTTCTATCGTCTCATCCGCGAGCACGGCGCGGAAGTCCGTTGCCGTGGGGATGTCATGCGCCGCCGCCAGCGCGCGAGCGGCATCTTCGACAATATCGCAGATGACGGCGACGTCCAAGCCGGGCACATTCGGCGCCGCTTCCATGAATGATTTCGCGATGATCCCGGCGCCCAGAACGCCTAACCGAATCGACATCGTTCTATCCCTTTACCGCGCCTTCGCTTAGACCGCGCACCAGGTATCGCTGAAAGACGAAGGCAATGATCACAGGCGGGATCACGCCGATGACGGTCGCCGCCGATAGCGCGTTCCAATTGACCTGATGCAAGTTGCGAAACGACATCAATAGCGGTGGATAGGTCAGTGAGTTAGTCAGCGTCAACGCAAAGAAAAACTCGCTCCAAGCCTCCATGAATGACATGACGCCAACGGCGATGATTCCCGGAACCGCAAGTGGCGCCACCACCATGCGGAAAGCCTGCCAGCGGGTCGCGCCATCGATTAGCGCCATTTCCTCGATATCGCGGGCGAGCGTATCGAAGTATTCGCGCAGGATCCAAATGGTCAGCGGCAATATGAAAATCGTATATGTGAGAATCAGCGCCCAGAGCGTATTCACCAGTTTCAGTTTTCGCAAAATGACAAAGAGCGGCACAATCAGGCTCAATGCCGGCAGTACGCGTGTCATCAGGATCGCGAAGTAGGCAGCCCGCGATAGACGGAAACGAAAGCGGGAAAAGGCGTATGCAGCCATCCCGCCGATGAACAGATTCGACAAGACCACGGCGACCGAGACAAAGGTGCTGTTGAGCAGCGCGGGCATCATGCGGGTGAATTCGGTCGTGGAGCCATAACCGCCGACTTCGCCGGCTTTGCCAATCAAGACCTCGCGGTAATTCTCGACTGTTGGCTCGGGCGGTATCCAGTGCGGTGGCTTGGCGCCCAGCTCGGGCGCGCGCATAAAGCTGGTGATCAGCATAAAGTAGACCGGGAATCCGACCCAGAAGAGCAGGCAGAAGAAAGCGAAATAGGTCGCGATCTTGCGGATTACGCCTAACTTCCGGGCGCCAACTCTAACCACCCTCGGCTAGCCTTTCACTGCGCCTTCGCTCAAGCCGCGCACGAGGTAGCGCTGGAACACAAATGCCACCGTCACCGGCGGCAGGACGCCAATGGTGGTCGCGGCCGCCAGCCCGTTCCAGTTTACCTGCGCCAGATTTCGATACGACATCAACAGCGGGGGATATGTCAAGGAATTCGTGAGCGTGAGCGCGAAAAAGAACTCGCTCCACGCTTCCATGAACGACATAACGCCAACCGCAATCAGCCCGGGGACAGCCAGCGGCGCCACCACCATGCGGAAAGCCTGCCACCGCGTCGCGCCGTCGATCAGCGCCATCTCCTCGATATCGCGCGCCAGCGTGTCGAAATATTCGCGGAGAATCCAGATTGTGAGCGGGAGAATAAAAATCGTGTAGGTGAGGATCAGCGCCCACAGCGTATTTATCAAGGCGAGTTTTCTCAAGATGATAAATAGAGGCACAATCAAGCTCAAGGCGGGCAGCACGCGGGTCATCAAGACGCCGAGATACACGATCCGCGACAGACGAAAGTCAAAACGGGAAAAGGCGTAGGCGGCACTACCGCCGATAATGAGATTCGAAAAAACGACCGCCACCGAGACAAAGGCGCTGTTGAGCAAGGCGGGCATCATGCGGGAGAACTCGCCATGCGAGCTATGCGCGCCCCGAATAGCTGTTTCGCCAACCACCACTTCTCGATAGTTTTTAATGGTTGGCTGACTCGGAATCCAATTCGGCGGCTTGGCGCCTAGCTCGTGCGAATCCATAAAGCTGGTGATGAGCATGTAATAGACCGGAAAGCCGACCCAGAACAGCAGGCAGAAGAAAGCGAAATAGGTGACCAACTTGCGTACGATTGCGTGCTGAGACTCACGATAAGAGCGGCTCATGAACCTGCCCTAGGCGTATGTCGTATGCGACCGATAAATCAGACGCACGAAGATCAGACCGACGCCCATGGTGATCAAACCCAGCACATTCGAAACCGCGGCGCCCATACCCAGATCGAAATTGATAAAGGTATAGCGATATAGCAGCACCGAGATGAGCATGGTCGCATCACCAGGCCCACCCTGTGTCATGATCCAGACGGCGTCAAACTGCAGGAAACCCAAGACGACGTTATAGAGCAGAACAATCGTCAGCGTGGGGCGCAGCCAGGCGAAGGTGATGAAGCGAAAGCGCGCGCGCACCCCGGCGCCGTCCACTTTCGCCGCGTCGTAAAGATCTTCCGGAATCGTCTGCAGCGCGGCCAGCAGCAGGATAGCGCTGAAGGACGTCTGCCGCCAAGCGGACGCCAAGGCGGTGAAGACCAAGGCCCAGTCCTCGTTTGCCATGAAGGGAATGTATTTGTCAATCAAACCCAGAGTGTAGAGCAGGCCATTCAGCGCGCCGAACTGCGCATTGACCACCCAATTCCACAGCAAACCAACCACGATCCAGGGCAAAGCCCATGGCAATATCAAAAGCGTTCGGCCAATGCTGCGACCCATGAAGTTTTCTACCAGCAGCAAGGCAAAGAACAGACCGATCAGCGTAGGAACGGTGACAACGATGGCGGCGAATTTCAGGTTGACTTCCACCGCCTTCCAGAAAAGACGGCTGCTGAATAGCTCAATGTAGTTGTCGATACCGACAAAGGTCGTCCGATCGCGGATGAGATCAATATTGGAGAAGCTGTAGAAAATGGTGGTGGCCAAAGGACTGAGGATGATGACAAAGATGGTGATGAGAGCGGGCGCCAGCAGTACATAAGGAATCCACTTGCGGTCCCAGTGTTTACGCTGTTGCGCTTTCGCTTTTCCCAATTCTGCTGACGCCAAAGCCTGGCTCCCATCCAGTTTGCCGTCTAGCAAAGCAACGACAAAGGGATACAGCTTGGGACTAAGCGCCCCAAACTGTATGTGAATTCAATCGCTCTTGCGTGGATGAAGCGGAGTGAATACCCGCCTACGAGTATTGCTCGCGCAGCTCCACTACCTTGTCGGCCAAGCTTGTTACCGCGTCGGCTGGCGCCAGATTCCCTTGGAGCATACGCTGTATCTCATCGCCGACATGGGTCTGGAATTCGCTGTACCAGGGCTGGTTGCGCGCTTGGACGACATCGGAATTGTTCGCGAACATGTCCTTGATCTGATCGAAGTCGTAGTAGTCGCCGTAGTTGGCTTGCACCTCGGGGTCATCGTAAAAGTCAGCATATGGCGCGCCCAAGGCGGCTGCCGCTGCCCAGGACTTGTGCACCGATCGTTCGCCGTTCGCGTCCTTCCAGGTATAGAATTTGACCAGATCCCAAGACTTGTCGACATTAGGACCATCGGACATCTGTACCACTTCGCCCATTTGGAAGGTCTTGCCATCGGAACCCGGCATGCGGCCGGCAATGCGCAGATGATCGACTTCTGGTCCGCCGCCACTGTTCATCAGCTTCAAGAAATAGTGGTGCAAGACGTAGAAAGCCGACGTGCCGTTTTGCATGGCTGTCATCTGTTCGCCCGGCTGATCGGTCAACTGTGTCGGCGAAGTCATGCCGTCCTGGAACATCGCTTGCCACCACTCGAATACATCCGCCGTCCTGGAGTCATCGGCAAAGGTCGGTTCACCATCCGGCGAGAAGGGCGTGACGCCTTCCGAAAGCAGATAGACTTGCAGATACTCTTCGCAGAATTCCTTGATCCAGTAGGCCAGATAGGGCGCGTCTACGCCGTCTTCCTTCAATTTCTTGCATTGATCGTAGAGATCCTGCTTGGTTTCTGGCGGCGCGTCAAAGCCCGATGCGCTGAGCAGGCGCTCATTGTAATGCAAGACATGCACGGCGCTGAAATAGGGCATGCTGATTAGCTGACCGTCCGGCGTGGTGTAGGAAGGAACGGAACTGGCAAACATCTCGCCCATGACCGCATCGGCATCCGGCAAGTCATCCATGCGCCGCGCCCACCCGGCATTAAAGAAGCGAGTGGAATTGTATTTGAAGTTGTAGTAGACATCCATGTGAACGCCACCGAGGATCTTCGTCTGCAGGCCGGTGGAGTATCCAACATTGGGGATGATGTGGAGATCAACTGGCGTGCCAGATTGCGCGGTGTAATTGTCCAAATGCTGGCGAATCGTATCCGGTTGGAAATCCCAGCCATAGAATTGCAGCGCGTCTCCCTGCGCCAGCAAACGGCCGGCGGGCGCGCCTGCGAGCGCCAGGGAAGCGAGCCCTGCCCCAGCCCTATGCAAAAACTGCCTTCTTGAAAGTGATCTTCTATTCTTCATGTCTCTGTCTCCTTCAAATTTCGCCAATCACAAGACAACTGACCTTCAATCCAGCCGACGGCTTGATTCCAAACAGGCGCCAAGTCAAAGGAGCGACCTGTCTCGTCGACCACAATAAGACGTCGTATAAGCCAACGACAGACATATCATAACATGCGCGCTATACCGCCGCAAAAACCCGACCCGGCGGGCTTCGCATGTGCCATTCTTCAGAAGATCATTACTTGGGTTGACGTTTCGCCAGCGATTCATTTAGCCGGCGCTTTATTGCCGGTCTCCACATATCAGGACAGCCAAGATGACTGTAGCAATCCGACCGCGTTTTGGACTGCGAGGGGATGATCGCTTGGCAGCGACGATCGCCGGGACCCAGCTCCAAACCTGTCTGGCGGCGTATCTAGCTGGCTGGGTCACGTAGACATAGACTTTCGGCGTGGGGCTGGAGGACAGAGTTAGCGCAGGGCAGCAAACGCATCCCTCCGATCCCGCGCCGCCGCCAACTGCTCGGCTTGCAGCTTCCGCGTCAGAGCCGC
>JAPOXG010000103.1 GCA_026707225.1 Chloroflexota bacterium
AATCTATTGCGTTCTGTGTGTACTCACAAGAAATCTCGTCAACTTTGCACAAAGGCAAACATAAAGTTAGACTAAAATGTGCTTCTTGGCAAAGAAAACAGGCATTGGCGTAGGGGTTGGCGTGTCCGTCGGCGTGAAAGTTGCTGTATTCGTCAGCGTTTCAGAAGGCGTATGGGTCGGCGTGGCGGTCGGCGTCGCTGTCGGCGTTTCTGATGGAATGAGCGTTGCAGTCGCCGAAGGTTCGACGGTCGTTCCGGGGATCAGGGTAAGCGTGATGCTCCAGTCGCCCAGCAATTTATAGACGACCTCATCGCCCATCGCCCGCACCCGCGCTCGGTAAACCAATCCCCCTTGCAGATTCTCGAAGGTATACTGCGTTTGCGGCGGGTCGACTCGCTTCAGTATGCGATTTGCATTTGGCGGATCCAAACGAACGCGATAGCGGTCTGCGCCTTCGACGGCATCCCAGGCGACCGTGTCTTCCGAAAGCGCGCGGAAGTTTTCCGGCCTTGGCAGTCTTTTGAGCGTCGCCAGAGTGGCCGTTGCAGTATCAGTCAATGTGGCTGTCGGGCTGTTCGTCGCTGTTGGGGTGTTGGTGGCTGTGTTTGTCGCGCTTGGCGTACTGGAAGCTGTATTCGTCGCGGTGGCTGTTGGCGTATAGGTAGCTGTAGATGTAAGTGTTGCCGTCGCTGTGTTGGTGGCTGTGTTCGTCGCGCTTGGCGTCGGCGATGTGATTTGCGGAAGCGTCAGCCCAACAACCTTGCTCCACCGCCCCTACTTTTCATAGCGTTGCCCATCGCCCAATGCGCTGACTTGCACGGAATACCTTACGCCAGCCCGCAAGTTGCCGAAGCTGTATTCAGTTCGCGGCGCATCCACAGTTTCCAGCCGAAAGGCGCCACCGCCGGCCAGCAGCAATCTGTAGACGATTGCGCCGTATACCGGATCCCAAGCGACTGTCCCGCCCGCAACCAGACGAGGATTTTGCGGCGTGCGCAAGCCGCGCAGCACTACGCGAGTCGGCGTCGCGGCGAGTATATCACGCGTCGCCGTCGTTGCGAAAGATTGAATCGGTTTCGTCAGCGGAGTCGCGCGCGTCCATTAGGCGGAGGAGGCAAGGGGCCGCGCGTCGAAGAGGCGAAAGCCGGCGATGACGATGCAAGCGCCGATGGCGCTCATCAGCGCGCTCAGTGAAAAGAAAGCGGCCGCCCCCAGGTTGTCGTAAGCCCAGCCGAAGAGCGAACCGGTCAACAGCAGGGCGATACTGGGCATCGTGACTTGCAAGAGGGCTTGATTGGTGGCGGCGTTGCGCGGGTGGCTGATGGCGTTGACCAGCGTAAAGGATGAGAGCTGGTAGCAGGGCCAGACCAAGCCGCGCAGCATCAGCAGCAGCGCCAGCAATGGCAAGCTCGGCACGATGCCTAGCAGGAAGGCGAAGAGCGTGGTGCCCAGCATGCCGATGATGTAGGCGATGCGAATGCGGACTTTCGGCAGAATGGCGTCCATCAGGAAGAAGAAGGGGAATTCCAGCGCGCCCATCAACGCCGCCCACAAACCGATATGCGCCGACGGCACGCCCAGATTCTGATTGAAATGGATGAAGATGAAGCTGTACATGTTGTAAGTGCCCATGGCGACAAAGAATTGGCTGGCGGCCATGATATAGAAGCCCCGGTTGCGCGGCTGTTTTTCGCCGTCTTCAACTTTGTCCTTTTCCCGGGATTGGTTCGGGAATATCGTAGCCGTGAACGTGGTGAGCAGGGCGACGAAAGCCGCAACCCAGAATAGCATGGGATAGCCGCCCAGCGCGAACAGCTGCCCGGCGAGCAGGCTGGCCAGCGTGAAACCCAGCGAGGCGAAGGAGCGCAAACGCCCCAGGATCGCTTTTCCCCGGCTCATCAAGAAGGTGATCGTCAACTGCATGCCCAGGGTCAAGCTCGGGCTGATCGTGAGCCGGGAGAGCAAAACGGAAAGCACGAGCAGCAGGTGATGCGGGGCGAGGGCGAAGATGATATTCGACAGCGCGAAGCCGCCCATGTACAGCATGAAAAGCCGCCGGTGCAGCCCGAGACGATCGGCAATTTGGTTCAGCAGCGGCGTCAGAATCAGCGAGAGCAAGGCGCCGGCGCTGCCCAGCGTGCCGATCAAGGCGCCGGAGAATCCCTGATCGGTCAGGTAAACGTTGACATAGGGCCAGACGATGCCGATCCCGCCCAGGCTTAGAAACTGAAGCGCGGCCAATCTGATGGATCCGAATCTGTTGCGCAAGGCGAAGAGCATCGACACCGGATTGTCTGCCGGTTCGCGGCCTATGGCGAGCGGCGGATAATTATACTAGACGCATCGAGGTGGTGAGATTGTACTTTCGAGTCGCAATACCCCACCGGCGGTCCGATAAAGCGCAGAGGACAGGCAGTGTCGCTGGCGAGCAAAATATCGTCGCTCATTCTGTATTCGCTTGGGCTTCTTCGGGCGGCCCAATGGCTCGCCCCTACATGGCTTGGTCGGCAGGTTGGCGGACGTCGGACAGCCGGAAGCCGACGATGACGATACAGGCGCCCAGCGCAGCCGCCAGTCCGCACAGGGCATAGAAGGCGCCGGCGCCGAAATGATCGTAGGTGTAGCCGAAGAGGGACCCGGTCAGCAAGAGCGCGATTCCCGGCATCGTTACTTGTACGATGGCTTGATTGGTGGCGACGTTGCGCGGGTGGCTGATCTCGTTCATGAGGCGGTAACAAGACAATTGGTAAGCGGGCCAAGCCAGGCCGCGGCAAACGAAGAGCAGAACCAGCAGCGGCAGGTTCGGCACGATACCTAGGCAGAGCGTGGTTAGGGCGATGCCGATAATGCCCAAGGCATAAGTAACGCGCAGGCGCACGCGCGGCAGCAAGGCATCCGTCAGGTAATAGAAGGGGAATTCCACCAGCGCGAGGATGGCCGCCCATACGCCGATATGAGCTGTAGTGGTCCTAATTTATTGGACACAAAATTTCAAGAAATTTGAGGGAATTGCGCTTTAGCCACGCTGCCTCAAATTCTGCCGGCC
>JAPOXG010000026.1 GCA_026707225.1 Chloroflexota bacterium
GACACGCCTACCAACACGCCGATCCCGACAGACACGCCAACCAATACGCCGATCCCGACAGACACGCCCACCGATACGCCGGTCCCAACGGACACGCCGGTGCCATCTGACACGCCAACCGATACGCCGGTCCCAACGGACACGCCGACCGATACACCGGTCCCAACGGACACGCCGACCGATACGCCGATCCCAACAGACACGCCTACCAACACGCCGATCCCGACAGACACGCCGGCTCCAACGGACACGCCCACCGATACGCCGATCCCGACGGACACGCCAACCAATACGCCAACCAGCACCGCGACGCCAACCGCAACCGACACGGATGTCCCGACGGACACGCCGACAGCCACAGCGACCGATACGCCGACGCCCGATGTCACCGAAACGGCGGAGGCGCGGTCAAGCCTGACGGCGGTCGCGCAGAGCGTCCTGAATGCCCAAGCCACATCTGTAGCCGAGACGGAGACCGCCACTGCTGAAGCGACCGCGACAGATACGCCCACTGAAGAACCGACCGAAGTCCCAGCCACCGCTACAGATGCGCCGACAGCGACCTCCGTCAGCGAGCCCACCGCGCAGCCGAGCCTGACGCCAGTGACCATCACCGAAATTGACGCGCCCAGCGCCGATGAGCCGGAGACGCGCGATACCGCCTTGGCGATCGCGGCCGTGGTCGCCGGTTTGGGTCTGCTGCTGCTTCTGTTTTTGATCCGCCGCCGCCGATAAGCCGCAACCGGCTGGCAGCCGGAGACGTATCATCTATAAGTTGGCGGCGCGAATTTGAGTCAAGAGGGCGAAGCGATGAGAGAGTTTCTAATCCGAGTATTGATCAACGCGGTGGCCATCGCGGTCACGGCTCTGTTGATCCCGAATATTCACATCGCGAACAATGACATCAGTACGCTGCTGATCATCGGCCTGATCTTCGGCGTGGTGAATTCACTGCTCAAGCCGCTGCTGATATTGCTGACCTGCCCGGCCGTGCTGCTGTCGCTTGGGCTGTTTATATTCGTCATCAATGGCTTCATGCTCATGATCACCGATTCGCTGGCGGGCGATCGGCTGACGATCGACGGCGGCATCTTCACCGCCATCCTCGGCGGCATGGTCATGGCGGCTGTTTCCATTGTCCTGGAATCTGCCCTGAAGCTTGACGACTCCCCCAAACGCGCCGACGCGGAATTCATTGTTTATAGTGACAGGCGCAAGGAATAGCGCTAGGCTCCATTTGGCCGCCGCCAGCGAGCTAGATCCGGCTGGAGTGATGGAAGGCTGGATGAATCGTACTCGAAGGCGGGCGCCGAATCCGGGATACTCCCGTGCCTGAGAGCTGCATAACCCTGTGCTGGATCAGCAGCGCGCGCTACAGCCAACCGCTGGACGCCGCCGCTTCCCGCAAATGGCAACTGTTGGGGGACCTGCCACAGTACGATATTCGCGTCATCGGCTTCGCTTCAGCGCTTCTCCCCAGGCGGTTTACCGAGCACGCGCGCTTTTATCTGCTGCCGCAGCCGCCGATTTCGCTGCTGCGCTATCTGGTGATTTTCAGCCTGGCGCCGATTCTGCTGGCCGCCCTCGTCTTTCGTCATCGCGGCGCGATCATCGTGGCGCAGAGCCCTTTTGAAGGCGCAATTGGCGCTCTCGTTAAGTCCATAGCGCGCGTCGTTGGCTTGCGTCCCAAGCTGATCATCGAGAATCACAACAACTTCGAGGAAGATATATTCTTGCAGCGCTCGATACCGCTGAAAGGACTGTACCGCGCCCTTATGCTGGGGGCCGCTCGCTTCGCCTTCCGCCGCGCCGATGCCGTGCGTGTGATCTCTTCATCGACTGCCGAGCGCGCCCGCCATTATGCGCCGGCACTGCCGCAGGCGCGCTTCATGACCTTCAGCGATACTGACGTTTTCCTGAAAATGGAACGGCGCATCGCGGTTGAAGCGGCCGAGGACATCGTTTATGCCGGCGTGCTGATCCCGCGCAAGGGCGTGCATCTGCTGCTGAACGCCTTCGCCGCGCTGGATCATCCGCGCGCGCAGCTGCATCTGGTGGGCGGAGCGGAGAATGCCGCCTATGCCGAATCGCTGAAGCGGCAGGCAGCCGACCTCGGCATCGAGAGCCGCGTGCGCTTCGCCGGCGCCGTCTCGCAGCGCGAACTGGCAACCTATTTCGCTGCCGCCCGGGTCATGGTCTTGCCGTCGCTGTCGGAAGGCTTGGGACGCGTCGTGGTGGAGGCGATGCTGATGGGCATACCAGTCATCGGCAGCCGGGTCGGCGGCATCCCCGATATGATCATCGATGGCGAAAACGGCTATCTGGTCGAAGCAGGGAACGAAGCCGCGCTAACGAAGGCGCTGCGTACTGTCTATGACGAAGATGAAGATGTTGCGGCCATGGGCGCAAAAGCTCGAGCCTTCGCCCAAGACTTCTTCTCGCCGCGCAAATACGTCGAGGGCTATCGTCGGCTCTTTGAACTGGCTCTGGGCGCTGAAACCGAGGACGGAATGGACGGGGCAGCGAAGCGCTGATGAGTTCGTCTGACAGTAGGATCGTCCGCTGCGTTTCCTGCGAAGGTTTCGGCTGGTTCGAAGACGAATTCAGCGGCGGGAGCGAAAACTGCGACTGGTGCGCGGGCGCCGGCTACGTCTATCGCGATGATGGTGGGCGCGATTCCCCGATCCCGCCAGGGGAATACGCCGCAGTGGCCGATGAGTTGGAACGGCTGGAATTGGAACGGCTGCGCGAGATGGGCTACCAGGGCGGCGCCCGCAAGCCCTGGCAGCAGGCTATTCGCAAAGACACAAAGCTGGGGCGCAACCCCTATCAAGATGACGGCGAACCCTGAGCTCCCACCGGATTCGCGTTTAGCCCGGTCTGTGCGGGCGACCTAGTAGGTCGCTCCTACAAGGCTTGTCCGCTACTAGCAGATGAGAGTTGATATCGCTCCGTCTGGTCGTCCA